>CAZPXZ010000018.1:0-44833 GCA_964590405.1 uncultured Rhodobacterales bacterium | reverse complement strand
GCCGGACATGTCCGACTGGCCGCAGGCGGATCCGGAAGCCGATCTCGACCGGCTCGTGAACCTGATCATCGGGGTGGACACACCGATCGCTGTCCGTACCGAGGAAGGCCAGCTTGTTGGCATCGTCACCAAGGACGCGCTCTTGCGCGGCATTCAGGGAGAGGCATAGTGCAAGGCGGAGCAGGAGCGAACGGCGACCAGGCACACGCGCCGTTCAGGGAATTTGCGGGACCGGCCGGCGACTACTACTCCCGGGCGTTTCTCCGGATCCAGCGGGACACGCTTCCGTTCCGGCATGTCAATGTTGCCGCCATGCTGGGGAGCTTTGTCTGGGCCGCACTTCGCGGCAATTGGCTGCTGTTCTGGATTGCCTTCTGCATCGATATGGTGGCGGCGGTCAACCTTGCGCTTGTCTACAAGTATGATCTCGCCCAGGCGCAGGCGGTGATCGACGGCAAGGACTTCCTCGTTCAGCGCTACGAAGACTGGATCGGCAGCCACCTCCTCGCAGCTGCCGTGCTGTTTGTCGGTGGCCGGGTCCTGTTTGGCTGGCTTTCGGACCGTCTCTATTACCGGCACTACGCGCGGTGGCGGATCGATCGCACAAGGCCGTCCGGCTTCACCACCAGGCGCCTCGTGAGTGCTGCCCTGATCGTAGCGCTCATTACGCCCCTCACGCTGTACCGCGCATCGCAATTCGCTCCGGAGGAGCGTGATTGCATCAAGCTGACGCGGGTGATCCAGGATGGCGGCAGTGTTCCGGCAAAGGATCGTTTCGATTGCTGGACCATTTCCGAGTTCCCGACCCTGATGTGGTTCAAGCGGCCCCCGCAATACACCTATCCGCGCAATGACGACGGAAGCCGCAGCATCATCGTGAGCGAATCCACGGCCAAGCGGCCGGTGAACCTGAATACCTGGCTTTCGGAACGTATCGATCAGGGCATCGGCTACCTCAAGGCGTTCTACGGCTGGATCTTCGATGGCATCACGCGCTGGGTACGTGTTCTGCTGAATTCGGTGGAAGCGGTATTCGTCGGCACGCCATGGATCGTGACGGCAGTCATGTTTGTCGTCATTGCGCAACGGGCGGCCGGTCCGCGGGTGGCTACCTTCGTGGGCCTGGCGCTGGTCTACCTTGCGCTGTTCGGATTCTGGCAGACGGCCATGAGCACGGTGTCGCTGGTCGTTGCCGCGACCCTGATCTGTGTGGCTGCCGGATTGCCACTGGGAATATGGGTGGGCAAGTCGAGACTGGGCTCCGCAATCGTAACGCCGATCCTGGACATCATGCAGACCATTCCGTCATTCGTTTACCTGTTGCCGGCGGTCGCATTCTTCTCGATCGGCAAGCCACCGGGTATCCTGGCGACGGTGATCTTCGCTATGCCGCCCATGGTTCGCTTGACGGCACTGGGCATCAAGCAGGTACCGGAAAGCACGAAGGAGGCCGCGCTCGCCTTCGGTGCAAGTCCGCGGCAACTGATGCTGAAGGTCGAACTGCCACTTGCGCTCCCATCCATCATGGCCGGTGTGAACCAGGTCGTGATGATGAGTCTTTCCATGGTGGTGATTGCAGCTATCATTGGTGCAGGTGGCATGGGCTTCATTGTCGTTGATGCCCTGGGACAGACCGAAGTCGGCCGGGGTATCCTCGCAGGGATCGGGATCGCCCTGATCGCCATGATGATCGACCGTGTCGTGCAACGGGCCAACCGAATGAAATCTTGAAAGGAGCCGCCATCGAGCAGCAGTCGATGGCCGCAACTCAATATCAGCAACATGAGGAGGAGTTTCATGAGAATGTTGAAGACATGGGCATCTGCCGCCGCAATCGTCTGTCTGACGACAGCGGCACATGCCCAGGAGAAGGTTACAATTTCCGACCTGAACTGGACTGGTGCGGAAGCGATCGCATACGTCATCAAGGCCGTGATTGACGGGCCGCTTGGCTCGGAGGCCGAGATTGTCAAGGGACTGAGCGACCAGGCGATCGTCGCCGAGGGCATGGACAAGGGTGACGGATCCGTCGATGTCTATACCGACATGTGGATGCCGAACCAGCAACCGATCTGGGACAAGTATGTGGACGGAGCGCAGAGCATTGCCGTCAATGAGCCCTATCTCGGGACCCAGGCCGCCTTCGTGCCGCGCTATATGTTAGAGCATGTAAAATCGTTTGAGGACCTCGCCGATCCCGAGATCGCCGCGATGTTCGACAAGGACGGCAACGGCAAGGGCGAGTACTGGGCCGGAGACGCGGGCTGGAAGTCCACCAAGATGTGGCAGGTGAAGTTCAAGAGCTATGGCCTGACGGAACTCTGGGAGCCCGAGATTGTCTCCGATGCCACGTTCAAGGCCCAGCTTCAGGCCGCCTACGCGTCCGAGCAGCCCATCCTCTTCTACTACTGGACACCGGAATGGCTGCATGCCGCTTACGACATCGTTGCCCTCACGGAACCGGAGCGCACGGAAGGCTGCATGGACCTGAACCTGGACCAGGAGGACTGGCTGGAGGCGTCGACATTCGGCTGCAAGCATGCGGACGCACTCGTCTATGTCGGGCATTCGAGGTCGCTGGAGCAGCGTAATCCTGCCGCGGCGAAGTTCCTTTCCCAGATCCAGCTCGATCCGGCAGTGGTCAACGGCTGGATCCTGCGTATCGGTCGCGACGGGGAGGATCCGCAGGATGTGGCAGAAGCCTGGGTGGAGGAAAACCCGGACGTCGTCAATTCCTGGATCAACTAGTCCGGACATGAAACCGGGCGATCATCGCCCGGTCCAAACAGCCCGCCGCGCGCCGTTTGCAACAGAAACCGGCGCGCGGCGGGCAAGACCGTTGCGGCAAGCCGCTGCCTTGTGGGCTTGCGCAAGGTTGCCCGCTCCACTGTTGGCCTGCAGAACGGGCGATGGCAGGACCCTTGATGGTGGCAGGGTCTACCCGGCCGTAGTGGGGATCGTGTAGCCTGCCGCATAGGTTTCCCGGATCAGCGACAGGCACCGCTCTCGCGACATGTCGCATCCGAACCGCGACGGATGGACGATCGGCAGGTCGTATCCGGGCTGGCCCTCCACCATCCAGTCGGCCAGGAACCGGCCCGATCCACCACCGGTTCCGATCCCCACGGCAAATCCGGCCGCGAGCCACAGGCCGTCATGTCCGTCGACCGGCCCCAGCAGGGGGCAGCCGTCCGGCGTGTAGCAGATTGGACCGTTGTTGACCGTCCGGATGCCGGCGCGGCCGAATGCCGGCAATCGCTCGGCAACCCGGAGCAGGTGGGGTTCCAGGCGTTCCAGGTCCGGGGGCAGAAGGTCGCTCGTGAAACCGTCCGGGATCTCGTCGATGCCCCAGAATTGCGGATCTGACTCGTATACACCACACAGGAACCCATGGCCTTCCTGGCGGGTGTTCGACGGCGCCTCGGGGTCTCGCACGGTCGGAAGCTCGAAGTCCAGTTCCTGCAATTCGGGCACGCCTTCCGTGATGACTTCATGGTGCTCCAGTGCATAGAGTGGCAGGCACAGGTCGAGTTGCGCCGCCAGTTCCCGCGTCCAGAAGCTCGCCGCCAGAACGACATGCTCGGCATGAACGCTTCCTTCGGGCGTGGCAATTTCCCAGCCGTCGACGGCTCTTCGCAGACATACGGCCGGACAGTGCAACCGGATCTGCGCTCCCCGTTCCCGCGCGGCCCTGGCCAGGGCGAATGTTGCGCCCGAGGGGTCGACATGGCCGTCCGTCGGGGTGTGCGCTGCCCCGAGCAGGTGAGATGTCACCAGGAGAGGATGGATTCTCCGGATCGCATCCGGGCCGATCACGTCGTACTCGACACCGAGTTCCGTGAACATTGGCATGAGTCGGCGATATGCGGCGAGTTCCCGTTCCGTCGTTGCGAGCCGGAGGCTGCCGGTTGAATGGAACCCCACGGACAGGCCGGTTTCCTGCTCCGCGCGCAGGTAGGTGGCGATGGAATCCACATACAGGCGGGAAATCTCGGGGTAATGCCCGAAATAGGTTACATTGCCGGCGGCATGCCATGTCGATCCCGATGTGAGGTCCGCGCGTTCCAGCAGCAGGGTCTCGTTCCATCCCCGTTCTGCGAGCCAGTAGAGGACGCTGCATCCCACAATACCTCCGCCAATGACGGCGACGCGGACATGATCTGTCATGACGGCCCCCGTCAGTTCCAGGAAGGTTCGAGGTGGATTGCGTATCGTTCCCGGATTTGTGCGTCGAGGCCCGGTTCGACGAGAACGGGATGGTGGCTGGCAAGCACTTCCCGTGCACGGATGGCGGCGGCTTCGCGGATGTCCTTCGCGCCCGAGGCGGTCCAGTCGTCGGGCGAGGAGCGGTCCGAGTGAAGTGGGTAGATGAACTCGGTCTCCATCAGTTCGAGCGTCTGTCTTGCGCCCAGGAAGTGCCCGGGACCGTTCACGGTTTCCGCAATGGTACCGATGGAGAGGGTGTCGTCGGTGACCTCGATTCCCCGTGCGATGCGCCGGATACCGGAGAGCATCTCGTTGTCGATGATCATCGCCTCGAACGAACATCCCAGCAGGCTTGCAAGCATGCCCGCGGATTCGAAGACGAGACCACCACCGGCCAGCGCGGCAAGCGCCATGGTCAGCCCCTTCTCGAACCCGGCCTGGTTGTCCGGCAGTTTCGAGTCCGACATGCCGGCGCCGACCCCGCCCGGTATTCCGTAGAATGCGGACATCTGCCCGGAGGCCGCACCGAGGAGGGCCTGCTCCGCACCGCCGCCACTGAACGCTCCCGTGCGGAGATCCGAAACGAACGCCCAATTGCCCAGTACCACCGGAAAACCCGGCTTCAGAAGGTTGATGAAGGTCAGTGAAGCGAGTCCTTCCGCGCAGACTTGCGCCAGCGTACCGGCCAGTGCCGCCGGGGCTGTCGCCCCAGCCTGTGGTCCGGTCTGGCAGTGGACCGGCATGCCCGCATCCACTGCCGCGCAGGCAACATCGAGGCTGTCCGGAGCAAATGCCAGCGGCGAGACAACGGTCGTGGCATGCACCGTGCAAAACGGCCGTCGGGAAAAGAGACCATCGCCTCCGGCCAATGCGTCCAGCATCGGAATGACTCGCGACACATGCGCGCCCTGGGCGAAACTCGTGGCAATGTGCTTCCGGGTACCGGCCGCACAGGCATACACGGTGTTCACGTCCATCTCGAAGACGTCCTCGACATCGGTCGCGACCACCGGGCGCGCGAACCACTGGATGTTCTCGAGCGTGTCGCAAAGGCGAGCCAGATCGTAGATGTCGCGCAACGTGCTGGGACGGTAGTGACGGGTATCGATATCGAGCATCTTCACGGCTGCGCCACCCGTACAGAAGTTCACGCTCCCGCTACGTGCCTCGAAGTCGAACCGCGGGTCGCGGCCATGGACGACAAACGATTGGGCGGCCTCGGCGAGCATGTCTTCGACAAGGCTGCGGGGATAGAGGAGTCGCCCGGATTCGCTGATCGAACAGCCATTGGCCACGCAAACCTCCCGGACCCGCTCTGTCGCCGAGGCCATCCCGACGCGTTCGAGCAGTTCCAGCGCCCCCTGGTGGATTCGGATGACATCCGTTTCGCTGAGCGGTTGATAGGGAGTTCGAAGCAGGCTGCCCGGGATCATGGTTTCTTGCGGCGCACGCCCTTTGCGTTGACGCCGCCGCGCCTCGCGCCCGCGCCCTTGTGCGGCGGTTGAGCCAGATCTGCCCGCCCGACCGGGGGGCGAATGGATCAACTGCGACCGATCCGTCATGGTGCGACTCCGCGAACGTGCCATTGGCAACCGCCTGCAGGATACCTGCTCCCAATCGAGGTGGAACAGGAGCAGGAATCTTGCGGGATCCGTCGGACCCGGCAGGTGCAGGCATCCGGACAGCGCGATGCGGTTGTGGCTTCAATCGGGCACGCAAGGACTCCGAACCGTGCGGGGTCGCGTCATGTGACCTCGTCGTCCGGGGAATCCGGGCCAACGCATGGAGCGGCTCCGGGACTTCGAAGGGGCGAGAATCTTCCGCCGGGGACAGCTGTACCGGTTTGAGCACCGCGGATCGGTTGATCTTGCGACCGCCCGATGGTCTTCGGCAATGCCCGGTATTCCCTGATGAGGGCCCCGGTGCATTTCACCAGCGTTTCCCGATGGGCGAGGAATTCTGCTGGCGAGGAACTCACGGGCTGTGTCGCGGGGGAGCAACGTCCACTTTGGCTCTGTGCAGGGACAAGAGCCTTTGCGAATCCCGGACTATCCCGGATTCACAAATGGGCGAAGTGAGTTAGAACGCCCGGCGCGGGAAGGCGAGCATTGAGAAGAGTCTTCGCGCATCCGCGTGCAATGGTATTGAAACGGCCCTGAACGGCCAATCCGGAAGCAGGACTCACCGGGAAAATTCAGGCGTCCATTTCCATTTCAGCGGTGGCTGGCCCTGCGGTCCGTTCCGACAGCAGATAGCATCAGGCCGGCACCGGAAGCATTCGCGATACTCTCAAGCCTTCGGGCGAGCGCGGGGTTCGTGGCCCGCACGGTGCCCCGCCATTCATCAAGCTTTCGGGATACCTGACGCACGCGAACAGGTCTTTCCGGATCGACCCTGTGAAGGGACTGGAGAAAGGTCTCTGCACCCTCCCTGGAGACCTTGAGGATGGCGCGCCAGGGTGTTCCGTCGACATGGATGAAGGCTGCTGTGTGGCGGGCGCTGACGAGGAATAACTCGCCTTCATCAGGCTCGGCGATTCCGCGTGCGTCCAATGCCTGCAGCACCCGGGCATCGTTCTTGAAGACAGCGACACTTGCCGCGATCCAACAAGTCGCGCTTCCGGGCGCGGGCAGGTGTCCGCACCGAAATGCCCTGCCCCGGCCTGCCAGCCCCAAGGAGAGTCCGAACCAGCTCGTTGGCAGGCGTCCCGAACGACAGGTGTCGGTCTGCGGCGGCGTTGCAGCAGTGGTCATTCTGTGTGCAGGAGGTCCTCGGAGGCAGCCCTGCATGTCGTCAACCTATTGTCGGTTTGGCAGAGAATATCGATAAACTGTTCCGAACGCTCCGAGAGTGCACGGAATTTGGACCACGCCGCTGCATAGGATATCCGGATCGCCGGCTTCCAGGGTCGTACGACAATCCTGTCTTCGGAAATTCCAGTTACGCTGAAGGGATCGGAAATACCGACCCCCAAACCCGCGGCAATCAGATGGCAGGTCGTAACCTCGCTCGAGGTTTCGATCGCGATTGGCAGCGGTTGCTTGGAGTCCAGCATGGCCCTGTCCGCAAGCTGGCGAAGCCTCGCCTTCCTTTCCGGCATGATGACACGTTCGCCACGGAAGTCTGTGGGTCCGAGTTCCGGCTTGCTGGCCAATGGATGACCAACGGGAAGCACGGCCACGGCGTTGACCGTGACCAATTCCCTGTGCTTCAGGGAAGGGTGATCCACCGGCAACATCGTCAGCGCGATGTCGGCGTTCAGGTTGGCAACCCAATGCTCGATTTCGAACCGATCCAGATATCGGACTTCGAGACGCAGGTCCGGAAACAGATTCTGAAACTCGTGGAGCGCAAACGGGAGGTACTTGCTGTGAAGCAGTGGTCCAATGGAAGCAATGCGCAGCGGGCTACCGCGTTCACTGCGGACATCGTCGATGATCTCCGGGAGGGCATCGAGTCCACTCAGGGTTGGCTCAATCATGCGGTAAAAGCGCCGTCCCTTGTCGGAATGCACAAGATGGCGTCCGCGGCGATCAAAGAGCTGGAATCCGAGATCGGTTTCCAGGGCAGCCAGCGCCCGGCTGATGGCCGGCTGCGAGACCGACAGGAGTTCGGCCGCAGCTGTGGCCGAGCCAGTACTGATGATTGCCTGATATGCCTTCAGTTGCCTGATGTGAAGATTCTTCATGGATTCTCTCAGGATTAATTTTGATGATAATAGAGTTATCGAAATACAATAATAATCAAGTGGCGGGAATGCGGGAAACTGGGAAACCTCCCGTGGTTTGTCGCGGTATCCGCATTTCTGACAAGGAGTTCACGCGGATCAAGGGCGAGACGGTGTCTCCTCTGGTCGATGGGTACTTTTCAAGGCGGCCCGGTTTGCGCGGCACTTCCGCGAGGCGGCAATGGAACTGCCGGCAGCAGGGAAGGCCTTGCGTTCATCACCTGTGCCGACCATGGCGCGACGGTGTGATTCCGCAATTGCCTACATCCTCGGGCATGAACGGTTGCGGACGCGCGCGGTGCGGTCCGTTTGCGCCTGCGGCGCTCGCGGAACAGATTCCGGGGCGTGCCATGCGGGCACGCACCGAACGCGGCCATGAATGTGGACGCAAACGCGATGGGTTGGTGCCGCTTCAACGGCTCGGCGGCGAACTGTGGAATTGCCCGGTCGGATGCGCCTTGCGACGGATACTGGTGTTAGCCAGGGTCAACGACCCATCCAGCCGCCATCGACGGTCAGGATTTCACCGTGCACATAGTTCGCGGCTGACGAGGCCAGAAACACCGCGGGACCGGCAATGTCCTCCGGATTGCCCCAGCGGCCCGCAGGGATGCGATCCAGAATTGCCTGGTACCGTTCGGCATCGTTGCGCAGGGCCTCCGTGTTGTCTGTCGCGATGTAGCCAGGAGCGATGGCGTTGACGTTCACTCCAAGCGGGGCCCATTCGTTGGCGAGGGCTCTCGTCAGCTGGCCCACGCCTCCCTTTGCCGCCGAATAGCCGGGCACGTTGATTCCACCCTGGAAGGTGAGAAGGGATGCAATGAAGATGATCTTGCCAGACCTTCGTTCAACCATGCCTCGCCCGATCTCGCGGCTGAGGATGAACTGGGCCGACAGATTGACTTCGAGGACCTTGTCCCACCAATCATCGGGATGCTCGGCCGCCGGCGCCCGCCGGATCGTGCCCGCATTGTTGATCAGGATATCGGGAATGAGACCATCGGCACCGAGACGGTCGATGAATGCGCGCAGGGCCGAGCGGTCCGAGAAGTCGCACTGATAGGCGTGGAAGGACCGTCCCATCCCGGTCACAGACCGCTCGATGTCGCTACCGGATGGTTCCAGCGAAGCGCTGACACCGACAATATCGGCTCCGGCGCTCGCCAGAGCCTCGGCAATGGCACGTCCGATTCCGCGCCTGCAACCCGTAACCAGCGCAAGCTTTCCGGCGAGATCGAAAGACGACAGGACACTCATGCGATTTCTCCAACCTTGATCAGGCTCTTCATTGCGGTCGGGCTCGAATCGAGCGCCACGAACGCTTCCTCAACCGCGCTGAGCGGGCTGACATGCGTAATGATGGTATCGGCGGCGATCCCGCCGCGTTCGATGATCGAAATGGCCTTTTCGTAATCCTCCGGTTCGTAGACCCGGGCGCCGATGAGCCGCAGCTCGCGCCAGAAGAACTGGAAGAGATCGATCTCCGGTCGCTTCGCATGGATGGCCACCATGACGATACGAGCCCGCGTGGCGCTCACCGCAGTCATGGCATCGACGCCGGCTTGCGTGCCCGAGACTTCGAACACCACATCCGCGCCCTTGCCATCGGTGCGCGCGTTCACTTCCGACTCCAGGTTCTCTTCGAGCGGGTTCACCGTGTCAAACCCGATCTCCCTGGCAATCGCAAGGCGGTTGGGGTTTACTTCCGAAACCAGGACCTCCGCCCCGGCGTCTCGTGCAACCGACGCCACGAGGATGCCGATGGGCCCGCCGCCGATGACGACCGCGGCTTCACCGTGTTCTACTTTTGACAAGCGCACATCATGACAGGCCACCGCTACAGGCTCGATCAGTGCAGCATGGTCCAGTCGCAGTGAACCGGGAAGCACGTGAACCGTGTGCGCCGGCACGGTCCAGACTTCCTGCAACGCTCCGTCGGTGTCGAGGCCCAGGAATTTCAGGCGATGGCAGATGTGACAGTGTCCGGCGTCGCATGCCGGGCAATTCCCGCAGTGATGCAGCGGACGCACCACGACACTCTGCCCCGGTGCAACGCTCGTGCAATGTTCACCAACGGCCTCGACCGTGCCGGACATCTCGTGGCCGATGATCCTGTTGAAACCGACACGCGCATCCATGTTGCCATGGAAGACATGCATGTCGGTGCCGCAGATTCCGCAATAGGCGACGCGGATGGAGACTTCATCCGGACCGGGCGGAAGCGAGGTCGTCTTCTCCAGTTCGAAGGACCTGTCGCCGCGATAGTAGACAGCGGCGTGTGTGTTCTTCCTCATGACATGACTCCTTCCTGCACTGGCTGCGGTCTGTCTCCGTCGGACTTCAGGCGGGTTTCCGGATCAATCGGCTCCTGCTCCGGATGGTTGTCTACCAATTGTGGACGAATGGTGCCCTGCGCATTTGTGCGCGTGGAACTTGAACCATAGGGGCTTGACCGGGCCGATACCATTCCTTCCGGCAATCCTGGATCCGCAATCCACCCATGTTGCCGGGGAGCTTCCCGATGTTCGTGCCATAATTCTCGTTGAATTTGGGCTTCGTGTCCCCCTGTCGAGTTCAACCGGGTTCTGATGGCCTGTGGAAAGTGATTCGCCCGCTTGTAAGACGGCATCCGGCCGCTGCAACTACCTTCAACGTGGTGTTTGGGCCGAACAGGTGAGGTCCCGGACAGAATTTCCGGCCGAAGCCAGAGTTCGGCGCCTCCGTGGGTCGTCATGCCGCACTAGAGGTTCAAGCATCGATTTGACAGGAGACGCAGAAATGAGGATCCTCATAGCACCCGGTTGGCAAGGGATCCGTTGGACTGGACTACTTGTAACCCTTTGCTAAAAAAGGGATAACCGACTTTTACTCCCTCCATGAGAATCTGGATCCAGTGCTGAAGGCCGCTGACGAGGTAGTTGGCAAGCTGAGATCCTTGGCCAACGAGGATTTCAAGAGTCTGCGGCGTTTGAGCTCCTCCTCGATCGGCACAGAAAACCACGACCTGATCGGGTTGCTCTACTTTCTTTCCAACCTTTGGGCACATATAGAGATATTTCGCGCACGAGGCTTGTCGATTACTCTGTCCAAGGACAAGCGTGGAGAGTATTTCCAGTGTTTTACGGATTGTCTGGAGTCGCGCCGAGTTCGACTGGTCGACCGAATTACGCAGCGTGCAATCGGGGAAAAGATGCAGGTTCGCTACAACGGAAAGCGAGAGACGATAACGTTTGTGGAGTTATTCGAGGGTGATGACGAAGCGCGCCGGTGGTTGAATCCGGTTGCTCGAATTTTGGAGAGAACGTTGCATACATCGGAAAGACAGCATCTCCTACAGTACGGAACCATTGTCCATGCCATGATTGATACGCTTGATCCGAATCACCAAGTGACCCGTGAACGGCCGTCGTATCCACACAAGCTATCGAAAAAGACACGTATTTCTTTGAAGTATCGTGTTTTTGGTATATATCTGAAGTTCGTGAAACACCAGCAGAAATACTTGGGGCCCCCGAAGAGGAGGCCCCGATGAGACTAGGCGGCACGAAGAAACTTTGGCTTCTCCCAGAGAGAAGCGGAACGTTTGTTGGGCCGCCTTTATTCCGTCGAACAGTATTTTCTGCTGATATCCTTAAGTAAGTATGAAAGAAAGGTCAAGTCTCTTTTTCCCCAGCCCGAATTCACGATCAACTCATCCTGCCGGGGAGTTTCCTGGAGTTTTTCCGCCATCTCTTCTGAGTTCGGCCTCCCTGTAGTGGCCAACGGGATTCCGATGTCCTGTGGGGGGGCGATTCGCTGCCTCGCGAGAGTGCATTTGATGGTTGCGATCTTGTTCAACGCCGTTCGGCGATCAATTGCCAGAAATGGGTAAACCGTATCCTGCGCTCCTACATGGTCACGGATATGGGCCATGTCCGCTTCCAGTTGGAGCGGGCTAATCCTTGCTTCCAGTACATTCGCACGATGCGGGAAACCCCTCGCCGGATCCCGAAGCACGCTACAGCATTACCATTCCTCCTGCTCGGAATCACTTTGCCGGAAAGGGAAGCCTCGGGCACCGTACGGCAGTACTCCCCTTTTCACAACCAAACGGGACCGAAAGCCCCCGGATACAATCTCCGGCCGAAATCACGCGACGCTGTCAGGGAACCACGATCTGGAGACTGCCCGCGGCGATACCGCAATGGGATGCATGAAGTTGGATGCAGGCCAGCCTGAAGGCGGCGACATCTCACTCTATCCAATAGTTGCCGTGACCGCTTGGGCTCGTTGCGAGGAGCGCACCGGCTTTGCCGGCAACTCGGTCGGGTGCATTCTCGTCGTCGAGCAAGGGCGAGGCTTCAAGCCAGCCGACGGTAGGTGGGCTCGAGTTGTGTGCCGGAACGAAGGGCCACATCGCCGGCAAGTGGCGACGGCCGGTTTCGCGCACGAGTATCTTCTGCGTCCGGTCGGTGCCCAGCCAAACGTAATTCGGTATCGTCCCGTCCGCTTGCGGAAGTGCCGGACAGTTCGAGATGGATGAGAACACGACGATCATCGTGATTGGCGATGTCCATCTCGGCACCGCTTGTTCGGGTGTACCGGAGAACATCGCGTCACTTGGCGTGGACGCGACCGAACTGACGCCGGCAGCCGCTCTCAAGCGCAGCGTGGACCTTGCGGTGGAGCGGGAAGCGGATGCGGTTCTCTTCGCAGGTGACGTGGTCGAGAGCACCAATGCCAGATACGAGGCAATGGTGCCGCTGGAAGAGAGTATCCGACGGCTGCGACACGCGGATATCCCGGTTCTGGCCGTCGCCGGAAACCACGATGTAGAGGCATTGCCGAGACTGGCGACTCTCATCGAGGGATTCACACTGCTCGGAGCTGGCGGAAGGTGGGAAACACGGTCTATCACCAGACACGGCACACCCGTCATGGAAGTGGTTGGCTGGTCATTCGGCGAGCGTGTCGTCCGTCACAGCCCGGTCGCGCAGTTTCTTTCAAGTCCGCTGGAGGCAGCTTCGCCCTCGGTACCCAGGGTCGGATTGCTGCATGCGGATCTGGACGCCTCCGGAGGACGGTATGCGCCGGTTCGGCGGGAGGAATTGAACAATGCCGGGCTGGATGCCTGGCTTCTGGGGCACATCCACAAACCCTCGATCGAGGATCTTTCTGCCCCGGTGGATGGCCGTCCCTCCGGATATCTCGGCTCTCTTGTCGGACTCGATCCGAGCGAGACCGGTCCACACGGCCCCTGGCTGCTGACGGTGGGTGGTGGAGGCGAACTGCGCATGGCGCAAGTGCCGCTCGCTCCGCTTCGCTGGGAGAATGTCGCCGTTTCGGTAGAGGGACTCGAGGATGCGGAGGATGTTCCCGACCGACTGCTGGCCGAGGCAGAAGGACTCGTTCGTCGTATCGGGGAAGAGGGTCCGGCACCGCTGGCAATCGGCGTGCGGGCGCAATTGACCGGAGCCTGCTCACGGCTCGACGACATACGACAGCGCATAGGCGGCGGCGACTGGAAGGATCTGGGCCGCGTAATCCACGGGACGGCGGTTTTCTTCAACCGGATCATCGACAGGATGTCCACATTTCTGGATCTTGAGGAAGTCGCCCGAGGGGAGGATCCCGCCGCGCTTCTCGCACGGCGTTTGCTGGTTCTCGGGCAGGACAACAAGGAATCGGAGGCGCTGCTGGCTGAAGCGAGGCTGGCGCTCGGCGATGCCGCCCGCGACGAGCGTTGGAGACCGGTTCAGGAGCATCGGAATTCCGGCGATCCGCTGTCCGATGTTGCATTGCGCGAGACTCTCATCCGGTCGGGAACGATCGCGCTGTCCGCGATGTTGTCCCAGACCGGGCGGGACGGGCCCGGATGAGGCTGCAACGTCTGCATATTCGCCGGCTTCCCGGCATCGACCAGCCGTTCGAGTTCGAATTGTCCGGGGTGGGTATCCAGGTAATCTTCGGACCGAATGCGATCGGCAAATCCAGCATCTGCAGGGCGGTCGAAGCGCTGTACTGGACGGACAGGGGACCGTCCCGGCGGACCTCGCTCACCGCGGATTTTGAACTGGACGGCAAGGTCTGGCGGGCTTACCGCGAAGGCCCGAACCTGCGATGGGAATGCGATGGCGAAGAGGGTGGCATGCCGGACCTGCCGACATCCCGCAACCACCGCTGCTTCTTCCTGCGCCTGAGGGACCTGCTCGATCCGTCCGGGGACGGTACACGGGACATTGCCACCGAGATCCTTCGGCAGATGTCCGGCGGGCTGGATCTGAACCTGGTCGTGGAGAAGCTGGTGCACGGCGTCGGCGACCGGCACGGCCGGAAGGAGCGGAATCAATTCAACACCGCGGAAAGGGCAGTCCGCGAAGCCTCCGTTCATCAGACCGCGCTGCAGCGCCGGGAGGATCGGTTGACCGATCTGAAAACCGAGCTTGCCGAGGCGACACGCAGCGCACACCGACTTCCCTCTGTTGATCGCGCTCTCGGGCTGGCCGACCGGAAGGCCGAGCACGCAGCCGTGGATGCGGAAATCAAGGCAATGCCGGAGGCCTTGGCGGTTCTTTCCGGTAACGAGGCCAAGGCCAACGAGCGACACCAGGAGGAACTGGACGAACTGGAGAAACGGGTTCGCGACCGCGAAGCGGAACTCACCGCCGCCGGTGATGCAAGGCGAGAGAGCCGTCTCCTGTCACCGATCAGCCCGGCCGATCTGAAAGCCTGGCGCTGGAAGGCCGACGAGTTGGGGCGGCTGGAAGGGGAGCTTCGGACGGCACAAACCGAATGCGGCGACCGCAGGAAGGAGTACGAGGCCGCATGGTCGGCGGTCGGCGGTGGCGACTCCATTCCGCAAGATTTCGAACTCGGCGATCACAGCCAGTTGTTCGAATTCCTGGGCGCAGTCGAACGGCATCTGGGGAAGAAGTCCGCCCTGGAATGGCGACTGGCGCTTCTGGACAGGGTTCCAGTACAGGAAGGCGGTGACCGAGAAATCGAAGAATTGCGCAATGCGTGCAGCGCACTTCGGTCGTGGTTGCGTGTTCCCGAGCCGGAAACCCCATCGGATCGGATCCGGGCGCGCCGACTGTGGATCCTGGGATCTCTGGTGGTAGCGGCCGTCGGTGGAATTCTGTCGGTTCTAGTGCATCCGTTGTTCGGATTCATGCTGGCGGCAGGAGCAGGTGCCTTGTTGCCACTACTTTTCTTGCGTGGTCCGCAGAATCACGCCGATGCGCGCGAACGGGCGCAGGCGCAATTCGGCGGGACTGGTAGCGAAGGTCCGGATGCATGGGACGCTGCGTCCGTGGAGGCGCGGCTGAGAGAACTTGAACGGGAGACCGCGTCGCTGGAGTCCCGATTGCTGCGGGCGCGGGACAGGGATGTCGAACGGCAGAGCCTTCTGAGCGATCTGGATGGACTGGCCGAGGAGGAAACCGCCTTCAACAAGCGGCGGGCGGAATTGGGAAAGTGTCTCGGACTCGACGAGATTCCGTCCAACGCGGAACTGGTGGATCTGGCACGAGCTCTTGATCAGCTTCGTACGGCACGAGTGCGATTTGAAGGCGCGAAGGGCAAGGTCGACACGCTCCAGGAGCAGGTCGACCGGTTTCTCTCTGGCCTGGCGGAAATTCTCGAACACCACGGCGAGCCGACGCCGGAGGATGGCGCAACGGCAAGGTCGTATGTTGACAGCCTTTCGGACCGCAATGCGCAGTTCGAAACGGCGATTGCCAAAGAGACCCGGGTAAAGAGGGAATTGGAGCAGTTGTCGTCGGACCGGGAGGCGGCACAGGTAGCGATACGGGAAATCTACGCCGAAGCATCGCTGGTGGTCGGCGATCTCGCCGGATTGCTCGCGCTGCTGGACATGCTGCCGCGATATCGCAAGCGGCTCGAGAATGCTACGCGACTCAAGAGTCAGATCGACCTCGATTGCGAGGTACTCGCGAAGGCGGGGGAGGACGTGCTGACCAGGTGTGATCGAAATGAGCTGGAGGGGCTGAAACGGGACCTGGAGGGCAATGCAGCCAGGGCGGGAGAGCTGCAGAAAGAGATTGTCGAGATCGAGGCGGAAGTACGGGCAGCCAGGGTGGCGCACAGCCTGCAGGACCTGATCGACGACCGCGAACGGGCCAGAGCGGAATTGCAGGATCGCCGGGACGAGAAGCTGCTCGCCGAGGCCGGGGAGTTTCTCGTGCAAGCGGTCGAGAAGGAATACGAACAGACACAGATGCCACGGGTCTTCGAGCGGGCACAGCGCCACTTCTCGAGATTTACCCAGCACGGCTACCAGCTTCGCCTGGGCAGGGACGGGAAGGTGCCGCGCCTGTACGCGGTCGACCTGCAGAATGGCGAGGGACGGGAACTGGATGCCCTGTCGGACGGGACCCGCGTGCAACTCTTGCTGGCGGCCCGACTTGCCTTTGCCGAAGAGGTGGAGAAGGGAAGAACGTTGCCCATGTTCCTCGACGAAGCGCTGGATCACAGCGATCCGGTTCGCTTCGGCGAAATCGTGCAAAGCCTGGGACGCATCGCGGAGGAGCAGGACCGGCAGATCGTCCTGCTGACCAGTGACCCGGTGGATATCGCGCGCTTACAGCTGTCGCTTGAGAAGGACAAGCGGGAACTCGGCGACACAATCGACCTCGGGCTGATCCGCACCGGTATCGCGACTCCGAATCCGGGAGACATCGAACCGCCGCCCCGAACAAGCATTCCTGCCCCCGACGGTCTTTCCGTCGCGGAGTACGGCGAGATTCTGCAGATACCCCGGTTCGTACCGTCGCGGGGCGCTTCCGGGCAACATTTCTTCTATCTCCTGCCGGACAGCCTGGATCTGCTGCACCGCTTCCTGTCGACCGGGATTGAACGCGTCGGCCAGTGGAAGGTCGTTTCCGGTACCCCGTTGGCGGATCATCTGTGTTCAGGACCCGTGACTGCGCGGGAAGTATCGTTGCGTGTCGAACTGCTGGAGACATTCTGCGAATTGCGGGCAATCGGAAGAGGCAAGCCCATCGGGAGGGACGAATTGGTGCGGAGTGGTGCTCTCAGCGAGCGGTATCTGGATGTTGTTGCGACCATCGCCGAGGAGCTTGGAGGCGATACAGGGGAACTTCTTGCCACGCTTGGCGCGAGGCAGGATCCCCGGCTGAAGGGGCTGAGGACGAAGAGCGTTGAGGACCTGGAGCGGTTCTGCCGCGATGAAGGTCACCTGGATGACCGGAACGCCCTGCCCGGGAATGAACTGCAACTCCGTGCCCTGACAAGTCCTGCCGCCGGCAGTCTGCCGGAGAATGTCGCCGGCGATTGCCTGTGGCGTTGGTGGTCATGGGCAGAAGGCATGTCCCATGAGGCATGACGGCGAACACGCGGGTTTGCCGGTGTGGTTCGCACCGCGGCGATGCAAGCCGGAGACAGTCTGAGGAAGCGTCAATCCCTGCAGCAGGCGACGCCCGGCCCGTGAGGGACGGGTCCGGATGGCGATTGCCCCGGCACGGTGTCGGGAGATGCCGGCGCCGATGCAAACACCGATCGGTCCGGGTCGGAACAGTGTCCGGTGCGTTCCGGTACTGCAGGTCTCGTTCCCGACCTGCCGCAAGAGTCCCATCGTCCGGCCATGCCGTCAGCGGCAGTCCAGCGCACGGGCGACACTATTCCTCAACGCGCTTTCCGTCGCGGTCAAACAGGGAGACTTCCGATGCGGGGAAGGAAAGCCGCAATTCGTCGCCGCGCGACCATGTTGTCTTGGAGCGATCCTCGACAACGATGCCGGTCGCACCCAGTTCGCAGTGAAGCAACCTGTGGGCGCCGATGTCCTCGACATGGCCGATACGGGCGTCGATGCCGCCACGGCCGATCTGCACGTCTTCGGGCCGGATTCCAAGCCAGATCGGCTGGCCGCTCGCAGGTCGCGAGGGATTGAACGGGATTTCCACGGTCGCACCGAAATCCAGTTGCATGGCATTTGACGAGCCCGAAACCCGCCCACGAAAGATATTCATCGGTGGCGTGCCCACGAATTCTGCGACGAACAGGTTTGCCGGCTTTCGGTAAATCCCCGACGGCGCCCCGGTTTGCGCAATTCTGCCGTCGCGGACGATGATGATCCGATCCGCAAGGGTCATGGCTTCCGCCTGGTCATGGGTTACAAATATGCTGGTGGCGCCGATCCGGTCATGCAGTTTGCGCAACTCCACGCGCGTGGAAGCACGCAGCTTGGCGTCAAGATTGGACAGGGGTTCGTCGAACAGGAACACGTCGGGCTCGCGGGCGATCGCCCTGGCGATGGCAACCCGTTGTCGCTGGCCGCCGGACAGTTGGCTGGGCTTGCGCTGCAGGAGTTCATCCAGTTCCAGCAGCCGTGCGACCTGCTCGACCTTGCTGTTGCGGTCGTCGCGGGGCATGCCGGCGACCCGCAGGCCATACTCGATGTTGCCCCGCACGCTCAGATGCGGATAGAGGGCGTAGTTCTGAAACACCATCGCGCAACCACGTGCCTTCGGTGGAAGTGACTCCACGCGCTTGCCGGCGATGTGGATCTGTCCGGAATCGACTTCCTCCAGTCCGGCGATCATCCGGAGAATGGTGGACTTGCCGCATCCGGAAGGTCCGAGAATGACGATGAACTCGCCCTTGTCGATGGATGCCGACACATCCGACACGACAGGCGTGGTGCCGAAACGCTTGTGCAGATTCAGCAGTTCAACATGGGCCATGGGCTGTCTCTTGCGCCGGTGGGCGCAGCAGTCGTCTTCCCCGCTCTTGCGGGGACCCGCCGGATCTCCCGGGTAGACGAGACGGCAGTGGTGGGACCGGTCTTGCCACGTCGCGGTGAACGGCAGGAAGCTCGATACGCCGCCGTCCGGGAGCGCGTCACAGCCCCAGGCTCCGGGTTGTATCGCGAATGACGAGGCTTACGGGAATGCGCTTGCGTTGCAGTTTCCTTGCGGGGTTCGCCAGTCGCTGGTCCATCGTGTCGAGAATGGCCTTCACGACCATGGAAACCGGGTAGTCAATGGTCGTCAGGCGGTAGCTTCGCCAGGCCGACGCCGGGATGTTGTTGAAACCGATCACGGAGACCTGCTCCGGAACGGAGAGGCCAAGGGCCCGAGCGGCTTCGACCACGCCGAGCGCCAGGCGATCGGTCGCGCAGAACACGGAATCGGGTTGCGTTCGTCCAGAGAGCATGAGTGTCGCGTCGTCAAATATGGTTTCCATGCTACGGGCGATGGCGTGTTCAACGTCGATCTCCGCGCCGGAATTCCGGAAAATCCTCGAGAAGCTCTCCTGTCGTTCACGATCGGCCATGCTTCGCTTTGCCGAACCGAAATACACGGGGTGGCGACACCCCGTGCGCAAGAGCAACTGGGCGGCCAGACGTCCACCTTCCTCGTTGTCGGCCGCTACGCAGTCGATGCCCGCGCTTTCGAGAATGCGTCCAGCCAGGATGACCGGAAGGCCGACCCTAGCGCAGGCTTCCGAGGCGTCGAGAGGCATGGTGCCAGCGGCGACAATCACGACATCCGACCGGTCGTCCAAGGCCTGGAACATGCCTCCCCGCTGCGGACCCTGCTTGCTGGCGGGCGCAACGACGAGGCGCTTTCCGCGTTCTGAGAGGGCTTCGGCCATTTCTTCCAGAAAAATTGCGTCGAACGGGTCGGACATGTCTCCCGTTACCAGCGTCACGCAATTGGTACGGCTGGTTACCAGGCCTCGCGCGATCGACGATGGACGATAGCCTAGCCGTTCGGCCACCTCTCGAACCCGAAGCCGTTTCTCCGGCGCGAGGCTGCTGCCTTCCGAAAAGGCGCGCGACACAGCCGAAATCGAAACTCCAGCGGACTCCGCCACTTCTCTGATGGTCACCCGTTTCATGGCCGACACCATACCTGTAATCATGTTGTAACGCAAACGATTTCAAAGCGGCTTCTTGTCGTTTTCGGATGCCGGACTCCTGGCCTGTGCTAGACCCTTCAATGGCGCATGTCGGGGTCATGGTGCCGACCAATGCACCGCATCGGGCGCTCCCCTTTCGTTTCGTTCGGATGCGAGACTGTTGGGAGCAGTTCCTTGCCGAGAACGCGAAGTGACCTTGGAACGTCCCGGCGGCAGATCCGGTTCAGTCAGAGCCCCGGCGACAAACGGGAGATCGCAGGGGCGCAGACCTGACAGAACATTCGCCACGGAAGCGTGGCAGGGTGACGTCGGAGATTTGCTGGCGGATTCCGGAACCTCCCTCGATCACAATATGTTATCTACGGTAGATGTTGCGATTTCGTTGCAACGAGGGAGCTGGATCACGGGACCGCCCGGGAACCCGGGCCCGCAAGACCGAGCACTGGCGGTCGGCATCGTACCATTGGAACGGATTCGATTCCTCCGGGAATTCCAGTTGGATGCGGCGTCGGGAACGCGGTTCCGCATCACGAAACGGGCGTGATTGGCGATGGACGGAATGGAACGATCCACTGTCTTGAGGCCCACCCCGACACCGGGATCCTGGTGCCGGAACGAGTTTGCCGGCCGGTACCGGGTTGCGGGCAGTCTGCGCATGGATATCATAGGAATGATGAAAACGTTTTCAACTCCCTTTGGGAGGCGAATCGAGGTTTTCAGAAAATGCGGCGCGTGCGCCTCAAGGATGAACAGGACGGCGTGCGGGCTCTCGTCTGTTCAGGAAAGGAGTATCTCGTGAAATATGCAATTGCTTCGGGTCTGGCCGCTGCAATCGCCGTTCAGGCGACGGCAGCTTCAGCAGAAACGCTTGTCATCGCCGGGCGCGATGGCGGCTACGCCACGGCGCTGGAGATGGCGGTGGACGCCTATCTGGCCGAGAATCCCGGGATCGAGGTGGAACGGCTCGAACTCACCGGCGGCGGATTGCTTGAGAAAGTGACCATCGCGATGCGGGAGGATTCTTCCGCCTTCGACGTGATCATGCTCGATGATCCCTGGGCTCCGGAATTCATGGCGAATGGATGGCTCGCAAATCTTGACGAGATCGGCGGAGGGGTCGACGAGGACTTTGTCGCTCCGGCGCGGGACGTTTCCCGCTATCCGGTCGGAAGCGGGCCCTATTTTGCCGTTCCGTTCGTCGGCAATGTCGAACTCTTTGCGTACAACCGGACGCTGTTCGAGAAGCATGGTCTTTCCGCGCCCGGGAGCTGGACTGATGTCCTGAATGCGGCCCGAACCGTGTCCGAAGCCGAAGAAGGGGTCTCCGGTGTCGTGTTCCGCGGCAAGAAGGCAAATCCCATCGTAACCGGCTTCCTGCCGATTCTCTGGTCGCATGGTGCCCGGATCATCGATGCGGACGGCAACGCGACGCTCAACAGTGAGAATGCCGTGGAAGCACTGAATCTGTACCTGGAACTCGCCAAATACGCGCCCCGGGGCGTCGAGACGTACAACTCGTCGGAGGTCCGGGACGCGCTGCAGCAAGGTGTTACCGCAATGTCGATCGAGGTCTGGCCATCCTGGGTTCCCTCGATGGATGATCCGGAAAAGTCGAGGGTTCCAGGCGAAATCGAGATCATGGCGGCTCCGGGGCAGGTCGAAGGCCCGGCCCCCATGCTCGGGACCTGGCTGGTCGCCATTCCGTCGACATCCGAACGGAAGGAGTTGGCACGTGGATTCATTGACTTCCTGACCTCGGCGGAAATGCAGAAGCGACTGGCACTTGAAGTCGGAACGCCGCCGACCCGGGCCAGCGTGTATGCCGACGAAGACGTCGTATCGGCGTATCGTTGGTACCCGGCGCAGATTGCGGCACTTCAGGAGGCGCAACCGCGTCCTCGCACGCCGGAATGGTCTCGCATCGAGACTGTACTGGGAGACTTCCTGCAACTTGCCCTGATCGGGGAAATGACGGCCGCCGATGCCATCGCGGAAGCGGAGCGGCGGATTGCGCGTATACTGGAGCAGTAATCCCGAATTCGGAGCGGGGGGAGCCACTCTCCCCGCATCCCACACATGACTGCATCGCGTCGAACCGCGATCCTGCTGCTTCTTCCGGCCGCCGTGTTACTGGCGGCCCTCACGATTTATCCCCTGGGCCGCAGCCTCGCCCTTTCCCTGTTCTGGACGGATTACGGGTTCGAGGGTGCTAGGTTTGTCGGTACCCGGAACTACGAAGACCTGGTGGCAGACAGATTCTTCCGTCGCGCGGTCACGAATACGGTCTGGTTCACGCTTCTCGCCACCGTGAGCGAGGTTGCCCTCGGCCTGGCCCTGGCCCTGATGGCGCATCGGCGGTTTCCGGGTCGTGGAGTCGTGATCACGCTGCTGGTTTCTCCCTTCGTCCTGTCCACGATGGTGGTAACCGCAATCTGGAGTGCGTGGTATCACTTTGATTTCGGGTATCTGAACAACCTTCTCCGCCTGGTGGGACTGGAAGGCGCGCCCTGGCTCTTTGATCCGGATATCGCGCTCTATTCGCTGGTGCTGGTCGATCTCTGGCAGACCACCCCCATTGCGTTCCTGATCCTGCTGGCCGGTCTCCAGTCGATCGACAGCGAAGTCTACGAAGCCGCCCGGATGGATGGCGCCGGTCCGATGCGAATTCTCTTCACGATCATCATTCCCCTGCTTGCTCCACATCTGTTTCTTGCCGCACTCATTCGCACCATCGACAGCTTCAAGATCTTCGACAAGGTGTTCGCCCTGACGGGCGGCGGTCCGGGGCAGGCGACGGAAACCCTTTCGATGTATCTCTACCGGCTCGGATTTCAGTTCTTCGAAATCGGTCTCGCATCCGCAACGGCGATCATCATGGTGGTCGTGGCCGGGATCCTGGCAGCCCTCTACGCAGCCAGCATTCTCCGGAGGGGGACGAATGCGTAGGTTGATTCCGCTTGCGATCTACGCCGTTGCGGCCGTGATCCTGCTGCCCATCATCTGGATGGTGATGACGTCGTTCAAGCCACCGATCGAATTCGTTTCCAGGTCCGTCGCGCTCCTGCCGGAGAATCCCACGCTGATGCACTATCAGGAGTTGCTGGAAGACGACATTCTGGGAAAGGTGCTGAACAGCCTGGTGGTTACCCTGGGTGCCGCAACCCTGTCGCTGCTCGTTGCCTTGCCGGCCGCGTATGCGCTGGTTCGCCTTCGACTGCCGCGACGGCTTGATGCGGCGTTCCTGGTATTCGTGCTGCTGATCAAGCTCGCACCACCGATGGTCCTGGCGATTCCGCTGTTCCAGGTGCTCCGCAGCGCGGGGCTGCTGGATACCCTGGCAGGACTGGTCTTCACCTACCAGATCTACACACTTCCGTTTGCGATCTGGATGCTGATCGGGTTTGTTCGCGACGTCTCGCCCAGCTACGAGGAGGCGGCGTATATGGATGGGGCCGGTCTCGCCTATCGCGTCGTGACGGTCGTACTGCCGATCATGGCGCCTGGAATTGCCGCGACATTCGTCCTACTTCTCATCCTGGCATGGAACGAATTCGTCTATGCGCTGCTCTTCATTCAGACACCGTCGAAATTCACCCTTCCCACATTCATTGCCACGCTGATCACGGAAGATGAGACATTCTGGGGACGGTTGACCGCCATCGGATTGATCGCCTCGCTGCCGATTCTGCTGATGCTGGCTTTCCTGCAGAGATTTCTCGTTCGGGGTCTTGGCGGCGGCTTGAAATGACGCCACCGGCGCTGGAATCCCCAGAGAGCACCGGAAAGCAGAAGTTCCCGAGCATGCGCGGAGGGGAGGAAAGCGATCCCGCAAGCGCAACGAGGTAGGTTCGAGAATTGTCCATTCTCCTGATCATGTTGAACCTGGCGGGCGCTGTAGCGCTGCTGCTATGGGGTGTACGCATGGTTCGAACCGGCGTCGAGCGAGGGTATGGCCCGGCGTTGGAACGCCTGCTCAAGGAATCCCGCGGCGGTCGGTTGCAGCGGATGGTTCTCGGCATGGCGGCGGCCATGCTGTTGCAGAGCGGAAGTTCTGTCGCAGTCCTGGCGGGCGGATTCGTGGCCAGCGGCCTGATCTCTGCCGAAGCCGGTTTGGCGCTCGCCCTCGGCGCGGATCTCGGCTCCTCGCTGATCGTCCAGGTCCTGACGCTCGATCTCGCCTGGCTTGTTCCGGTGCTGTTCCTTGCCGGTGGCACGATGTTCCTCAAGGGGACCTCGCGAGAGATTCGTCAGGGAGGGCGCATCCTCGTGGGGGTCGGTCTCGTGCTGACCTCGCTACAGCTGATCGCCGTTGCGACCGAGCCACTGCACGGGAGCGGTGCTTTTCCCGCCGCTGTCGCGTATCTCAGGAATGACCCCGCGAGTTGCTTTCTGCTCGGTGTCGTCTTCACATTTGCCGTTCACTCCAGCATTGCGACCATCCTTCTGGTGGCCAGCCTGACAGCCCAGCAAATCCTGACGATCGAGCCCGCAATTGCCGTCGTTCTCGGAGCCAATCTCGGTGGTGCGCTGATCCCGGTATCGCTGACACGACTGGCTGCGCCAGCGGCGCGACGAGTAGCAATCGGCAACCTGCTCTTCCGGGCATCACTGAGCGTGATCGCGCTCGTCCTGCTGAACCCGCTCCTGAATCTGCTGGAGTTCGTGAGACTGCGGCCGGAGCAGGAATTGGTGCTGGCCCATGTCGCGTTCAACCTGTCCGTGGTCATCGTGTTTCTCCCTCTCGTCGATGTCGTCCAGCCGCTGCTCCGCCTGCTCGTCCGTGAAAGGCCGAACGACGCAAGGAGAGGAGACCTGCTTGCATCGCGCCCCAGCAACCTTGACCGGAAGGTTCTCCATACCCCACGGCTCGCATTGGCGTGCGCGACTCGGGAACTGCTGCTTGCCGGGGAAATCGTGCAACTCATGCTGCATCCGCTCATGGCACTCTTCGAGTCCGGAACCCGCGAGCAAGTCAAGGAGATCCGATTCCTGATCGTCGAGGCAAACCTGGTGCATGCCGATATCAAGGAATATCTCGTGGAATTGAACCGGGGCCGCATGACGTCCGCCGACGCGCACCGAAGCATGGAACTTGTGACCTATTCGATCAACCTGCAGCGTATCGGCGAGATCGTTGCCGGGAACCTCCTGAAGCAGGCCGAAACAATGCATGCCGAGCGACTCTCTTTCTCGAAGGAAGGTACGCGCGAGCTGGCCAAGCAGCACAAACTCCTGATAAAGAACCTTCAGCTGGCACTCAACGTCCTTGTGTCCGGCGACCGGGAGTCAGCGCGTGACCTGATTTCCGGAAAGGAGCGTATGCGAGATCTGGAGTTGCGAAGTCGGGATCGTCACCTGAGGCGCTTGCAGGAAGGGTCCGTGCCCAGCGTGGAGACCAGCGATATCCATCTTGCAGCGATCCGGGCGTTGAGGGAAGTCAATTCGCTCCTTGCTTCGGTCGCCTATCCCATCCTGGCCGAATCCGGGGAACTCCTGGAAAGTCGGCTGGCAGAAGCGAGGTGAATCCGGTTTTGCAGCGATTGCCCGGGTCGTGATCATCGGGTTTGGTCGTGGACCTGCGCGGGGTCCGTTTCGAGACGGCCGATCATTCGGCGGCGTGCCCTTGTCGGAGTTGGCCCTGGGCGTACTCTTCGCCGGGACGTTCGGTTACACACCCGACCGATATCCCTTTGCGCGGTTCAGGCAAGCAATACAGCTGGTACGGAGTGAAGGTTCGGATCAGGACCGTGGCCACCGAGTCCGATCACGCCGTTGTCTCTCCGTCTTCGGATGGAATTGACCTGCCGCTGCCTGTACCGTGTCGGCTTGCCGAGGTTTTGCGGTTGAGGCGATGACTACGATTGGTCTCATTATCCTGGTGGCCTTCCTGTACGCAGGCTACAATGTGCTGGTCAGGGTCTCCGGTGGCGTCGTACCTGCCAGCGCATCCTCCACGATCCTCGCGACCATTACCCTGCAGATGGTTGCACTGAGCGCATCGGTGGTTTTCCTGGCATGGCAGGTCGCCCAGGGCGGCCATTCGTTTCGCTTGGGCGCGAATGCCTATCTGTGGGCCGGGGCTGCAGGTCTCTGCATCGGGGCGGCAGAAATCGCATACTTCTACCTGTTCGGCGGCATCGTCGTTCCGAGGCCGAATGCAAGTGTCGCCATCCCGGCCATCGTGTCGGGAACGATCGTGATCAGCGCACTGATTGCGGTGTTCGTCCTGGGCGAGCGGATGACGACTCAGAACCTGCTGGGTGTCGCCCTGGTCATTGCCGGAATCGCGTTGCTGCTGCGCCAGCCAGCCGCCAACTGAAGGAATTCCGTTTCTGCCCCGGCAGGGCTGCGGCAGCATCTCTCGCCGAGCGGTACCGCGACACGCACGGGCAGTCGTTGACGGTCAAGCAAGTGTCACCTGCCAGACGGTGCCGAAGAGTCAGCAATTGAAGACCGTGCGCGGCGGTCTTCCGGCAATCCAGAGGACCAGAAACGGTGCGGCGGTAAATCCCTGCCAACCTACGCCACGGCGTCCGCGATGCGGGAGCCCAGCGCTTCTGTGGTTGCCGTTCCACCCATATCCGGCGTGAGGGAATCCGCGTCGGCCAGCACGGTCTCCAGCGCCGTTTCCACCGCGCGTGCCGCATCCGCATGGCCGAGATGCTCCAGCATCATGGCGCCCGACCAGATCTGCCCGATCGGATTTGCGATGCCGAGGCCCGCAATGTCCGGAGCGGATCCGTGCACCGGTTCGAACATCGAGGGGAACTCCCGTTCCGGATTGATGTTTGCCGAAGGTGCGATTCCGATCGTTCCGGCCACCGCCGGTCCGAGGTCAGAGAGGATATCGCCAAACAGGTTGCTGCCGACCACGACGTCGAACCAGTCTGGATGAAGGACAAAGTTCGCGGTCAGGATGTCGATGTGGTACTGGTCGGTACGGATATCCGGAAACTCGGACGCGACGGCGGCAAAGCGCTCGTCCCAGTACGGCATGGTGTGCTTGATGCCATTCGACTTCGTTGCCGAGGTGACGTGCCTTGCCGTTCGTTTCCTTGCCAGTTCAAACGCATAACGGATGATGCGATCGGTTCCCCGCCGCGTGAACACACTCTGCTGCGAAACGGTCTCGTGTTCGGTGCCATCGTAGATGCGTCCGCCGATATCCGAGTATTCGCCCTCGTTGTTCTCTCGTACGACGACAAAATCGATGTCCGCTGCGGTTCTTTCCCGGAGCGGAGACCGTATTCCCCTGAGCAGGCGGACCGGGCGCAGTCCGACATATTGCTGGAAAGCGCGGCGGATGGGGATCAGCAGGCCCCAAAGCGACACGTGGTCCGGGACACCGGGAAACCCCACGGCGCCGAGAAAGATGGCGTCGTGGCCACGAATGGCATCCAGGCCGTCCTCCGGCATCATGCGTCCGCTTCGCGCGTAGACTTCACAACTCCATGGAAACTCGTCGAACTCGAAGCCGATCCCGTATCGGGCGCCGACCGCTTCGAGGACCCGAAGACCCTCCGGGACGACTTCCTTGCCAATCCCGTCGCCGGGAATGACCGCGATTCGGTAGGTGGCTTCTGCCATCGTTCGTCTCCCGCGGGGTCTGCAATCCAACACGCCGGTCACGTCCGGCAAGAAGGCGTACATGTTACCGCGCTCCGTCCGGTTTGCCTCAGGGAAGCCGGCGCGCGTACACGCCAGTCAGCATGGAGCGGGGATGGATCTCCTTGCCATCGCAGGTTGCGGGGGCGATTGCTGGACTGCCGCGGTGCAACCGCAGGTGTCGAAGCGTATTTGCGACTAAGCGGAACATGGCCGTTTGTCGCTGCTTGAGGAGTCAGTCCATGAACTTCGTCGGACGACATCTTCGCGAAGCGCAGGCGTTGTCGCAGGTCATCGCGCGCCCGCTCATCGCGGACGGGCGAGAGCAGGAGGTTCAGGAAGTCCTCGAGTTCATCTCCACCATCGTGCTCGACCCGGACGCTCACGCTCGGTAGTCGGGCCGTGATTTGTGCGATAACCGACTCGCCGCCACGTCGATCAGTATCGACATCTCCCATTCACCCGTATCCATCCGCTGGAAATTCACCGGAGAGATTCTTGATGATTGCAGGGGCGCGACGCCTTCCAGTCCAACACCTATCGATCCGGGCGCCGTGGCACGACGCGAGATGGGCAAAACCACCTGCAACAAGCCCGCCGTCAATGCTGCTTGCCGGTGATCATGCCGATATCGGCATAATCACCGCTTCCTGTTACTTCCGGGCGTGCGGGTCTTTGCGCTGGCCTCGGCGGTCCTGCGGATGGCCGCGCAGTGGGTGGCGGAGGACCGGGAATGCCGCCATTCGGTACGTCCGGCGGCGGCCTGCACCCATGTCGGCGCGGAACGGAACACAGCGGATATCGTTACCTCCGCGCATGCTGGACGGTCGTCGGGCGGACCGGCGGAAACCGGGGCGAGGCCGGCACGGCGCGGGCGACCGCGCTGGAGGCGGGCTGGCGGGAGACGCTGTGTCATGTGGAACGCCGCCCGGTGGGAGCGCGGAGGCGGGCGCCTTCGACGGCGGGGAGGTGGACTGGGCGGAGAGGTGAGTACAGCTGCACGGACCACACGCACGGTCGGGTGCGGGACCGCATCGTCCGGATGGACCTGGCCTGGCTGAAGAAAATGGGGGAGAACCTGACGGTCATCTTTCGGACGAAGGCGGAACAGAAGGTGGCCGACCGCATGCTGTCGAATCCGGGGATCACCATGGAGCACGTTTCGTGCCGCACTGCGAAGCGACTGCCGACCGCAGCCCCGGGGGGAGGCGGTGATCCTCGCCATTCAGAATACGACGGCGCTGAACTACACGGGCCCGGAGGCCACGGAAGGCCTGGCCGAACTCGGTGGCGGCGGCAAGGGCAGCAAGGGCATCCTGGCCCATGCCGGGCAGGCGCATGATACCACATCGAGAAACGAGAGACTCAAGTTGGTACAACGAGATAGGGTGTGTGGCCGAGTTCACTTTCCTCAATGTTGGGTTTGAAACCAGCAAGAACCCATATCAGAGGAGGCAAGAGAATGCGTCCGCTACAGATCACGAACCACGATCACACTGTGTGGAGCAAGGCGCAGTTCTGAGTCTCTTGAAGTGCGGGCCGGGTAAGCTAGAGTCCTTTGAGTTACCCGCCGGCAGCGTGCTGTCGGCTCAAGGGCCGCTCCTCGGAGTGGCCCTTGCCTTGTGCAGGGGGTGCAGGTGAGCACGCGGGTCTATGTGGATGGCTTCAACCTAATGATACGGGGCGGTCAAGGAGACGTCGTTCGAATGGCTCGATCCGGTTCATCTGAGCAGGCGACTGCTTCCCCCCGGATAGACGATCGACAGGCTGCTCTACTTCATCGCCCGCGTGTCTGGGCTATCTGTCCCTGGCGCTCCGGCCCGGCAGCAGACCTGTTTGAACGCGCTGCGAACGCTGCCGGAAGTCGACGTACACTTCGGGAGCTTCCTGGCCAGGACGGTTTGGTGGCCGCTCACCAACCTCTCGGTCGCTGGTAACCCGATCGATGCTCCGCGGCCGGTGACCCTGCCGGCCGGCAATCATCCGGTAATGGGCGCAATTCGCAGAACGCTGCCGGTGGGCAGCTACCCCCAGCGTCGCGGGCGGAGCAAGAATCGTCGCAAGGCGACGGCACCGCTGGCGGATGCGCTTGTGGCCGAGTTCCACGCGATGGAAGAAAAGGGCTCCGACGTCAATCTCGCGGTACATCTCCTCAACGAAGCCAGGAACGGCTTGTTTGACGCGGCCGCAGTCATATCGAACGAAACCGATCTTGGAACGCCTATTCAAATGGTGACAGCAGAGCGGGGTAAATCCGTGTTTATCGTGTGCCCAGGGTGCTGGCAGGTTGCGCCAAAGCTGAGGCAGGCGGCCAGCTACGTGCGGTATGTACGGTCTGCGCAGCTGAGGGCGGCGCAGTTTCCGAATACACTGCCTGGCACTGCGATCTCCAAGCCGGCGGGATGGTGATCCGTCAGATCGAAGCGAGGTTCGATTGCCCGCCTGGAGTTCAAGGAACTGCACTCGAGGCGGTTGAGAGAAGGGCGAGGGTGGTGTATTCCGCAGAATGTCGGCAGAGAGTTGTGGGATGAGAATTTCAAGGATTGGGATAGCCAATTCCACCAATTCTCAGGCGCTGGATATTCGAACTGGCGCCAACATCGTGGTAGTCGGTGAAAACAAGGTCGGAAGGAGCAATTTCATCTGACCGCTTCAACCCGTTCTGGACCCGGGGCTGTCGGAGCGTGACAGGCACCTCGGGCTCGACGATTTCCGGGATGGCCTCGGCGACGACAAGACCGGCACCACGGTCGAAGTGTTCGTGGAATTGACCGATTTCACGAATGACGGACGACTGATGGCGCACTTGTGCGACTGCCAAATTTCAGACGACATCATCGTCTCCCTCGGACGGGGGCAAGCAATCCCCTCCTGCTCGCCGCAGGATACGGCGACCGGGCCACGTCAATCCCATGGCTCCAGGGCCGAAAACCCAGGATCTGATTATCCTGAACGCCAAAATGTCACATCAACTCTCGCAGGCGGAATTCGAGGCTGGTCCGCAACCTGCTGGTGCGGCGCAGTGTCAAGGCACTTTGCCATGTGTCCGGAGTTCCGGCACCGGCTGTTCCTCGCCGAGCCAGCTATCGAAGCGCACCTTGATCCGGTCGTAGAGGCTGGCGTACCACTCCGTGTCCTTCAGGATCGCCGTTTCGAAGTTCGCCGGCGTAGTCGGGAGATGGGGGCGCATGTCCACTCCGGTTTCCGCGTGCTTCGAGACGAGCTGCATCGAGGAACGGCGCGCGGGGCCGTAGGAGATGTATTTGGCCTGATCCGCAAGCGGGCGCGTGCCGGTGGCGAACCGTATGAACGCGAGAACATCCTGGATACGGGGGGTTCCCTTCGGGATTCCCCATGCTCCAAGTTCGTAGATTTGCGAATCCCAGATGATCTCGATGGGATGGCCCTGAATCACTGCCGCGTCGAACATGCGCCCGTTGTAATGGGATGCGATCACGGCCTCACCCCTAACCAGCAGTTCGACGGGCTCATCGGTGGATGTCCACCAGATGACATGATCGCGAATGTGGTCGAGTCTCTCGAAGGCGAGCCGCAGACCGCGCTCCGTACTCAACAGTTGGTAGAGATCCTGTCGCGGCACGCCATACGATCTGAGCGCCCATTCGAGGTTTGCCTCGGGAATCCTCTGCAACGCCCGCTTTCCGGGGAATCGGCGCAAGTCGAAGATGTCTCGCATCATTGATGGACGCTCGCCGGGAAATGCATCGCGGTTGTAAGCGGTCACCATGGCATAGACGATTTGCGAGACCCCGCACTCGGTCAGCGCCCCATCGACAAAATCCTCGTCCGCCGGGGTGCCGTCGGGTGCGGGAGCGAGCGCCACGTGATCGATCCGCTCGAGCAAGCCCTGCCTGCAGGCCGCGCGATTGTCGGCCATGGTCATGTCCATGAGATCCCAGGCGATTTCTCCGCGGGAAACCTGGCCCTGAAGTTCGGAGATTCCGCCGTTGTACCTTGCGACATTGACCCGAATTCCCGTCTCGCGTGTGAACGGCTCGAAATACGCCTTCAACTGGCTGTATTCGTAGGCCCCACCCCAGGTCGCCACGGTAATTGCTCGGTCCTGTGCCCGGGATGGATCCGCCCCAATTCCAGAAAGACACAGCATTGCGATGCCGATTGCGGCGAACCGGCATGCCCTGAATCGGTTCGACTGGTTCCAGATGGGTGCCATGGCCGTTCGTTCCCGAGTCGTCATGCTCCCGCATTCTCGTCCCGACGGATTTCGTTCATCGTATCCATATAGGCCTTTACGATCGCCGCTTCGAACACGACACCAAGCATGCGATTCTCGCCGTCTTCCTCCAGAACCGGGATGCTCTCGCCGACGAAGTCACCCATTTCCGCCATCGCCCTCCAGATCGATGTCCCTGCGGTGAGGATCAGTGCGTCGCGTTTTGCGAGCCGACCGACCGCGGACTCGCTTCCTCTTCTCTCCTCACCCGTCAGGATGTCTTCGAGTCGCAACGATCCGTGGTAGTCGCCGCTGCCATCTACGACGTAGCCCTGGTGGCTCCGTGCCTTCAGCAAGGCCAGCCTTGCCTCGCGGAGAGACATGTCCGGAGTCAGGGAGACGTAGTCACGGGAGACATAGTCCTCAATGCTGCGGTGATCCAGGACCACCTTGTCACGGCCGGAGGAAAGATCGAATCCCCGCATGTTCAGTTGCACATCGAACAGGGAGCGCCCGAAAACCCGGTACGAGACCAGGTTCGAGAAGACGACGCTGACCATTGCCGCGGTTGCCAAATCATAGTTTCGGGTCAGTTCGAACACGATCAGGATTGTCGTCAGGGGCGCGCCGATGACAGCGCTTGTCACGGCAACCATGCCGCAGATCGCGTAGATGGCGATATCCGAACGCACGTCGCCCAGGAGCAGTTCAGCACCGTTGCCGGCGAGCGCACCGAACAGAATGCCGATGAGCAGGGCGGGACTGAACACGCCACCCGCGAAACCGAACCCGATGCAGATGGCAGTGGCCAGGATCTTGGCAACGAGCACCAACGCCAGTTCCCCCGGGACGAAAGCGTGGTCGATCACGGCGAAACGCAGCGTCTCCTTGCCAATTCCGAGTATGTCGGGCAACCAGAGAGCGGTCAGGCCCAGGGCAGCCCCGGCCAGCATCGGCTTGAGGAAATCCGCGACCGGCAGCTTCCGGGCGAGCCGGTTCGCATAGAGGATGGCGCGCATATACAGCACTGCGACAATTGCGCCGCAGGCGCCGATCAGAATGAACCCCAGAAACTCGGGTGCAAACCCTACGCGAACGGCTTCCACCCGGAACAAGGGTGGGCGCTCGAAAACGACATTGGCGACGACGTATCCCATCGTCGCGGCGACGGTGATGGGTGCGAACGCGCGCAGCGAATAGTGCCGGAGGATGACTTCGTGGGCGAAGATGATCCCCGCGATGGGAGCGTTGAACGCGGTGGAAATCGCGGAAGCGACGCCACATCCGACCCCCACGGTCGCCATCCACCGGCTGTGCGGATGGACGCGGGCGATGAGCGAGCCGAGTGTTGCGCCGAGATGCGCCAGCGGACCGTACTGTCCGACGGACGCACCGGCTCCGAGTGACACGACGCTTGCAAGCGCCGACAGGAATCCGGCACGCGGCGGAATCCGGCCGTCCAGCCCCTGGACGGTTCGGATGATGTCCGGAGGACCGTGGGCACGCCGCTCCGGGATGAAACGAAGGACAATGCCGACGACAAGCCCCCCGGCCGCCGGCACGCAGACCGTGGCGAGCAGCAACCAGGGGGAGTCCCCCATCATGAAACGGCTGCGCGGCGAAATCAGGAGCCATTCGTTCAGGACGGCGACAAGTTCCACGAACGCGATTGCGGCCAGCGAAGCCAGTGTCCCCGCCGCCAAACCGAGGAAGGTGATCAACGCAATCCGTGTCAGCGCGCTGGCCATGGCATTTCGGTCAGGCTCGCCCGCATGACCGATCCCGCGGAACTCTGTTCAGGCATGCGTTACCCGGGCGCTGACGGAAATCCTGGCCCGTAGCGGCACGTCCAGATCACACGATACCGCCAATCCGGGATCGGTCACAACCGCGTCCGAACCCGGGTGCGGTGAAATCGGTCAGCATGACCGACGGGCGGTTTCTGGCGAGCGGATCACGGCGCTCAAGACGATCGGACCGGAGCACGAAAGACCGAATGCGAGGACGCTGCGGCGAACAGTACCGTGCCGGCGGTGGTTTGACCCGCTACGCCGGGGCGAAGGCCGAACGCATACATGGCGAATCCTCCACCCGCCCGGTCCTCCGGGTTGCGGCTGACAACGGTTCCTGTTGAAGACCGGGGAACATATGCAGATGGGTCGGACTTGCTGGCGCGGCGATTTCAACCACGCGAATCGATTCTCTCGGGCTCTGATTCTCGGGAGACAGTCGAGCCTGCAGACGTATCGCCACGGGGGAAGTGTGCGTTGCACCATTCCATGAGTAGATTTTTCGACAAAAGATGTATGGTAAATAAATATCTGATAATTTGATCAAAACTGTCTTTTCCAGACATTTTTTGAAAAATCTTTACAAAATGAAAGATATTGTTATGCTGCAGCTGCGAAATAGCAGGGGTTCGTCCTTGCACAGATGCGAAGTGGAGTAATGCGGCCATGAAGAAGATTGAAGCGATCATCAAGCCATTTCGCTTGGATGAAGTGAAGGATGCGCTCCAGGACATCGGAGTTCAGGGCCTGACCGCCATCGAGGCAAGGGGGTTTGGTCGGCAGCGCGGTCGCACCGAATTGTACCGCGGTGCGGAATATGTCGTGGAATTCCTGCCGAAGGTAAAGATCGAGGTCGTCCTGAGGGACGACATGGTTGACCAGGCAATCGACACCATCGTGGATACGGTACAGAGCGGGAAGTTCGGGGACGGAATGATCTTCGTGTCCAGCGTGGAACGGGCACGACGCATTCGTACCGGCGAGGAGGGAGACGAGGTCCTCTAGGTCGCAGCAAAGGCGCTGTACGGGTACAGCCGCATGAATGTCCGGATCCTTCCTGGGACTCCGGTCGGAAACGATCGGCCGGCAGGAGAACGGGCATCGGATGGAATGGCAGATCGGGAGACGCGATTGGCTTTCGTTCGGCAGGGGATATCGAACCGTGTCGTGGGGATGATCGCGTCGCGGCATTCCGAACAGCGTACTGTCGTGATGGCCGAAATCGTGGATTGGAGTTTGTGTGCGCGTCGGGTCTTGGCGGACGTGAATCGAGAATGGCGCGGGGAGATGAATTGCCGGGCTCCTGTCGGACATGGCAAGGTTGCAGTCCGGCCTGGAGATTCCGGACTCTCGCGACACATCGTGGATCCCGATGTTCCGGAAAGGGATGCACGGGTGGACAGCCGGCGAAATCCGGTAGCCACATTGTTTGGAAGCGAGGCCTTGCATGCGGCATCGCGCCCGCAGGGAAATCGTGGCGTGCAGGAATGCAGAATCACAAGGAGGTTGTAGACGATGAATCGTAAATTTGCCGCAATTGCGGCTCTTGCCGCGTTGGCGGCAATGCCGGGAACAGCCCTGGCTCAGGATGTTGCGGGGGTGCCCCAGGAGTCGACATTTGTCTTCAACAGCCTGTTGTTCCTGGTTGGCGGTTTTCTGGTCATGTGGATGGCAGCGGGCTTCACAATGCTGGAGGCCGGCTTCGTTCGCACTCGCAACGCGGCGGCGCAGTGCCTGAAGGGTGTTGGCATCTACGCGATTTCCAGCCTGGCGTATTTCATCCTGGGTTACAATCTCATGTATCCCGGGGATGGTTGGCTCCTGGATGGAATCCTCGGAGGGCTGAGTTCGGCCTCGCTACCCGGTCCGGGCGCGACGGCCGAAGCCGAAGATATCGGCTACGCGGCGCTCGGGTCCGATTTCTTCTTCCAGCTGGTTTTCTGTGCGACCACCGCTTCCATCGTTTCGGGGGCAATTGCGGAGCGGATGCGCGTCGGTCCGTTCTTCATCTTCACCATTGTCCTTACTCTCCTGATCTATCCGATCCAGGCGTCGTGGAAATGGGGCGGTGGCTGGCTCGATGAATTGGGGTTCCTGGACTTCGCGGGTTCCACCATCGTTCACTCCGTTGGAGGCTGGGCGGCCCTGACCGGTGTCCTGATTCTCGGAGCCCGAAGCGGGAAATACGGGATCGGAGGGCGGGTAATGCCAATCCCCGCGTCCAATCTTCCCCTCGCCACACTCGGGACGTTCATCCTGTGGCTCGGCTGGTTCGGGTTCAATGGCGGTTCTCAGCTGGCCATGGGAACGCTTTCCGACGCGTCCGATGTCAGCCGCATCTTTGCCAACACGAACAATGCTGCCGCTGCCGGCGCCGTGATCGTCATGCTGATCACCCGGCTCCGCTATGGACGGATCGATCTCACCCTGGTGCTCAACGGCGCGCTGGCCGGTCTCGTGGCCATCACCGCGGAGCCGTTGACACCAAGTCTCTGGGAGTCGGCGATCATCGGGGCCATCGGCGGGGTGATCGTCGTGTACTGTGTACCGCTGCTGGACCGGTTGAAGATCGACGACGTGGTCGGTGCGATCCCCGTTCACCTCGCCGCCGGGATCTGGGGTACCCTGGCAGTTCCCATCACCAACCCGGACGCAAGCTTCGTGGCACAGGTGATCGGAATCGTGGCCATCGGGATCTTTGTATCCGCGGCCAGCGCGATCCTCTGGCTGGCCATCAAGGCCGCGGTCGGGCTTCGGGTATCCGAGGAGGAAGAACTCGCGGGCATCGACAGCACCGAACTTGGCCTGCATGCCTATCCGGAATGGACGGCAAGCAGTTGACGTCGGGAGAGCCTTGCCGCTCCTGAACCGGCAAGCACAGGCGGTGCGTCGGCGGATTCCATGTCCGACGGCGCACCGGTCCCGGGCAGTTGCCTGACGCTACCGACAATTGCCGTCGCGCGGATGCAGGTCACAGACCGGGGAACGGATGCCGCGTACGGGAAGACTCCTATCCCGTTCCGCCGATGCGCTGGGAAAGTTCGTTGGCGGCGCGGCGGACAGCACTGCTGAAGTCGGCGACGCTCTGTTGCGTAAAGCGAGCCGCAGGCCCTGAGATCGAGATTCCTGCAACCGCGATTCCGTCTGCACTGAACACAGGTGCCGCGATGCAGCACATGCCCGCATGCCGTTCCTCGTCGTCATACGCCCAGCCGCGGGCGCGGGTCGTTTCCAGTTCGGAGAACAGCCGGTCGGGCCTGGTGATCGTGTTGGGCGTGAACTTCGGGAGACCCTTTCTCTGCAACAGCTTCTCGACGCTCTTTTCGGAAAGCTGCGCCAGGAGCGCCTTGCCGGCTCCGCTGGCGTGCATGGGGCTTCTCGTGCCCTGTCGGAAAAAGGCCCGGATCGGGTTCTGCGCATCGACCTGGCAGACAAAGACCGCATCTCCGTCATCGGGTACCGCCAGGTTCGCCGTCTCGCCGGTCTCCGACATCAGCCGGTGAAGGATCTCTCGGCTTTCCTCGACCAGGTTTGTCCGTCTCAGGAAGCCTGAACCGACACGGAAGGCGTCAATCCCGATCATCCACTCCTGCGTGCTGGCGTCAAACTCGGCGAAGCGGTGGCGCTGCAGGGTTACGAGGAGCCGATAGGCGGTCGAAGGCGACATCCCGGCCTGCATGGCAATACTCGAGAGCGTGATTCTCTGTTCATTCGCCAGCAGGACGAGGAGTCGGAGACCGCGGTCGAGTGCCTGCACCGTGCTTACGTCGGACTCCGAGACGCGTTTGCGCGGTCGGCCGCGCGGTCGACTTGGTTTTGCCTGCGGGTCCATCGGTGTCTTCCAAGATGGGAGTTGACGGCGAACGAACTCTGATCTTAGCGAATCAAACTTGTTGAGCAACGCTTTCTGTGAAACACTGAAAAATCTAATCGGTTGTCACAACATCACTTTTTTGTGTTCGTCGCGAATGGACAAAATCATTGAAAAACCACCGGGAACGTGCATACCGACAAGAGATAAGCAAAAGTGCATCCACGAGCGGTCGAATGTCGTGGCTCATCGATGCTGCGGAACGCTCCACATGAGATCGTGCGCAGAAACAGGAATCGGCACGATGGGGAGAGCTGCAAGTACTTGGTAAGAAGGTTGAGCTACCCGAGGCCGTGCGCACCGGTACTCCGTATCGTGTGCGCCCAGGATCAGACGGTGCGTTTCCGCGAATGAAATGGAAGAAAGGCATGGCGGAGTTCTATGGTCGAGCAGTTGGCGCGAAGATGCCGACTCTGACGAACCCAGGACTCCGGAACGATAAGGGAAGAAGACAGTTTCTCCTCGGGAGCGTATATCCGACTGATGCGTCGGTTCAGTTCGGTCACGGCGGCATCGCAGTCACCAAGGACGAGATAGCCGATCATGAATCCTGCCGCGTGGTTTGCTCCGTACTTGCCGGTCCGAAATCGCCCAATGCCCTCCTGGACGTATTCGTTGCACAATCGACTTGCCGATCCGGCGACACGCTTGCATTCAATGATCGCGTGCGGGTCGTGTTCACCATACCGCGGGAAAATCTCGATCAGCATTACGGGAATGTCGGTCCTGCCATCCGGTATCGCCAAGTCACTGCGTGAGCGCGATTCCGTTCCCGGAAGGATGATTATCCTGTTCCTCCAACGAAGACTTCCGCCATCAAGTGCCGCTCGCATACCGTCACGCAACTGTTCCGTTATCTCCACTTCGCCACTATTTCGGGATACTGTTGCTGCGTTCAGAACAATCTCCCACCCGGACGAAATGGTGCGGAGGATTGCAGCCGCAATTTCGCCACGAAGCGAGATGAAGGGTCGGCCGATCGCAGACGGCTCGTCGAATGGCAGTTTCACGCGGCGGGTCCGGCAAGGCTCTCCGCGGCGACGACGTCCGCATCATTCAGCGCTGCGACGCCCATCCAGTGTCGACGGGCGGCGGGTTTGATGATCACGACTTCGCCGGGGCCGTATACGCGCAGTGTGCGCTGTCCAACCAGCATGGATGCAACCGGACACTCCAGACGGTCACCGATGCGTATGAGAACGTCCTTCAGTTCACCCTCAGGCTGGACGATCTCCTGGATTGAGGGGCCGGTACAATTCTGGAGTTCAAAGCGCACAACCCGCAGTGGTGCATTGGCCGGCAAGTCGAAGACCTCGGCCAGCATCCGCCGCTGGTTCGACGCGGATAGCCAGTCATCCATGGTCCTGAGAAATACATCCGCGTAGTCGACCAGATGCGGTTTCGTTTTCGCCATTTTGGCAGATTTGAGCCTGCCGGGTTGCCATTGCCATCTCGACCGTAACAAACCGTCTCTTACAACGATGCGTTCGTCCGGTTCCAGCTCGTACAGGTCCAAGACCATTTCATCGAGTTTCTGCCACCCATCCGGGGAGAGCGGACCCGGCGGCATATTGCGGACGAACTCCACCAGACGCCTTCCCGCCGGCGAGCGTCTTGCCTCCAGGAGATCCGGTACCGGCAGTTGCTCCAGGTCGCGAAGCAGCAGGCGTCGCTTGGATACACCGAATGTGGATCCAGTCATCAGGAAGAACCAGGAAGCGAGAGACGAACAGAGGATTGGCGCAAGCATCCTGGCGGTTTCAGCCTGCTCTGCCGGCAGCGATGCGCCGAAGAAGGTATTGGTGAAGACGAGATCTCGCTCAGCGGTGCATGCGCTCGTTCGACCGTCCTTCAGATACTCGTGCACCAACAGTAATGGTGCCCGAAACGTGTCCCGATTGCGCGGCCATGCCGCGTTCTCACGGGTAAATGGAGGTAACTCCTTCGGGCTGGACAGGGGAACGGCATCCGATTTGGTGAGCAGAGGCAGACCATGAAGGAATGTTGCGTCTTTACTGCCGTTTCCGGCCGTGAGTCCGGCCCGGAACTTGCTGCCCATTGCGCGTAGCCGTACCGACAGTGGTGCGTGGATGGATGAGATCTTCTCGAGCAGCGCCATGTCTCGCGGTGTTCCGAAGAACGCGGCCTTGAGGAGATCCTGTCGACGCAACCACTCGGCGAGTGACAGGCAGATGATGTCACTGCGCGAAATCTCGAACATGTGGCTTCGCCTGCTGGCTGGTGACCACGGGACCTGTACGGCGGTGATTTCGCCGCTTGGTCTGGTGCGATGCCTTGCCAGAAGGATCATTGCAGGTTGGTTGCTTCGCGGGAAGAGCCAGTCGGAGTGGAAGGAAAGGTTCACCAGGGCAAGGGGGGTTAGCGATTTGATCAGTTCCTGCAGGAAACCGATTCCGGTGCCGCTGCGGCTGAAGAATTGAACAGCACTCAAGACGAGTCCGAAACGGGTCTTCCCGTGCGAATACGCCATCGCTCGGCGAAGAAAATCCAAGCTGGTTCCGCGTGGCGAGCGGGCTGTCTCCCATCTTTGGGTACGCATCCTTGATGCTCGGGTTTTCCCGCCCGGGTAACTCCAGGGCGGGTTGCCGACGATTACGTCAAACTTGCCGGGGCCGGACAAGCGGGACGGCAGATTTCGCCACCTTGCCGGCAAGTTATCGTCCCAGGCATCTCCGACGATCAGCGTCCTGCCGAGCAGCGGCTCGAATGTCAATGTTTCGGGAGGGGCCGGATCGGGGTCGAGTTCAAGAGCCGCCAGATAGAGGCTGAACGCTGCAACCCGGATGGCGGATTCGCTGATGTCGACGCCGAATAATTGTCTGTAGAGCGTTGACCGAATCACTTCCCGGCTGGGCTTGTTGTCCCCCGCCCGGAGTGCAACAAGCCTGCGTAATGACTCAACGAGGAATACTCCCGAACCGCAACTCAGGTCGAGGACAGTCTCCGTTCCCGTCAGTCCATCCGAAATTTCGTCGAGGATCAGGGAGACCAGCGCGAGCGGCGTGTAATGCACATCTCGTGCAGTTCCTCTTGTGTTGATCGTGGAATCGGAATGCGCGAACTGCTCATAAATCGAACTGATCAGTTCCACCGGGATCACGTCGAACTGATACGGGAACAGGGAACCCTGCCCTGTTTCCGGATCGACGGCATCCAGGAAATTTGCCACGCGTGCGAGATGACGCGTGTCCGGCAAGGCAGGTTCATCCAGCGGAAACATGTCACCATTGAACGTGTCCCGGAGCCACTCGAACATTTTGGCCGTGGCAGACGGGTCGCGAAGTATCTCGGAGAGGGAGTCCTGTCCGTATGCCTTCGTAAGGAAAGCGCTTGTCACGATTGATCGATCGATCAGATATTGTGCAAATATGGACCGTCCGATCAGTCCCTGGGCTTGAACCGGGTCCAGACCATCGCGCGAAAGGTCTCGCTCAAGTGCGCGAAGATCATTCAGCAACTGGCGGTCGACACTGTTCCTGCGGTCGATCGCGGGATGATGTTCCCAGAACTGGCCCGTCTCCATGGCAAACCGCCCTGCCAACGCATCGAGCCTGGTCAATTGCTCGTCTACCCGCAGAAAGGTTTCCAGAAGGTGTTCGGCAGGGTCCGCAGCATCGCCGGGGCGGCTGAATCCGTTGTATAGGCAAACCCGGTCCGGTGATACGACCCAGAGGAGGGGCGCGAATCCTTGGTTCCAGATTTCACGGTGCCACTTGGCGACGTCCTCGGCGCTCGAGTCTTCCTGTCGGTACTTGAAGTAGACCGTCAGCCCGGTATCGCTTCGCCACCTGGCGTCGGGCTCAAACCGCGAAAGGCGGCGATCCGATGAAGCCCCTGGTCCAATCTCAACACCGACCGCGGGTTGACCACGCTCCAGGTAACCGGTGGCCTCCAGGACTTCCTCGAGGAATTGCGCGGTCATCAATCATCCCGGATTTCATGATGCATGTGGCACCAGAGAGTTGAAAGTGGCCACGCCAAACGCCAAATCGCCACTCCCGAGGTCACTGATGAATGCATGAACTGCTCATCCTGCCACTCACTCACGTGAATCCGCTTCCAGAGCGGGCATTGTCTTCATGGCCGTTCCCACGGCATGACAACGAACCGCCAGATACGGCGTGACCGGGCCACCTGCCGCAAGCCTTGCGTCGATCTTTCCGAATGGCAAGCTGCGTACTGCACCGACCGAACAAGCCAACCGTTCGGCAATGCGAACGGAACACGGGCAAACGGCATACACTTTGCGAACAAGAGCAGAACAACCCGAAAATTCTGTCGTATTGTGTCGGGACACCCTGCACTTCAAATATCGCAACGAAACGGTTCGATTCTTGTCGCGCGGTCGACCGCCTGCCCAGCCGTTCTTCGCGGCAATTTGATTCGCGGACCATGTAACATTGATAACCGCGATTCGCGGCGGGGGCTGGACAGCCCTGCGTGGCGTGGCACTGAGCCATTGAGGGTATTTTCAGTTAACCCACGATGTGGCGGTTTCTCCGGTACGCCTTCCCGGTCAGGGCAGCGGCTGCAACCCGTGCTTCACGCAGAGCAGGTGCGAACGGTACGAAGGAGGATTTCGCAGGCCGCGTCCAGATCGGCGTCCAACACGGTGAGAGGCGGGATCAGGCCGATCACCTCTCCACCCCGGCCGCATTCCCAGGTGATCAGGCCTTGCTGAATCGCCTGGCGCCGCACGCGCCGAGCCAGTACGCCGGCTTCGATGCCGTCAACGGAACGGAAGGCAAGACCGAACATCGCTCCGACGCCGCGGAGTTCCGAAACCATCGGGAAACCGGAGAACGCGGCGGCGTGGGACGCCAGCCGATCTCCTATCGCCTTCGCCCGGACGCAGAGATTCTGCGTCAACAGAAACCGCAATGCCGCGGCGCCCGCGGCGGCGGTCACCGGGTGGAGCTGGAACGTCGAGGACTGGGCGCCCCGCGGCCAGGCCGACATCAACTCTTCCCTTCCGGCAGCCAGGCCGCCCGGGAAGCCGCCTCCCAGGCTCTTCCCCAGCAAAACGATATCGGGAACGACCTGTTCGGCCTCGAACGCGAACAGACGGCCGGTGCGGCCCATTCCCGTGAAGATCTCGTCGACGATCAGCGGAACCCCGGCGGTGCGTGCCGCGGCTTCCAGCCTCCGCAGAAACCCCTCTGGCGGAATCACGATACCCCCGGTCGCCTGCACCGGCTCGACGATCACGCCTGCGAACGGTGGTTGATCGCGCGGGCGTTCGGTAAGCGTCCGGACCGCTTCCGCGATGTCGCCGTCCGTCAGCGGATAGGGGAGGAACTCCGCTTCCGGTGCGAGCGGTGCCAGGACCGCGTTGGCGCCCCTTGCATGGGAGACGGCGAGTGAGCCCAGCGTTCGGCCATGGTATCCACCCTCGAAGGCGAGAAACCGGTGTGCGCCGGTGAAATGCATGCAGGCCTTGAGGGCTGCCTCCGTTGCCTCGGTGCCGTTCGTCGCGGGATGCAGCCTTGTCAACTCCGGAGGGAGATGCTCCTTGAGCAGACGATAGAAGTCCGCCTGGACATCCGCGTGGAAATGCGGGCCGAGATGGGTCAGTCCGCGGTCCAGCAGGTTGCGCACCGCCTCCAGTACCGGCGTGTTGCCATGGCCGACACTGGATGTCCCCGACCCGGAGGCGAAATCGAGATATTGCCGGCCGTCGGAGGCGGTCAGCCGGACTCCGGATCCGGAGACGAACACCGGTGGATCGTCCAGGAGGGAAAATGCCTTGGTTGCCTGTGACTCCAGTTGCCGAAAGGTCTCCCCGTCGGACGGGCGGCTGCTCATGGTGTCCTGAAGAGACGCCCGGGCCCGGCGTCCGCGGTGTCGACCTCCATGAGCCGGCAGGCGGTCCAGATCAGTGCCGCCGGGCCGCTGACCACCGGGACACCGAGGCTTGACTCGAGTTCCTCGACAACCGGTGCGATGCGGATGCCGCCACCGGCGAGCAGGACTGCGTCCGCATCTTCCCGGCAGGCACGCTTCGCCTCTTCTGCCCAGTATTCGGGGGGAAGGTCGCCGATGTCCGCCTCGCTGTCGGCGTCCATGGAGCGGATCTGAACTACCTTGAATCCGTTCACGAAAAGATAGATGTTGATGCACTGGGTGACTTCGTGCGAATAGGGCGCCACCATCGCAATGCGGTTGGCGCCGAGCGTTCGCAGCGCTACCTCGATTGCCTGAATCATCGTAGCCGCTGGCGCATCGAGTTCCTCCGCAGCCGCACGTGCCATGGCGCTGGCCCCGTTCGGCCCGGCAGCCGCGCTACCGGCGCAGTCGCCGATCACCCCGACATCGATGGGAACATGCCGCAGGAGCCGTGCGGCAAGCCGGATGGCATCCGGGTTCGCATCCGCGTCTACATCCTCGAGGTCGAGACCGCCCTGCACTGGATACCGCGCGGTCAGCAGGGCGACGCCGTCCGGCAGGAAATTCCAGAACTCGTCGTCGTTCCGACCGTCAGCGGGCCAGAGGAACGCAATCCTCCCGCGGCTGCCCCGGATGGGTTGTGTCATGTTCTGACAAGAAATTCGGTTTGTCCTTCAATTCCAAAAGGTTGTCTCGGAGCCGCTCCCGTCGGTCATGAAAGCGCAAGCTGATTCAAGCAAACTCCCGACTCCGCGTGTCTACTATAACCGTCCGGATTGCGGGAACATTTCCAATACAGCGCCGTTGCGCGCCGGCGACGGTAGCGCCGGTTGGCCGGTGCCGCAACGCGAATTCGCCCTTCCGGCCGGGCTCCGGCACATGGCGGGGCACGAGGTCGCGCCAACTACCGGCAGCCAGCTTTCTGGCCTTCGGGATCCAGCGCCGAACCTGCGCGCGCATCCAGCTTTCCGAACTCTACTCCTCGGCCATCCAGCGATGCGACTTCTCCGCCCCGATCCCGTCCAGCACCGACACCAGCGCGCGATCCGCCCGTCCCTGTAGGGCCGCGTCCGAGGAAGGGGCAGACGGTCGGAGACCCCCACAGGTCCACGACCGGGCCGAGCGGGCCTCCAGCGGCAGGCACAGTCCCAACTTCGCGACGTTCCTGTCTGCGGATCCGAACACTCGCCCAGACGGGTTCAGGATCTGCAGCGCCGCGTCGCCTAGGTCCGCCTCGAGGACGAACAGTCCGTTCAGCAGCCTGAGCAGCGGATTCGGGTCGGGTTCCGCGACCAGCACCGGCATGCCGCGCAGGAAGGGCGTGAGCGAGGCTTCGACATCCGGGTTCTCCCCGACTGCGGGCCTCCAGTTCGCCGCCGCGAAATTCGCGGCGGTCTGAACCCTGAACGGAAACGGCGCCTAGAAGCGCTCTGGCTCGCGGAGCACGTCGAAAGCGTGCATCAATCCGGCGCGACCGTGTTGCCCGTGTAGAAGGCCGCCGTACGCTGCGCCGCTGTGCGCGCAACGTCGGCATCCGTTCCCGCTGTCTCAGCCGCCCGGCCCCACGCCGCACTGCTTCCGAGGATGAGCGCCGTTCCGTCACGAGTCGTGTGGAACGTTGCCCCGTCCAACTTGGGTTCGTTCGGCCG
>CAZPXZ010000017.1:34695-45066 GCA_964590405.1 uncultured Rhodobacterales bacterium | reverse complement strand
CGGCGCAACCGAAAGGGCTCGTCAGTCAACTGGAGGTTCACAACTGCAAACGCCCGGATCAAGCTGAAGTCCCTCTATCCATCAATTCAATAAAGTTGGAGTACTAGGATGTCAGTGCAGTTGCGTTCACAGGCAATTGCGACAGGATTCGCGAATGCCGGGCGGATGGGATCAGTGAGATCGAGACAACGTTCCAGTTCGCTGGATCAACTTTCCGATGGCGGTTCCGGATCGAGGCTTGCGGGAAACCCGGGAGCCCGCAACTCATCTCCCACGGCTTCCTCGAGGAGTCGGACCGCCGTGGGAGACCAGGCGTCGCCGCCGTATTGCCTCCGGGCCTGCTCCAGAATTCGCTCCACGGAATCCCCGAGCGCGAGAGGCACGCCGAAGCGCTTGCCGAGCGCGGATGCAAATCCGGCATCCTTGCACGCCAGGTCAAGCGTGAAACCAATGTCGTAGGAGCCGTTCAGGATCACCTGGCTTTCCGTTTCATGGACGAAGGAGTTGCCCGAGCTGTGGCGGATGGCATCGAACGCAGTGCGCAGATCGATGCCGCCACGTTGGGCCAGCATGAGCGCCTCGCCTGCACCCAGGAGGTGCAGGAACGCCAGCATGTTGGTGATGACCTTCATCACCGAGGCCTGACCAAGGGAGCCGACATGGATCACCGGATCGCCCATTGCCGCAAGGGCCGGGCGGTGTGTGGTGAAGAGATTCGCGGGGCCGCCTGCGAGGACCGTGATTTGCCCGGTGCTCGCACGGTGCACACCTCCGGTAACCGGCGCTTCCAGCGTACCGACACCGAATTCCGCGGCGATACCGGCCAGCTCCAGGATCTCCTCAGGATCATTCGTTCCCATTTCTATCCACGTCGCGCCTGGAGAAATGGCGGACAGTGCCCCGTCTTCTCCCTGGAGTGCGGCGCGGGTCGCGTCAGGCGAGGGCAGGCAGGTGATGACCGCATGTGTGTCGGAAACAGCCTCCCTTGCCGAGGCCGCTCCGGTCACGCGGGAGTCGTCGGAGTGAGCGAGAAAGTACTCCGTGGCAGCGGAATCAAGGTCGTGCACGGCAATCGGGAATCCGTTGCGCGCCAGGTTCCGGGCCAGGCGCCGACCCAGATTGCCGAGACCGATGAAGGCGTAGCGCATTGCACGAGTCTGCATCCATTCCTCCCGAATCCTGTTGCCGGAGCCGTCAGCCGAGGGGGTCTTCTCGCATCTCGAGATGGAGCCCCTCTCCACCCCATGCATGGGCTTCGAGCACGGCCTCGTCCAGTTCGATGCCCAGACCGGGTTCGCTGGGCGGGGTCACGTATCCTGCCTCCCACCGGATGGGTGTCTCCAGGACCTCGGCACTGAAGCCGCTCCAGTCGAGAATTCCCTCCAGGATGAGGAAATTCGGTGAGCAGGCGGCAAGCTGGATGTTGGCGGCGCCAACGACCGGACCGCAATAGAGGTGTGGCGCAATCTGGGCGTAATGCGCCTCCGCCATGCCGGCGATCTTCTTGGCTTCGAGGAGGCCGCCAACACGCCCGAGATTCATCTGCAGGATCCGTGCCGCGCCGAGTTGCAGAACACGGGCAAACTCGTACTTGGTCGTGAGGCGTTCGCCGGTGGCGACGGGGATGGACGTGCCCGCGGCAACACGGGCCATCTCCTCGGGCATTTCTGCCGGGACGGGCTCTTCGAGCCATAGCGGTTCGTATGGCTCGAGCCGCTGCGCCAGGCGCAGGGCGCCCGGGGCCGTGAACTGTCCATGCGTGCCCAGGAGGATGTCGGCACGGTTGCCCACCGCTTCCCGGATGCGGCTTGCAAACAGTTCGGACCGCTCCAGGACCTCCATGGAGGGCTGTCGAGGGTCAAACGAGGAGTAGCCGTCCGTCGGATCGAACTTGATCGCCGTGAATCCGGCGTCGACGTATTGAAGGGCGCGTTCTGCTGCCAACTCGGAATCCGTGTAGACCCGTTCATCGCCGTCGGCCATGTCCGGGTAGAGATAGGTGTACGTCCGCAGCCGCTCATGGACCCGTCCGCCAAGCAATTCATAGACCGGTCTGCCGGCAGCCTTGCCGATGATGTCCCAGCAGGCCATTTCCAGTCCGCTCATGACCCCGAGGAGGGATATGTCCGGACGCATCGAATATCCGCGCCCGTACGCGGTTCGCCAGAAGCGCTCGATCTGGTGCGGGTCGCATCCGATCAGGTGCCGGCTTGCCACGTCGTCGATCATGGCGCGGACCAAGTCCGGATCGAACGTGGCCGCATAGACCTCGCCGACGCCGCTGATGCCCTCCGCCGTTTCGAGCTTCAGGAAGACCCAGTACTTCCCGCCCCATGCAGGAGGCGGGTTGGCGACAGCCCAGGTGGTTACATCTGTGATACGCATGGCTCAGAACAGGATAACGTTGCGGATCGGGGCCCCTCGACGGCACTCGTCCAGGGCCTCGTTGATCATGTGGAACGGGTGCCTGCCGCTGACGAGTTCCTCCAGTCGGAGTCGCTCAACCCTGTGGAGCGCGACGAGGGAGGGGATGTCGACAAGAGGATGGCCGCCCCCCATCTTGGATCCAAGGATACGGACGCCCCGGTCGGAGATGTACGTCGGATCGATGGAAACGGTAGTTCCGTCATCCGCCATTCCGACGACGACCATGCGGCCGCCCCTGCGGATGCTTGCACAGGCTGCGGCGAAGGCCGAATCGACAACCACCGTCGAAATGGCACAGTCGACTCCGCCTCCGGTCAGATCCCGAACCTGTGCGACGGAGTCTTCCCGGAGGGCGTTGACGGTGTGGGTTGCGCCGAGGGTTCTGGCCAGGGACAACTTCGGATCTGACGTGTCGATCGCGATCACCATTTCCGCACCGGAGATGGCGGCGCCCTGCACGGAATTCATTCCGACGCCGCCGGTACCAAAGATCGCCACGCTCTCTCCGGCACGGACCCGGGCGGTGTTTACCGCAGCGCCAAAGCCGGTCAGAACTCCGCATCCCAGAAGGGCGGCGCATTCGGGCGGAAGCGCGGGAGGCACTTTCACCACCTGGGACTGGTGCACGACAATTTCCTCGGAGAATGCACCGGTCCGGAATCCCTGATGAATCACGCTTCCTGCACAATCTCTGAGCGGTCCGGGGTCATCCCGAGGAGCGGGTGAAGCGCAGATCGAGGGCTCGCCGCGTGCGCACGCGTGGCAAGCGCCGCAATGACGAATCAAATGGACGACTACCGTGTCTCCGGTTCTGAGCCGGCCAGTTTCCCGCCCCGTGTCCAGGATCACTCCGGCCGCTTCATGGCCGTAGACCGCTGGGAGCGGCCCGCCCCAGCCGCCGGCGATGGCGCGGATGTCGCTGTGACAGATAGCACAGGCAGTGATTCGTACCCGAATCTCTTCGGGACCCGGGGATACGAGCTGGACCGCCTCGATGGAGAGAGGCGCTCCGAAGTCGCGAAGTACCGCTGCTTTCATGAGGTCCTGCTCCTGCGCTGGAAGAACCGGACGAATCGGTCGGAACGCGCCGGGAAGTATCGCGAACCGGATCCTGAACTCAATGCAATTCCGGTGCCGCGGCGAGAGTATCGAATCCCCTTCGGTGAAACAGGTCGATTGGGTCGAGCAACATCCGGTCCTCGCCCAGTTGGCCATCCCGGCATCGGTAGATTTCCATTCCGCGGGGCGTCGATTGGATTGCCGCGGATTCCATGCCGAGACAGGTGTCGGAACAAACCATGGTGATGGAAGGTGATCCGCCAATCGCTGCGAAGTCGCCAACGCCAACTCGGTAAACCGGGTCGCTTCACCACGGTCCGGACATATGCCGGTGGGGCATCCGGTACTCGTTGCGGAAGCGCTTCCGTGGGTAATTCGTGCTGACTACGCCGGGGCTGACCTGGTAGGCGGATTGGAAGGTCTCCGGGCCGTGCTGCAGGAAGATCTTTCGCACGTCCGGGGACGCGTCGCTCCGTTCACCGATGCTCGGAAGGAGACCCAAACTACTCGCTGGCGCGGGAAACCAGGTCACATTCCGAGTTCGAGCAGCAACCGGAGGCGGGCCGCCTGACGCAGGAATTCGAGAAGAAACCCTGCCTCCGAGATGCGACGATATTCCTTGACTGTGCAATTCGCCGGACCGAAAGGGCGATGCCGAGGAATGGCTCCCGAGAGTTCGCGGCAATATGGGTACCGGAAGCCAGCCAATATCCGCTACCTTTGCGATTGTTCTACCCTCCGAGGTGAGGATTGTCGTGGCGAGACGGTAGAGCCCACCCAGGACTTCCTCGGCTACCCGGAGCAGGTTCAGGTACGAGAGATTATCGCCCGCCTTCCCCGAAGTTCCGGCCCGTACTGCGTTGACAACTCCGTTTGCCGGAGCGCGAACGATGTCGTTCCGGAACCAATGTGGCTCGATGCATCGGTCTAGCGTTGGTGCATTCCCGCGCCCAGTCCCGGTTCGACCTGGAGCAGAGTTGTACCCGAAACCGCCATTCTTGAGAATCGCGCGTGTCGAAGGGCGGAGGCCAAGAGATGCCCCCGGTCGCAGGTGCTCCTGGGATTGCGTTCCGTTTCACTTTGGACCGCGGTTTGTCCGGCCCTGTTCCTGCCTGATGTTTGCCGAAGTTTCCGGGGTTGCCTGACATAACATCGCTTGTAGCGAAGTGTATGTATCGCGTTGGTTGGGCTGATGCGCTGCCGCGTTGGAAAGGGAAAGCCTTGGAAGAGTCCCGTCGGCGCATCGCGATCATCGGCGCCGGGATCTCCGGTCTCGGGGCGGCCTGGCTTCTTTCCCGGCGGCACGATGTCGCACTGTTCGAAATGGAACGCCGCTTGGGAGGTTACTCCCGGACCATTGTCCTGCGTGATGCGGACGGGCGGGATTACGTTCTGGATACCGGCTTCATCGTGTTTAACGAAGACAGTCATCCTCATCTGTGCGGTATGTTTCGCCACCTGGGCATTGTCTCCAAGAGGAGTGACATGTCCTTTGCGGTCAATGTTGACAATGGTGCGATCGAGTATGGATGCCGGAGTTTTCGTTCGGCCTTGGCGCAGGGCTCCAAGGTTTGGGAGCCCTCCTTCTGGCGCATGTTCCTGGACATCAGGAGATTCCACCGGTCTGCACGGGACGTGGCGGATGATACGCCCGGATTGACGGTCGAGATGCTGATCTCTCGCCTGCAGATGGGCGATTGGTTCCGGAACTACTATCTCCCGTCGATGAGCGGCGCGATCTGGTCCATTTCTCCGTCACAGATGCTGGCGTTTCCTGCCACCGTGCTCACCCGAGCCCTTTCCAATCAGGGTCTCCTTTCGTTCCCCCGGCACTACCTGTGGCGAACGGTGGTTGGCGGATCCAGATCGTATGTGGAGCGAATGCAGGCAGGCATGGGCGCTGAGGTTCGATCAGGTGCTCGGGTCGAGGCAGTCAGCAGGGAGCCGAACGGTGTCCGAGTCCGGGCGGCGGGACAGGATTCAGAACGCTTCGATGATGCGATTCTTGCCTGCCATTCGGACGCGGCCCTCAGGATCCTGAAGAATGCTGAACCGGACGAGGTGCGGACACTTCGCGCAATTCGCTTTCGGCGTAGTCGGGCCGTCGTCCATTGCGATCCGTGCCAGATGCCGAGGCGACACGCCTGCTGGTCAAGCCGGGTTTACTTCACTCGTACCGGGAAGTTCGATGATGCTCCCAAAGTGACATACTGGTTGAACTCTCTGCAGGGAGTTCCGCCCCAATTTCAGGTGTTCGAGACGTTAAATCCCGACGAGAGCCTGAGGGAAGAACATGTGCTGGATGAGTACGTGTTCGCGCATCCTCTGTTCGACCTGGAATTTCTTGCAGCGCAGAAACGCCTGTCGTCGATCCAGGGTCGCGGAAACATCTGGTACTGCGGCGCATGGACAGGATCGGGATTCCATGAGGATGGGCTGCGCAGCGCGGTCAGCGTGGCCCGCCGCTTTGGCGTGGAGCCGCCATGGCCGGAGTGATCAGATCGATCTTCAACGCAACTGTTTCGCACGCCCGGCGGAAACCCGCGGAAAGCCGTTCCTCCTCAACCGCAGCCTTTCGTATCCCGCAGGATTTCTGGTTGGCGCAAGGTGCGATGGTCTCGCGTTCCTGGAGACCCGCGCCAAGTGTGCTCTGTTCCCGGTTGCTCGGATTCAACTCTTGCAGCCGGTTGTCCGGGGTTCTGGAGATCGGTGAACCGTCCGTGAACGGTCAATTCTCTACGGTATCCGGCCGTCTGATGGCCCGGTAACCGGTTGCCATGACAGCGGTGAGGGTGGTCGGCAGATGCAACGGCGCGACAGGCCACGATGCGGTTCCTGCGGTGTGGAAGGCACGGCGTAGTTCGTCGGCCGTCTTGCGGATACCCGGTGGATGATGCTGCACACTCGCGGTCAGGGGCCGGTTATTTCTCGGGCCTCCGGGGATTTCCGGCTGTTGGTCTCGTCCAGTTTGGCCTCGATCGCCGTGAGCCGCTGTAGGACCTCGTCGCGGTAATCGGTGGCTTGCGCCTTTTCCTCCTCGTGATGTGCGTCCTGCATGGAGTTCACGATCAGTCCGACCAGCAGGTTTACGACGGCAAAGGCTGTCACGATGATGAATGGTACGAAGAACAGCCAGGCAAGTGGCTCGACCTCCATGACCGGCCGCACGATTCCCATCGACCAACTCTCAAGGGTCATCACCTGGAACAGCGAGTAGGCGGAAAGGCCGATGGTGCCGAACCATTCCGGATGCGTGGATCCGAAGAGCTTGGTCGCGATGACCGAGCCGACATAGAAGATCAGCGCGGTCAGAAGAAAGACGGAGGTCATTCCAGGTAGTGCGCGGATGAAGCCCTCGACCACGCGACGCAACCGTGGTGCCACGGAGACAACCCGCAACAGTCGCAGGATACGCAGCGCTCGCAGAACCGAGAGCGACCCGGTGGACGGAGCGAGCGCGATCCCGATGACAATGGCGTCAAACCAGTTCCACGGGTCGCGGAAGAAGCGCCGGCCGTATGCGTAGAGCTTCGTCAGCAGTTCGATACAGAAAAAGATCAGACAGGCGCGATCCAACCCGGTCAGCACCGGGCCCAGGTTGGCCATGGCCGTCTTCGAGGTCTCAAGCCCGAGAAGTGCGGCGTTGAACAGGATCACGCCGAGCACTGTTCTGCGTACCGGCGCGGTCTCAATCCATGCGCGAAGGCGCTGTCTGTGGTGGAGATGGGGCAAGCGGGTCATTGGGGTTACGCAGTTCTTGCCGTCGTTCCGGCGGGCTCCGGAGTGGACGCCAGACGCAAGCCCGGCGGCCGGTTTCCGGATGTCTGTTGATCTGCCCTGATATAGGCTGCGCAGCCGGTTTCGGCAATTTGTTGGTCTGCCAAGCCAGAATGGGCTGCATAGGGCGGTTGCGAGATGTCGATCCTGCTCGCGCTTTCCGCCCAGGGGCCCGACCAATCTCAGCCGGGACGGTAGATTCGGCTGGCCTCAGGATCGCCTGTCTGGTGCGGAAGGTCCTCCAGCGCCGCCCAGGCGGCGTCCGGGATGCGCTCGTTCGCCCAGCGCAGAGTCTCCGCGATGCGTTCCGGTGCGGAAACCCCGACAATGGTCGAAGCGATTCTCGGATCCCGCAGGCTGAACTGAAGCGCCGCGGCTCCTGGCGACACGCCATGCTCTGCACATGTCCGCTCGATTTCCCGGACGGGCGCAAGTCCGTCGGAATCGGCTTCCATGTATGTGATACGGGGCATTTCAGTGCTGCCCTTTGCAAGCACTCCACCCGCATAGGGGGCGGCGTTGAAGACCACGATGCCCTTGCCATGGGCGGTGTCGAAGAGTTCTTCGGCCTGCCGGTTCAGCAGCGTGTAGCGGTTGTGGTTGATCAGGACATCGAAGGGATACTCCTTCACGAGCGGGAGTTGCAGGTCGATGCGTCCCATCGCGATGCCAACCGCATCGGCGAGGCCCTCGTCTCGCATCCGGAGCAGTTCCTCGATCGCTCCCCCAGGCCCGGTCGCTTCCCGGAGGTCAGAGGCGTATTCCGGGTCATGCAGATGCAGGATGTGTACCCGGTCAAGTCCCAGTGCCTCGAGGCTTTCTTCCAGAGATCGCCTGGCCTGTGCCGCGTCGAAGCGGTTTGTCTCCATGTCGCGGTCGAGCTTGGTCGATAGAACGAAGCCCTCGGGAAGACCGTTCCGTTCGCGGATCACATCTCCGACGCGTTGTTCGCTGCGGCCAAATCCGTAGTTTCTTGAGGCATCCAGAAAATTCACGGGTCCATCGAAAATGGCACGAACGGTCTCGCGGGCGCGCTCTTCCTCGACGGGATAGCCATACGTATCCGGCATGTTGCCAAGCGCCGAGGTTCCAAAGCAGATGCGGGTTATGCGCAATCCGGTATTTCCGATGGGTGTTTTCTCCATGGTTCCCTTCCTTCATTCCACTAGGCGACCGCTTTGCGGCAGCGCCAAGACCTTGGCTGGATCCGGGTTCGACCGGAAGTTGGTGCTGGTGACGGTCAGTGTTCGCGCCAGACCGGTCGCGGAGGCGATCGATTCCAATTGCCGATCTCCCGAATCGTCGGGATCCCGAGACGGCTGACCATGCACGATCCGTGGTCATTGTAACGGACGCCTTGCCCACCGTATGTCGCGCCATCACCGGATCAGGACTTCCCGATTCTCACGAGCACAAGTTCTATTGCTCTGGTATCGCTTGCATGGGTGCCGACCACATGGATGGGATCCGGTCTCCTTCGGTGGTCAAGTTGAGTGCTTCAGGCTACTGGTCACCATGTGATCCGATCCGCACCGGACTCTGCCAATTGCCCTGACGGGCACGGGCCGGACAATACGTACCGCGTCCAGCCATGAAAACCCTTTGCGCAATTCTTCGTCAGATCGGGAAAGGGCAGAGAGGCCGCAAGTTGACACGAGGCTGCGGGCAACGTAGACCGCCATAGTGGGGGAGGGACTTTCCGACGACGGATCAATCGCCTGGCAGTTTCACCCGCCATGCGGCTTCCTGCCCGGACGGTAAGAAGCGACGCATTTCGGAGATTGGCCCGTGCATCCTCTTGCGGCGGGCAGCCTGAAGCGGCATCCGACCCCCGGTACAGTAGAGAAGAAACACAGAACAGGAGGGAGTAACAAATGCTGTTTTCACGCTATCTGGCGCTAACCACGCTGGTGGGCGCCATGGCGCTCGCAATGCCTGCCTCGGCCCAGGTCATCCGCCTGGGTACGGATGTCGACGCCGGCACTCTGGATCCGCGCGTGATGCGCGACACAACCGCCTATCGCACCGTCAATCTCGTTTACAGCGGCCTGCTTCAGCTTGATGCCGATCTGAAGCCGGTGCCGGATCTGGCAGAAAGCTGGGAAAATCCGGAGCCGACCGTGTGGATCTTCCATCTCCGCGAGGGAGTAACCTTCCACGACGGATCGCCGCTCGAGGCGGATGACGTCGTCTATACCTACGAGACCATCCTGGATCCGGAACTGAAGGCACGGTTCCGTTCGTTGTACACGCCGATCGAGACCATCGAGGCGGTGGACCCGCTAACCGTGCGTATCACGCTCAAGGAACCCTATGCGCCGCTCCTGAGTTACCTCGACATGGGGATCGTTCCGAAGGACTACGTGGACGGTGGCGGCGATCCGTCAACGGCTCCCATCGGTACCGGCCCGATGAAGCTTGTGAGTTGGGATCGGGGCTCAAAGATCGTCCTGGAACCCAACCCCGACCACTGGAGTGGTCCGCCCTCGGTCGAGCGCTTCGAACTGGTGATTGTCGCGGACAATACTGCTCGCGCACAGGCCTTCGAGGCGGGTGATCTCGACATCATCCAGCCTCCGCTCTCGCCGCAGGACATCGGCCGCCTTCTCGAGGATGACATGTACAACGGCACCGTGCGGGGTGGGTTGGGCATTACCTATCTGAATATCAACGTATCGGATCCGCTCCTCTCGGATGCCGGCCTCCGTCGGGCTCTCATGATGCTGGTCGATCAGGACACCATCGTGAACGCCATCTATGAGGGGGTCGATCAGGTCGCCACCTCCATCCTCCTGCCGTCATCCTGGGCCTACGATTCAGCGATTACGCAGCCCGGTTTCGACCCGGAGGGTGCAAAGGCAGCATTTGCGGAAGCCGGTTGGACCGACAGCGACGGGGACGGAACCCTTGACAAGGACGGTGCCGCGCTCAGCCTGACGCTCTCGACACATAGCGAGGACCCGAACCGGATCCAGTCGCTGGAGTACATCCAGGCGATCATGCTCGAGAACGGTGTGGACGCGTCGATCAGCATCGCCGACTGGCCGGCCTTCTCTGCCGGTGTGCAGAGCGGCGAGCACCAGATCGCCCTCCTGGGATGGCTGAACA
>CAZPXZ010000017.1:316-34685 GCA_964590405.1 uncultured Rhodobacterales bacterium | reverse complement strand
GTCGATCCCGATCGGCTGATGTATGGCCAGTTCCACTCCGGGGGCACGCTCAATTGGGGTGGCTATGCCAATGCCGAGGTTGACGCGCTACTGGACTCCGGTCGGGCGACCGTCTCTCTGGACGAGCGCATCGCTGCCTACCAGGCGGCCGCGAAGATCATTGCGCATGAACTGCCATACTTCGTGATCGCGTATCAGGGCTACCAGGTGTTCCATGACAGCGAGGTTTCCCTCACTCCCGATTCCCGGGGGATGATGCGGTCCGCCATCGGCATGTAGGGCAACCTGCAGTCCATTCATACTTTTCGGCGCCCGTTTCCAGCGGGCGCCGGCACCTAGGCAGATGATCGCCTACACTCTTCGCCGTTTCGGGCTCTTCATCCCCATGATTCTGGGAATCGTGGCGGTTACCTTCGGAATCATGCAGTTGCTGCCGGGCGATCCCGCGGCAGTTCTACTCGGTGAGGATGCCTCCGCCGAGGCCGTAGAAGAAATGCGCCGTGCTCTCGGGCTCGACCGGCCTTGGTGGGTGCGTCTCGGAGCCTACTACCTGGACCTTTTCCAGGGGGAAATGGGCTCCTCCTATTTCCAGAACCAGCCGGTTATCGACGCCATTGGACAGCGGATCGGCCCGACCCTCGAGGTCGCCATCGTCGCGCTCCTGATCTCCATCGTTCTCGGAGTCGTTCTCGGCGTCCTGGCCGCCATGCGGCGTGGAACCGCCGTGGATGCGGCCTGCATGCTGTTCGCCCAACTCGGGGTGTCAATGCCGGTTTTCTGGTTTGGCATTCTGCTCATGTACCTCTTCGCGCTCCGCCTCGACTTTCTTCCGTCCATCGGTCGCGGGCCGCCATTGGTGGACGCTCTCTGGGCACTCCTTGCGGGAAGACCTGCACCGCTGGGAGAGGCCCTGTCGCATATTGCAATGCCGGCACTGACGCTCGGTCTCAACAATGCCGCCGTCATTTCCCGGCTTGTGCGAAGTTCCATGCTGGAGACTCTCGGTCAGGACTTCATTCGCACGGCCCATGCAAAGGGGCTCCGTATGTTGCGCGTCGTGTTCGTTCACAGCCTTCGGAACGCGCTCCTGCCGGTCGTCAGCGTCATCGGCCTCCGCTTCGGAGCCTTGCTCGGAGGTGCCGTGCTGACGGAGAGCATCTTCGGCTGGCCGGGGCTAGGCCAGCTTGCGGTCGCTGCCATCTCGCAGCGTGATATTCCCCTTGTGCAGGGGATCGTGCTCACCTTCGCGGTGGCGTATGCCCTTGTGAACCTGATCGTGGACCTCCTCTATGCGGTGATCGATCCACGAATTCGGTACGAGTAGACCGTGAAGGTCCTTCGTGGGAACCTGTCGCTCGCGATCGGCGGCGCGATCGTGCTCGCGATTGTCCTCTTTGCCCTCTTCGGACCCAGCGTCTCGGGATACGCGGTAGATCAGATGGACATGCGGAACCGATTTGCCTGGCCGACACAGGACCACTGGCTGGGTACGGACAATTTCGGCCGGGATCTCTGGACCCGCATGGCAGTCGGGGCAAGGGTCTCGTTGACCATCGCCCTCGCTTCCATCGCCATCGCAGTGGTGGTCGGATCGATCGTCGGTCTGGTGAGCGGATACTTCGGCGGATGGATCGACCTCGCCGTCATGCGGATCGTGGACATCTTCCTGGGCTTCCCTCCGATCGTGCTCGCGCTGGCAATCGTGGCAGCGCTCGGTCCCGGGGTCGTCAACCTGACGCTCTCGCTCGCCGCCGTGTTCTGGACCGAATATGCGCGAGTAGTTCGTTCCGTGACGCTTGCCCAGCGCGAGACCGACTATGTGACGGCGGCGATATCACTGGGTGCCTCCGAAGGACGGATCCTCTTTCGCGAAATCCTTCCCAATGTGGTCGGCCCGGTCATCGTCCTGGCGACCCTTGGCCTCGGCACAGCTATCATCGCCGAGTCGGGTCTCAGCTTTCTCGGATTCGGCGTCGAGCCTCCAACACCAACCTGGGGCTGGACCCTCTCCTATGGTACGCGATACCTGCGTGCACACCCTTGGCTGTCGACGGTTGCGGGCCTCGCCATCATGATCACCGTGCTCGGATTCAACCTGTTCGGAGACGGTCTCCGTGACCAGCTGGATCCGCGCGGCGTGTCCCGCCGGATTCGACGCACCCTGCGCAATTGAAGGAGGAAACAATGAATCGGCATCGCATCCACAGACCGAAATTCACCACCATGGCCGATGGGACGGACGCCGTGCTGACGATCCACGAGCTTTGCGGAGAGCGGGATGGTCCGACGGTTGGCATATCCGGCTCGATCCATGGTAACGAGAATGCCGGCAGCCAGATCATCCGCGCGCTCTGGCCGCATCTGGAGGCACCCCCGATCGCAGGACGCATCCTGCTCCTGCCCGTTGCCAACCCACGCGCCTTCGCGGTGAACAAGCGCTACACGCCCGTGGACGAACTGAACCTGAACCGGGTGTTTCCGGGTTCCACGGACGGCTGGTACTCGGACCATCTCGCTGCCGCAATCACCCGGGAGTTCCTGGAAAAGATCGACATCCATATCGACCTGCATGCCGGTACGGACCGACCCACGGTTGACTATGTCTACATCCTGAATGACGAACCGTTGTCCCGTTCATTCGGTTCCCGGGTGCTCTACCGCCCGACGGAAGGGAAGGGGGGCACCAAGTACAGCGGTACCACGAAATCCGTAACCGTGGATCGGCGTGGGGTCGCATCCGTCGTTGTCGAACTCGGCGGAGGCATCATTGCCCAGGAGCCCTATGTGGAGCGAGGCGTGTCCGGCGTCCTGAACATGCTACGAAAGTCTGGCGTTCTCAAGGGTGCCGTGGAGTCGCCGCCATCGCAGGTCGTGGTTTCCGGCATTGAAATCGTTCGCCCGAAACACGGTGGCTGGCTCGAGACGGAGGCACCGCCTCTCGGCCACGAAATCGGCGAGGGTGCCGTTCTTGGCCGGGTCGTCAGCCCGTACACGTTCGAGGAACTCGAAGTAATCCATACGCCCTTGCAGCGCGGCATCATGATCCTTTCGCATCTCAACCGGAATCTCGTAGAGCCGGGTGACTACGGCTACATGGTCGGCGACATGGATACCGCGGAGACATAGATATGGGGGATTATCCGCGATCGAGATCGGTTTTTGAACGCGCGGCGAGATCCGTTCCCGCAGGCGTGAGCACGAATACGCGGGCGCGCACTCCACATCCGCTCTATTTCGAAAAGGCCGAGGGTGCCTGGGTCTGGGATGCGGACGGAAACCGGCATCTTGACATCGTCATGGGCAATGGCGCCGTGCTTCTGGGCCACGGGCACGCGGCGGTCGCGGCAGCCGTGCGGCGGTCGGTCGAATCCGGGCTGACCTGTGGCGTGGAGTCGACGCTCGCCGTCGATGCCGCCGAATCCCTCAAGGCCGCGGCGGGCTGGCCGGATCTGGTACGTTTCACGAACACCGGAACCGAAGCGGTGCAGCATGCGCTCCATATCGCGCGGCATGCGACCGGCCGAACGCGGGTTGCCAAGGTCGAGGGCAGCTATCATGGTTGGTCCGACGAGGTCTTTGTCAGTGTCTGGGTGGATCCCGAGCAGGCGGGACCGCCCTCCTGTATCACGCCGGTTGCGCAGTTTGCCGGCCAGCGCAGCGACCTTGTTGCGGAGACCCTTGTCCTTCCCTTCAACGATCCGGAGACAGCGGAAGCACGGCTCAATGAGGTTGGGGGAGAACTGGCCGCGATCCTGCTGGAGCCGGCCCTTGTCGATGTCGGGTTCGTTCCCGGGCGCAAGTCCTTCCTGGAGACGCTTCGGAACGCGGCCGACCGGCACGGGATCGTGCTGGTGTTCGACGAACTGCTCACTGGGTTGAACGTCGCCGTAGGCGGTATCGCGCAACTCTCCGGCGTCACTCCGGATCTTGCACTCTTCGGCAAGGCTGTCGCGAATGGCTTTCCCCTTGCCGCGGTCGCCGGGCGGGAGGAACTGATGCGCATGACCGAACCGGGCAAGGGGCCTGCATTCGTCGGCACGTTCAATGGGCATGCGGTTTCCGTGGCAGCGGCCTCCGCCACGATTCCCATTCTTGCGACCGGCGATGTGCAGCGGGAAATGGCCACTCGCAACAAGCGGTTGAAGGCAGCGTTCGAGGCGGAGGCGCGACGTCTCGGTGTGGCGGCGCAGTATGCGACCGGCGGATCCCACTTCCACTGGTATTTCTGCGATGGCGAAGTCGTGGATTTCCGGTCCGCGGCCCGGACCGATGGGGCATTCTATCGCTCCTTTACCGGCGCGCTCTCGGACGCGCGTGTCCTTACGCTTCCGAACCCGCTATCGCATCACGCGATTTCGCTGGGGCACGACGAAGAGGCGCTGGCGGTTCTCGAAGACGCGCAAGCACTCGGGCTGAGGGCGGCAGCGGGAGAGGACTGACCATGGCAGGACCTCTCCTCAGGGTTGCGGGCCTCACCACCGTACTGCATCTCCCGTCCGCGACAGTTCCGGCTGTCGACAGGATCGATTTCGAAGTGGGTGCCGGAGAGACGCTCGGCATCGTGGGAGAGAGCGGTTGCGGCAAGAGCATGCTTGCGCTTTCCCTTCTCGGGCTGCAGCCGGATCCTCCGGCGGAGGTGGTTGCAGGCAATGCCGAGTTTGAGGGGATCGACCTTGTTTCGCTGCCGGCGGAGAGACTGCGTGCCATTCGCGGCAGTCGGATCGGGATGATTTTCCAGGAACCGATGACGGCGCTCAATCCCGTCATGCAGGTCGGTGAGCAGATCGCGGAAGTCTGTCGCCGGCATCTCGGCCTCGGTGCTCGCGCCGCCTGGCGGCGGGCCGTGGAATTGCTCGATCAGGTCCGGGTTCCGGATCCGGACAGAAGGGCGCGCGGATATCCGTACCAATTGTCGGGCGGACTGCGGCAACGGGTGATGATTGCAGCCGCGCTTGCCTGCGAACCCGCCATGCTGATCGCGGATGAACCGACCACAGCTCTGGATGTAACCATTCAGGCGCAGATCCTGGATCTGATTCGCGAACTCCAGTCGCAACGGGGCATGGCAATCATCCTGATTACACATGATCTCGGCGTGATCGCGGAACTCGCCGACCGCGTCATGGTCATGTATGCCGGGAGGAAGATCGAAGAGGCACCGGTCGCACAGCTCTTTGCTGCGCCCCGTCACCCCTACACCCGCGGATTGCTCGGCTCCATTCCCGTGCTGGGTCGCAGTCGCGACGCACGGCTTCACGAGATCGATGGCGTCGTACCGCTCCCGGACGCGCTGCCGCCGGGATGCGCCTTCGCGCCCCGGTGCGATCGACCCGTCGGCATCTGCAATCGCGTGGTTCCGGAGCTGGATCCGACCGGCAGCTTGCACCGCAGCGCCTGCCATAACCCCTGTACCGGACCATGAGCGAACCTGTCGTCACGGCTGTGGGGCTCACCAAGCATTTCCGCATCGGCGGACTGCTGACCGGTGGTGAGAAGAAAGTGCGCGCTGTCGAGAATGTAGACCTGGAAATTCAGCGAGGAGAGACCCTCGGGCTCGTCGGTGAGAGCGGTTGCGGAAAGTCCACGGTGGGACGGCTGCTGCTGCGCCTCGAGCAACCGACCACAGGCCGGGTGCAACTGATGGGCGAGGACATTACCGATGTGCCGGTTCGGTCGTTGCGGCCGATGCGCAGCCGGATGCAGATCGTCTTCCAGGATCCGTTCTCATCGCTGAATCCCCGCCACCGGGTGCGGGATATTCTCGCCGCTCCTTATCGCATACACGGCCGGCTTGCCGGGGCGGAACTGGAGGCGGCGGTCGGAAAGCTCCTCCGCAGGGTCGGGCTGGACGAAACGGCCGGCAACAAGTATCCGCACGAATTCTCGGGCGGACAAAGGCAGCGGATCGGAATCGCCCGCGCCCTCGCACTGGAGCCCGACATCATCATTTGCGACGAGCCGGTTTCCGCGCTCGACGTTTCCGTCAAGGCGCAAATCGTCAACCTGTTGCGGGATCTGCGGGACGACACTGGGGTCGCGATCCTGTTCATTTCCCATGACCTTGCCGTGGTCGAGAACATCGCGGATCGTGTGGCGGTGATGTATCTCGGCCGCATCGTGGAACTCGCGGATCGGGACCGGCTGTTCGACGCACCATCGCATCCCTATACCCGCGTATTGCTCGGCGCCATTCCCGTCCCTGATCCGGCACAGCGCGCCAGTAGTCGCACGACGGTCTGGGGCGAGGTTCCGAGTCCGGTCAATCCGCCAACCGGATGCGCGTTCCATCCCCGCTGTCCGCATGCCAGGGCAGTGTGCCGATCCAGCCTGCCGCCATTGCGCGAGATTCATCCGGGTGGTCACCTCGCCGCCTGCCATCGCGTGGAGGAACTGGCAGAGGATGCGTCCGGGCAGGGAGCATAAGATCGAGCCGGCGAGAGTGAACCGCCCGGAAACCGGGCGCGACCGAAGTACTTCGTAGATCGGCGGATTCACGGTCCCTTTCTGCGCTTCAATGACCGTGCAAGTTGGCCAGGGGCTTGTCCGCGTTACCGGCAACGGATTCATGGAGTTGACATCATCCAGGCGCAGGTCGACCCGCATGCCCTCTGACAGGAGCAATGTGCAACCGGTTAGGTGCAACGTCGCTTGGATCATGGCGACTCGAAACGAGAGCGGAAGACCACCGAACGGATCGATCGCATTCCGGAAAGCCACTTCGTCTGCCATTGCGAAGTCGAGCAATTCAAGCCAGTCCGTTGCCAACGCGCGCACCTGCGCTCAGGTCGATCGCAACCAACGGAGTATGGTTGTCGAGCGAGAAACGCCCCCCCGACACGCATCGTGGTCCTCTCTCCGGACCGTGAGTCCGCCGAGGCATGCACCCTTGTCTGGTCGGGCATGTCTTTCGTCCCGGTGGCATCCAGGTCTGAACCCGCGTTCCTTTCCACTGCCGCAGGCGTCAATCTGGCGACTGGGCGCTTGCGACCGGTGATGAAGAGGATGAACCCGTGTCCGGCATCACGATTTGGTTGCGCAAAGCCTTGTCTCGCCGTCCTGTGCCATACGGATCGTCGTAATGTCTCTCCGTAGAACGGCAGGATCTGCTACGGAAGTCTTGTTTCCGTTTGCGCGCGCGAGATCAATTCACCCATGTAGCATCGGGAAACAACGGAATTCGGCCACCAGCCTGTTCATGGGAGTGTTGCCATCATGTTGCCCGCTGTCGGAGACCGTGTCAGGAAGTCTTCCCCAATGGGCTGTGCATCGAGGTTCAGATTCTTCCACACACATGCCGTACGAACCTCGAGGCATCCCTGATTTCGCCCCCCTAATTCGGCTTGTTGCCTCCCTCGACATGAACCGCGATTGCGCCGTCGACGTATTTCACATCCTGCGACCACTGGTCCGGCACCTTCAGGCCCCATGCTTCGTAGACGGCGGCAAACATGATCGGCGCGCCAAGGGGCTGGCGGATGGTGTCTCCCAGTGAAAGGCCGGAATCATCCCGATGAATCGGGGCGGTCAGCATGAGGGGCTCACATTCCTGTGATGCGAGCATCAGAATCAGGGCTTCTACCCGGTTCGGCATTCGAGAAGTGCTCTCCTTCCCCGTGAAGTTCGTGGTCATGGCTATCCATGCTTCGGAAATCGAGATGACTGCGTCCGCGCCGATCGCGGTGACCTGCTTCGCAAGATTCCGCTGCGCCAGTCGCTTTTCGGATGGGCTCTCGGTAGACATTCCAAAGATGCCGGCGAGCCGTTGTCTCCTGAACAGAAAGGCAAGAGATCCGTGGTAGCCATCGCGCAGGAAAGTTTCCCGTGCCACGCCGAAGAGCCATTCGGCAACGTCCTCGTCATTACCGGCCATCGGCGCAAGACTTTTCTCAAAGATACAGAAATGCTTGAAGTCTCCCATGACGATGTTCTTCCTCCAGATGGAGCCCGCGTCTGACCGCTCCTGCGGTCGAGGGGGCATGGCGTCGCTAAAGAGCGGTGCGTGGGACCCAAATACGGCAGTCAGTTGTTCTCGGGCTTGACCGGGACGCGCGACAGGGTTGTCGCGAAGACGGCCATCCCCTCATTCTTCGGGGCCCTGCCGGAGCCCCAGGGTTGCTCGTCGCAAGTCCCGGGGGATGCAGGTATGCGTCAAGGTCTCTCGATCCGGCTGATTGGCCTGCCAGCTTCGTTCAGGCGATGAACAGCCTGCGATGCACATTCGGGAAGGATTGCCCGTGTCCGGCATGTCCGGATCGAAGGTTCCAGATGCCGTCTCCGGGTCCGGCAGGTGTTTCGGGGGATGTGTCGGCAAGTTCCTCCGGGTCGGTCCTGCAGAGCGGCGTGATGGCTTCCGCCATGACCGGAAATGATCAGAAATTGCATTGAGGACCGGCTTGTGGCGGTCATTTGGCTTTTCCAGGGGCGTCGTTCATGCATGGTGTGCTGCGCGGTTGCGCGCCGGGCAGTGGCCGGGTCAGCGAGGTTTTCCCTGACAAGTTTGCAGACCGGATCCGGAAACGCAACTCGTTGCTATCGTGTCCGAAATAGGCCTGTCACCAGACCAGGGAACATTCTTGGTGCAAATCGTGAATGGAAGTCGGACAAGCAGCGAACGGACAGCGAACGCCCTTGATGGACACTTGTGCCCCGAAGTCCTGCACTGCTGAGGCCGTAACAGTAGGGCTGCGCGACCGTCACTTCATGGTGGTTTCAGGAATGGGTCGGGATGAGCGTTCCGGCCAGAGGCGATTCGCCGATCGAGTGGAGAGGCACCGATTCGCCACAGCAGCCTGCGAGCGTGACCGGCAATGGGAAACGAAAGCGAGGATGTTCTGAGCGCGTGGAAGCGGTCCGCGTCTGAAGCGAAGCGTTCGGCCATGCAAGGGAGAGCAATCGAATCGATTGGTGACGGGAGCTGACTTCAGGATGGTCCGGTTCTTGCACTGGATACCATCGTTCTGGCAAGGCATCCGGGAACGGTATCAGCAATCCGCAGTCGCAGGCACGGCTGGCGATGCGGCGCCAAAGGTATGCAAGTCTCTTGCTGAGCGTAACAGGTGAGATGCCTGGACAAGGGAACTCCTACCCGGGCCGTCCATCGACCGCCAAATAGTCGTTACCAGCTCTAAGCCAGCGGGGCGAGTGCTATTTCGGGAGTCTTGCGAGCAAGCGAAGAATGAACCACTCGTCCAGTTCGACCAAATCAGGTTCCGTACCGTTGTGCTCCCTCATACCCCTGACAATCATCCGGGGAATCCCCATTCCCATATGTTCCAGATACCGGTAGTCCCGCATCACGTCTTTGAGTAGCTGGTTTCGGGCAAACCGTGTCCCGAAGCGCATACGGTCGGGCGTGATGCCGTTGGGCAGTCGGCCCGGCGATACAATTTCCATTCGGTTGCTATAGACCGCTAACTCGACATCGGTGCTCGTGAGTAGGTAGTCGCGGTGGATGAGAGAATTGACGATGCCCTCGCGAAGTGCGTCGGAAGGATAGACCGGACGCTGCACGCGTCTTCCACCTCGTGCCTCGACGACCACACGTGTGTTGCGTTGCACAAAATCAAGAGCCTGTTCGACGAGGCCATTTTCTACGACATCGCCAACTTGGCTTAGCAACGGGGTCATCGGACCGCGGAGCGCCGTTCGTTCCTGTGCGTCGTAGTCCTGCTCCGGTCCGGGATAGGCGACGGCGTCTATCCCGGCATGCGGCAGAAACCGGTTCGGTGTCGTGCCGAACAACAACATACCGCCGACGGTTACGCCTTCCTCCGTCATCAACTCGGTGTTGATGAGAAGGGACTGCCAGGCTTCTTCATCTTCTTCGTCCGGCACATCCTGCTGGCGGATATCGCCGAAATAGTTTCGCAGCCGCCTCCGGTCGAGGTTCGCGAGCACGGCACCCGACACCGGTCGGAGCTCAGCCCGTACGGAACCTCGCTGCTGGAACAAGCGGGCGAGTTCCTCTGGGCTTGCTTCCCGACTCTGCGTGCCGACACGGATCAAGTACCGGTTTGAACTGTTGTGCCAGAGCGCGTGCACGTCGTAGCCGCGTGTCACGCGGACGATGGCAATATCGCGATCGTCTTTGACACCGCGAACCACTTCGAAGTACGGTACGATTGCTGGCCGGATCTTGTCGCGGCAGACGTTCATCACCCATTCTTCGAGGTCGTCCCGGGTCAGGCCCGTGATTGTCCCGTCGTCTTCTACACCAAGCAGTGCCATGCCGCCTTCCAGGTTCGAGAAGGCGACCAGCTCCTTCGCGAGGTCCTGGGTGCGCAAATCGTCTCTCTTGAATTCCACCCCGGAATTCTCGCCGTTCGCGATGATTTCCAGCAATTCGGTGCGGATCGTCATGCCTCAGAACCCGTACTTGGAGCGGCGCATCTCGAATGCGGCCTTGCCGCCTTCGAGGATTTCCTCGACCAGTTCGCGCACAGGTCTCGAATCGATGGAAGCCATATGCTGCGGCGCGATCCGCGCCTGGCCCTCCAGGGCCTCGCCCGTCGCAGCGAGGCCGAGGATGAGTTCGGCGTCGCCGAGGACCGGGATATTGGCGTTGTGCGTCGAGAAGACGAACTGGCGGCGGCGTTTTTCCTGGCGCATGATCGGCACCACGCCCTCGGTGATGAAGCGGTTGTCGAGATCGTCTTCGGGTTGATCGACGACCAGCGGTGCGTCCGACTCGAGCAGCAGGAGCAACAGGACGGCCGTCGCTTTCTGGCCGGTCGAGAGCGCTTGAAGCGTCTGCCAGTTGGCTGGCACCCCGTCGGGAGCCGTGTTCAGCTTGATCTCCGTTGTCGCGGGCAATTCCAGCTCCTCGATGCGCAGGAAGAGCTCCGGATCTGCCTGTGCGATTCGCTCGGCCGCGCCGGACGGCAGCTTGTAGTGCGTCCTGAGCGCGTCCTTGCCTTCCCGGCACCGTTGCGCAAGTTCCCGCAGGGACAGCTGGTCGTGTCCGCGCAAGCGCTCCAGCGCGGCGGCAAGGTTGCCGCCGACTTCGCGAAGGAGTCGTTCGAGCGGGACGTGGTTGCCGGCCATCGTGACCTTAACCTGCACCCGGTCGCGGAGCTTCCGGGAGACCCGCTTCGCTGCGGTCTTGACCAGTCTGTATTCGGCTGCCTTGATGTCTTCCCACTCCACCAGGAGGTTGCGGCGCTGTGCCTCGTGCGCTTCCAGATCGCGCCTGTGGCGTTCCATCCTGTCGTGCAGCGGGCGCAAATCCTCGATCTGCTGGCGAAGCCGGATGAATTCCGCTCCGTCGATCTTCGATTTCTGAAGTTCGCGCAGGAGCCTTTCGTAGGTGTCCTCGATCGCGGCCTTGCGCTCGCTCCAGCGCGACTGCGTCTCCGCGATCGCGCGATCGGCTTCGGCAAGAGCCTTGCCGAACTGTTCGCCGAGTGTCTCCAGTTTCCCGCTCAGCGTTCCGAGGATTTCCGCAATCTCGGAGAGGATGTCGGCGTTCGGCAGCCCTTCGAGGGCCTTGCTGGAAACGAATGCCGTGTCGACGGGCAATCCGTCGGCGAGTTCATTGTGGAGGGCGCGGTACTGATTCAGGCGTTCGTCCAGGTTGGCGAACAGCCGTTCCTCGCGAACGAGCAGGCTCCTTTCCCGCAGGCGTTCTTCGAGCCCGGCCTGTTGGAACCGCCTTTGCGTCTCTTCGAGACCCGGCAGCTCCGCAAGCCGTTCGTCAAGGCGCTGCAGCTCGCGGCGCGCGTCGACGATCCGGCTGCGGGAGCGGCCCAGTTGCAGACGTATCTGCGATTTCCGTCCCGAAAGGGCGGGGTCCCGGTCAACGAAGCGTTCCAGCAGGAGCGTGAGTTTCTCGGGGCTTTTCGTGAGTTCGGATATCTCGTGCTGCCCGAAGACTTCCACGCCGGGCATCACGTCCTGCGGCGACAGGGTCAGGACTTCCCCCGCCTCGTCCTTCACGACGGGCGGGTTCGGCACCGATCTTTCGATCGTGTAGCATCGTTCGGACGGCTTGTGCGATCGCACCAGCAACGAGACCTTCGTGCCGGATTGCAGGACGTAGCGGACTACGCCGTCATGAGCCGTCCGGGCTTCCTCGCCGAGAGGGTCGAGGCCTAGCGCATAGCGGATGCTCTCGATCATCGTCGATTTCCCGGTGCCTCGTCCGCCGACCAGGACATTCAGGTTCTCGTTGAAGTGCACGGCGGTGTCGCGCAGGAACCCGCCTTCCCAGGTCACGGCGAGGAACTCGGCATGGGGTTCGGGCTTCAGTTCGCTGTGCAGACGGATCCGGGAGTCCGGGTCGAGAAACGCCTGCCGGAACGCCTCGACCGAGACGGTGGACATCTTGATGAAGCAGGAGGCGCCCTCCTTCTTCAGGTCGTCCGGGCCGTTGACGTCCGAAGCGTTCAGAACGGCAAGCGGGCGGTCGCGCCTGTGCTGGGCGTCTTTGTTCTCGATGATCGGCCTGATTCCGTCCGGCGCGTCGCCCACCGGACCCGGCAGCGCGCAGGCAAGGAGGTCGGGGTGGTTCCAGACATTAATTCTCGATTGTCCCGAGAGCTTTTTCAGCAATCCGCCTTTGGAGGCGACATGGGCGGCGATGCATACGGCGCCCCAGGCCTTCGCGGCTTCAAGCAGTTGGGTGGCGTCCTTGCTGCCCGTCGGCGACGGTCGATCGCTGTCGTGAATGCCGCAGTCCCCGATATAGTGATCTAGGTCGTCGTCCTTGTCCGGATCGAACAGACACAGGAAATGAACGCCGTCTTTCGTGACGGCTTCGAAACCGCAAAACGCATGGAGATTCGCGTTACGCGCGGCGCGCACGAGGCCACCCGAATACTTGACGCGGTAGTGATCCGTGACCGCGATGACCTCGATGCCGGCGTCGAGGCAAGTTTCGATGATCGCCGTGTTGTATTCGTCTTCCGATGTGAACGGGACCGCCTTCCTGTGCGTCTCAAGATACGCGAACGGATTGACCTGCAAGGCGCAGCGGTAGAACCGCGCACCGTCGGGAAGATCCAGTGCGGCCCGCATGCGATCCGGGAGCGGGCGCGTCAGGCCGGTCGCCTCTGTGGTCATTTGCGGCTCTCCGTCAGCCATGGAGTGTCGAACCTCATTCCTGCTCCGATTTCGCTTGCTGTTCGGCGACGTATCGCTCGACCGCGTCCCGCACAACCCAGGCCAGGGATACCTTTTTTTGCCTGGCGAGTTGAACCAGAACCTCGTAGATATCTGGTGGAAAGCTGATTGATGCCCGCACGGATGCCGCCCCTTCGGGTTTCATGCCTTGCCTGTCTCCCTTACGTCCGTTCATAGCATTGTCGCCCCAGACGCGCCCTTCACCACATAACACCATGTTGGTGCACCGCAATAGTCCCTGAAAGCGGTTGTTTGCGCAGCGTTCGGTCAAGTCCGGATACGGGCTCCATGGGCAGTGGGGACCAGATCTCCAACTGCGCCGCGCCTGCCCCGCACCGGCTATGGTCTGACTCGCGGTGGCATCGGAGGAGCCGGGGCTGGGTTTGGTAGGGTACGACGTGGGCGAGGAATGGCTGGATGAGCGTCCCAGTTGGGAACCGGGGGACACTGCCGTGGTGCAAGGTGCGAGGCATTCTGCTAGCTGTTGGCATTCTTCGCCCTGCCGCTTCAACATAAGAGCGCGTGATGCACATCCGTCTACCGGCACGCCGATCTCAAACTCAGCGCAGACAATGGCCAATACCAACCAGGTACCCTTGCAGCAAGTCCGATATCGCCCCGACGATGAACTGTTGGCCTTCCTGAACAGCCAGTGTTTATTCCGGAAAGCAAAATCGCAACTGTCCGCAGACCGCCAGATCTTTTCGTGATTCCGGAATCATGACGGATTTCATGCGATCTGGTCAAAGCCTGCCCTTGAAGCCCTACTATTGAAGCACTTTCCCGGACACCAAAATGCTGAACCGGCAGAAACGGCACTGGCGTTTCGCCAGTTGCGGGGCTGCTGGCCTGGATATCGCAAGGGAATGGCTGCGGCGGAGTTGCGGGCCGTCCTCAATCGTGATGCCGTGGAGCGTGCAGCAGCGGTAGTGCCCGAACTCCGGGCATTTCTCGGCCTTGTAGATTTCCGCTCATGAGCCTCGGCGGAGGAGACATGCAGGATCGTTCCGTCGCCAGCGAATCCGGAAAACCGCAGTGGCTACACACGGGCAGCAATATTGAGTGTCCGGTTGAGCGGCGTGATCAGATCAATGTTCAGGCAAACGGCTGCGGGATTCCCGGACCGTCCGTTGCGTGAGCGGATCATCCCATACGTGCAACGAACCCGCGCTACGTGGATCCGGCGTCAATGAAGAAATTCTGCGCCGTGCACATCGCAGAATCTCCGGACGCGAGGAACAATACCAGCCGGGCCACGTAGACAGGCTCGATCAGGTCCGGCAGGCACTGGCGCTTGCGGTGCGCCTCCAACGCATCGGGTGTGGCCCAGAGTTCCTTCTGGCGCTCGGTCATGATCCATCCCGGTACGACCGTATTCACACGAATGCGATGTTCGCCCAGTTCGCGGGCCATGGTACGAGTCAGACCGTGGACGGCGGCCTTTGCCGAACCGTAGATCGGCATGCCGCCCATTGCCTGCCACCAGGAACAGGATCCCATGTTGATGATCGAGCCTCCGCCCTGGGCGATCATGTCCGGTGCCACGGCCTGGATGGCAAAATACTGGTGGCGGAAATTGGTCGCAAACCGTTCGTCGAAGTACTCCGCCGTCGTCTCTTTCCAGTCATGACGGTCATCGCGAGCGGCATTGTTGACCAGAACGGTGGCTGGGCCGATGCGCTCCTTCAATCGGGCGAATCCTGCCTTGAGCGCGGGAATGTCCCGAAGGTCGCAAACCTCGAATGCGACATCGCTCGCGACGGAACCGGCAAGTGACTCCGCTGCCGCTTCGTCGAAGTCGAGGAACCCGACCCGTGCACCCTGATCCGCAAATGCCTTGACGATCTCGGCACCGATTCCGGAAGCGCCGCCCGTGACCAGCACGCACGTGCCTGCGAGATCCGGGTAGCGGGCGAAATTCGTGGTCATGTTGTTCTCCTGGTTGTGTGCGAGTTCCGAGCGGTTCACGCATTCGAATGCCGGGAAGGTGAACCGGGATCGAGTCGCGAGCCAGCGGTTCGGATTCCGGCTTGGCGCCGAAGCCCGGTCTCGGCCGTTCGATGCGCGCCATTCTAGTCCCTCCGCACGCTGGTGTTGTCACGACGTCAGTCGGCGCCCCCGGTTCAGGGCCATGGCCGGCAGGGTCGGGCCAGCGCAGGTGGCGAGACCGAGGCGAAACGGGAAAGTTGCGCGATGATCCGTACCCGTGTTGCCATGGGGACGCGCATGCTTGCGCCCGGATCAGTGACCGACGGGGGAACGAATCCTGGGAGAGTTGATTTTGTCCGTGGCGTCTGGCTGCCAATCGACCAGCGCTGGATGTGCTAATCCGGCGGCACGTCCGCGGCAGGCACCGGATTGTCATGCAGGTGAGAATTTCGGGGTCGTTCCCTTGACATGTTCGGGAGTGCACCTAGGATGCAATCGTATGCAAGCGCATTGCGCCTGACTGATTTTCTGTGGATCGCCGGAGCTTGCCATGGCTGAAGTTGAGCTGCGTGGAGTTTCGAAGCGCTGGGGTAGCTTCGTGGGCGTGGACCGCTTCGACCTGCAAATCGGGGATCGAGAATTCCTGGTGCTGCTCGGCCCTTCCGGTTGCGGAAAGACGACGACCATGCGCATGGTCGCCGGCCTCGAGGATCCGACGGAAGGCGAGATTCATATCGGCGGCCGCCGAGTGAACGACCTCGATCCGAAGGATCGCGACGTGGCGATGGTCTTCCAGTCCTACGGGCTATATCCGAACATGACCGTGTACGAGAATATCCGGTTTCCGCTCAAGGTTCGCAAAGTGGATGCGTCCACCCATGACCGACGGGTTCGTCGCGCGGCCGACATGGTGGAACTCGGCGCGTTCCTGAAACGCCGTCCGGCGGAATTGTCGGGCGGGCAGCGACAACGTGTCGCGCTGGCGCGTGCCATTGTGCGCGAGCCGAATGTCTTCCTGATGGATGAGCCGCTTTCCAATCTCGATGCCAAGCTGCGCGTGTCCACGCGCGCAGAAATCAAGAACCTGCAGCATGAACTTGCTGTGACGACCATTTATGTAACCCATGACCAGATCGAGGCCATGACCCTGGCAGACCGTGTCGTGGTGATGAATCTCGGCGTGATCCAGCAGACCGGCTCTCCAAAGGAAATCTACGATCGTCCGGCAAACACGTTTGTTGCCGGATTCATCGGCTCCCCGGGCATGAACCTGATCGAGGGTGAACTTGTCAACGGAAACTTTCGCGGGCCGGGAATCATGGTTGCGGGCCTCGAGGCGCCCAGTGGTGCCGCGGTGCTCGGTTTCCGGGCGGAGGATGCGGAGATCGGAGACCCGGAATCATCGGGAATCGTTGCGCCCGTGTACACCATGGAATTGCTCGGAGACGCGGCGATGATCACGGTTCGTCTTGGCGATGCACTTGTCGCGGTCAAGGCGCACAAGGAGTTCCGGATCGGGATCGGCGAACAGGCCTCGATTCGTGTGCCGGCAGAAATCTGTCATCTCTTCGACCGGCAGACAGGGAAACGGTTGGACGGCAGTACACCGCCGCGAGCTTGACAGTCCAGGGGGTGAAGGGGAACGAGGGAGTGCGACCCGAAGACCATTGGGAGCCCTCGGCGCACCGAGGCGTCGAGAGCCTCCCGAAGGACGTTGTCCACAGGGAGGCAGGACCGTCCCGGTAGCGGACGGTTCAGTGTCGAACGGGTGCGGCCGGTACCTGCGTGCTTGAGGAAGGCGTGTTCACTGCGGCGGTCGGTATTTCTGCGCGGCTCTTGCTTCGGGCGTTGGTTCTCCGGAACAGAAAATGTCGTCGCCGCATTCGCTGCAGGCGGGTTCCAGGCAAGATGGCGAGCCTATCCCGCACGAAGGCGGACGTCCGCGCGCGAGAGCATCGTTCCAGTTGCGAAAGCAGCTGGACCAGCAAGACAATCCAGCAAAGATCACTCGGAAAGGGGGAGGAATGGCGATCGAGTTCCTGAAGAGAGGTAAGGGGGCGCAGGGCCTGAGTGGTCCAGACCCGGCGGTGCAGGAGGCCGTCACAAACGCACTGGCCGAGATCGAGGCGCGCGGTGACGCGGCCGTGCGGGAGTTTTCGCGCAAGTTCGACCGCCATGATCCGCCCGACTTTCGGCTTTCCGATGGTGAGATCGAGAATCTCGTGAACCGGGTTGACGCGAGGGACCTGGAGGACATCCGGTTTGCGCAGGCGCAGGTACGCCGGTTCGCCGAGGCACAACGCGAGGCGCTTCGCGACATCGAGGTAGAGACCTTGCCCGGCGTGGTCCTGGGCCACCGGAACATTCCCGTCCAGTCTGCGGGCTGCTACGTCCCCGGCGGGCGGTTCCCCATGGTGGCTTCGGCCCACATGTCGGTGGTGACGGCGTCGGTCGCCGGCGTACCCCGAGTTGTCGCGATGACCCCACCATTCCGCGGTAAACCGAGTCCGGCCGTCATTGCCGCGATGCATCTCGGGGGTGCTCACGAGATCTACGTGCTCGGCGGCATCCAGGCGGTTGGCGCCATGGCACTGGGTACGGATGGCATCGCGCCGGTGGACATGCTGGTCGGTCCTGGAAACGCCTATGTGGCGGAAGCCAAGCGGCAGTTGTTCGGGCGGGTCGGGATCGACCTGCTCGCCGGCCCGACGGAAACTCTTCTGATTGCCGACGATACGGTTGACGCGGAACTCTGTGCCACCGATCTCCTGGGACAGGCCGAGCACGGACTCGATTCTCCAGCCACGCTGGTTACGGTATCCCGCCGTCTCGCCGAGGAGACCATGGGCGAGGTCGAGCGCTTGCTTACCATACTGCCGACCGCCGCCACTGCCGCGACCAGTTGGCGGGACTACGGGTCGGTCGTGCTCTGCGGCACCTATGACGAGATGCTCGAAGTGGCGGAGGACATCGCGTCGGAGCATGTCCAGGTCATGACTGATCGCGATGACTGGTTCCTGGAGAAGATGACGGCGTATGGCGCGCTCTTCTTGGGCCCCCGCACCAATGTCTCTTTCGGCGACAAGGTGATCGGCACAAACCACACGCTTCCCACGCGACGTGCGGGGCGTTACACGGGGGGGCTCTGGGTCGGAAAGTTCCTGAAGACGCATACCTGGCAGCGGATCGACAGCGACGCCGCGGCGGCCGAGGTCGGAGAGCGCTGTTCGCGGCTCTGCATCCTGGAAGGATTTGTCGGACATGCCGAGCAGGCCAATCTGCGGGCACGCCGCTACGGTGGCCGCAATATTCCCTACGGGAGCGCGGCATCGTGAGCGATTTGCCGAGACCACCCTGTTTCCGGCTCGATGGCCTCCGGGCTCTTGTCGCCGGTGCTTCCTCCGGAATCGGCCTTGCCGCCGCCTCGGCCCTGGCGGATGCTGGTGCGGCCGTTGTACTCGCGGCGCGCCGGACAGGCCGGTTGGTGGAAGCGGCGGGGGCAATTCGGGATGCGGGAGGCCAGGCGGAGGTGCTGGAGCTCGATGTCGCGAATGTCGGTACTACACGAGAGGCGGTGCGCGCAGGCGGCCCGTTCGACGTGCTCGTCAACAGTGCCGGCGTAGCGCGGCATGCTCCTGCACTTGCGACGACCGAAGCCGATTTCGACCTGGTCGCCTCTGTCAACCTGCGCGGCGCCTATTTCCTGACCGTTGCGGTGGCCGAGGGGCTCGTAAAGGCCGGCAGGCCGGGCTCCCTGATCAATATTTCGTCGCAGATGGGGGTTGTCGGCGGCATGGAGCGATCCGTCTACTGCGCGACCAAGCATGCGGTCGAGGGGTTCACCAAGGCCATGGCCATCGAGTTTGCCCCGCATGGCATCCGGGTCAATACCATCTGCCCGACCTTCATCCGGACTGCGTTCACGGAGGCGACCTTTCGGGATTCCGCCCGACTGGAATGGGTGATGTCCAAGATCAAGTTGGGCCGGCCCGGAGAGACCGATGATGTCAGTGGGGCGGTAGTCTACCTCGCCTCCAGCGCCTCTTCGCTGGTCACAGGCACCGCGATACTGGTTGACGGCGGCTGGACCGCCGGCTGAAGGCAGGTCGATGGCGGTCGGTCGGATCACCTCTCTTGACGTGGCAAGACGTGCCGGCGTGAGCCAGTCCGCGGTATCGCGGGTATTTACTCCGGGGGCCAGCTTTTCGCTGGAGACGGCACGCAAGGTCCGCCAGGCCGCACAGGACCTGGGCTACCGCCCGAATGTGCTGGCGCGTTCCCTCATCACGGGGCGGAGTCACATCATCGGCCTTCTCGTTGGCCATTTCGAGAATTTTTTCTATCCGGTGGCGGTCGAGAAACTGTCCAGCCGCCTGCAGGCGGCCGGATACCACGTCCTCGTATTCATGGCCGAGCACAATCCGGACAACGTGGACGATGTGCTGCAGTCGATCCTCGACTACCAGGTGGACGGCGTTGTCGTCGCCGCCGCCTCATTGTCCTCCGATGTCGCACTCCGCTGCACGGCGGCGGGAATCCCGGTGGTCCTGTTCAACCGCGACCAGGAGCACGAGAACGTTTCTTCCGTGACATCGGACAATTTCGGGGGTGGACGCAGGGTCGCGCAATTCCTGCTCTCCTGCGGCCACGAGCGGTTCGGATACATCGCTGGCTGGGAAGAGGCATCGACCCAACGCGATCGCGAGGCAGGGTTCCGTGCGGGTTTGGCTGAGGGCGGAGCAGAACTGTTCACGCGGGAATTGGGCGGATATCGCTTCGGTCTTGCGCAGGAGGCCGCACGCCGACTGTTTTCCGGTTCCGGGAAACCGGATGCATTGTTTGTCGCCAACGATCACATGGCATTTGCGGCCATGGACGTGATCCGGCACGAATTGGGTCTCCGCATCCCCGAGGATGTCTCCGTCGTGGGTTACGATGATGTGCCGCCTGCATCCTGGGCTGCCTACAATCTCACAACGGTGCGACAGAGGACGAACCTCATGGCCGAGGAATGTATCGGCATGCTGCTCGGCAAGATCGAGCGCAAGGAACTGGCGCCGAGGCGCGTGACCATCAAGGGTCCGCTTGTCACGCGCGGCTCGACGCGCATCCGGAGCGGGGAGTTGAGTCGATGACCCGGCCCTACGAAGGTTACCCGGACTTCCCGGCGTTCATCATCGGGATCACCAGGCGAATCTGGGAAGACCGGGGCGTTGCCTCGCTCCACAAGCTCTACGCACCGGAGATCATCGTTCGCTCACCGGACTCGGTGGTCGTCGGCAATCAAGCAGTCATCCAGGCCACCCTCGCTACCCTCGCGGAATTTCCGGACCGGGTTCTCCTTGGCGAAGACGTGATCTGGTGCGGCGAGCCGGAAGTCGGCCTCCTGTCCTCCCATCGCATTCTCTCGGAGGCGACCCATCTCGCGGATGGCGCATACGGCTCTGCCAGTGGCAAGCGGTTGCGATACCGGATCATTGCGGACTGCCATGCCCGGAACGGACGCATCGACGATGAGTGGCTCATCCGTGATCAGGGTGCCATCGTGCGCCAGCTCGGCCATTCGCCGGAATCCTTCGTCCGGCAGCTGGCAGAGACGGAAGGTGCGGCGGAAGCCTGGAAGCCGTTCAACCCGGCCAGAGATCAGCCGGGTCCCTACAGGGGGGCGGGAGCGCCCGGAAAGTGGGGTTCCCGGTACGCCGGAATCCTGGATCGCATCATGGCCGGCGATCTGGCGGTCATCCCGGAGGAATACGACCGGGCGGCGGAGTTGGCCTATCCGGGAGGAAGCATGCAGTATTCGCATGTGGTGGCCGACCGGTTCTGGCTTGGGCTTCGATCGAGCTTCCCTGGAGCGTCGTTCCAGATCCACCATTGCATCGGCCGCGAGGACCCGCTCATGCCGCCGAGAGTTGCGGTTCGATGGAGCCTGGATGGACGACACGACGGTCCCGGGCTGTTCGGACGGCCGTCGGGCGCGGAGGTTCATGTGATGGGCATATGCCACGCGGAGTTCGGAACCGGCGGGGTCCGCCGGGAATTCGTGCTCTATGACGAAGTCGCGATCTGGAAGCAGATCGTCCGGCATTCGGGATGACCGTTGACGGTTTGCAGATCTGGAGGCGCAGTCTGCGGCACCAGCCTGTGCAGGAGAGGAGACAGTTCATGAAAGGCAGGATGCGAGGAGCGAAGCTCGACCGGGGACCGGTTGCGGGAGGGAAGCATCAATGAGCGCGTATCCAATGGAGAGTCGGATCGTGCGCTACGGCGAACTCGTGCCTTGCCGCACCGCGTTCATCGATGCCCACACGCCCGGCTCCGATCGAAAGGAGAACTTCACCATCATTGGCGCCGGTGTCTCCGAGAGTCCCGACCAGCATGTCCATATCAAGGACACGCCGGGATTCAACATCGGGGCAGCGGGACAGCCGCCGCACTGCCGGAACTCGCTGCATGTCCACCGGACCGCCGAAGTGTTTTTTGTTCTCTCCGGACGGTGGCGGTTCTTCTGGGGCCGTTGGGGAACCGCCGGCGAAGTGATCCTCGAGGAAGGAGACATCTTCAACATTCCAACCGGGATCTTCCGGGGCTTCGAGAATGTCGGCACCGACTACGGCATGATCATGGCCATTCTCGGCGGCGACGACGCCGGTGGGGGGGTCGTCTGGGCGCCCCAGGTGCTGGAAGACGCCACGGCGCATGGGCTCGTTCTCGGTGCAAATGGTCGGCTTTACAACACGAGGATGGGGGAGAGCCTGCCGGAGGGCGTGGAACCGATGGCGCCACTTGACGAGACAGGGCTCGCCGCGATTCCCGAGCCGACCGCGACGGAGATCGTGCCGTCGTTCGTTGCCCGATTTCTCGATCTCCTGGCGCTGGCAAAGGACGGCCCCTGTTCCGTGATCGGGGCGGAGGGCAGGATCGTGGACCGGCCCGGCTTCGACGTGGACTTCCTGTCCCGGGGCTCGGTCGGGTCGGATTTGGAATCGTCAGACCGACACCGGGTGCTGATGGTCGCCAAGGGCCACTGGCGTCTAGGCTGGGAGGGCGGCAGTACCTTGCTTGCCAAGGGAGATGTGTGCGCGGTTCCGCCCGGCCGTGCGGTGTCCGTCGTGCCCTCGATGGAAGGGGAGGCCGCACTCTACCGTGTGTGGAGCAATGACGATCCCGCCGGCCTCACAGGGGCGTTGGTCTGATGGCCGGGAACGGAAGAACCGGGTTTGGTGGCGGATTGGCCACGACCCATGTCGGCTCGCTGCCCCGTTCGCAGGCCGTGGTCGACCAGCTCTTTGCACGAGAGCGCGGAGAACCCGTTGACGAAGCAGCGTTCGATGCGTGCATGCGGGAAGCCGTGCTTGAGACAGTCGGCAAACAGGTTGAAGCCGGCGTCGATATCGTATCGGACGGCGAGACTTCCAAGATTTCCTACGCCACGTACGTCAAGGACCGCTATACCGGATTTGCCGGAGACAGCCCGCGACAGGCACCCGAGGATCTGAAGCGGTTTCCCGGTTTCCTGAAGCGGCTCGCTGAATCCGGTGGGACGGCGACCTATTCTCGGCCGGTCTGCATCGAATCCGTACAATGTGCCGACGGTCATGCGGCGCTGCGAAAGGACATCTCCAACCTGAAGGCGGCGATGGCTGCGCATGGCGTCGAGCGCGGCTTCATGAACGCGGCATCACCGGGCGTGATCGCGCTGTTCCTGCCCAATCAGCATTATTCCGGTCATGACGCCTATCTCGCGGCGCTCGTCGATGCAATGAAGGACGAATACCGGCAGATCGTGGAGGCCGGCCTGGACCTTCAGCTCGATTGCCCGGATCTTGCCCTTGCTCGGCACATGGTCTTTACCGATCTCACCGACGAAGAATTTGTCCGAGTCGCCGAATCCCATGTCGAGGCGCTGAACGCAGCCTTGGCGGAGATCGACCAAAGCCGGGTTCGCGTTCATATCTGCTGGGGCAATTACGAGGGTCCGCATATCTGCGACATCGGGATGGAGAAGGTGTTTCCGGCCCTGATGCGCGCCAATGCCCGCTACGTGCTCTTCGAGACCTCGAATCCGCGCCATGCGCATGAATGGACGGTCTTCCGTGACCGGAAGCATGACATCCCGGAAGACCGGATCCTGATTCCGGGTGTCGTGGACACGACGACCAACTTTGTGGAGCATCCCGAGACCGTGGCGCAGCGGCTGCGGCGTTTCGTGGAGATCGTTGGCGCGGAGCGAGTGATCGCGGGGTCGGACTGCGGATTCGGAACGTTTGCCGGCTACGGCGCGGTAGATCCGGATATTGCGTATGCGAAGCTGGCCGCGTTGGCGGAGGGTGCTGCCAGAGTCCGAGCGGGGTGATCGATTTCGGCTCGGCCGGTGTTGCGACGGGCCATGAGGTGAACCCGGTTGACGGGCGCTCTATCCTCGAGGCACGCGCGGTAACGGCGCGCCGGACAAGAGTAAGGGAGGCAGCCGAATGCTGGCGATCAGGGTTGACGGCGCAACACTGCATGCACAGGTCGACGGTCCGCAGTCGGGGACTGTCATCGTTTTTTCGAACTCGCTCGGGACGGACTTCCGGGTGTGGGACCGGCTTCTTCCTCACATGCCCGCGGGTTTGCACGTGATTCGTTACGACAAGCGCGGGCACGGATTGAGCGATTGTCCCGACAACGACTGGGGGATGGACGAACATGTCGGCGATCTGGTGGCGCTGCTGGATCATTTCGGCGCGAGGCGGGTCGTGGCAGTGGGACTCTCGGTCGGCGGCCTGATCGTGTTGGGGCTCGCCCAGCAGCGGCCGGATCTGGTTTCCGGACTTGTACTGATGGACACCGCGGCCAAGATCGGGACGGCAGAAATGTGGGCGGATCGCATCGGGACGATCGAGGCAAACGGCATCGAGGCAACGGCGGACACGATCCTAGAGCGCTGGTTCACGCAGCGCTTTCGCGATGAGGATCCGGCATTTCCCGCCTATCGCAACATGTTGGTCCGCACGCCGAAGGAGGGGTACCTCAAGACCTCCGCGGCGATCCGGGACACCGACTACACCGTGGCCGCCGGGAAACTGGGAGTGCCGGTACTCGCCATGGCAGGCAGCGAGGACGGATCGACTCCACCGGATCTGGTCCGGTCCACTGCCGATCGGATACCCGGGGCGCGTTTCGAAGAAATTCCGGACGCAGGACATCTTCCCTGCGTCGAGCGTCCGGAAAGGACGGCTGCCCTGATCGCCGGCTTCCTCCGGGAGATCGGTCATGTCTGAGCGGTCCGAGGCAGGGATGCGGGTCCGACGAAGGGTTCTGGGAGACGCACATGTCGACCAGGCCGAGGCAGCGAAGTCCGATTTCGATGCGCCCTTTCAGCAGTTCATCACGGAAGGCGTCTGGGGTTCCGTCTGGACGAGGCCCGGGCTCACCATGCGGGAGCGCTCCCTGATCACGCTGGCGCTGCTCGCTGCGCTCGGTCACTGGGAGGAGGTAGCCATGCATGTCCGTGCGACCGCCAACACCGGGGCGACACCGGAGGATGTGCGGGAAGCGATGCTGCATGTCGCAGCCTATGCGGGAGTTCCCGCCGCAAACCATGCGCTGAAGGTTGTGCGGCAGACTTATGCCGAGATGGGGGTGGCGGCGTGAGTGCCGGGTCGAAGACCGGCGCCTTCTACAAGCGGGACCGCTCCTGGCATCCGCCGCCCTTCACGCCTTCCTACCGGACGAGCGTACTCCGGAGCCCGCGGAAAGCGTTGGTATCGCTGGACAACACGGTTTCCGAGATCTCGGGCCCGGTGTTTCCCGAGAGCATGCTGGGGCCCCTGGATGACGATCTGATCCTGAATTTCGCGCAGCCCGGCGAGTCTGCGATCGGTCCGCGAATCATCGTGTACGGCCGGGTGATGGACCAGGACGGTCGCGGTATACCGAATACGCTCGCGGAAGTCTGGCAGGCGAATGCCGGAGGGCGCTACCGGCACAGGAATGACGGCTACCTTGCGCCGCTCGATCCCAATTTCGGCGGATGCGGGAGGATGGTTACCGGGGAGGACGGATCCTATCGATTCCGGACCATCCTTCCGGGTCCCTATCCATGGCCGAATGGTCCCAATGACTGGCGACCATCGCATATCCATTTTTCAATTCTCGGAACGGGCTTCGCACAGCGTCTGATAACGCAGATGTATTTCGAGGGCGATCCGCTGATCGGCAAGTGCCCGATCGTGAACACGACGCTGGACATGGAAAACACCATTCCCATGGATGCGCTTGCCTACAGGTTCGACATCGTGCTCAGGGGGCGGAGACAGACGCTGTTCGAGAACCGGAGGGACGGATTGTGACCCAAGCACCGGAACGGCGGAAGGAAACGCCATCACAGACTGCCGGGCCCTTCGTGCATATCGGCTGCGTTCCCACGTTCGCCGGCATCTCGGGCGTCTATCCGGAGGATCCCGGTTGCTCGCTGGTAAACTCAAGGACAAAGGGGGAGAGGATCTCCATACGGGGTGTCATCCTGGATGGAACCGACACTCCGTTGCGGGACGTCATGGTCGAGATTTGGCAGGCCGATGCCGACGGTGTTTACCCGGGGAGGGATGCCCGGGGCCTTGCTGCCGATCCGGATTTCACCGGCTGGGGGCGCAGCGCCGGCGACTACGCAACCGGAGAGTGGGTGTTTGAGACGGTCAGGCCGGGACGTGTTCCGTTTCGTAACGGGAGCCTGATGGCGCCGCACATCACGTTCTGGATCGTTGCCCGCGGCATCAACATCGGACTTCACACAAGAATGTACTTTCCCGATGAGGAAGCCGCGAATGCCGAGGATCCCGTGCTCGCCTCCATCGAGCACAAGGTGAGGGCGTCCACCCTCATCGCGGAGAAGACCGGCAAGGGGGCGTATCGTTTTGAAATACGCCTCCAGGGAGACCGGGAAACAGTATTCTTCGACAGTTGAGGAGGTCTTGATGACGAAACCCTGCATCATCTGTGTCGCCATTACCGGTTCCCTGCCGCAGAAGTCGAACAATCCCGCTGTACCAATCAGTATCGAAGAGCAGGTGGAGAGTACGCATGCCGCCTTTGAGGCGGGAGCTTCGATCGTACATTGCCATGTGCGCAATGCAGACGGTTCTCCGGCGAGCAATCCGGAGAAGTTCGGGCGCCTGAAGGAGGGTGTCGAGGCACACTGTCCGGGAATGATCGTACAATTCTCGACCGGCGGGCGCTCGGCCGCCGGCAGGGACAGGGGCGGCATGCTGCCGCTTTGTCCCGACATGGCCTCGCTTTCGGTTGGTTCCAACAATTTCCCCACGCGGGTCTACGAGAATCCTCCCGATCTCGTCGACTGGCTGGCGGCCGAGATGCGGACCTACGGAATCAAGCCCGAGGTCGAGGCGTTCGACCTCTCGCACATTCACCAGGCAGTGAAGATGCACAGGGACGGTCGCATACCCGGAAACCTCTACATCCAGTTCGTGATGGGCGTCAGAAACGCGATGCCGGTGGACCGCGATGTCTTTGACTACTATGTGCGCACCGTCGAGCGTCTTGCGCCGGATGCGGAGTGGTGCGGTGCCGGCATCGGTGCCGGGCAGATCGTCCTCAACGAGTGGAGTATTGCCGCAGGCGGTCACACTCGCACCGGGATGGAGGACAATGTTCGTCTGAACAGGGAGACGCTTGCTCCATCGAATGCGGCTTTGGTGCAACGCGCCGTCGACATCTGCGAGAAATACGGCCGCCCGGTTGCGACACCCGACGAGGCGAGGCACATTCTCGGTTTGAATTCGGCATCGGTGTAAGTGGTATCGGTCCCGTCATGCTCTCGCCACTCTTTGCGGATGAAGAGACAGCAGAGCAGTTTTCGACTCCGACGACGCTGGCGCGCTATGGGGCGTTTGAAGCGGCTCTCGCCCGTGCGCAGTCGGAAGAGGGGCTGATCCCAGAGACCGCGGCAGCGGCGATCGAGACTGCCGTTGCCTGTTATGTCCCGGAGATGGCTGGCTTGCATGCCGGACTGCTGCGGGATGGTGTCGCCATTCCGGACTACGTGCGACAACTCCGTGCCGCGGTTGGCGAACCGCACGCGATGCACGTCCATCTCGGCACGACCTCGCAGGACGTGATCGACACGGCGATGGTGTTGGCAATTCGGACGGCGAACGACCTCTACGCGTCCCGCCTGGAACGGCTTGTCGATTCGCTCGACGATCTCTTCGTGCGGAATGATGCCGTTCGGCTGATGGGTCGCACGCGGATGCAGGAGGCGCTCCCCATTCGCGCGGCGGATCGGGTTGCGCGGTGGCGGGCACCCGTTGATGCCGCGCGGCAGCGGCTCGGTGTTCTCCGACCGGAAATCGAGGCGATTCAGCTGGGCGGACCGGTCGGCGACCGCCGTGGCATGCAGGGCAGGGGCGATGCCGTTGCCGCCCGGCTGGCGGTCCTGCTCGGGTTGTCGAATGCGCCTTGCTGGCACACCGATCGTTCGCGCGTGGTTCACTATGGCAGTTGGCTCGCGACGGTCGCAGGTGCTTGCGGAAAGCTCGGGATGGACGTTGCGCTCATGGCGCAGATGGGCGAGATCGAAATCACCGGGGGCGGCAAATCGTCGGCGATGCCGCACAAGATGAATCCCGTTCGTGCCGAAGCGCTGGTTGCGCTCGCCGGCAAGGCCGCGGCACTGGCGGGCGGCCTGCAGAACACGATGCTGCATGAACAGGAGCGTTCCGGGTCGGCCTGGTCGCTGGAGTCCCTCTTGCTGCCGCAACTTTGCGAGGTGGCTGGCGCAAGTCTGCTGGTGGCGGGGGACTTGGTCGGATCAGTTGAGCGGATGGGTTGCCGCTAACAGGTTCGCCGGTCGCGATTCGCGATGCATCAGGATTTCTTCCTCGGGCAGGAAACATCCGGGACGAGCTGGCAGTAATGTCCGCAATTCGTTTCCCGTGCCTCCAGGCCTTCTCGGATGGCCTCCCTTGGGGGGCAGCCTGCAGCACCCTCTCGCAGTGGCCGTTCATGTCGGACCGAAACCCATTCTGCCACAGCGTCGGTGCTGCATCGGGCAACCGGACAGGGGGCCGAGGATCTGGATCACCCGGGCCTGCGAAGCCAGGGTTTCTTTCACCGGCTCCCTGGAGGGGAATGCAGAGGCCTCCGGATCTTCTTCGGAGTTCCGTGCCGCCGGAATCGGCCGCAGCGGTGAAGGCTGCGCACATTCTCCACAACCGGTGGCGGGAATGCCGTTTCCGCATGTCCGGGGATGCAGACGCAACCCGTTCCGGATGAGCATTTGGATTGCTGTTACCTGCGGCTTACGATGCCGGTGAGGGGGCTGCGGGCAACCGAATGGACACCCGCGTGGCGCGAAACTCGGAGGAGACGTTGACGGAGCGATTCCGAACACAGGTGGGCATCATCGGTGGCGGGCCTGCAGGGCTGCTGCTCAGCCAGATCCTGGACAACAGCGGGATCGAGAGCATCGTGCTGGAACGGCGTTCGCGAAGTTACGTGCTCGGCCGCATACGTGCGGGAGTACTGGAGCAGGGGCTTGCCGACATGCTTCGGGCCGCGGGTGTGGGAGCCCGAATGGACCGCGAAGGACAGGTGCATACGGGGTTCTCGATCGCCTTCGGCGGGCGTCTCCTGCGCATTGATCTCGATCGTCTGACGGGTGGCAGGACGGTCATGGTCTACGGGCAGACCGAGATCACCCGCGACCTCTACCATGCACGTGACGCTGCCGGAGCAACAATCATCCATGGCGCGGAGGATGTCACACCGAGCGGTTTCGGGACGGGAAATCCACACCTCACCTATCGAAAGAGAGGCGAGCGATTCCGGGTGGATTGCGATGTCATTGCCGCTTGTGACGGATTCCACGGGATCGGCCGGAGGTCCGTTCCTGGCGGGAGCATCACCGAATACGAGCGCAGCTATCCGTTTGGCTGGCTCGGAGTGCTGTCCCGCACGCCACCCGTCCATCACGAGTTGATCTATGCAAGCCATGAACGTGGATTCGCGCTTTGTTCCATGCGCTCGGACTTCGTCAGCCGCTACTACGTGCAGGTATCGCAGGAGGATCGGCTTGAGGATTGGCCGGATGAACGGTTCTGGGAGGAACTCGCATCTCGGCTGCCGATGGATACAGCCGCACGACTGCAGACGGGACCTTCGATGGAGAAATCGATCGCTCCAGTGCGGTCGTTCGTCGCCGAACCCCTCCAGTGCGGCCGTTTGTTTCTCGCCGGCGACGCCGGGCACATCGTCCCGCCGACAGGTGCGAAGGGCCTGAACCTGGCAGCCTCCGATGTGCACTACTTGTCAAATGCGCTGATTGCCTGGTATCGAACCGGAGACGAGGCGGGTTTGCGCAACTATTCCACCGCCGCGCTCAGTCGCGTCTGGAAGGCGGAGCGATTCTCCTGTTCGTTTACGCGACTGCTGCACCGGATTTCGGAAGATGGTGCGTTCGGTGCACGCATCCAGCGGGCGGAACTTGATTATCTCGCCGACTCGACAGCGGCAATGACGGCGTTGGCCGAGAACTACACCGGTCTTCCGTACTGATCGGAGGAGGTTACACGGATGCCTCGGCGCCGGATGGGGAAGTCCTACTGCTGGCCGAACTGCCCAATTTGCCCGCCTTGCGAAGTCTCCGCGGGATGCTCCAGCACGGTTTCATCCGTGGCGGTTGAGATAACGCCATCGCTCTTGTCAACGATGGAGACGGAGACACTGAGGCTCTCTCTCCCTCCGCCATACACGGCTCCCCTCGTGGGTGCGGCATCCGTGTAGTCGCGCCCCTGGGCAAGCCGGATGTGCTGGCGGCCCGCAGTCCGATTGTGGGTGGGGTCGATGCCGACCCATCCGATTTCCGGTAACCAGAATTCGGCCCATGCATGGCTTGCGGCCTCATGCTCGCCCCCATGCTGGTGCAGATATCCCGAAACATATCGGCTCGGAATTCCCCAGCGCCGTCCAAGCGCGATCATCACATGCGTGTAATCCTGGCAGACGCCTTCCCTGGTCTTGAGTATGTGGTCGATCGGCGAGTCGACCGCCGTGCTTCCGGGTGTGTACTGGAAGACATCGTGGAGAACGGAACAGGTTTCACGGAGCGTGGTCAGTGGATCCGGCCCCGGCTGGAGGCCGACCTGTTTCACGAATTCGTCCAGCGCGGTGCTGGGACGGGCGAAGCGGCTCGGTGCCAGGAAGTGCCAGAACCTGATGTCGCGTCCGTCCCGGGTCAGGGCCTCCCAACCCGCGGCGCCGAGGCGTTCCGGCAGAACCGTTTCATCCGCGGTTTCCACTTCTATACGGGAATGTACGACAGCTCTCTGGTGCCCCCGATGGATGTTGAACAGGTGGCAGGAGTTTCCGAAGGCATCTCGATCGGCCACAACGCTGGCGGCGGGATCAATCTCCAGTACGAAGGACAACAGACGCTGCCCGCGGTCCTCCCGTGGAGAAAGCCGGACCAGCATCACGCTGCCCTCCGCCATCTCGGAGAAACGGAAGGTCGACCTGTGGTCGACTTCGTAGCGTGCGGGTGCCTGTTCGCTCATGATCCGTGCGCGTCCTCAATCCGGTAGTCGAAATAGGCGTCCTGGATCCGGTCGTGAAGCGCGGTACATGCGGACCGGATACCGCCAAGAATGGCGCAAGTGGATTCGTCGTCGTTGCGGTCCCGGGCGGGCCAGTCTTCCTCGAGCAGTGCTGCCGTCCGGTTGAGTTGTCGGCTGATGCCGCCGGTCCTGGCCGAGGGACCCTCCGCATTGATGTCCGCAAGAATGCCTGTAACCCGGCGTAGCGCATGGCGTACCGAGTGAGAGAGGCGGGCGTCCGCGACCAGGAAGTGCATGACATCGGCAGGAGCGTATTCGATCGAGTGAAGCCGCCGGAAGGGTGCACCGGCGTCGCACATGCCCAGCAGTGATTCCCAGTCGGAGGCGCGGTCGATGTCCCCGGACGGATACAGCCGTAGTTGCGCCTCGACCAGTGCGGAAACCTGCAGTGCCCGTTCGATGAATTGTCCGAGCTGGAGGAAATGCCAGCCGTGGTCCCGGTACATCGTGCTCTCTGCCCACCCCGAAAACGCCCGTGCAGCGGAAGACGCGTCGAGATAGAACGAGCGGGCCTGGCCTTCCCAGACGTCGAGCAGGCTCTTGTTGCGCATGTCGAGGTACGCGACGTTCAGGCAGGTCCACATTTCGTGACTGATATGGTTTCGGTTCTGGCGCGCGTTCTCGCGCGCCATGGCAAAGCACGAAATGACGGAATCCGGGTTCTGTCGCTCGAATGTCAGATCATCCGTGAGCGTGTAGGCGTCGGCAAGCATGACCCGGTCAAGGCCAAGGCTGGATTGCAGACTTCCGCCCAGCGGTTCGCGTCCCAGGGCTGTGTAGATCCGCTTCCAGCTGCGGTCGATGTCGTCCACCGATCGGTCATGCAATACGCGGAACTGGCCGGCAAGCAAGCGGCAAAGGAGGCCACCCCGCTCCAGGTAACGGCTCATCCAGTAAAGGCCCTGGGCGTTGCGCGAGAGCATTCTAGGTATCCACCACCCAGACGTCCTTGCCACCGCCTCCCTGGCTGGAGTTGACCACGAGGGAACCCTCCTTGAGCGCAACGCGGCAGAATGCGCCCGGGACGAGATTGATTTCGCGGCCCTGCAAGATGAACGGGCGCAGATCGACATGTCTGGCCGCCGCGCCGGCCGGTGTGAGGCAGGGCGCACGGGACAGGGCGAGGGTTGGCTGTGCGATGAAGTTTGCAGGATCCTCCCGGATCCCACGGGCGTATTCCTCTCGTTCGGCCGCGGTGGAATGCGGTCCGACCAGCATGCCGTAACCACCGGACTCGCCGACCATCTTCACGACCAGGTGCTCGAGATTGTCGAGCGTGTATTCGAGGCCGACCGGGTCGCGGCAAAGGTAGGTTTCCACATTTGCGAGCAGCGGTTCCTCGGAAAGGTAGTAGCGAATCATGTCGGGAATGTGGGAATACACGCTCTTGTCATCCGCAACTCCGGTTCCCGGTGCATTGGCAATGGTTACATTGCCGAGGCGGAAGGCGGTGAAGATGCCCGGCACGCCGAGCTGGGAATCCGGGCGGAATACCAGCGGGTCGATGTAGTCATCGTCGATCCGACGGTAGATGACGTCGACCCGGCGAAGGCCGTGCGTCTGGCGCATGTAGACGAAGCCTTCGTGGACGAGCAGGTCGTCGCCCTGCACCAGTTCGACACCCATTTCCCGGGCCAGGAATACATGCTCGTAAAATGCGGAATTGAAGACGCCGGGCGACAGCAGAACGATGCAGGGATCCTGCACGCCCTTCGGAGCGAGATCCGCCAGGGTTCGTCTGAGCAGACTCCCGTAATGCTCGATCCCAGGCACGGAATACTGGCGAAACAGGTTCAGGAAACTGGACTTCACGACATGCCGGTTGGCAAGCATATAGGACACACCGGAGGGGACGCGGAGATTGTCCTCGAGCACCTTGAAGCCGTCATTGTCCCGCACGATGTCGGTTCCACAGATGGAGACATAGACATCCTCCGGTACCTCGACACCCTTCATTTCGACGCGGTATTGCGGGCAGCCGAAGACCTGGTCTGCCGGGATGACGCCATCGGAGACAATGCGGGCCGGGCCATACACGTCTTTCAGGAACAGGTTGACGGCGCGAAGCCGTTGCCGCAGGCCCGCCTCGATTCCGTTCCACTCCTTCCGTGAAAGGAGTCTCGGCAGGAAGTCGATGGGAATGATTCGCTCCTGGGCATCGTCCTCGCCGTAGACCGCGAAAGTGATCCCGTCATTCAGGAAGGACTGTTCCGCGTCCTCCTGCATTCCACCAATGCGGTCCAACGGCAGGTTGTCAATGGCATCGAGAAGAAGGCGGTAGTGTTCCCTGGGTTCACCATCGTCGGTGAACATCTCGTCATGGAATCGGCCGTCGAGGCGGTATTTCTCGAACAGGCCCTCTCGCCGACCGCGCGCGCTTGCGGCATGACGCTCCCCAGAATGGTCTCTTGCCGGCGACATGCGAGACATCATACGGGATTGACAATGATTGCAAAACCCGGACCGGGACAGAGCAAAAGCCTCGGTTTCGGGGTGCTGACCATTCCGTGCAAGCGCGAAGTCGCTGCCTTTGGGGCTGTCAGGACCGGCGCGGTCGCAAGGCGAAGGAGACGTCCGCCATCCGGACGAGTTTCGGCTTGAGCGATCTCCCAGGGGCTTGTCCATCCAGCGAGAATGGGCGTGAGGATTTGCAGTGCCCGGCATTCCCGCGAACCTGGTGGGTTTACGTCCGGTGCGCGAGCCCTTGACGAGGTCGCCCCGCCGCCCTACATAGACAGTGTTGTTAGCACTCATCAGCGTCGAGTGCCAACAATTTGTGGAATGCGTCGAGGCGTTCGTCGCGATGCGAGCAGTACGTTGATCGCAAGCAAACCAGGAGGAGCCTGATGAAAACCAAGTTCCGTCCACTTCATGACCGGGTTCTGGTCCGGAGAATGGAAGAGGACGAAAAGACCGCGGGCGGGCTGATTATTCCCGACTCCGCGAAGGAGAAGCCCCAGGAGGGCATGGTAATCGCGGTAGGGGAAGGCGCCCGGAAGGACTCCGGTGAACTGATCCCGATGGCGGTCTCGGCCGGCGACCGGATTCTGTTCGGGAAATGGTCCGGAACGGAAGTCAAGCTCGACGGCGAGGACCTCGTCATCATGAAGGAATCCGACATTCTCGGCATCGTCGACTGACACGCTTCGGCGTAGCAGGTTCTGGCAGGAAATAGCCGAAAATCGGAAACAGGAAAGGGAATACCAGCAATGGCAGCCAAAGAGGTGAAATTCAACAGCGAATCCCGAATGCTCATGCAGCGCGGGGTCAATACTCTTGCCGATGCGGTGCGCTACACCCTCGGCCCCAAGGGGCGGAACGTCATTCTCGAGAAATCGTTCGGAGCGCCACGCATCACCAAGGACGGCGTCACTGTCGCCAAGGAAATCGAGCTTGAGGACAAGTTCGAGAACATGGGCGCGCAGATGGTCCGCGAGGTCGCCTCGAAAACCAATGACGTCGCAGGCGACGGAACCACGACGGCAACCGTACTCGCGCAGCACATCGTGAACGAGGGCCTGAAGTCCGTCGCGGCGGGCATGAACCCGATGGATCTGAAGCGCGGGATCGATCTCGCTGTTCGCAAGACCGTGGATACGATCCTGAAGGCTTCCCGGCCGGTAAAGAGCTCGGAGGAAGTCGCCCAGGTCGGATCGATCTCTGCGAATGGCGAAAGCGAGATCGGCGAGAAGATCGCCGACGCC
>CAZPXZ010000017.1:0-240 GCA_964590405.1 uncultured Rhodobacterales bacterium | reverse complement strand
GCGGCTATCTCTCGCCGTATTTCATCACCAACGCGGACAAGATGGTCTGCGAACTCGAGGATGTGTACATCCTGCTGCACGAGAAGAAGCTCTCCTCGCTGCAGCCGATGGTTCCGTTGCTCGAGTCGGTGATCCAGTCCAGCAAGCCGCTGGTGATCATCGCTGAGGATGTCGAGGGCGAGGCGCTTGCCACCCTCGTGGTCAACAAGCTCCGGGGCGGTCTCAAGGTCGCCGCTGTCA
>CAZPXZ010000016.1:13615-45233 GCA_964590405.1 uncultured Rhodobacterales bacterium | reverse complement strand
TTCATTTCCCGCAAGGTGTCTGACTTCGCTACAGCAACCGCCCAGGCTCGCGCAAAGTGCACGAGAAAGATGTAGTCCTGTTGCAGATAGTAAAGAAACGCTGCTCTCGGAAGGGATCCATCCTTCAGGCCCTCCACAAAGTGGTGTCGGGTATAGGCGTTCCACTGCCCGATGGCGGAAGCGCGCCAACCTGCGAAGACGTTCCCGTATTGCGGCGCGGAGATCATTCGGCTGTCACGTCCACTGCGAGCAGGTCCGTGTCGTTCTCGAACGGCACGAGACCAGCCTCCCAGAGGAACGTCTCGAAGCGCCGGTAACGCCCGGCATCAAATGCGGCGGGTCGAAGGGCAAAACGAGGCAGCGTATCCTCCCACGCCCGCGCGTTCAGCTCATCCTGGAGTTCCACGGCTGTCCCGGAGAATGCCAGCCAACTTTCGTCGGGATGGTTGACGATGTACTGCGTGGCCTTCTCCGTGGCGGCGAGGAAGCGACTGATCCTGTCGCTGTCCAGCGTCTCGGAGTTTGCGACGTAGATCAGTTCGTCGTACGAAGGAAGTCCCTCCTCTTCAAGATAGAAGCAACGGCCCTCTACCCCCTCGATCTGCATCTGGTTCAGTTCAAAATTCCGGTATGCACCGATTACTGCGTCGACTTGGCGGGACATCAGAGATGGCGAGAGGGACCAGTTCACGTTCACCAGTTCGATATCTGCCATCGCGAGACCATGGGGCTTCAGAATCGCGGCAAGCAACGCTTCCTCCACGCCGGCAACGGAGAACCCGACCGTCCTTCCCTTGAGATCGGCAACGGACTTGATCGGGCCATCCTCCAGCACGAGCAGGCAGTTGAGCGGCGTTGCGATCAGCGTGCCGACCCGAACAAGCGGCAGGCCCTCGTGAACCTGGAGATGAAGCTGAGGCTGATAGGATATGGCCAGGTCGGCCTTTCCCGCGGCGACCAGCTTGGGAGGGTCGGCGGGGTCCGCCGGTGGAATGATCTCGACTTCGAGTCCCTGCTCCATGAAGTAGCCATTTTCCTGCGCAATGATGATGGGCCCATGGTCCGGATTGACGAACCAATCCAGAATCAGGGTCAGCCGATCCGCAGCTGCGGCGGGAGCCACAAACCAGGGTATGATCGCGAGTGCAAGGCAAAGACTGCCCACACTTCCATGTAACCTTTTGCATGTAAACACGATTTCACTCCTATCGTTTCTTGTCGGATGAACTGTCCCCAAGAGCAGCGAGCACGATTTCACCGGACCAGACAGAACGCAACCGTTTTGCCGCTTGCCAGGATCGAAGGCCTGAGCGACAGCAAAGTACAGCGCGCTGATGCGGTTCCGGCATGGGGCCGTCAACGCCAATCTCCACGACACCCGCGCGAATGGCAGATGGTGTTGCCAGAACCGGAGCCTCGTTCTCGTCACGAAGATCAATCACGAAATCCCGCTCGGCGATCGCGTCTCTTGCAACGAAGGGATACCGCCCGTCTTCCGGTTCGGGCGCGCCCTCGAAACGGAACGAGGAAAACCGCAATTCTCCGGCTTCGAAAGCGAGCAGCAGTCCGAGAGGGGAAGGCTGCATGTCGAGGAGTATTGCGAGCGCCATCTGCGCCTGGATGCAACCCAGGGCGCCGGGAACCGGACCCAGAACACCTGCCTCCGCACAACTCGCGGGTTGCGACGGTGGTTCGGGGAACACGGCGCGAACCGATGGTGCACCTCCGCAGAAACCGCCGGCGTAACCGGAAAGACCGATTGCCGAGGCGCTTACCAGGGGAATTCCGAGTGTCCGGCATGCGTCGGAGAGGATGTAGGTGACCGCGATGCTGTCCGCACAATCGAGGGCGATGTTGGTCCCCACGAGCAGAGATTCCACGTTTGAGGGGCTGAGGGATTCGGCCACGGCACGGACGCGCGTATTCGGGTTCAACCTCTCCAGTACTCGGGCGGCCGCCATGGCCTTGCCGGCACCAAGGTCGGTCATCGCGTAGAGCGTTTGCCGGTGGAGATTCTCCAGGCTCACCCTGTCGGGGTCCACGATGGTGATCGAGCCGATTCCCGCACCTGCCAGGTAGGGAAGCGCCGCGCATCCAAGCCCACCGGCGCCAACAGCAAGGACTTGCGCGCGTGACAACTTGTCCTGCCCGCCCTCTCCCACTTCCGGCAAAACGGTCTGCCGTTCGTAGCGGCCTATCGTGTAGTTTGCAGCCATTGCCTGACTCGGTCTTCCGGGTCTTCATGAAGAGTGATATCCGTAACAGCCGACACCACGTCTGCCCCGGCCGCGAACGCGCCCGGCGTGCGTTCAACCGTCATGCCGCCGATTGCGACCAATGGGAGATCTCCGATTTTCGCCTTCCACTCGGAGAGCTTGTCGAGTCCCTGTTCATGCCATTTCATTTTCTTCAAAATGGTGGGATACACGGGGCCGAGCGCCACATAGTCCGGGCTCAGGCTCAGGGCGCGGTCAAGTTCGGCATGGTCATGTGTACTAATTCCGAGCCGTACCCCTGCCCTGCGGATAGCCGGAATATCGGCATCATCAAGGTCTTCTTGTCCGAGGTGAACAAATCTGCAGCCGGTGTCGATGGCGACTTGCCAGAAGTCATTCACAACCAACTCGGCGCCACTCGTCTCACAGAGTTGCCTTGCCCTCTCGACTTCCTCACGCACGATGTCCGGCGGCCGCTCCTTGACTCTCAACTGCACGAACTTGATGCCCAGCGGGAGCATACGGGCCAGCCAGCTCGCATTCTCGAAGATGGGATAGAACCGATCCAGCCTCATCCGAGGAACGCCTTTCCGATCAGCGGAGTCGAAGGAGAAGCCATGTCCCGTGGTTCGATCGGGTCTGCCCGGGCTGCAGCCAGGCCTGCTCGCACCGCGTCCGCGAACGCCCGGGCCATTGCAACCGGATTACCCGCGCGAGCCACTGCCGTATTCACAAGAACCGCGTCATAGCCCAGTTCCATGGCACGTGCGGCATGGGAGGGCAAACCGATCCCGGCATCCACGACCAGCGGCAGGTCGGGGAAATGTGCGCGGAGACTTCGCAGGCTGTACTCATTGAGCAACCCGAGTCCGGAGCCGATTGGTGATCCCCAGGGCATCAATACCCGGCAACCGGCGTCGACCAGACGTTCCGCCACCACAAGGTTGTCCGTGGTGTACGGGAATACCTCGAAGCCATCTTCCGAGAGAATCCGGGCCGCCTCGACAAGGCCAAAGATTTCGGGTTCCAGCGTGTCGGCATGACCGATGACTTCCAGCTTGATCCATGACGTCTCGAAGACCTCGCGCGCCATTTGCGCCGTCGTGACTGCTTCCCTGACCGTGTGGCATCCGGCTGTGTTTGGCAGCACACGAACACCGAGATCGCGGATCAGTTGCCAGAATGGCTGGCCGGTTCGCAGTCCTCCGCTCTCGCGTCGCAGCGAAACTGTTGCCACCTCTGCGCTTGAGGCGCGGAACGAGTCCGCGAGTATTGCGGGCGATGGGTATCGGGCCGTTCCCAGCATGAGCGGCGTCACGATTTCCGTGCCGTAAAAGACGGCCATTGTCTATCCCCCCTGCATCGGAGCGACGACTTCGACACGATCTCCTTCGCGAAGTTCCCGGTCCGGTCTCTCGCACGTCGCGACGAAGGTTTCATTCACAGCCGTCGCAACCCGCACATCGTCCAGACCGCGTTCCCGCAGCAACTCAGCCAGGTTGCTGGCCCGGACCTCTGTCCGTTCACCGTTCAGAAACAGTCTCATGAATTACCTCCGGAATTCGACCATCAAACAGATACTCCGACACCATGCGGGCCACGGCTGGCGCGAGCAGGAAGCCGTGCCGATAGAAACCGTTCACATGCAGTGTGCCATCTTGCACCTGGATGCGCGGCAAGTTGTCGGGAAAGGCGGGACGCGCATCGACGCCAATCTCCAGGATCTCCGCTTCTCCGAACGCCGGGTGCAACGCATAGGCTGCGGAAAGCAATTCCAGCATCGACCGGGCCGTAGCGCGGCTGCGCTCGGTTGCTTCGATCATCGTGGCACCCAGCATGTAGGTGCCGTCGCCATGAGGAACGACATACAGGGGGTAGCGCGGGTGCAACAGTCGTATTGGGCGGGAAAGAACCAATTCCGGGCAACGCAGCAGCAGCATTTCACCCTTGACACCGCGTAGCTCCTTGAGCACATCCCTTGCAGCCAAGCCACGGCAATCGATGTCTGCGGATGTCCAGGTTTCGCTTTCGTCCGGGGACCTGTACCCATTGCCATCTGGAGGCTGCACGACAATGCCCTTTCCGGCGAGCCGCGCTGTCAGGGCGTGAAGTGCTGAACGAGGTGCCAGATGTGCTTCTCTCGGAAAATACAGGGCCTTCGGGAACCTACCTCCGAGATGTGGTTCCATCGCGCTGATGCCGTCGGCATCAATCTCCTCGTGCCAACGCGTTCGTCGCGCGAACTGCCGCAATTCGCCGGAGTCCCTGGACAGCGCGATCACGAGGGAGCCGTTGTGTGTAACCGCGCCGGTCCTCTTCTGCCACCAATCCGCTGCTTCCTGCCCGAGCCGCACGACCGGCTCTTCCGCGGATTCCCCCTCGCAGTCGGGTGCAAGCATGCCGCCCGCCCACCAGGAGCAGGAATGCGGACCAGGTCCCGTACCCGGGTCTGTAATGACCACGCGCCCTCCTCTCTCGGCAATCTCGGTCGCCACGCACAGACCGGCAACACCGGCCCCGGCAATGCGAACCTCAACGGGCATGCCTTGTATCCCAGTAGAAGTGATCCACGGGGCCGTGGCCGGAGCCGAGTTCAATTTCGCGGGCCGCGCGTATGGCTTCCTGTAGGTAGGAGTGCGCCGACTCCACGGCCGTCGGCAGGTCCTGACCGCGCGCCAGGCATGCTGAAATGGCGGAGGAAAGGGTGCAACCAGTACCGTGGGTATTCCGTGTATCGATTCGTTTGGCGACATAGAACCGGGGTTCTGCATTCGGTGTAACAAGAATGTCCCGACATTCCGCACCTTGGCCATGACCTCCCTTCATCAGGACCGCGGCGGGTCCAAGCGCAAGCAGCGCCTCGCCCTGCGCTGTCATCTTCCGGACCGTTCCGGCAATCTCCGTGTTCAGGAGCCGCGCCGCCTCCGGAAGATTCGGGGTCGCCAGTGTCGCACGCGGCAACAGTTCATCCCGCAGTGCGGCCACGGCGCTCTCCCGCAGGAGGGCATCACCGGATTTTGAGACCATGACGGGATCGAGCACGATGGTTCCGCAATATTCAGCCAGGGCGTGAGCCACGGTGCTGATGAGCAACGACGAGGACAGCATGCCAATCTTGATGGACTTCACGTCGAAGTCGCTGATCACCGCAGCAATCTGATCCGCAACGACCTCCGGGAGAATGTCCTGTACCGCCGTAACGGTGATTGTGTTCTGGGCGGTCACGGCTGTGATCACACTGGTTCCGTAGACGCCAAAGGAAGCCATGGCCTTCAGGTCCGCCTGGATTCCAGCGCCGCCGCCGCTGTCGGAGCCTGCGATCGTCAGTGCGACGGGAAGACTGGCCATTTCTCTCGCCCTGCTGCCGGTCCGGAAATCGGAACCCGGGGAGAACGAAGCCTGGTCAAAGTTCCGTTTCCTACGCCGGCATGATCCGGTTCAGGTTCGACGGGTCGATCAGACGATCTCTCAGCTCTCCAGGAGCACCCCGACGGATAGCCTGATTGTATCTTGCTGAGGTATGTTCGGCAACAGGTGTCTGTCGGCGATCAGAGCACCGACATCTTTCGGCGCTGTCATGTCTGCAATGGGTTACTTCGGAGATAACTGCGGAATCCGGACGGGATACTCGGTCTGGCAGAATGCCGTCTCGTGTGAAACAGTTATCTGAGATGTTGGAGGCAGAAACCGGTCGGAGAAAATGTCGGGAAACCGCGTCCAGCCTTTGACGACATGTCGGCCCTGGCATGCCGCTCAGGTGCGCGACACTTCAAAGCCTGCGGCCTTGCTCGACCCCGTCCTGCAATCACACCGGAATCGCAACACTAGGTCGTCGGCCAAGTACGCGACAGAATGGTAACGAGAACGTCGTCCCGGTCAGCAGGTCCTGTCCGGTCAGCTCGCGCGCGTCGTCGTCATCGTCGTCGGTCTCGCCCTTCAGCCAGCCCGAGAGGGCTTCCAAACGCCCTTTCGCCTCGCGCTCTTCGAGTGCGGTTCTCTTCTCCCCCGACATCTCCGCTCCAAGCGCCTGGTTCGCGACCGTGAACCCAGTCCCAGTCGTTCGCGACACGGAATACCGCGCATCCACCGCATCGATCACCTGCTCGGCGGCCGTGTGCCCGAACCGTGCAAGCCACGCCCGCTGCATCGCGTTGTGGTTCTCGATGATCCCGACCGGCTCGGCGTCCGCATGGTCCGCATTGCCGCCGGAGGAGTTCGACAATGTGAGCTTCAGGGTCTCCTCTCCCTTGTCGTGGGCGTCGTCCAGAATCGGTACCACGATCGTCTTCGCGGCTTCCCAGCGCGACCCGGACTCGTGCTGCCGTCAGCATTCTTCGCCAAGTCAAGAACGCGTGGCTTTGCTGCCCGAACGCCGGTGGATCGTGCGTCCCTTTCGGTTGTTGCCGCTCCAGGTTGGCCACATCATCCGAGGCGGCCGCCCAAGCCCCGTAGCGGAAGACTTGGTCGTTCCGGCTCCACGCCTGCATCTCGACGCGCACGTAGGAGTATCCCCGCCAGCAGCGGCACCGAACCGGCTTTGTCCAACGTTCCGGGCCCGATGCTGCCGTGCAGCACGTGATCTTCGGCACCCGCCAGCAACAGGTCTGCGATTGCGTCCTGCCGGCGACACCCGAGGCCGGTCCGTTTCGCTTCTGTCAGTGTGAACCTGTAGTACCCGATCCGGCGTCATCCCCATCGAGAGAATTCCCCGGAAGGCGGGAACCATTCAGATCCGTAAGGTCGCCGACATCGTTCGCACGCTCCCACGCCGCATCGGAATCCGCAGCGTTCCGGGTCGGGAGTTTCGGCTGTTGGGAAACCCGCGGCAAATTGTCCGTCACTTCCAGCTCGCAGGTGCCTCGGCCGGAGTAGGTGCGGCTCTACCTTGCGGTGAGGTTCGCACGGCTGTTGCAGCTCGCGCCACCGTCGCCGTTGGTCGTGTTGGAAGGGAGGTTTCCGTCGGCATCGTCGATGTCGCGCAGACAGGGATCGTGCAATATGCCGTCCTCCGTACGATTGCCTAGGAGATCGACCCGGTAGGTCCGGCCCGCCACCAGCTCCACCGCAAGCCAGTCGCGATCCCCCGACCTCTTGATCTCGCCTTTGGCCAAGCAGCCTGCTGCCACCATGCTGATGATGAAAATCGTACAGTCACCGGACAGCAACGCCGGAACCCCAACCTGGTCGACACGTCCGACGGATTGCAAGGAGCCGATGGGCACAAGCAACCGGACAACTCAGTTCGCTTCCGCCAGATCTTTCCATCGGAACGATAGGTTAACGAGAGTCGCCCGTCGCCCTCCCCAAGGAGGGGGGTCAATGCCGAAGTAAAATTCCCCAGTTTTGGGATCTGGTGACGAGCCAGAGCTATTCGTCGTTCCTCCGTTTGCCGTGTGGCCGTCCGCGCCGTTTTGGCGGCGGCGGCTGCGCGAGAAGCGCGCCCGCAAGCGGGAAGACCTGCTTCAGGCCACCGAGGTATCTCTTGCGGAGATCGCAGACGCTATCCTTGAACCCCGTTCCAGGCTGCGCGGCCAGGACCGGATCAACTGCCGGTTCGAACGCGAGATCCAACGCTGAAAGGTCCGGAAGCACTTCCGGATCACCATCTCCGGCGACAAGCTCGCCTGGGAGCGCGATACCGGGAAGATCGTCGCAGAGGCGCAACGGGAAGGCATCTACATCGTTCGCACCAGCCTGCCCGCCGACGCCATCAGTTCTGACGAGGCCGTCACAGCCTACAAATCACTGGCTCCCATCAAGCGGGCATTCCGCTCGGTCAAGATGACCCAGCTCAGAGCGCGTCCCATCTTTGTCTTTACCGCAGACCATGTTCGCGCTCATGTCTTCCTGTGCCTGCTCGCTTACTACGTCGAATGGCACATGCGGCGGAAATGGGCGCCCATGCTGTTCAGGACGATGATCCCGCCCTAGCCGGGCTCAAAAAACCTCACCCGTGGCAAAGGCCGATGTCTCCGAAGCAGCCAGGCGCAAGGCGAGCCGCAAGATCACCGCAACCGGACAACCCGTGCACAGCCTGCGCACCCTGCTTGACGATCTCGCGACCCTGACATGGAACGAAGCCATCCTCCCCGGCGGATCCGGACAACCCTTCACGCTGTTCGCCAATCCCACTCCCTTGCAGGCTGAAGCGTTCCGCCGCCTCGGCATCGAACCAGAAGAAGGTGATTCCAGTAGAGCTACAGGTTGATTTTTCGCAATTCCTTGGAATCACGCAAGAATCATGCGAAAGCCTAAGGCAAGTTCCGCTTAATGCGTCTCTGGCCTTGAAAGGCGCAACAACACTCCGCCCGCCAACTCTTGAATTGATCCAGAAAAAAGGCATCCCCAAACCCATACATGAAATCCTATGGCGGATTCAGTGCCTATGTTGGGTTAGGGCCAGCGCTACGGAACCACCAGAATCGGTGGGATCAACGATGATGAACTCGTGAAGGACAGAGGATTTGCCGGCCATGGAGCCTGTGGATCCCGTCCTGGGCAAGGGCACCACCGCCGATTGACCCCACACTCTCTGGGACTTTCCCAGGATCCTATTCATACTGTCTCACATCGCAAACGCGAGTGGTGCTGCATGCGGCACCGATCTCGGCCTTCGCCGTTGTCGGCGCTAGCGTTTCCCTTGGAACCGTTGAATATCGAGCCCGTGTGACTTCGCAGTCGGCCCGTTTGCGTGCCCGCATCGATTGGTGACCCTTGCTTGGGCCTGTAGCAAGCGCTGCGGTGTCCTTCCGGATCTTCGAATCCTCGCTCTCTAGCAGCCAAGGATGCTCGCTGAAGGATGCCGGATGCAACGCCAAGTCAAGGGAGAAAGTTGGACACCTCGGCTCCGTCCGGCGGACCTGGCGGCGGATGTGTTCGAGATCGTCATCCGCCAGGGTGTAGCGCCTGAGCAGTGACGGTTCGTCGGTCGGGAGCGACATCAGGGCGTGGCGTTGGCGTTCGGACAGAATATGGCGTCTCGGCATCCGGTATTGTTCCTGTTGATAATCCGTCTGTTTTCGACAATAGTCGGACCAGCAATATCAACCGCTTATCAACCATCCGGCCGAAGAGTTCAATTGGGAGAGCGCCGCCAACTACGCCCGGGTCTCCACCGCCGATCAGTCCTGCGAGCGCCAGGTCGGCGAACTCACGGCCTTCGCTGAGCGCGGCGGATTCGAGGTGATGGGCATCTTCAAGGAAACGGCATCGGGGGCCAGGAACAGCAGGCTCCTGCGCAACCGGGTTCTGGAACTCGCACAGGCGCGTCTGATCGACGCCATACTGGTGACCGAACTGTCCCGATGGGGGCGGTCGACACAGGATCTCCTCGATACGCTCTACAGGCTCGCCGGGTGGAAGGTCTACGTGGTCGCGATGAGCGGCATGACGTTCGAGTTAGAGACGCCGCACGGATGGATGTTGGCACGGTGCTGGCGGGGATTTCGCAATTCGAACGCGATCTGCCCAGCGAGCGGGTGAAATCAGGTCTGGCCGCCGCCGGAGGGCGTGGCCGGAAGCTCGACCTCCAGCCCGGCCATCGCCCCAAATCTGACCGCCTCGCCCCAAGAATGTTCGATGCTGTTGGCTCGGGAAGGAGCTTATCGATGGCTCGCCCGCGACCTCGACATCTCCAAGAACACCGTCGCCGATATCGTCAAACGGCACCGCGAAGAACTCACATCCGTTTCTTGACAGCGCGTTTCGGATCATCCCGGCATGATGGGTGTGCAGACTGCGATGAGGCAGGACCAAACGGCATGAATGGCGCTGGCAATGTGTCAGCCCGGCTTGCGCTGATTTCGGTTCGCCTGGCCTCAATCAGATAGTCGCATCGGGACCATTGCAGGCGTTTGTTCACTGCGCTGGGTGCGCGGCCCGTGGAACGCGAGTTGGACAGGCTGCTTGCCCGCAGTTTCAGCGCCCTCGACTATCTGCGCACGGATGAACTCGGGCTGTCTCGAATCATCGGAGATCTACTCGACCCAAGCGGCTCGCACGGTCAGGGAGCGCATTTCCTCGCGATGTTCGGGGACCTGGTCGGTCCGGATCGATGGCCCGTGATTTAAACTGTCCGGTACGACGATTTCGATGTTCATGTTCTGCGGGACCGAACAACCGATGTTGGCGGGCGCCTGGACATCTCCGTCGAACTGCGGTCACAACGGCAGGAGCCAGCCTGTATCGCCTTTGGGAACAAGCCTTATGCGGAAGACGGCGAGGCCCAAGCAGCGGACTATCTCGCATTCCTGAAATGTCACTACGGCGGGCGGCTTTTTCTATATCGGTTCGGATATGGCTGTATGCCCTCGGAACTGAGTCTTCCCAGGGACGCCTGCAAGGATGGCCTGGCGATCATGTCGTCGTACCGTCGGCACGCAGAGGGCAGTGCATGTGAGGAAGACCTACCGCTGCGCTTCACCTTTTCATTGAGCGTCTGGCTACGGGAGTGCCGGCGGATATGCGATGCCGAAGGCTTGCGCTGGTTCTTGCAGGAGGTCGAGGAATTCTGCCACAAGACGTTTCGAGGAATAGTGACGACGACAAGCGAGCAGAAGTAAGTGAGAGACTTCATTCTGGCCAGCGACGACAATGTGCTGACGGCGATTGCTGTTGTTGAGGCCTGGCCAAAATGAGGAATGAAGTCGTAACCCGATTTCTTGAAGTGCTGCAAGATCGGATCGGCAGCGACTTCGCCTCCATCAAAGACCTGCGGACCGGAACCGCCTTCGGCGGCATGATCGGACCGAAGAATGGCATTTGGGCCTTCAGGAAAGCGTGGTCCCGGGCCGACGGTGCGATTCCCATGATCAGCCTCAGACACGAAAGCGATGGCAATGGGTGGTTTGTCGATGTTGGCGTCGATTCCGAAGCGGGCAACACCGACTCAGAGAACAGCTTGAAGAAACGCCTGCGCGAAAGCTTGGGGGATTGTCCGGCTTTGCGAGGTACAACCAATTCCCGAACCTGGCCCTGGTACCGTTATCTGGAACAGCAAGTGGACTGGGGGCCGCTGCTGGCTCGCTTGCACAGGGAGGCGCAAGAACCGGGTGAATTGGCGGCGTATTTCGACCGTTAGTTCGTGGAGACGGCGAAACTGGCCATTCCGATCATCGACGAGGTCCTGGAAATCACCGAGTGAGGTATGGCTGCGCTTCGCCAGAATCTGGCCGGGCCGCAGCTGAAGGTCACGGACATTCTGGTGTCGGTTACGGATGAGTGCCAAATGACACTCCAAGGATTTCCAGGGGCTATTGGGATTCCCGACTCCTTCGGGGTGCCTTAGCGTAGGATTTCGCCCCCTACCGGAGTCGACCCCCTCCAGATCGACATCCGCTGGCAATGGCCAGGAAACACCCGCAGAATGCGCCCGACGCAAGGACCGACATAATCTTCGAAAGCTGCCGAGACGGCAGCCCTTCCTCGCGAAACAGCCGCAAAGTAATGCTTATCGTGCTCATGCTGGTCCTCTCCACTATCGCCGTCCCCCATGACTTTTGACGCGATCACGAGGATAGCGCCCGGACAGGGCCAGGAATCCGACGCCAGCCGACAACGCAATTGGATCATCCGCTCGGAAATTCGAAAAATAGCGCGCTTCGGCAGCGCAGGTATACCTGTCGACGCCCCCGGGAGGACCGCAAACCGTCCCGAAACTGTGTCAACGACGAAGGAATTTCTGTGTCAATGGGCAGGCTAGGCCACAGAACCGGAACACTCTCGAGCAGCTTCTCAGATCACAGATTCGCGCGCATTGGTGAACGGAGCTCACTCCGTTCTCCGTCATCGAAACCCGGCGGTGACCGGTACCTGTCGTGCTCCGTTACAAAATCTCGTAATTCGTTTGTACAACTTACGATACTTATCGATTCTCCCGCAGATTTCTTGTGTCTCGTCAAAGGATAAGAGCCCCTAAGACAAGCAATACGGTCGCACCAGTCTTGAACACTGTACTCCCGAAGCGCGACCGGAACCTGTCCCTCTCCCGAGCATATCTACAAACCGGTGGTGGGCGGGGGGAGGATCGAACTCCCGGCCTTCCGGGTGTAAACCGGATGCTCTTCCGCTGAGCTACCCGCCCTACTCGACCAGTGCCGGAGCACCGCCCCCCGAGACCGAAAGCAAAAGCGTCCGGTCAGTGGGCGACACGCTGACTCTCCGCATCCGTGCTTGCGTCTCCCTCCAACATCGCGAATGCCGTCTTCTCGTCCCACTCGAGCGGCTCGAAAGAACCATCCAGCGCAATGTCCAGGACCTCATGTACGGTTTCAACCGGAACGATATCGAGGCCCGATTTGACGTTCTCGGGGATCTTGACGAGATACTTCGCATTCTCTTTCGGGATCAGCACTTTCCGCACGCCCCCGCGCAATGCCGCCAACAACTTTTCCTTCAGGCCGCCGATCGCGAGTACGTCACCGCGCAGTGTGACTTCTCCGGTCATCGCCACATCCTTGTAGATTGGGATTCCGGTAAAGAGGGAAACGATGGTCGACACGATGGCAATGCCGGCGGACGGACCGTCCTTCGGTGTTGCACCCTCCGGGACGTGGACATGGATATCCGTCACACCAAATTGCTTTGGCAGGATGCCGAATTGTGCAGCGTTCGCCCGCACATAGGATGCTGCCGCCTCGACCGATTCCTTCATGACATCACCGAGCTTTCCGGTTGCCTTCATTCGGCCCCGTCCCGGCAGACGCACCGCCTCGATGGAGAGGAGGTCGCCACCATGTTCCGTATATGCGAGACCTGTTGCGACGCCGACGCGGTTCTCGGTCTCGGCAATACCGTACCGATACGGTGCGACACCAAGGAACTCACCGGTTTTGGAACGTGTTATAATGACTTTCTCATCTTTCTCCTTGGCAATCCGAGTCACGGCCTTGCGGCAGAGCTTCGCGATGTCCCGCTCGAGGTTGCGCACGCCCGCTTCGCGTGTGTACGTTCGGATGATTTCCCGCAGCGCATCCTTGCGCAGACTGAACTCCTTACGCTGCAAGCCGTGTCGCTCGAGCTGCTTGGGGATCAGGTGGCGTTTCGCGATCTCGATCTTCTCTTCCTCGGTGTAGCCGGGCAAGCGCAACACCTCCATTCGGTCGAGAAGCGGCGGAGACATCGAAAGCATGTTCGCAGTTGTAATGAACAGGACATTCGAAAGATCGTATTCGACTTCCAGGAAATGGTCGACGAACGTGCTGTTCTGCTCCGGATCCAAGACCTCGAGCATGGCGGAGGATGGATCACCACGGAAGTCGATCCCCATCTTGTCAATTTCATCGAAAAGGATCAGCGGGTTGACGGTCTTCGCCTTTCGCATGGCCTGTATGATCTTGCCGGGCATGGCGCCAACATATGTCCGGCGGTGCCCGCGAATCTCTGCCTCGTCCCGCACCCCGCCCAGGGCAATACGAATGAATTCGCGCCCGGTTGCGCGGGCCACCGACTGGCCGAGAGATGTCTTTCCGACCCCGGGGGGACCCACAAGGCAAAGAACCGGCCCCCGAACCGTACCGGTCCGGTGCTGCACCGCGAGGTACTCGACGATCCTCTCCTTTACCTTTTCAAGGCCATAGTGATCAGCATCCAGAATCCGTTCCGCTTCGTGGAGGTTGACCCTCGTCTTCGATTTCTCGCCCCATGGAATGGACAGGAGCCAATCCAGATAATTCCTGAGTACGGTGGCCTCGGCCGAAATCGGTGCCATCATTGACAGCTTCTTCAGTTCGAGTTCCGCCTTCTTCTTGGCTTCCTGCGTCAGTTTGAGTTTCTCGATCCGGCTCCTGAGTTCGTTCAACTCCTCGCGGCCGCTATCGCCCTCGCCCAGTTCACGCTGGATCGCCTTGATCTGTTCGTTCAGGTAGTACTCCTTCTGGGAACGTTCCATCTGCTTCTTTACGCGGCCACGAATTTTCCGTTCCACGGCGTCGACCTGAAGTTCGTTCTCGATGAAGGAAAGAGCTTTCTCGATGCGCTTGTTGACACTGAGCGTTTCGAGCAATTCCTGCCGTTCGCCAGTACCGATGGGAAGATTGGCCGCAATCGTATCAACGAGCGTACACACATCCGTGATGCGATTCAGATTGTCGGCTACATCCTCCGAGACATTCTTGTTTGCCTTGGCGAAACGGCGGAAATAGCGCTTGAGCCGTCGTGCCAGGAGGTCCACGGCAGAGTCCCCGCCCTCACTGGGGGCTTCCTCGCCTGCCGCCTCGAGGTACTCTTCATTGTCCGTGTAGCCAAGGATACGTGCCCGGGCCGTCCCTTCCACGACGACCTTCAGGGAACCATCCGGCAAACGGAGAATATGCGATACCTCGGCCAATGTACCCATGCTGTACAAGTCGTCCGGACCGGGATCGTCCAGGGTTGAATCCTTCTGGGTAACGAGCAGGATTCCGGCGCTGGAGCGCGAGACCGCCTGCAGCGCCCGAACGGATTTCGGCCGACCGACCAGGAGTGGTGCCGACATTCCCGGAAACACAACGTAGTCCCGCAGCGCGAGAACCGGATGCACGAGGCCCGCATCCACTGTCACCGACTCCACCATCTATCACTTCCTCCGCTACAATGAACTCTCACACGCGGACCGTGCACCATGTACGGTCGGTTACGCTGCCTTGCCGGTCTTCTTAATCTCCTTATGAGTTGCGCCCGACGCATACATTAGATAGGGCGGCGTACCCTGTTCTACAACATCGGCATTCACGGTAACCTTTGCCACGCCGGAATTCGGCAGGTCGAACATGGTATCCCGAAGAATATTCTCCATGACCGCGCGCAGGCCCCTCGCGCCGGTCTTGCGTTTCTGAACGTGTTCGGCGATCGAGCGTAAAGCGTCATCGGTGAACGCCAATTCGACGTTTTCCATGGCGAACAGACGCTGGTACTGGCGCACCAGAGCATTCTTCGGCTCCACAAGGATCTTCTCCAATGCCGGTACGTCGAGTTCATCCAGCGGCGCAACAATGGGCAGCCGACCTACCAGTTCCGGAATCAGGCCGAACCGGAGCAAGTCTTCCTGCTCTAGGTCGTCCAGGATCTCACCTGCCGTGTACTTGGACCGGGTACGGACATTTGCCCCGTATCCGATTCCGTTCCCCTGTTTTCGACGCATGATGATCCTGTCGAGTCCAGAGAAGGACCCTCCGCATATAAACAGGATATTTGTCGTGTTCAGTTGCAGAAATTCCTGCTGCGGATGCTTCCGGCCGCCTTGCGGCGGAACAGACGCCAACGTGCCTTCCATCAACTTGAGCAATGCCTGTTGAACACCCTCACCCGAAACATCCCGGGTGATGGAGGGATTGTCCGACTTGCGGCCAATCTTGTCCAGTTCGTCCAGGTACACGATCCCTTGCTGGGCCCGTTCGATCTTGTAGTCTGCCGCCTGCAGCAGCCGTTGCATGATGCTCTCCACGTCATCACCCACGTATCCCGCCTCTGTGAGCGTGGTCGCATCAGCAATGGTGAAAGGAACATCGAGAACCCGCGCGAGTGTTTGTGCGAGAAGAGTCTTGCCACACCCGGTTGGACCAATCAGAAGAACATTTGACTTTGCGATTTCCACATCGTCAGGACGCTCTGCGTTGCGCAACCGCTTGTAGTGATTGTGAACGGCTACGGACAGGACCCGCTTTGCCGTTCGCTGGCCGATCACATACTGGTCAAGTACTCCGCATATCTGCACAGGTGTTGGCAGGCCGTCCGTCCGCTTGGAGCGTTGATTCTTGGCGTCTTCGCGGATGATATCGGTGCACAGGTCGACACACTCGTCGCAGATGAAGACAGTCGGCCCGGCAATGAGCTTGCGCACCTCGTGCTGGCTCTTGCCGCAGAACGAGCAGAAGATGGGTCTATTCTCCTCGCCTTGCTGGCCGTGGCCGCCCTCGTAGCTTGCCATGTCGCCTCTCCCTGTACTCGACGCCTATTTCGATTCTTCCTCGGGGCGTCGCTCAATGACCTCGTCGATCAGCCCCCATGCCTTGGCCTCCTCCGGACTCATGAAAGTATCCCGGTCCAGCGCCTGCTCCACCTCTTCCACGGTCCGTCCGGTGTGACGGGCATATATCTGATTCAGCCGGGTTCTGAGGTAGAGTATCTCATTCGCCTGCCGTTCAATGTCCGCAGCACTTCCCTGGAAACCCCCTGACGGCTGATGCACCATGATCCGACCATGCGGTAGCGACTGACGGTGCCCGGGTTCGCCGGCCGCGAGAAGCAGCGATGCCATGGAAGACGCCTGACCCATGCACAGGGTCTGCACCGGGCACCGGATATACTGCATGGTGTCGTAAATTGACAGCCCGGCGCTGACAACGCCGCCCGGCGAGTTGATATAGAACGCCACGGGAACGCCCGGATCTTCCGATTCCAGGAACAGAAATTGCGCCACCACGACGCTTGCGAGCTCATCATGGAGGGGCCCGGTGAGAAAGACGATTCGATCCTTCAGTAGCCTGGAATAGATATCAAACGAGCGCTCGCCGCGTCCGGTTTGCTCAATGACAAACGGAATCAGCGCGCCAGTCGGTACAGCCTGTGATGCGTTCATGCATTCTTCTCCTCATGCCGCCCAATGCTACGGCCGAAACCTCGCATCGTCTACAAGAATTGAGGCGATCTTCCACGAGGCCCCGGTCTCGAATCGTTCCGTCCGCAGGAGTGGCATGGGTTATACGTTGCGGTGATGACGCTCTTGAGACAATCCGGCGTCTAGCGACAACTTGCGAAACGCGATCATAACGAAACCCGGTCGCGGGCAATAGCGCACGGGAAGGCGCCTGCCAGGATCAATTCACGATTTCGGTTAACGTCGAGGGGCGCCGCAACACCAAATCGGAGGCGGGTCGGGACCACAATGGCGGGATTTCGCCCTGCGAGCCGAGGTCGAACGAACCTGTCAGGATCGAATACGTGCGCACAGGACGCCCCTCCATTCTTCATCAGCGCATCACGAACGGATTTGCCATGGGCGTATCGGAGGTGTTGATCCAGGTTGTCTTGGTGCGAGTGTAGTCGAGTATGGCATCGATTCCAGCCTCTCGGCCGTAGCCGGATTGGTTGAAGCCGCCGAATGGAGCGATGGGCGAAATCGCACGATAGGTATTGACCCAGGTAATTCCGGAACGAATCCTGGCGGAGACGCGAAGGGCACGGGCGACATTCTCCGTGAAAACTCCAGAACCCAACCCGTAGTCGGTATCGTTTGCGAGTTGAATCGCTTCCTCTTCGTTCTCGAACGGGAGAATTGACATCACGGGACCAAACATCTCGACGACAAGCGTTTCTGTCCCCGGATCCGAACAAACGACCAAGGTAGGCGGGAAATAGTGACCGCCGCCGGCATCCACACGCTTCCCGCCAAACACGACCTGGGCACCCTGGTCCCTTGCCTTCGCGAGGGCCACTTCAATGCCGCGGACCTGGGCGACCGTACAAAGCGGTCCGATATGTGTCGCCGGGTCATGCGGATCGCCCACCACGAGGTCGCGGGATTCTCTCTGCAATGCCTCGACGACAGCATCGAATACGGGGCGGTGCACCAATCCCCGGGATCCTGCGACGCAGGACTGGCCGGATGCGCCGAAATTCCCGGCGATCAACCCGTTTACGGCCGACTCGAGATTGGCATCGTCAAAGACGAGAATTGGAGATTTGCCTCCAAGTTCCAAAGTGGTTACGGCAAGGTTTTGCGAAGTATTCTGGACGACGTGCCGTGCGGTCGCCGGTCCTCCCGTGAACGCAACGCGGTCGATGTCGGGATGCCGGGTCAGCGGAATGGCACAATTCTCGGCATCACCGGCAATGACCGAGACAACACCCGCCGGAAACCCGGCCTCTTCGACCAGGCGCGCGAATTCCAGCAAGGGAGCCGGTGCGATTTCGGAGGCTTTGAGCACGACGCTGCATCCAGCCGCCAATGCGGGGCCAAGCTTGGTCGCGGCCAGGAACATTTGTGCATTCCAGGGCACGATTGCGGCTACGACGCCAATCGGCATGCGCCGAGTAAATACGTGCATGTCCGGTTTGTCGATGGGGAGTACAGCCCCCTCGATCTTGTCGGCAAGACCGGCGTAATAGCGGTAGAAATCTGCTACGTAGCCGGTTTGCGCCATGGTCTCGGCGGCCAGTTTGCCGCTGTCGGTGGTTTCCGTACGCCCCAAAGTTTCCGCGTGCTCTGCGACCAGGTCGGCCAGACGGTAGAGCAACTTGCCCCGTGCAGTCTGCGTCATGTCGCGCCATGCGGGATCTTCGAGTGCGGCCCTGCCAGCTTTGACTGCGAAGTTCACATCCTGAGGTGCGGCGCAATCAAAGGTTGCCCACGGCTTCCCCGTCGCGGGATTTGTGCTTTCCATGACCTGACCGGCCGATCCGGACTGCCATTGGCCCGCGATGAATAGCCGGTAGTGCGGTTTGGTACCCATGCTTCTACCTCATCCGAATGCCGGCATGACTTCGTCAATGAAGCGCGCGAGCGAGGCACGCTTCCGGTGGGTGGGCATTCCGCTGTCGATCCAGAGCGAAAACTCATCGTAACCCATGTCTTCAAATCGCTTGATGCGCTCGATCACTTCCCGAGCTGTCCCCACGGTCAGGTCCCGTCGGAGGTTTCTGGCGGATAGCATTTCGTTGGCGGCGATGTCCTCTGCGCTGATGGTCTCGATCAGGCCCTGTCGCACGGGGCGCTTGTTCTGGAACCATGCCGCGAAGTAATTGTAGAAGCGGCTCAATTCCATTGCTGCAAGACCAGCGTCCTCTTCGTCGCTGGCCACATAGGTGTGATGCAGGAGCAGAATCCTCGGTCGCGGACCGGAATGGCTTTCGCACGCGGCGTTGAAGCGGTCCATGAGCGACGCGACCTCCTCGTTCCCCTTCCACAGCGGAGTGACCTGCACGTTAAAACCGTTGTGCACAGCGAATTGGTGGCTGTTTGGGTCGCGCGCCGCAACCCAGATCGGAGGACCGTCTGGCTGTACCGGTTTCGGCGAGGCTGTAACGGATGGGAAGCTGTAGTATTCCCCGGAATGTGCACAATCTCCCTCCCAGATCCTGCGCAGGAGCGGAAGAGTCTCTCGCATGCGCTGGCCGGCTTGCCAGGCATCGAGACCGGGCATCAACCGCTCATACTCGTACATATACGCCCCGCGCGCCGCGCCGATTTCCAGCCGCCCGCCCGTGATGAGATCGGTCATCGCGGCCTCACCTGCCAGCTTGATCGGGTGCCAGAATGGCACAATGACGGTTCCGGTACCGAGCCTCACGTGTTTCGTTTGATGAGACAGGTCGACGATTGTGGCAAATGGGTTTGGCGCGATAGTGAACTCCATCCCATGGTGTTCACCGGTCCAGATTGCCCGCATGCCTCCCTCATCGGCCATCACGCAGAGTTCGATGAACTCCTCGTACAGGGCCTGGTGGGATTGATCCGGGTTCAATCGTTCCATGTGAGCGAACAGAGAAAAATCCATATCACTTACTCTTTCTTGTCCGGAATGACATCGCCCTTCTGGCTATCGCCCACATATAACCCGAAACTTCGGTTCTGGAATTCGACCGCGAAACGTGAGAGCATTGCGGCAACCGCCGAATCCGGAATGTGAATGTCCGCAAGTTCCTCGATTGAGTGTCGGACCAGTGCCGCTCCGCACCGTTCCAGCCAACCGCGAAAAACGATGCGGCGCGAACCGTCGACCTCGTCATAGAGGGCGTACACCACGCCGAGCCTGGCCTCGACCCCTGACCTCGTCAGAAACTTCCTGAGTACATCCACGGAACTGTGACCCGGCGGTACCGCCACGGATGGCAGATTCCGTTCCGGAGTGAGAAACAGGTGGCAGCCGTCATCGAGCAGAACACTCGCGGTCGTTCTCAGCGAGACTGACGTAAGTGCATCGCGCTCCTTTCCCAAACTGAAATAGCCCGATGGCCCATATCCGAGACCGGACGCACCGGATCGGTCGAATGCCATGATACGGCCCAGGAGGATGACATGGTCTCCGGCGTCAATTCGGTCGTGTACTTTGCAGGAGAACCCGGCGGCGCGTCCCTCGATCAGGGGTACATCGCCAGCGCCAACAGTCCAGCGGCACAACGAGAACCGGTCACCGCCGCGGGAGGCAAACAGGTTCGAAATGCGTTCCTGTCCCTCGGACAGGATACTGACTCCAAAGGCATCTGCTGACTCAAAGACCGGAAAGCTCGACAGGTGCCTGCCCGGACAAACAAGCAGAAGTGCGGGATCCAACGAAACCGAAGTGAAGGAATTTGCCGTGAAGCCCACTGGCAGCCCGTCCACGGTGCGCGCGGTCACGACCGTAACCCCGGTCGGGAAGGCCCCGAACGCCTCGCGTAGCCCTGCTGGATCGAGAGGCATCATCGGTTCTGTCGTCTGGTCAGTGTTGCAATCAACGGCACTGCCGCCTCGCTGGCGTGGGTCATCGGCGTCATGTGCGCCGCCCCTGCAATGATCCTAGCTTCACCAAGTGGAACCAGGGATGCCATGGACCTCGACATCGCCGGAGTGGAATTCGGATCGCACGAACCGGTGATGAACAACGAGGGCATTTCCATCGCCTCCAGATCGGCATTGGCCGGTCCGTCGTACTTCGCGAAAACGGTGTACGCCGTGGCATATCCTCCGGCCGCAGAACTGCGGAGCCACCGCGAGCACGCCCGCGCGGCGCTGCCTTCGGAACCCACGGGTCGGGTGCCGAACCAGCGATCCAGCGTTTCCGCGGGATCAAACGGCAATGTACCGCGCAATGTGCGGGCGCGTTCCAGTACCGCCTGTTTCGCTTCGGCCGAGCGTCGGTAAATCGCGTTCAGTGCGGCGACGGCCGAAACCTTTTCGGGCAGCAGAAAGGCCAGTTCAAGGGCGATCATGGCCCCCATGGAGTGACCCGCAACCGCAACGGGTCCCTCGAACTCCGCGACAAACCTTGCAAATCGGTTCACATACGCATCCAGTCCCTCCTCGAGCACAGGCGCACTCTGCCCATGGCCGGGAAGATCGACGGCAAAGACGTGAAGTGTTTCGCTGAGTTGCGGCAACATGGCGGCCCAGGCCTCGGAACGCAGACCGACTCCATGAATCAACATCAGCGCCGGACCATGCCCGGCATCGATATAGGCCAGTCCACCCGGTCCCTTCCGACGCGACTTGTCTCTCCAGGTCAACTGTGTTGGGCCGCCAGGCCAGGAACAGGTTGCGGGGATATGACTCCCCGCGGTCTTTTCTCGGCAGGCGTCAACTGATCATTCGCGCAATCAACCATTCGCGTCCGAACTCCAGTACGTGGGATCCCAACTCCGGGAGCTTCATCTTGCGCTCCGTTGTCTGTACACGGGGCAGGATTGCGTCGAGCAATTTTTCCGATGCTGCGTCGTATTGCGCCTGGCGAATCAGACTCGAATCCCGTGAAAGCGCAGCTACGGCATGCTGAAAATGGAATCTGTACTCGGGATGGGCAGGATCCGAAGTCCATCCGATCAGCGCGCGAGGCAGATCCTCCTTGTCAATCGTAATCCCGAGCCTGCGGGTGAGAACTGCCAGCATCACGTGGTAACGGAGAATCCTCCGGGCTCGCGCGAGATCTTCGGGGGCAAGGTGCTCGTCGGGCGCTTCGGCTGCGCCCGCTTCCGTTGCGTCTTCGCTTCGGTCGTCAGCGGTCTCGTCGTCGGTGTCTTCAGCCAACGGTTCGCCACGTCTAAGCTGAAGTGCAATTTCCCGCTCCCGGGCGGGGTCCGTGTCGGCCTCGACTTCGCTGAGTTTCCGAAAGAGTTGCGCGTGGAGAAATCGCCTTTCCTCCAGTTTCGCGACGCCCTTGAGGGAGTCCCGCCGAACATTGATCACCGCTTCGAGAGAATCCAGTCCCGAGGCTTCAACCAGCAGGTTGTCCAGTGCCGGAGGGAGCGGCGGCCGCACCGCACGCACCGTGTACCGATACTCTCCGCGCGCACCCCGAAGCCTGGCATCCTCGGTTTCCTCAGGAAACCTATGGTTCACGGAAAACGCTCCACCAGGCAACAGGCCCACTACACGCCGGGGCGCCGAGTCTTCGGGTGCCTCGTCTGAAGCGCGCACCCGACGTGGTTTATCCCGTTCGCTGGAATGGAATTCGCGGCCCTGCACATAGAGCGCGTAGTCGAGATCCACAAAATCTCCGACCTCTACGGCGCGGCCCTCCACTGGTTCGCCTGCAAGTGGACTTTCTTCCAGATCCTGCAAGATCACTTCCCCGACGGCCTCATCGTCGAGGTTTACGTCCACGCGCTCGAACTCCAAGGATTCGAAGTCTACTGGAGAAACTTCCGGCGCCAGGTTGTACTCCACGAGCATACGGTGCGTGCCAGAACCGTCCGGCGAGTCCTCTGCCCTGCGAATGGTTGGCTGTGCCAGAAGAGCGTCCTTGTCCTGCTGCGGAATCGCCTCATTGGCCCGTTCCACGCAGAGATCGTTGAAGACCTCGTTCCGCAGCCCGGCGCCAAGCCGATCAAGAATGAACTGTGTCGGCACCTTTCCCGGCCGAAATCCGGGCACGCTGAAGGTTGGCCGCAATTCGTCCACTTTGGCCAACATCGCAGCTTTCACGTCATCCTCGGAAAACTCGATCGTGAGCGACCGGAAGCCGCTGTACCGCGTGGCCTCCCGTTCGCTGCTCGTATCCGTTGCGCTCATCAAACCTCCCGTCAAGAACCGCGAGAATAGCCGTCTACTGTCCTGCCGCGACCCATGTGGCAGCGCCTCGGACATGCTCCCGGTATTGGTGCGGACGGAGGGACTCGAACCCTCAAGCCGCTGCCGGCACAAGAACCTAAATCTTGCGTGTCTGCCAGTTCCACCACGTCCGCCTTGTTGTCCGCAGCCCAGCGCGAAGCGCAATGGCGAATCCGCTCTGAAGGCGCAGAACGGCCCCCACCCTAGCGAATTCATGCGCACACCACGAGACGGCAAGTGGCCGCGCGACGCGCCTCACCGTCGCAGGCCCCTTCCACCGCGCGGCAATTCTAGCGCTTGCCGACCGATTTGGGGAGTGTGCACCAAACTCCGGAACACACACTCCACCAACGGTCTGCATCACGGGGTCATGAAGAACCGTGCCTCTCGCCAGGGTCCAGGTCGTCTCCACCCCGCCGGGTGAGCCGGAGTCCCGGTCCCGGCACGGGACTTGTGCCGTCGAGAATGGCGACGATGTGCAGAGGCCGACCCGGGCAAAGCCGACAGTCGCCGGAGGAAGGCGGATACAACCGAGTACCCACCCGACAGAATGTTGTCACGCGCGTTCGCCAATCCGGGTGACCAGAACCGAGACCAACGGCCGCCGCCCCCAGTACTGCTGTGTTGAACGTCTCACCGCCGAGGCAACTGCACGCTCCACCTCTTCCTCATCCCGGGCGCGCGCCGATGAAAGGCGGTCAAGCGCGTCCTCTACAGTCTCCGCCACGAGGTCAGGCAAGGTATCCGGCAACCTGCCGTCCTCCGCAGGGGCTCCCCGCATATCGATCAGGGGTGGCGCCAGCAGCATTCCGCGAGCATTTTGTACCACCGAGACAGCGACATGGCCGGACTCGCCCATCCGCCGCCGCTCTCGCATCACTCCAAGTCCTTCAGGAAGCAGCAGCTTGCCCTCGCAGTAGAGGCGGCCGCAGGCAAGCTCTGTACCACGGGTTACGCCGTCAACACTGATAAGAACTTCCTCGCCGTTGCTTGCCAGCACCGCTTCCCTTGCACCCCACTCGCGTGCCCGTTCTGCGTGTTCTGCACGGTGGCGGGGCTCTCCATGGATAGGAATGGCAAATTGCGGCCTCAGGAGTTCGTAGAGTCTCTTCAACTCACGCGTTCCCGCATGACCGGATGCGTGGATGCCTGCTGATTCCCCCTCGACCACCCGCGCGCCACGAAGGACAAGACTGTTGTGAACACGGTGTACTGCCCGCTCGTTACCCGGAACGGTACTCGATGAGAACAGAACAAGATCGCCGTCCTCAACCGTGACATCAGGATGTGATCCTCGTGAAATTCGGGACATGACAGCTCGGGCTTCTCCCTGGCTTCCGGTCACCAGAAAGAACAGACGATTCCGGGCCACCCCCTCTGGCGCTGCCCCCTGCCATTTGGGCATGGAGCGATTCATTCCCGTCGCGCGGGCAATATCCAGCATCCGCAACATGGCACGGCCGATTACGATGACCTGTCGCTGGGCATTCCGGCCCGCGACGGCGAGGGTCTCCAGGCGCCGGACATTGGAGCCGAAGGTGGTGGCGATGACAGCGCCCTTCGCTTCGCGCGCCAGCGCTTCCACCACCTGGCCAATCTCCTCTTCTTCAGGCTCATCTCCAGACTCGAAGATGTTGGTCGACTCGCAGGCCAGGCAGAGTACACCTTCCCGGCCCAGTCCTTCGAGCACCTCCGTCCCTCCCGCGTCATCATCCGTGATGCGACGGAAGTCGCCGCTGTGAACGAGCAGTCCGGCCGGCGTACGGATACTGAGCAGGCTCGCGTCCGGGATGGAATGCTGCACGGAGTGAAACGCAACCTCGAAATCCCCGCAACGCAACCTTTGCCCCGGCGTGGCCTCCGTGAGCGGCAGACGTACGGAGTTTCCAGCTTCCCCGAACTTCCGGCGCAGCACCTCCGCAGCAAATGCAGTGGCAAACATGGGGGGCGATCCCAACCGCTCCCAGAGATCGGCCATGGCACCGATATGGTCTTCATGGGCATGGGTCAGGAAGACACCTTCCAGCCGGTGCCCCGGTTCTCGCAGAAATGTGGGATCCGGAACAATCCGCTCCACGCCGGGTGCCAGTTCCGGGTCACCGAAATTGATTCCGCAATCGACCGCGATCCAGCGGCAATTCCGCTCGGATCCGTATCCGTAGAGGTACATGTTCATGCCGATCTCGTCGGCTCCGCCGGCAGCCACATAGCGGATCAGTTCCGCAGTCATTTCGGTCCTCCCGTGTTTCGCCGGTAAATCTCTACGAGGCCGCGCACGGTCAGGAGCGGGTCCACAGTCGAGATCGCCTTGCTTTCGACTTCAAACAGCGGCGCCAGCCCCCCGGTGGCAACAGCGCTCATCGGCGTACCCACTTCTCGCTCGATCTGCGCGCATATGCCGTCGATGAGCGAAACATAGCCCCAGTAAATTCCGGAGGACATGGCAGACTCGGTATCCCGCCCCACTACACGGGCCGGCCGCACTACGTCGATACGTGGCAGGCTTGCCGCAGCCCTGGCCAGCGCATCGATCGAAAGATTGATGCCTGGAGCGATCACGCCGCCGGCATACGCACAATCCGAATCGACCACATCGAAGGTGGTGGCGGTCCCGAAGTCCACCACGATCAGGTCCGGCCCGAGAGTGCTCCCTGCGCCAACAGCGTTTGCGATTCGGTCCGCACCCACGACATCGGGGCGGTCCACGCGCAACTCGATGCCCGGATCGCAATTCGCGTCGCCGAGATTGAGGGCAACAGTTCCGAAGTAGCGCTCGCTGAGCCGCCGCACATTCTCAGTAACGCCCGGTACCACGGATGCCATCACTGCCGCGTGGACCTCGCCGGGACAGAGGCCCGCGTGGACCATCAGTTTCTCCAGCCAGACGAAGTACTCGTCGGCCGTCCGACGCGGTGCGGTCTCGCAGCGCCACTCCGCCACGATGGTGGAGCCGTCATGGACAGCGAACACGCTGTTGGTATTGCCGATGTCGACGACAAGAAGCATGATGTCCTCAATCCCGAAATACTTCCGCTGAACTCAGCCGCCGTTGCCCCGAAGAGGTTGACAGAATCAGCGCACCTTCGGCGTCGATGCCCTCGAAAATCCCCACGCATTCCTCGTTGGGCAGGCGCGCCGTGATTGTTTGGCCCAGGAACGCTGCACGGGATAGCCAGGCTGCGCGAACGTCATCGAAACCAGCTTCCCACTCCCGATAACGCTTGGCCCAAGTCGCGGCAAGGACCGCAAGGCCCTGTTCGAAAGAAGGTGCGCGGCCAGTGGCTTCCAGCACCGATATCGTTTTCCACGCACCACCGTCCACCGGAGGTGCGTGGCGGAGATTGACACCGATGCCGATAGCGACCGCGTTTCGCATGCCCTCAATCAACACGCCCGCGATCTTCCGGCTGTCAACCAGCACGTCATTCGGCCATTTGAGGTTTGCGACAATGCCGCATTCCTGCTCCAGCATGTCGGTGATGGCAAGCCCGGCCGCAAAGGCCAGCGTCGTGGCCCGGCGGATTCCTCCGGGCGGCGTCGGCCGCAATAGCGTCGCAGCAAGGTTTCCGGACTGGGTCAACCATCGCCTTCCATCCCTTCCCCGACCCGATTGCTGGTGCGGCGAGGCAATCCACAGCGGACCGAGTTCACCGGATTCGGCTCGCCTGCGGGCTTCGTTGTTCGTGCTGTCGACGGAGCCGAGGACAGCAAGGCCGTAACCGCTCGGCCACTCGATGTTCACGCGTCTGCCTAGGGAAACAGGACCGCAGCTGCCTCCGCCGCTGCCCCGGTAACGCCGAAGCCGTCGAGAAACGGCAGCCAGGCCGTCGTCATCAGGACCGTGGAGGCGACCAGGACAGCGCGATGCTCCCACCGCATGCTTCGATCTAGGGGCTCTCCCGGTTCGTTGATGTACATATAGGCGACGATGCGGATGTAGTAGAACGCTGCGATGGCGCTGGCCACGACGCCAGCCACTGCGAGGGGCGCAAGACCGGCCTCGACCGCCGCCCGAAACACGAAGAACTTGGCGAAGAAACCGACCATCGGAGGAATGCCGGCAAGTGAGAACATCAGCATCGCGATGCAAAGGGCTGCCGTCGGTTGGGTCCGGGAAAGTCCGGCAAGGTTTTCGATGCGGACCTTGGTTACTCCCTCCCGTGTCATGGAGACAATGAAGGCGAACACGCCGAGATTCATGACCAGGTAGATGGAGAGATAGATCAGCAGCGCCTGCACGCCCTCCTCCGTTCCGGAGGCAAGTCCGACCAGTGCGTAGCCCATGTGGCCAATGGAGGAATAGGCCATGAGGCGCTTGATATTGGTCTGGCCGATGGCGGCCACTGCACCGAGAAACATGGATGCCACCGCCAGGAAGATCAGGATCTGCCTCCACTCCGCCGCGGCGCCGGCAAAGGGTTCATGCAGGACGCGAGCGAAGAGCACTGCTGCCGCGACCTTTGGCGCCGAAGCAAAGAAGGCGGTAACCGGACTCGGTGCGCCCTCGTACACGTCGGGAGTCCACATGTGGAACGGCACGGCCGAAATCTTGAAGGCGATTCCGGCAGCGAGGAAGGCAAGCCCGAATGTCGCCCCTACCGGAAGTCCGCCCTGCTGGATTGCTGTTGCGATGATCGCGTAGTCCGTCGAGCCGGCATATCCGTATACAAGACTGGCGCCGTACAGCAGCAGACCCGAACTGAGCGCCCCGAGCACGAAGTATTTCAGACCGGCCTCCGTGGAACGGTCCGCGTCTCGGCGGAATGCGGCCAGGACGTACAGGCAGAGCGACTGCAATTCCAGCCCCATGTAAAGGCTCATCAGGTTGGACGATGCCACCATGATGCCCATGCCGGTGGCAGAAAGAGCCAGGAGTACCGGAAACTCGACCTGCAGGAGTTCGTTGCGGCGCAGGTAGTCTTCAGAGATCAATAGCGCTACGGCGGCGCTGAAATAGATCAGCGTTCGCGCGAATCCGGCGAAACCATCGAAAATGAGGACCCCGCCAACTTCCTGCCCTGCTCCGCCAAGGCCAAACCCGCACCAGAGGCCGCTAGCGGCGAGCAGGAATGCAGCAGTTCGCAGCGAGAGGACTGCAGCATTCCTGCGGAACGTGCCGAGCAGGAGCAGCGCCATACTGCCGATGGCAAGGACGAGTTCCGGCAAGATGGCTTGGTACGGCATCTGATGCCTATTCCGCCGAAGCGAGCTGGATTCCGCTCGCCGCGCGAATGTGCTCGACCAGTGCGTCCACCGGCACCTCCCAGAGATCCGACGCGATCCACGGGAACACGCCCAAGACGAGGGTCGCGATTACCAGCGGGAGAAACATCACCCGCTCGCGGCGGGTGAGATCCGGCAATTCCCGCAAGCGGGCTTGTTCGATCTCGCCAAAGACAACGCGACGGTACAGCCATAGCGCATAGGCAGCAGACAGGATTACGCCGGTGGCTGCAACGGCCCCAACCAGCGGGTTTGCCTGAAACGCTCCTAGCATGGCAAGGAACTCGCCGACGAAGCCGGAAGTGCCCGGCAGTCCGACATTGCCGAGAGTGAAGAGCATGAACACCGCTGCGAAAATCGGCATGCGGTTCACGAGTCCGCCGAAAGCCGCGATCTTTCGCGTATGGGTACGATCATAGATCACCCCCACGATCAGAAAGAGTGCGGCGGAGATGATTCCGTGGCTCAGCATCTGGAATACGGCACCGTCCAGACCCTGCCGGTTGGCAGCGAAGATGCCGATGGTCACGAAGCCCATATGGGCCACTGACGAGTATGCGATGAGCTTCTTCACGTCCTCCTGCATCAGGGCCACGAGGGAAGTGTAGACGATGGCGATTACCCCAAGCGCAAACATCAGCGGTGCGAGCAGATCTGATGCAACCGGGAACATCGGCAAGGAGAAGCGAATCAGGCCGTAGCCGCCCATTTTCAACAGCACTGCCGCTAGAACTACGGAACCTGCCGTCGGTGCTTCCACATGCGCATCGGGCAGCCAGGTATGCACGGGCCACATGGGAAGCTTCACGGCGAATGATGCCAGGAAGGCAAGGAACAGAAGAGTCTGCAACCCGCCCGGGATCCTGGCACCGGCGATTTCGATCGGCTCTGCAGAGAATCCGTGCTGCAAGAGGCGAACAATGTCTGTCGTGCCGGCATCGGCGAACATCGCCATCATCGCGACCAGCATCAGCAGGGAGCCGAGCAGGGTGTAAAGAAAGAACTTGAATGCGGCATACACTCGCCCCGTCCCGCCCCAGACGCCGATGATCAGGAACATCGGAATCAGGCCGCCTTCGAAAAAGAGGTAGAACAGGACCAGGTCCAGCGCAGTGAAGACACCCAGCATGAGAGTCTCGAGGGCGAGAAACGCTGCCATGTATTCCTTGACCCGCGTCTCGATCCGCCAACTGGCCAGGATCACGATCGGCATCAGCGCCGTAGTCAGGATTACGAACGGAAGGGAGATGCCGTCTACGCCAAGCTTGTAATGGAACAGTCCGAGCCAGACCTGCTCCTCTACGAGTTGGAATCCCGGAACGTCCGGGTCGAAGATCCATAGCGCTCCCATGGAGAAGGCAAAGGTTGCCAGGGTGGTAAAGAGGGCCAGGCGCCGAGCGTTGGCCCGTTCGGCGGCGCCGTCTCCGCGGATCAGCAACAATACCGCCGCCGCCACCAGCGGGAAAAACACGGTGACTGTCAGGAGGCTATCCATCAATTCGCCCCGAGGCCCGCAAACCACGTGATCAGGAAGGCAATCCCGAGAATCATCGCGAACGCATAGTGGTAGAGGTACCCGGACTGCAGCCTGCGTGCTGCCTGGGTCAGCGACGGGATGGCGTGCAGTGCCACAAGATGCAGTGCCCCGTCAATGGTGCGGCCATCGCCCCGCTGCCAAAGCTGCCTTCCGATCCATTTGGCGGGAATAACGAAGACCAAATCGTAGATTTCGTCGAAGTACCACTTGTTCAGAAGGAAGAGGTACAGGGGACGATGGCGGGCAGCCAGGGCCCCGGGCAGCAGAGGATTGTGGATGTAGAACAACCAGGCCAGCCCGAGTCCGGCGAGCATTGCCACAAAGGGTGACGCCTTTACCCAGAACGGAACATAGTGCGCATCATGCAGTACGTGATTGCCCTCTCCGACAAATATGGATGCACCCCAGAAGGCATGCGGATCGTCGCCCACCATCAGTCCGGCGGCAGCCACGCCGGCGATGATGGAGCCGGCTGCGAGAACGTACAGCGGAACCAGCATGATCTTCGGACTTTCATGTACCCCTGCCGCAGTCTCTGCGTCGTGTCGAGCATCCCCGTGAAACGTGAGGAAGATGAGACGCCAGCTGTAGAAGGATGTCATCGCCGCGGCGGCCACACCGGCAATGAAGGCAAACTCCGCGATACCGGCACCGCCAGCAAATGCCGCTTCGATAATAATGTCCTTGGAATGGAAACCGGCAAAGCCGACAAGGCCAGGGATTCCGACGCCCGTTAGCGAGAGCGTACCGATCACCATCAGCCAATAGGTTTGGGGAATGCGGGTACGGAGTCCGCCCATGCGACGCATGTCTTGCTCGTCTCCCATCGCGTGAATCACCGATCCCGCGCCGAGGAACAGAAGCGCCTTGAAGAATGCATGAGTGAAGAGGTGGAAGATCGCGGCCTGGTAGGCACCGACTCCCGCAGCGAAGAACATGTAGCCGAGTTGGGAGCAGGTGGAATAGGCCACGACCCGCTTGATGTCGTTCTGGACCAGTCCGACGGTGGCCGCGAAAAACGCGGTGATTGCGCCGATGGCGGCGATGAATGCCAAGGCATAGGGCGCATATTCGAGGATCGGAGAACAACGTGCGACGAGGAACACGCCTGCCGTGACCATGGTCGCTGCATGGATCAGGGCGGAGACCGGTGTCGGTCCCTCCATCGCGTCCGGTAGCCAGGTGTGAAGGAGGAACTGCGCCGACTTGCCCATCGCACCGATGAAGAGAAGGACCGAGATCAGTTCGATGGTATTGAACTCATGCCCGGCAATCGCGAATGTTTGGCCCTGGAGGGTTGGCACTGCCGCGAAAACGGTGTCGAAGTCCACGGACCCGACGACTGCGAAAATGGTTATCACCCCCAGGGCAAACCCGAAATCCCCTACCCGGTTGACAATGAAGGCCTTGATCGCAGCGGCATTGGCGGACGGCCGCTTGAACCAGAATCCAATCAGGAGATAGGAAGCAAGCCCGACCCCTTCCCAACCGAAGAACAGTTGCAGGAAATTGTCGCTGGTTACCAGCATCAGCATAGCAAAGGTAAAGAGCGACAGGTAAGAGAAGAAGCGTGGTCGGTGCGGATCGTGGTGCATGTAGCCGATGGAATAGGCATGCACCAGCGCGGAAACTGTGGTCACGACAACGAGCATCACTGCGGTCAGCGCGTCGATCCGCAACGCCCAGTTGACGGTGAAATCGCCTGACAGCATCCAGTTTGCCAACTGGACACGCTCGTCCAGCCCATTCAGCGCATCAATGAAGCTGATCCAGGACAGAATCGCGGCGACAACCAGTAAACCGGTGGGTACAACCTGCGACATGCGGTCTCCGAGCAACCGGGGAGCGAGACCAGCGAGGGCCGCTCCAAGCAGAGGCAGGAATACGATTGCCGTGTACACCTGTTCAGCCCCTCATCCGGCT
>CAZPXZ010000016.1:0-13605 GCA_964590405.1 uncultured Rhodobacterales bacterium | reverse complement strand
GCTGACGTCTTCGACGGCAATGGAGCCCCGGTTGCGGTAGAAGCAGACCAGGATCGCGAGTCCAATCGCTGCCTCCGCGGCTGCCACCGTGAGCACGAAGATGGCGAACACCTGGCCGGTGAGATCGTTCAGGCTGGCGGAGAACGCCACGAGGTTGATGTTCACGGCAAGCAGCATCAACTCGATTGACATCAGAATGATGATCACGTTGCGCCGGTTCAGGAAAATGCCGAACACCCCGATCACGAACAGCGTCGCCGCCACAGCAAGATAGTGCGAAAGACCGATGGACAGCATGCCTCAGTGCTCCCCGCTTCGCGGCAGGTCGACCAACTCCACGGACTGCTCCCGGCTTCGATAGATTTGCCGTAACGCGTCCTGCCTCCGGACTCCTTCACGCGGACGAAGAGTGAGCACGATGGCGCCGATCATGGCCACCAACAGCACGATGCCCGCAAGCTGGAACAGAACAACGTAATCGGTGTAGATCACCTGCCCCAATGCCCGTGCATTGTGAACTTCCCCTGTTTCGAGTGCAGCCAGCGCCGGGGCACCGCCCGCGAATTGCCAGTATCCGATCGCGAGTCCAAGCTCGACAAGCAGAATCACCGCAATCAGGGCGCCGACCGGGAAATATTCGGCAATTGCTGGCCGCAGTGCCGCAAAATCCACATCAAGCATCATCACGACAAACAGGAACAGCACCATGACTGCACCGACATAGACGATGACCAGCAACATCGCGATCAATTCCGCCCCGAGCAGGACGAAGAGGCCCGCGGCAGAAAAGAACGCCAGAATGAGCCACAGAACCGAGTGTACGGGGTTTCGCGAGAACACCACCAGGAGCGCCGAGGCGATGACCACTCCGGCAAACGCGTAAAAGGCGATGGCGCTGATGATCATCGCGCGATTCCTCTAGCGCGCCGACGCGTCGAGGGCGAGGTTTGCGGCGATCTCCCGCTCCCATCGCTCCCCGTTGGCAAGGAGCCGTTCCTTGTCGTAGAAGAGCTCCTCCCTTGTCTCGGTCGCAAATTCGAAGTTCGGCCCCTCGACGATGGCGTCGACAGGGCACGCCTCCTGGCAGAAACCGCAATAGATGCACTTGGTCATGTCGATGTCGTAGCGGGTCGTGCGGCGGCTGCCGTCAGCCCTGACCTCCGCCTCGATCGTGATCGCCTGCGCGGGACAAATCGCCTCGCAAAGCTTGCAGGCAATGCAGCGCTCTTCGCCGTTCGGGTAACGCCGGAGGGCGTGCTCACCTCGGAAGCGCGGCGAAAGCGGTCCCTTTTCATGCGGATAATTGACGGTCGCCTTGGGGCGAACCGCGTAACGAAGGCCGAGTAGAATGCCACCGATAAAGTCCTTGAGGACGGCATAGCGGAACGCGGCTCCGAGGTTGGTAGGCACGGGATCGTCCTCCTAGAATCCGGCCGAGGCAGGTGGAATGCCGGCGAAGTGCATGACTGATGCCGTGGCCGCGACCCAAAATAGCGAGAACGGCAGGAATACCTTCCAGCCCAGTCGCATGAGTTGATCATAGCGGTAGCGCGGTACCACGGCCTTTACCATCGCGAAGAGGAAAAACACCACAACGATCTTCAGGACGAGCCAGAAGACGCCGTCCGGAAGGCCCTCGAACGGCGCCAGCCACCCTCCGAAGAACAGGATCGAGGTCATCGCGCACATGAGCACGATGTTTGCATATTCACCGACCATGAAGAGCAGGTACGGCGTCGAGCCGTACTCAACCTGGTAGCCGGCGACAAGTTCCGATTCCGCTTCCGGGAGATCAAACGGGGGCCGGTTCGTTTCTGCCAGCGCAGAGACGAAGAACAGAACCATCATCGGCAGGTGCGGCAGCCAGTACCACCCCCAGAACCCGCCCCAGCGATCCTGCGCAATAACAATGTCGGATATCCGCAACGATCCGGCGGTAAGAAGTACGGCCACGATAATGAATCCGATGGAGACCTCGTACGAGATCATCTGCGCGGCCGAACGCAAGCCGCCAAGGAAGGGATACTTGGAGTTCGAAGCCCACCCGCCCATGATGACTCCGTAGACGCCGAGAGACGAGATGGCGAACAGGTAGAGAATTCCGACGTTCAGGTCGGATATCACCCAACCCTCCGCAAACGGAATTACCGCCCAGGCGACCATGGCGAGTATGAAAGTTGCGAGCGGTGCCAGCAGGAATACGACCCGGTCCGCACCCGCCGGGACAACGACCTCCTTGACCATGAATTTCAGAAAGTCTGCAAAACTCTGCAGGAGACCGAACGGCCCTACCACGTTGGGTCCGCGCCGGAGTTGCACCGCGGCCCAGATCTTCCGGTCGGCGTAAAGCAGGAATGCGAGGGAGACCAGGACTCCAATCGTGACCGCCAGGCATTGGGCGACGATGATGACGCCTTCCAGCAACCAGTCCTGCCAGGGGATTTCCATCCTGTACCGGCCTTCTCAGGCTGCCGCCGGCAAGGCGTCGCTGCGCCGGTCGGCAAGCTCGCTCAACACCGCACTTGCACGCGCAATCGGGTTCGTCCTGTAGAACGATTCCACCGCGGATCGGAATGGCGCCGGGTTCAGTTTTCCTCCTCCCGAAAGCGGCTTCCATTCTGCTTGTGGCGCCTCCCCAATTCGGGCAATGTCCGGGTGAGCGCTGAATAGCGCGGCACGCAGGGCGGGAAGCGTGTCGTAGGGAAGCGGCGTCCCGAGAACCCCGGAAAGCGCACGCAGGATACGCCAGTCCTCGCGCGCATCACCTGGCGGGTCGACGGCGCGGGCAGCGAATTGCGGACGCGCCTCGGTATTCAGAAAGATTGCGGATTGTTCTGTCCACGCAGCACCGGGAAGAATGACATCGGCGGCACTGGCGCCGACATCGCCATGGGATCCAAGATAGATGATGAAGGTCCGTTCCAGGCCGGTCAGATCGAGCTCATCGGCACCGAGCAGGAAGAGCACATCCAGCCTTCCATCACGTGCCGCGTCGAGCATCCCCAAGGTCTCCAGGCCGTCTGGACCGGGAAGGAAGCCGATCTCAAGTCCCCCGACGACGCCAGCCGCGGAATGCAGGACGCAAAAGCCGCACCAGTCATCGCGGATGGCCCCCGCGCTCTCCGACAGTGCCATGGAATGCCCGAGAACGGCAGCGCCATCCGGTCGGGCCAACGCACCCTGCCCCAGGATCAGCATCGGATTCTGCGCCTCGCGAAATGCGCGGCCGAAGGAAGTTCCAAGTACATCTGCGAGGTCTGCGGGTCCCGTCCCGAGTTGCTCCACGGGGTAGGTTCCTTCGGCGGCCGGGCCCACGGAGCCGATCCGTGCACCATTCAACCAGGCGCGGCGAATGCGGGCGTTCAGAACTGCACATTCCCGCCGCGGGTCCGTTCCGACCAGAAGGATTGCGTCGGCCCGGTCAATGCCCGAAACTAGGGTGTTGAAGCGCCAGGCCGAGGGGTTACCGCCGGGTATAGGTGCACCATTCTGCCGGCAGTCCCGGTTTGCGATTCCGAGGGTATCGAGAAGTCCGAGCAATGCCCATTGCGCCTCAACCGGAACCAGGTCTCCCGCAATGGCACCGATCCGCTCGGGAGCCGCACCGCTAAGCCGCTCCGCAACCTGCGACAACGCCTCGTCCCATGCAGCCGGAACGCGGCGTCCGGAGCCGTCTCGACGCCAGGGCCTGTCGAGTCGACGCCGGCCCAGTCCGTCCCATACAAACCGTGTCTTGTCAGAGATCCACTCTTCGTTCAGGCCGTCGTGGTTGCGGGGAAGGATCCGCATGACTTCGCGTCCCCGTGCATCCACACGGATGGTGCTGCCGAGGGCGTCCATGACATCAATCGTCTCCACTGGCCGGAGTTCCCAGGGGCGCGCCGTGAACGCGTACGGCTTTGAGGTGAGCGCTCCGACCGGACAGAGGTCTATGATGTTGCCCTGAAGTTCCGATGTGAGGGAGCGGTCAAGATATGGCACGATGGCGGCATCCTCGCCACGGCCCACGAGGCCCAGTTCAGGAACCCCCGCGACCTCTGTCAGGAAACGAACGCAACGGGTGCAATGGATGCAGCGCGTCATCTCGGTCTTGACAAGAGGTCCGAGGTCAATGGGGTTCTGCGCTCGCTTGGGTTCCTGGTATCGGCTGAAACTGGCCCCGAACGCCATGGCCTGATCCTGCAGATCGCACTCGCCTCCCTGATCACAGATCGGGCAGTCCAGCGGATGGTTGATCAGCAGGAACTCCATCACCCCTTCCCTGGCCGTGCGAACCGTGTCCGAACCGGTGCGTATCTCGGGGGCTTCGCCTTCCGGCCCCGGCCGGAGGTCCTTCACCTGCATCGCGCAGGACGCCACGGGCTTCGGACCACCCATGACCTCCACCAGGCACATCCGGCAGTTGCCGGCGATTGAAAGGCGCTCGTGGTAGCAAAATCGCGGAATTTCCCTGCCTGCCTGCTCACAAGCCTGGAGCAAGGTCAGGTTCGGGTCGACCTCGAACACCTCGCCGTCGATGCGGATGCTGCGGAGCACGCTCATGCTGCCTCCTTCCCGGCTTTGATCATTCGTCCCTTTCGGACAGCGCAAGGTTCCGCCGACATCCGTTCCTCCCGGCCAACCTCAAGCAGCGAGCGGCGCGCGGCCGCGGATGCGATTTTCCAGTTCGGGACGAAAATGCCGGATCAAACCCTGAATGGGCCATGCCGCAGCATCCCCCAGCGCGCAGATGGTATGGCCTTCAACCCGGCGGGACACGTCGAGAAGCTGATCGATTTCATCAATCTCCGCTTCGCCCCGCATCATGCGTTCCAGCATCCGCATCATCCAGCCGGTCCCTTCCCGGCAGGGTGTGCACTGGCCGCAGGATTCGTGCTTGTAGAATTTGGAAAGTCGCCAGATGGCCTTGACGATATCCGTTGACTGGTCCATGACGATGACGGCGGCGGTCCCGAGGCCGGAACCGGCGTCCCGCAGCCAGTCGAAATCCATGATAGCTTCCTCGCACATCTCCCTAGGCATGCACGGAACTGATGATCCACCCGGGATCACCGCCTTCAGGTTGTCCCATCCGCCCCGTACGCCGCCGCAGTGCCGGTCGATCAGTTCCCGAAGAGGTATTGACATGGCTTCCTCAACCACACAGGGCTGATTCACATGCCCCGATATGGCGAAGATCTTTGTGCCAGTGTTGTTGGGGCGGCCGAATCCGGCAAACCAGTCGGCACCGCGGCGCAGGATTTCGGGTACGACGGCGATGGTCTCCACATTGTTTACGGTGGTCGGGCAACCATAGAGACCGGTGTTCGCGGGGAATGGTGGCTTTAGCCTGGGCATGCCCTTCCGTCCCTCGAGAGACTCGAGCAGGCCGGTCTCTTCGCCGCAGATGTAGGCCCCCGCTCCAAAATGCACGCGCAGATCAAAATCCCAGCCCGATCCGGCAGCATTGCGGCCGAGCAGCCCAGCCTCGTAGGCCTCGGCTACCGCGTGTTCCAAGGCTTCGCGCTCCCGGATGAACTCGCCGCGAACGTAGATGTACCCGGCATTCGCGCCCATTGCGAAGCCGGCGATCAGGCAGCCCTCGATCAGCAGATGCGGATCGTGGCGCAGGATCTCGCGATCCTTGCAGGTTCCGGGCTCGGATTCGTCTGCGTTCACCACGAGATAGTGAGGCCTTCCGTCGGATTCCTTCGGCATGAACGACCATTTCAGGCCAGCCGGGAACCCTGCCCCGCCGCGGCCACGCAGTCCGGAATTCCTGATCTCGCCGATGATGCCGTCCCGCCCTCGGGCCAGGATGGCCGCGGTTCCGTCCCAGGCGCCCCGTGCACGCGCGCCAGCCAGCGAGCGATCTCCAAATCCGTAGAGATTGCTGAATATGCGGTCCGTGTCGGCGAGAGCGCTCATGTCTGCCCTGCCTCACTCAGTGCCAGCGAGACCGATGCGTTTTGGTCCGAGACACGCTCCTGCCCGGTCAATGAGGTTGCGCCCTCCGCCGGTTCGGAAGAGAACCGTCCTGCCGCGGAACCGGGACGTGGACGTTCCCCGGCCCGGAAAGCCACCAGTAGCGACCGGAACGTCTCCGGAGTCAAGTCCTCGAAATAGTCCTTTCCGATCTGCACCATCGGTGCGTTGGAACACGCTGCCAGGCACTCGACCTCTTCCCAGGAGAGCTTCCCGTCGGCAGAAAGCACATGCGGTTCCGGTGCAATTTCTTCTCGACAGATGTCGATCAGGGCCTCGGAGCCGCAAAGCATGCACGGTGTGGTCCCGCAAACCTGGACATGCGCCAGGGAACCGACCGGCTGAAGCTGGAACATGAAGTAGAAGCTCGCAACTTCAAGGGCACGTATTTGCGGCATTTCGAGCAGTTCGGCCACATGCTGAATGGCCGGAAGAGTCAGCCAGCCTTCCTGCTCCTGCGCCTTCCAGAGCAGAGGAATAATCGCCGAGGCCTGCCGTCCCTGCGGATACATGGCGATACGTTCCCTGGCCCACGCGGCGTTTGCCTCGGCAAAGGCGAAACTGTCCGGCTGTCGCCGCGCAGGCCTGCGCTCACTCACCGGTCTATCTCCCCGAAGACGATGTCAAGGGAACCCAGGATCGCGGAGACATCAGCTAGAAGATGGCCCCGGCACAAGTGATCCATCGCTGCCAGGTGTGGATATCCCGGTGCGCGAATCTTGGCGCGGTATGCGCGATTGGTACCATCTGCAACGAGATAGACACCGAACTCGCCCTTCGGTGCCTCTATCGCAGCATAGACCTCGCCCGCAGGTACCCGGAATCCTTCCGTGTATAGCTTGAAGTGCTGGATCAATGCCTCCATCGAGCGCTTCATTTCCGCCCGCCTTGGGGGCGTGATCCGCCGGTCTTCCGCCAGAACCGGGGTTCCATCGGTCGCCGGCAGTGCATCCAGTACCTGCCGCATGATCGCCAGGGATTCCCGCATTTCCTCCATGCGGCAGAGATAGCGGTCGTAGCAGTCACCGTTCTTGCCGAGCGGAATGCGAAAATCGAATTCGTCATAGCACTCGTACGGTTGTGTCCTGCGGAGATCCCAGGGAATGCCGGACCCCCGCAACATGACACCTGAAAACCCCCAGGCCTGCGCATCCGCCTTCGATACGATGCCGATGTCGACATTGCGCTGCTTGAAGATGCGGTTGTCGGTGAGGAGTGCTTCGATGTCGTGGAGTACCCTTGGGAAGGAACCACACCACGAACGGATGTCGTCTGCAAGACCTTCCGGCAGGTCGCGGTGAACGCCTCCCGGTCGGAAGTAGGCTGCGTGAAGCCGGGCGCCGCAGACACGTTCATAAAACACCATCAGCTTTTCGCGCTCCTCGAAACCCCATAAGGGTGGCGTGAGGGCCCCGACATCCATGGCCTGCGTTGTCACGTTCAGAAGGTGATTGAGAATGCGTCCGATCTCCGAGTACAGCACCCGGATCAGCGATCCGCGCCGGGGCACATCCAAGTCGAGGAGTTTCTCGATAGCGAGGCACCACGCATGCTCCTGATTCATCGGAGCCACGTAGTCCAGTCTGTCAAAATAAGGTAGCGCCTGCAGATATGTCTTTGACTCAATTAGTTTTTCTGTGCCGCGATGAAGAAGTCCGATATGCGGATCGACGCGATCCACGATTTCCCCATCCAGTTCCAGCACCAGGCGCAGCACACCGTGGGCGGCAGGGTGCTGGGGGCCGAAATTGATATTGAAGCTGCGAACCCGAGGATCGCTGCCGGCCACGGCATCCATGTCGATCAACTCTCGTCCTTCTGTTCGGAATGCCGAACCGCGTTGGCGCCCTCCCACGGGCTCAGGAAGTCGAAATCACGATACGCCTGTGTCAACCGCACGGGTTCATACGCAACCCGCTTCCGTTCCTCGTCATAGCGAAGTTCCACGAATCCCGTCAGCGGAAAGTCCTTGCGAAGCGGATGCCCGCGGAAACCATAATCCGTAAGAATGCGGCGCAGGTCCGGATGCCCCTCGAACTCGATCCCGTACATGTCGAAGACTTCTCGCTCATACCAGTTGGCCGCAGGAAACACGCCGACCACGCTTGGTACGGATTCGTCTTCGCCTACCTGGATCTTCAGGCGCAATCGGCCAACTTCCGACAGGGAGAGGAGGTGGTAGACCACATCGAAACGGGGCACCCTCGCGGGCCAGTCGACGCCGCAGATATCGATCAGCAATGTCATGCCCAGTTCGCTGTCGTCCCGCAATGCCTGCAGGCAGTCCGCCACTTCCCCGGAATCAACCTGCACGGTCAATTCCTTCCGGGCAGTTTCCGCCGTGAGGACGCGTTTGCCGAGGCATGCCTCGACGCCGTCGCGCAGGTCTGCAAGGGGTTCCACGGCCATGTCTGACAGATCTCTACCGCGCGAGAGTGCCGGAGCGCCGTATCTTGCGCTGCAGTTGCATGATTCCGTACAGGAGCGCCTCTGCGGTCGGCGGACAGCCGGGTACGTAGATGTCAACCGGTACAATGCGGTCGCACCCGCGGACTACCGAGTAGGAATAGTGGTAGTAGCCACCGCCATTGGCACAGGAGCCCATCGAAATGACGTAGCGTGGTTCCGGCATCTGATCGTAGACCTTGCGAAGCGCGGGTGCCATCTTGTTGGTCAGAGTTCCGGCAACGATCATCACGTCTGACTGCCGGGGACTCGCGCGTGGTGCAAATCCGAAGCGCTCTGCATCGTAGCGCGGCATGGACGTGTGCATCATTTCCACGGCGCAGCAAGCGAGACCGAAGGTCATCCAGAACAGCGAGCCGGTCCGCGCCCATTGAACCAACTCCTCGGCCGAGGTAACGAGAAATCCCTTGTCGGCGAATGCAGCCGACAGGGCTTCGGATTCGGTAGACGGCAGCGCAGCTGCGGCCTGTCCCGTTACTGCCATTCGAGTGCCCCTTTCCGCCATTCATAGGCGAAGCCAATGGTCAGAACCGCAAGAAAGACCATCATAGACCAGAAGCCAAAGGCGCCGATATCGTGGAATGCAACCGCCCACGGAAAGAGAAACGCAACCTCCAGATCGAAAATGATGAACAGAAGCGATACCAGGTAGAAACGTATGTCGAAGCGCATCCGCGCATCGTCGAATGCATTGAATCCGCACTCGTAAATGGACACCTTCTCCGGGTCGGGACGCCGAACCGCGAGAATGGCTGCTGCAAGTATCAGCGCTACGCCCAAGGCGGCCGCGATACCCAGAAAGACCAGAATCGGCAGGTATTCGCGAAGCAGGGAATCCATGAAGTGCCATGCAATTGTGTGCCGTAGCCCGGCACAGTACCGGGCCAGGAAGAGCCGACGGGAAAATTAGCGGCCTGCGTGCGGCCGGTCAATTCCCGGAACGATCTGTCGAATGGCACGTTGTTCTCGTGTCGCAAGCGCGTTGGCCGTAGACTTCACGCTTTCGTGTCGGGTCCATTGACGCCGTGAACGACCGTAATCTGTTCAGGCCGCGGGAGGTGACGTGCGAACATGGACCGGTCGCGGTATCGGAAACATCGGGTGGTTTTCGCTTCGACACTGCGTCGGAGGCGTATGTCCAATCCTGGGAGATACAGAATGGTTGGTTCGAATGCGGCCTTGCGTTCCGGCATCCTGTGCATGTTCGGTGCCCAGGCGGGGCTGATCGTGTCCGATTCGGCGGTCCGTTGGATGACATCCTCGTCGGTCGTCCCGCTTCCGATCAGCGAAGCAATGGTCCTTCGGGGCCTTGTGGCCGTTCCCGGACTGTTTCTCATCGGCCTGCTGATTCCCGCAGCAGGCGGCCTGCGAATTCGCAACCCGGGACTCTTTGTCCTTCGCGGTGCGCTGATGGCGACCACGAATCTCGGCTTTTTTCTTGGACTGGGATTGCTTCCGTATGCGCATTCGCTGGGACTGTTTTTTGTAGCGCCCCTCCTCATCACCCTGTTCTCGACGTTGTGGCTGCGGGAGAGCGCCGGGGCTCGGGAATGGGCCGCTGTCCTTCTGGGCGGAACCGGGGTCGTCGTCATGCTTGGCCCGTTCGGCGAGAAATGGCATTGGGCAACTGTATTTCCCCTTGCCGCAGCAACGGGTTATGCGCTCATGCAGACATTGACCCGGCGAACGAGATCGGCTGCCGGTCCGGCCGAGATGGCGTTGTCCGCTCACCTCGGCATCTTCGTTTCCAGCATAGCGTTCGGTGTCATTGCCGGAGGGGGCGGTTTCGCCAGCCAAGAAGCCGGCGAAATGGGCCGACTTCTGCTTGGCGCATGGCTCTGGCCGGAGTGGGAGCACCTGTTCCTGGCGGCACTCTGCGGCACTTCGGTTGCCCTCGCCGCGAGCCTGTTGTTTCAGAGCTACCGGCTTGCTCCAGGTGCGGTGGTTTCACCTCTGGAATACATCCACTTGCCGCTGGCGGCGCTGTCCGGGTACTTCATCTGGGCCGAAGTGCCCGAGTTGAGCACCCTTTCGGGTGCAGGACTGATCGTCCTCGGAGGACTCTTGATTCTCGTTCGCCCGAACCGAGTTACGCACTAGTCGACCTGATAGCGGGACAGGCGCGATTTGCAGGCAATGGCGCGGTGGACGGGACTCGAACCCGCGACCCCCGGCGTGACAGGCCGGTACTCTAACCAACTGAGCTACCACCGCTTGGCAACGCGATGCTGTGCGTGCCGCGGCGAAATGAGTACTGCGCGCCGTCGAGGATGTCAAGCACGGCCGATGCAAAACAACTGCATTGGCCACCATTTCCGTTGGCAAGGGGGAGGATTGCACGGCAGGCGTTGCCTGTTGCCACAACATCTGCCCGCACGACAAGACGATGACCTGCAGGAGATGCACTGATTGCCCCGGAGATGGTCCACCGTGTTTCGGTAAACGGTACGGAAGGATCGGCACGGCTCTTGAAATCGCGTTCCAGGTCAGTCTCCGTCCCGATGCCGGATCGCAGACCGTGTCATGACTACTGTGGCTGCCCGTCCCGGAGGAACAGCCACGGCGGCAGAGGCGTTGAATTCTCCTTCTGGTGTCGCCGGACGAGACGGCGCAGGTTGCTGGAAGCGTCAGGCGAGGCGATCCGGAGCGACGGTCATTTCAGTCCGCGGCGCACGTACCGGCGAGTAGCAGGGACGATTCGACTTCCGCGCGCTCCGCGGCAGCGAGTACCGGAGCGAGCGCTCTCGCAGTGTGACCGTCGGACATCCGCACGACCTCCTCCGGAGTTCCCTGTGCGACAACAATTCCACCTCCATCCCCCCCATCCGGGCCGAGATCGACAATCCAGTCGGCGGTCTTGATGACATCGAGGTTGTGCTCGATCACCACCACGGTGTTGCCCTGCGCCACCAGATGGTGCAGCACCTCGAGGAGTTTCGCCACATCATGCGCATGCAGCCCTGTGGTCGGTTCATCGAGTATATACAGGGTCCGTCCGGTTGAACGCCGCGAGAGTTCCTTCGCCAGCTTGACCCGCTGCGCTTCACCACCGGAAAGGGTTGTTGCCGGCTGACCGATCCGGATGTAGCCAAGTCCAACCTCCTCCAGCGTGGCGAGCTTGTCCCGGATCGCGGGCACAGCAGAAAAGAACTCCCTCCCTGCAAGCACCCGCATCTCGAGAATATCCGCGATGCTCTTTCCCCGGTACTTCACCTCCAGAGTCTCGCGCCCGAACCGTTTCCCCTTGCACTCCTCGCAAATCACGTGAATATCCGGCAGAAAGTGCATCTCGACCCGGATCAGACCCTCGCCGCGGCACGCTTCGCAACGTCCTCCTGCCACGTTGAAGGAGAATCGACCCGGCTTGTAGCCACGGGTGCGGGCAGCGGGAAGCTCCGAGAACCAATCCCGAATCGGGGTGAACGCGCCGGTATACGTAGCTGGATTCGATCGCGGTGTCCGGCCGATGGGCGACTGGTCGATATCGATTACCTTGTCGATGCCGATCAGCCCGGCGACCTCCCGCACCGGGGCCGGCCGGTGCCGTCCTCCCGACAACTGCCGGGCGGCAGCCTGGTAGAGGGTATCGACCACCAGCGTGGACTTTCCGCTACCGGAAACGCCCGTGACGCAAATGAATCGGCCAAGCGGAAAATCTACCGTAATGTCGTTCAGATTGTTGCCCGTTGCCCCCACAATGCGCAGTAGTCGACCGTTCCCCGGGCGGCGATCAGTCCGAACCGGCACCCGCCGCCTACCGGCGAGATAGTCGCCGGTAATGGATTTGGGGTGCATGACCACATCGTCGACGGTGCCGCAAGCAACCAGCTCTCCGCCTTCATCCCCGGCACCGGGACCGAGATCCACCAGATAGTCCGCGGCTCGCATCGCTTCCTCGTCATGCTCCACGACCAGTACAGAGTTTCCCTTGTCCCGCAGGCTTTTCAGCGTCCGGATCAGTCGCGCGTTGTCGCGCTGGTGGAGACCGATACTGGGCTCGTCGAGCACGTACAGGACACCCGACAGCCCGGACCCGATCTGGGAAGCAAGCCGGATACGCTGGCTTTCCCCTCCGGATAGGCTGCCGGATCGACGATCAAGCGTCAGGTAGGAAAGTCCGACATTCTTGAGGAAACCCAGCCGTTCCCCGATTTCCTTCAATATCGCCGCGGCGATCTGGCGACGTTGTGCTGTGAGGTAATTTGGCACGTTCGCGACCCAGCCGTAGGCTTGATCAACGTTCATTCGCGTGACTGCGGAAATGTGAAGGTCCGCGATTCTCACGCAAAGTGCTTCTTGCCGCAGCCTGTCCCCTTCGCAGGAGGTGCAATTCCGTCGTCCCCGGAATCGTTCCAGTCGCTCTCTCCGCCATATGGATTCGGAGCGACGGTACTGGCGCTCCAGAGCACCGAGCACGCCGTCAAATACATGCTGGACGCGACGGCGTGATCCGCCCGTCGAGGGCAGCTCGAGCGGGATCGGACGATCCCCGGTCCCATGCAGCAGGCTTTGCCGTACATCTTCGGGGAGGCTCTTCCAGGAGTCGCTCACGGAGACCCCGAAGTGCTCGGCAAGAGCCCGGATAACGAAGGAGAAGTTCGGGTCCAGGCGATTGTCCTCGTACGGCGCCAAGGCTCCATCCTGCAGGGAGAGCGAGGAATCCGGAACGATCAATTCCGGGTCGAAGAACGACTCCTCACCGATACCGTCGCAAGACGGGCAGGCGCCATACGGAGCGTTGAACGAAAACAGGCGAGGTTCGATTTCCGGTATCGTGAACCCGGATACAGGGCATGCGAATCGTTGTGAGAATGTGAATTTCGCGGGCTCTTCCGTCCCCTCGCGGGGCACCGTTTCCAGCAAGGCGATTCCATCCGCGAGTCCAAGCGCGGTTTCGAGACTGTCGGACAACCGGTCGATCTCGCTCTCGCGAACCGCGATACGGTCGACAACCACCTCGATGTCGTGGCGGCGCTTTCCATCGATGGACGGTAGCGTATCCAGATCATGCAGCGCGCCGTCAACCCGGACTCGCCGGAACCCCTTTGCGCGCAGTTCCTCAAGGAGTTTGCGGTGTTCCCCCTTTCGATCCCGAACCAGCGGAGCGAGAAGCATGGCCCGTGTTCCCTCACCGAGTGAAAGCACGCGGTCTACCATTTGCGGCACTGTCTGGGC
>CAZPXZ010000015.1:0-45398 GCA_964590405.1 uncultured Rhodobacterales bacterium | reverse complement strand
TCGGATCCCACAGGACATTGACACCAAAGGGAACGCGGAGATCCTTGCGGAGACGGCCGATCACGTATGCCATCGTGGCCGTGGATGCAGCATCGACCTCCAGTTCATAGGGGCGGTCATTCTCGTTGCCGAACATGACCGCATCGAATCCGGCATCCTGCAATGCCTCTAGATCCTGTCTTGCGCCGTCAACCAGACCACGAAGCCCTGCTTCGTGATCGTGCAGCGGGGTTCCCGGCAGTGCACCGAAGTGCACCATGCCGATCACCGGCCGCGTTTTCCCGAAAATTCGCTCAAATCTGCTCAAGTTCAAAAGGCCTTCTGTTCGTGTGACGCCAGGGTGGTGAGTCCACCGCTGGACTGGGGCGGGCGAGCCCGATAGTAGCATGCCCACTGAACGGTCGGCGGACGAATGGGGGGAGCACGACATGGGACTCGAAGCCAGGAGTTGGACGCGGTCTGGCGGAAGCGAGGTCACCTTTACGGAACTGGGATTCGGAACTGCGCCGCTCGGCAACCTCCTGCGGTCAATTTCGGATGAGGAAGCCGCGGAACTGCTGGACAAGGCATGGAGTTCTGGCGTCCGATACTTCGACACGGCGCCCCTCTACGGGTACGGGTTGGCGGAAACCCGGCTGAATCGACTGTTGCGGGGGAAACCGCGCGATTCCTACGTACTGTCTACCAAGGTCGGACGACTGCTTCGTGCGGTTCCACCGGAAGAGCGGGAAGGCATCGGGAAGTGGTTCGATACGCCTTCGAGAAAGGAGATCTACGACTATGGCTATGACGGTGTCATGCGCTCTGTGGAATTCTCCCTGGAGCGGCTGGGGATCGACCGGATCGACATCCTGTACGTCCATGACATCGATCTTCAGAACCACGGGACCCAGGAAGTTGTGGACGCCAAACTCGCGGAACTGATGAATGGAGGCTATCACGCGTTGCTGAAACTGCGTGATGAAGGTGCAATCGCTGCATTTGGCGCTGGACTCAATGCTTGGGAACCGGCGCAGTGGCTCGCGGAACGGGGAGACTTCGATATCTTCCTGCTTGCCGGCAGATACACGCTTCTTGAGCAAGAGTCCCTCGAGACCTTCATGCCGCTGGCAGAGTCACGCGGGATCGGAGTCGTGATCGGCGGTCCCTACAATTCCGGCATCCTGGCGACCGGGCCCCGGGACGGCGCCTGGTACGACTATGCTCCCGCGCCGCCAGAGATCCTGGAACAGGTTCGGCGCATTCATGCGATCTGCGACCGGCACGGGGTGCGGATGCTGGACGCAGCGTTCCGGTTTCCGCTCTGCCATCCGGCCGTGGTATCGGTCATTCCCGGAGGCCAATCCGTCGCAGAGATGGAGTCCAATCGACTTGCCGTGGCTGCGGTGATCCCGGACGGGTTGTGGTCCGACCTGAAGGAGGCCGGACTCCTGCGCGCTGATGCGCCCACAAGCGATGCCCGTCGTTAGGCCCTGGACGCCATGCCGGCAACTGCTGAAAGACGATGGCGTCTGCATACGCCGGACGATCCGGTTGCAAGTTCGATTTGGCTCGACAAGCAGCGATGACCAGGCATCTCGTCGGTGGCTGCCGCAATCTGTTGCCTTGACGCGGATCATGTGCCGCAGTGCTTCATCTGCCGGCTCCGAGGCCTCCTGAAGCGAGCGACGAAGTGGCCCCGGTCAGCGGGCATTCCGCTGACGTCAATTGGTGAAGGCTGGATCGCAGGCATTGCTGCGGGAGCGATCGCAGAGTCCTACGGCAGGATTTCGCCTTCGGCAGATTCGGCGGCAAGTCGAACGGCTTCCTGGCGGCAGATTCTGTTTCGAGCATGTGCGGGCGTCGATACGTGCAACGCTGCTGCCGCCTGGGCGATGGGCAATGCATCGAGCAAGGACGATCCGTCGGCGAGTTCGGCGGCAAGTGCTCCGACGAACATGTCTCCGGCGCCATGGGTTGACAGCACCTGGACGGGGAACGCAGGGAACGCGGCCTCGATGTTTCCACGAGAGGAGAGGAGAAGTCCTTCGCCCCCGAGTGTCACGATGACCGCATCCATATCCGGAGAACTCAGGAGTCGTGCTGCGCTCTCCGGGCATGCCACTCCCGTCATGGCCTCGGCCTCGATGCGGTTGACAACCAGAATGTCCACCAGCGCTGCGAGGGACGGGTCGACATGCCGGGCTGGCGCCGCGTTCAGGATCACTCGCGCTCCGGCGTTCTTTGCTCGTGCTGCTGCCTTGCGGTTGGAGCGCTCCGGAATCTCGTTCTGCAGGCAGACGATCCGGGGATTCCCTTCCAGCATGTCGGCCGGGGGATCAAACCCGAGATTGGCTGCGGAGACGACTACAGCGCCGTAGCCGCCATCCTTGTCCACGATTGCGACGCTCATTCCCGACTCACCTGCTACCTTGGCCACGTGGCGTCGGTCCACGCCTGCCGCATCCAGTTCCGCGAGGATCTGGTCCGCGAAACGGTCGGAACCCACCTGTCCCACCATTGCGGTTCGTGCCTTCATGCGAGCCGCAGCGACAGCCTGGTTTGCGCCCTTGCCGCCGAGCCGATAGTCAACCGAACGGCCGACCAGTGTCTCGTCAAGGTGCGGTAGTCGTGGCGCCTCCACGATCACATCGAGATGCAGGGAACCCGTTACGACCACATCAGTCATGCGTTTGAACCATAGAGAGCGCGGGCGACTATTCGGGTTGCGGCTGGTGCGTCCTGACGCTCGGTCGCGTCTCGGAGGACAGGGTTCTCTCGCAGTTCGGCGGCTATGGCGCGTAGCCGTTCCGTCAGGGCAATGTTTGCCGTCGCTTCCGCCACGGGATCGGCGCCGCCCTGATCCGGAAACGTATCGAAATAGATCACGCCGGCATAGCCGACGCGGTCCAGTTCTACCAGAAGTTCGACCGTCTGGACGGGATGCACACTGCCGACCATGAGACCGTCATCCCGCTTTCCGTATCCGTCGTTCAGGTGTACGCCGAGAAGTCGCGAGTGCCGCCCCACCAGATGCGCCGCATGGGCTGGCAATTCGTCGGCATAGAGCGAATGCGCAAAATCCAGCGTTACGCCGAGATTGGAGCGACCCGCTTCCTTCACGGCAAGCAGGGTAGTCGCCACATCGGGCATCAACGCATAGGCCCGGGGCTCGTTTGGCTTGTACTCGATGGCGATGTCGAGTCCGGGATTGTGATCGGCAACCGCGGCAAGTGCCTCGATGGTGTGGTTCCACATCGCGGCGTAGCGGCCCTGGAAGGAGTAGTCGACGCCGTCCTGTCCCATCCAGAGGGTCATGAGATTGCCGCCCATCTCGGCGGCAGTGTCGATTCCACGGCGCGTGAGGTCGATGGCTGCCTGCCGTACCCTCCTCTCGGGATGCGTGAATGATCCGAGCTTGAAGGATTCATCCGTGTAATAGCGCATTGCCAGTCCATTCAGACGGATGCCGGCGTTTTCGAGAATTCGTACCAATTCCAACGGATTGTTGTGAGCGAAGTGATCCGGGTAGTTCAGGTCGGCTGCGTCGATACCCGGAACGGTGGCGGCGCGTTCAATCAGGTCCTTGACGGTGCGACCCGCCGCCGGGAGACCTGCCTTGAAGGCATTTAGCCTTGCGGCGTATCGCGGCCGAGTGGAGATTTCTGTCATTGATGGGATCCTTCTCTACGGACGTTCCGCAGTTTTCTTCATGGAGGAAAAGCAACGCAGGTTCATCGGATTTCCCGACGAAGAAACGCTCTGTGCGGCCGACAGGAGCAGGCCCGTTCGCTCCGGCGACTGATCATCGGTTGGTGCATGCGGCCGAACATGAGAGTTCTGCCCGTGGGGCGAATTGTCAAGCATTGCAACAGGGTCTTGCGAATTGGCATTCAGAGTGCGGGAACATACGGCGTCGTCTGAAGATCCGTGATTATCCGAGCGTGAACGATTTGGCACCAAGGCCCCTGGGCTCAGGACCCATGGCCAGAGGATGACGGTGACTGCCAACCGCATTCTGTTGCGGAACATGTGTGCGCGAGCTTCATGTCGAGTTGTGGTGCCTTCAGCCTTCGGTCCTTTGAACCGGACGAACATTCGTTCGATCCCGTGGTGCTGCAGTTGGAGTTCTGCGGTAACGACGAAGGACCGTATTCTGATGCGCCGGACCGGGTTGCAGTGCTGGAATTTGCGTTTCCCGCGCATTCCGGCAGGGAGGCCATTCCGATACCCCGATCCGTAAACAGGACCCTGGTCTCGAGTAACAAGGGCAGCACCGTCTGGGCTCTCCAGTGGTTGCTGACTGGCCCTCTGTATCAACAGGAGCAGCAACGATCTGCCGGTTTCCTCGCATAGCCGGAGCAGCTCGGCGGAAACTCTGAAGCGCAGGGCTTCAGGTCGCACGCCTACGGCGTACCGCCCGTTCGATCCAGACAGGTTGATCTCGGTGTCTCCCTGCAAAGCTCGCCGTTGGCGGACGCACTGCGGCCACCAGCCAGCTGCCAATTCCGCCGGTTCGAATACCCCGTTGATCCGTTCAGACGGTGGCGACCGAAGCCCCCAGCGCTTGTCCCGAAGGCAAGCCAGCGCCGTCGGAACGATGCCATCGGAATTGGCATCCAGCGATACCAATCAGGCCCAAAGGCACATTGCGAAGACGATTTGAATGAACGCTGATCGGCGAATTCGCAATTTTGTTGACATTGCAACATTGCCGGGGTATTCGACCATCGACCACCTTCGGACACCGATCCGACATCTCCGAAATTGAACGGGAGGAGTATTCATGAATTTCAAGGGCGTAGCCCTAGCAATTGTTGCGTCATTTGCGGTTGCCTTCTTCGCTCCGACGAAGGCCTCGGCCGAAACCACCATCGAGTTCATTCAATGGTGGGCCCCCGAGCTCCCAGAAGGATCGTTTCGCGCAATCATGGACGATTTCGAGGCAGAAAACCCCGGGATCAAGGTCAATCTGATCAGCGGGCCTTACGCGACTACCCGCGACCAGATCGTCACTGGCGCCGCAACCGGCACACTCAGCGATGTGGTCGGCCTTGACGGCGCGTGGGTGAACGACCTGGCGAAGCAGGGTGCGATTGCCAATCTCGATCCGCTCATGGAGGCTGCCGGCTACGATTCGAGCGAGGTCGCCGCCATCATCAAGGTTGACGGCAACAGCCACATGTTCCCGGTTGCATCCTTCATCTATCCGGTATTCACGAATCTCGACATGCTCGAAGCCGCGGGCCTAGAGGGCTTGCCGCAATCCCGCATGGAGTTCTTCGACGCGGCCAGGAAGTTGACCGACGAGTCCAAGAATCAGTATGGCTGGGTGCTGCCACTCTCGTTGCAGACACCCAACGGCGTCCAGAACGATGTCATGTCCTGGGCCTGGGCTTCCGGCAGGAGCATGCTGAAGGACGGCCAGCCTGACCTCGAGAACGCGGACGTCATCGCCGTCCTGAAGTTCATCCAGGAAATGTATGACGCCGGCGTGATTTCGCCGGGCACGTTTGCCAAGAAGGAGCAGGACAAGGTCGAGGAATTCGTGAACGGCCGTGTCGCCATGATGGTTTCCTCGCTTGCGCACATCAACCTGATCCGCCAGCGGAATCCGGACCTGCGGTTCACCATTTCCGCGTTGCCGCCCGTTGCCGGCTATGACGGCAAGCAGGGTCTGCCATACGCCTCCTGGGGCATTGGCGTCAGCGAGCACAGCGAGAACAAGGAAGCCGCCTGGAAGCTGGTAGAGTTCCTCATGAGCACCGAAATCAACAGCCGCCTTGTGTCCATCGCCAACGCGTTTCCCGGCAACGTGCATGCGCAGCCGGACTTCGTGAAGACGGATGACCTGTTCGGGCTGGCTTTCGAAGTATTTCAGGCCGGATATCTTGCGAACGAGTTCGTCGGGCTTCCCGTTGCGGAGGAGCTGATGCGGATGTTCGACGAAGAGATCCAGCTGATGCTCGACGGAAAGCAGACCGCCGAAGAAGCAGCCGCCAATGCCCAGGCCAAATGGGTGAAAGAGTTCTAATCCACTCCAGCTGCATTCCTGAGTGTATTCGCGGCGCGGACCCGACAGAGGTCCGCGCCGCGTTCTCCGTTTGATTGGCCGCCGCCCCGCTGCATTCCACCCCACAGACTGAAAGTACTTGGAAGTGTTGAGACTCGCGGGCGGTCAATCCGCCGGCATTCCGGCCACCGACCCCGGTCCGCAATCCTGGCTCTACCGCTTCCTTTCGTACGAGAGAGCGCGATACCTGACCGCGTATCTGTATCTCGCTCCCTCCGTGGCGCTGTTCTGCGTCCTCATGCTCGTTCCCATGATTGTCGCCATTCAGTATTCGTTGCTGGACCGGCCCATCATGCGGCCCGACCCGAGTTATGTCGGACTGGAGAATTTCAAGACCATATTCCAGGACGCCGTTTTCTGGGAGTCCCTGCGGAACACGCTCTACTTCACCATCATGAGCGTGGTGTTCCACCTGTCCCTCGGCATGGCATTTGCCTTGCTGCTGAATTCCTCCCGTGTCCATCCCATCCTGAGGAGTATTCTCCGCGTCCTGTACATCATGCCCTGGATGTTCACGCCCGTAATCATCGCCATCATCTGGCGGTTGCTGCTGGACCCGAAGGGCGTCATCAACAACATCCTCGTGGCCCTGCAATTCGTGGAGCGAAACGTCGAGTGGTTCGGCTCCACGGATACCGCGCTGCATGCCTTGACCTTCGTGAACATATGGGCCGGATACCCGCTGTTCATGATTAGCCTGCTCGCCGGACTACAGGGCGTCCCCGAGGAACTCTACGAGGCCGCGAACATTGACGGCGCCAACGAATTGCAGCAGTTCATCCACATCACCGTGCCGCATCTCATTCCAATCATCATCAGTATCGCGCTCTTGGACTTCATCTGGACGATGCAGGTATTTCCGCTTGTCTGGATGACGACCGGCGGTGGTCCCATCCATGCCACCGAGATGTTGAGCACCTATACCTACAAGCTGGCCTTCTCCCGCTACCAGTTCGCGCTGGCCTCCGCAAGCGCCATTGTCGTGCTGGCCTTGTCCATGGTCGTCACCTACTTCTATATCCAGCATCAGAAGGCGAGGCTCTAGACATGGATCGTCACAACGGTTTCAGGTTCGATCTCGCCACGGTGCTCATCCATGTTGCGCTTCTCGCCGGCTTGGCGTTTGCCGGATTCCCGATCCTCTGGATGATCTTCAGTTCCCTGAAGTCGAATACCGAGATTTTCGCGCTGCCCCAGACCCTGTTGCCAAGGGAGTTCACGCTGAAGGCCTATGCCCAGATCTTCGCCAGCTCGACCAAGATTCGGTTCTTCATCAACTCCTATGTCGTCGCTGCCGCTGTCACGCTCTGCACGCTCCTGGTGGCCATACCGGCGGCGTATGCGTTCAGCCGGTACTCATTCCCCCTGAAGAAGCCGCTGAACGTATTCATCATCAGTACCCAGACCGTGCCCCCGATCACGCTCCTGATTCCCTATTTTGGTCTGGTAGTGGCGTTCCGACTGTTCGACACCTATTTTGCGCTGATCCTCACCTATATGGTCTTCACGCTTCCCTACGCGATTCTCATGATGACCGGATACTTGAACACGGTTCCGCGAGAACTCGATGAAGCGGTGCTGGTGGATGGCGGTTCGAGCTGGACAGCACTTTGGCAGGTCATCGTGCCTGTGTCACTGCCGGGGATCGTCGCCACGGCGGTATACACGTTCCTGCTGTCCTGGAACGAATTCCTCTTCGCCCTGACACTCACCAAGTCCACGGAGATGCGTACCGTGCCCATCGGTATCCAGTTGCTCATGGGACAGCACGCCTACGAATGGAACGAAATGATGGCCATGAGCGTTCTCGGCTCGCTGCCGCTGCTGCTCTTGTACCTGATCGCACAGCGACACTTCATGTCGGGGATCACCGCCGGCTCGCTGAAGGCCTGATCGGCCAAGGGTCCCGTCGGGAGACAGAATTTCATCGCGCCTGGCGCATCGGGCGGGTTCCTGCGGGATCCGCCGAAACGCAACCCCGAAAGGAGATCATCAACATGGAACGGAGCCTGGACACGAACCTGGAGGCCATCCGGCGCGGGGAATACCGGCCGGAGCACTTCATCATCGCGGACGCCAAGGATGGCGACATGGGCGGAGGCATCACGGCCTTCGGTCCGGCCAGCGCGGGAAGCTACCGCTCCAAGTCAAAGCCGGACCAGTTGAACTCGATGGCGCACATTGTCGCAACCGGGCTGGTGGACATCATGCTGATGTCTGCTTCCGCTGCGGAAGACCTCATCGGCAAGGGCGTCTTCCGGGATTCAGCTGTTACGCCGGCCGTGCGGCTCAACGATGCGACCGACATCTGGGGGCCCCGCCACTCGGGCTACAAGGCCCACCCTGCGCAGGACTACCGCTCCGCGCGCGTTCACCGCGTTTCCGAACTCGTGGATATCGGACTCTACTCCATGACCTTCTCGAACGACCTGGAAAGCGACCTGGCCTTTCTCCGCAATTTTCACCGTTTTCTCGACGACATAACCGGCACCGGCCTTCGGTATTTCCTGGAAGTGTTCAATCCGCAAATCGATGTCGGGATCGATGCGGCTGGTCTGCCGGAGTATTTCAATGACTGCGTCGTGCGGTGCCTGGCCGGCCTCACCCGGGCCGACATGCCACAGTTCCTGAAGATTCCGTTCAACGGGCCCAGGGCCACCGAGGAGATCTGCAGCTACGATCCTGCGCGCATCATTGTCGGCGTGCTCGGCGGCGGCGCGGGGACGACTCGCGATACATTGGAACTCATTCGGCAGAGCGAGAAATATGGTGCGCGCGTCGCCCTGTTCGGACGGAAAATCCAGTTCAGCGAGGATCCGGAAAAGCTTCTCACGCTGATGCGGGCAGTGCTTCAGGGTGAGATCGGCACAGGGGAAGCCGTACGGGATTTCCATGGCCATCTTGCCAAGAGGGGAAAGCAGCCCTTGCGTAGCCTGGAAACCGACCTGGAAGTGACGGAACCGGTCCTGATGCACGACCTGTAATCGGGCTCCCCGCGACACTGGATGCGGGGAAGCCGAATGTGCGAGGCGAGCGAGGCTGGATGCCTGCTCTACATCTAGAGCTTGTCCAGCAGCATCGGCAGGAAGCCGCCGACAAACGTATCGCCGAGGCCGACCGTCGTTGCGTGGCCGGCATCGATCGCGATGCTGGGGATGCAGAGGATCTCGTCTCCGCCAAGCTCGTTCACTGCGGAGGCGAACTCCGCACTCTCGGGGCGAACGGACATGGTTTCCGTCTTGCGAATATCCGCGCTTTCGAAGTCGTCTCCCAGGCGCATCCTCGTGCAGGCCATGGCGATCCCTGTCCTCATCGGTCGCTCGAACCTGGCGACTCCCGTTCCGCACGCCATCACCCAATGGCCCGTGTGCACGACAAGGGTGGGAACCGGGATGATCCGTTGCAGTGCGCGTACGGCCGAAAGCGCGTCTGCCGGATCCAGGATCGCGACGCTTCTCTCCAGATGCCCCGCCAGTTCATCCTCGTTGAGGCTGTAAATGTCGATGTAATCCAGCAGGGCGTCGCGAACCATCCGGCTCAGCGCCGGGTCATGGAACCCGGCATCTTCGTAGAACACGATCGTATTCTGCGGGAGCGACGCCAGGACTCCCGAGAGTTCGGTAAGCCGTTCCGACAGGAGCGCATCGCTACGCATGGCGTTCAGGCCGGAAACCAGAAATACCCGCGCGTCTGATGACAATGCCTCCAGATGGGGGCTGATTGCCATGCTGTCATTGACTGGGTCGTGAACGTAGATGACGCGATTTGCCCTGGGCGCATGAATGGAAGTGCTGCCCGACCGCACCCGGGCGTACTTCGGAAACTGGAAGATCAGGTGCGGATGAAGCTCTTCACGCGCAGCACTGCATACCCAGTCGCATCCCCCTGGAATCGCCTTCCGTACATGGGAATTCATGGCGACCAGGTGGAGGGCAGGCATGTGTCCGAGCTTGCGCATCGCAATGGCTGCCCGCACCGGCGTGCCGCCGACGGTGATTCGCTTTCGAAACCGGTTCCCAAGCTCTTGGAGAATGCCCCGGGAGCTCACGAATTTCTCGCCTCCGTTTCCCGTCTGCAGATAGTGAAGCAGGGATATGACGAGATCGCGAAGGCTCGAAATACGTCCTTCCGCAGTCAATTCGTGGGGCAGAATGTCGTTTTCTGCAACGAGGCGCTCAACGGTCTCCGAATCCCACACGACTTCATAGTCGACGCAGTTGCCGAGCCCCAGAACAATGCTCTTTCCCATTGCGACAATCCATCTGCTGGGGGCTGGGAGAACGCCCGGTAGCTGGAAGGCGTCCCTAACGCCCTCTGATGACGGACGGCCGCTTGTCCGTTCCGCATGTTCTCCGCCTGCCAAGGATATATCCGGGCGGCCAAATCTGCGCATGTGAGTGAGTGAAGCGGTGCGCCATGATGATGTTGCATCGGCGCCTGGAACCGCCAAGACCCCTGATCGGCACCGTACACCCAAGTGACAGCGAATCACATTGGCCGTGACGCACGGAGGTCAAATCGTGTCCCATATCTCCATCGGGACGCCGAATGAGCCTCGACCGCGATGGCGAATCGGGGCATCCCGCCAGGACAAGCCAGCGCAGTGCCTGTGGACGAGGCTGATGATCACCCGAAGGCCGTTCCCCGCGAAAGGCCTCAAGTATGAGTTGGATTCAGGGGCGTAATCTGCCGAAGCCATGTCCTTCACGGCCAGAACTCGCCGCGATACGTGTTCACTCGCCAGGCAGCCGGTGAATCCCGGAATCAGGGGCAGCGCCGTGCCGCTTGCCGGTTCCGGGTCGGAGGTTCTTGTCGGGCGTCGTCACGGCATGAAAATTGCGCCAGTCCGGTTGCCAAACGAAACGATTGCTTCGGATCCGCCACGGCGTCCGCCGTATTCCCGGTGCCAGACCTGCCAGGTGAGTCTATGCTGGTGTCCGGCTCTACGAGTTTGCGGTTCCGTCTGTAACCGGCAAGGGCTGGAATCGCCTACAGCAAGGGGAGGAAGTAATGAAGGCTTACATGGAGCGATTCTCGATCGAGGGGCGGCGGGCACTGGTTACCGGAGCTTCGAAGGGAATCGGTTTCGAGATTTGCAGGGTTCTCGCGGAGGCTGGGGCAGACATTGTTGCGGTAGCGCGCGACTCCGGGGGACTTGCAGAGATTTGTGCGGAGGTGGAGCACATCGGTCGCAACTGTTTGGCGGTTGAGGCGGAACTCGCGACTGTCGAGGGTCCGCGTCATGCGGCGCAAAGGGCGCTCGATCACTTCGGAACCGTCGACATCCTCGTCAACAACGCCGCGACCTCAACGCCGGATTCATTGCTGGATACGCAGGTGGAGGACTGGGATCGCATGATGGCTGTGAATCTGCGGGCTCCGTTTCTCCTTGCGCAGGCTGTGGCGCCGAGGATGATCGAGCAGAAGCGGGGCAAGATCGTGAACGTCTCTTCCCAGACCAGCGTTGTCCTTATCCCCGACCACTGCGCCTATGCAGCCTCCAAGAACGGCCTGAATGCTCTGACGAAGGCCATGACCTGTGAGTGGGCGCAGCACAACATCCAGTGCAATGCCATCTGCCCGACGGTGATCCTGACGCCGATGGGTGAACGCGTCTGGGGACCGCCCGAGAAGGGCGATCCAATGAAGGCAAAGATTCCTGCACGGCGATTCGGGCGTCCAGTGGAGGTTGCCGATATGGTTCTCTATCTTTCTTCGCCCGCGTCCGATCTCGTGAACGGGGACCTGTTGATGCTGGACGGCGGCTATACGGCTCTCTAGACCGGATCCTGGAGATCGATCTGCACCTTGACTGCCGAGGGCGGTGCACTGCGGGCGTAGTCGAACGCTTCCACGCTCTCCCCGAATCCGTACAGGTTGGTGATCAGCGGATCCACGTTGATCGTGCCGGAAGCCAGCATCGCCACGGTACTCGGATAGACATGCGCGTAGCGGAAGACATGCTCGACGCGCGCCTCCTTGACCTGTGCAGCGAGTACGTCGTAGGCAATGGGTTCGCCGGGCATACCGATCAGGACGACCGTGCCCCCTGGGCAAAGGTACTCGAAGACACCCGCAGCTGCCCGTTCATTGCCCGAAGCCTCGAAGACGATGTCGGCACCCCAGCCATCGGTTTCACGCCGGACGATATCAGCGAGGTTCTCGCTTCGCACATTGACGGGCAGGACTGGTCCAAGCCCGGCAGCCATGTCGAGTTTCGGTTCCAGTACGTCACTCACGATGACGCGGCTGCAACCCGCCGCGAGTGCCGAGAGTACCGTGACCATGCCGATCGTGCCGGCTCCGATGACGACTGCCAGAGCACCGGGAGAGACTTGCGCCTTGGTTGCGGCGTGGACGCCGACTGCCAGCGGCTCGACCATGGCTCCGGCGGCATAGGAAACCCCATCTGGCAGGCGGAAGGTGTAATCCGCGGGATGCACGACGGTCGGCCGCAGCACGCCGTGGACCGGCGGTGTCGCCCAGAAGCGCACGGCGGGGTCCAGGTTGTACTTGCCCAAACGGGCGGCGCGGCTGCGCGGATGGGGAATGCCCGGTTCCATGCAGACGCGGTCTCCGGGCGAGAGGGAAGTGACTGCGGAGCCGACCTCGATGATCTCGCCGGAAGCCTCGTGCCCCAGGATCATGGGTTCCTTCACGATGAAGGGGCCGATTCCGCCGTGCACGTAGTAGTGGATATCGCTGCCGCAGACGCCCACGCGGCGCAGCGCGATACGTACGTCATGCGGCCCGAGCGGCTCCTCGATGGCGATATCGCGGAGTGCCAGTTCATCCTTGCGCTCGAGAACCAGAGCCTTCATGCATGTTCTCCCCGGATATGGAAAGGGCGCGGCCGGCCCGGCGGCCGGCCGCGCCGAAACGGTCACATCAAGCCGGCTTAACGTCCCATCTTCGGGCGGGAGTAGCGATTTGCGTATTCCAGGATTTCGTCGGTGTCGGACCACCGGTCGACCATCACGAAGGAACCGCCCCAGACCTGGGGAACGTCCTCGCCCTTGCTGTGGGCGACGAACGCATCGGCCACGGCCACGCCGCTGTCATCAATCGGACGAAGTACCGATGCGGTCAGCCAGCCTTCCTTCATGGCGGTGATCTCATCCCCGGTACCGCCAAATCCCATGGTGAGGATTTCCTCCGACTTGCCCATCTGCCGGACGACCTGGGCTGCGCCGAGGCCGATCGTCGTGGACATGCCGTAGATCAGGTTGATGTCCGGATGGGCTGCCAGCATGTTCTGGGCAGCGTCATACGCCTTGGCACGGTCAAAGTCCGTGTAGGGTCCCATGACGACCTCGATGTCGGGATGGTTCTCGACCACGCTGACGAATCCGCCGCCGCGTTCGTCGCTGACTACGCCAGGAGCGCCCCGGAGAATCAAGACCTTGCCCTTGCCGCCAAGTTTCTCGACGGCCCACTCGCCTGACTTGACGCCGCCCGGATAGTGGGCGAACGCGATGTAGCTCATGGCCCGGGCGGATTCGTCCTCGTGAGGTGTCGTGAAATTGTAGACGACAGTCGGGATGCCCTCCTGCTTGAGCTTGCGCAGAGCCGGAATCGCTGCCTCGAACTCTGTCGGGCCGAGGAACACGTAGTCGACACCGCCTGCGATGACGGATTCGACTTGCGCGAGCTGACCGGCGTGGTCCACATGGCTGGCGACGGCGAGCTGCTGGACCTCGAAGTCGACACCAAGCTCTTCAAGGCGTCCCTGCATCGACCAGAAGACCCGTTCCCAGGCATCGGAAATGTCAAACGAGGGTGAAAGATAGGCGATCCGCATCGTCTCGGCTTTCGCTGCGGGGGGCGTAAGCGCGAGAACTGCAAGTGCAGCTGCCGCGAAGAACAATCGACGTAGCATCATGAAAGGGTATCCTCCCTGTTATTGCGCCGGCCCCCGGGCCGGCTCCACCTCGGCGCTGCCGAATTGCTCGCGCCGCATGAAATGTGCCAGCGTCGGAATCCGTCGCTCGCGCAGATTGCTGATCGCTACCGCGATCAGGACGATTCCGCCCATCACAACCAGTTGCCAGAAAAAGTCCACGCCGGCGATGATCAGTGCATTGGTCATCATGGAGAGCAGGAGTGCTCCCAGGACGGAACCATAGACGGTTCCTCGCCCACCGAAGAGGCTTGTTCCGCCGATGATGACGGCGGAGATCACGTGGATCTCCATGGCATTCCCGATGGTCGCTTGGGTTGAATCGATTCGCGCCATCATGATGAGGCCCCCCAAAGCGGTGAACAGGCCCATCAGAACGTAGACCATGACCTCGACGCGGTTGACCGGCACGCCGGCGAGTCGCGCCGCCTCGCGGTTGCCGCCGATTGCTCGCACATGCAGTCCGAAGCGCGTTCGGTTGAACAACCAGGCGCCGAAGATGGCGGTAGCGAGAGAGATGATCACCGGGACTGGCACGCCTCCGATAACGCCCTGGCCGATATAGGTGATCGAGGTGGGAAGGCCGAAATGCATTTCGCCCGCGGAGTGGACCAGCGCGAGTCCGCGAAGCCCGGCCATCATTCCGAGGGTGGTGATAAAGGGTGGGATCTTTACATACGCGATCAGCGATCCGGCCAGCAAGCCCAGAAAGGCGCCCAGCGCGAACATGAACAGTACGCCGAGAAACGGATTCAGGCCGCCCTTGATCAGTCCGAAGGCCACGACGGTGATGATTGCGACTGCCGAGCCGACGGAGAGATCAATACCGGCGCTGGTGATCACGAAGGTCATGCCGACGGCCATGACGATGATGAAGGAGGCCTGGGTCAGGATATTGATGAAGTTGGTGATGGTGCCGAAGCGTGGATTGATCAGGATGAACAGGAAGACCAGCACCGCGATGACCGCCGGGAGTCCGATCCCTTCGAAGAGCCACCGCCGGTCAGCGTGCCCGATGGCGTGTTCCGATGTCGCTGCCGAGTTCAATGTGTGCCCCGCTCTATGTCGTTTCGCCGAAGGTGATCAGGCGGACGATCTCGTCCCGTGTCGTCTCCGCCGCATCCAGCACCCCGATCAGCCGGCCATTCTTCATCACGGCGATGCGGTCGGCGAGCTGGAATACATGTTCGAGATTGTGGCTGATGACGATGACGCTGATGTCGCGTTCGCGCATGGTTCTCACCAGTTCCAGAACCCGGCGTCCCTCTTCCACGCCGAGAGCCGCCATGGGTTCATCCATGATGACCAGGCGAACGTCCTGGAGGAGCAGTCTGCTGATCGCCACCGTCTGGCGCTGTCCCCCGGATAGCCGGATAACCGGATCATTGAGCCGGGGCAGCGAGATGCCGAACCCGGAAAGCAGTTCAATCGTTCGCTCGCGCATTCGCCGGTGATCGAGTTGCCGGATGAACGGAAGCAGACTGGTCAGCATTTCGCGTCCGAGGAAGACGTTCTCCGGTACGTTGAGCGTATCAACAAGACCGAGTCCCTGGTGGAGGCAGCCGATGCCGGCTTCGCTGGCATCGCGGGGTGTGCTGAGTTGGCGCGGGACGCCGTCGATCTCAATACGACCGCTGTCCGGCGGCTGCGCGCCCGCGATGGCCTTGACCAGGGTGGACTTTCCCGCACCGTTGTCACCCACGAGGGCCAGGATCTCACCCTTGAACACCTCGAAGGAAACTTCGTCGACTGCCTTCAACCCGCCGTAGCTCTTGGTAAGCCCGACCACGTTCAACACATTGGCGGCATTCGTCGCCGATTCTGTTACCGGCATCTTCCAGGGTACTTTCTTTCGGAAAGGGTAGAACCAGATCTTCCAGTTCCGGCCCGAACCGTACCAATCGCCCGACACCCGGTCAACAGTCAACAATTTTGCTGTCCCGGGTTGGCCGGCCGGCAAGGCACCAGCGAATCCGGACACCGTCGGCTCCTGTTCGGCTCGAACACAACCCCTCGGTCGCAGGAGCGAACGAGACGCTCACGCCGCCTTGCAGGCGGTGTCTCGCTGCTTCGCATCTGGTGCACGCCTGTTCCTGCGCGTAGGATGGCCACCGGAAGATGCCGGGTCCGCCAGGGCGGATGGCGGAGGCTTGAGAAGGAGGGGATCGATGGCCGAGATCATGCGTCTGCATTCGTCGGACAACGTCGTAGTTGCACTTTCGGACCTGCGACGTGGCGTGGAACACCCGGAACTTCCCTGCCCCCTCCGCGACCCCGTCCCTCGTGGACACAAGGCGGCGGTGGCCGAAATCTCGGCGGGTGCCCCGGTCTTGCGCTACGGCCAGATCATTGGCGCCGCGAAGGAGACCATCGCTGCCGGGAGTCACGTGCATACCCACAATCTCGGGATGGGCGACCATTCCCGGAATTACGCGTTTTCCTCCGAGGTGCACCCGCTCACGCCGGTCCAGGAAGAGGCCTCATTCGACGGGTATCTCCGGGCGGACGGCCGGGTCGGCACGCGCAACTATCTCGGAGTGCTCACATCGGTGAACTGTTCCGGATCTGTTGCGCGATTCATCGCACAGGCGGCGGAGAGCGAGGGCTTGCTGCAGTCCTATCCGAATGTCGATGGCATCGTTCCCATCGTTCACGGGACCGGTTGCGGAATGTCCGGCAGGCACGAGGGCTATGACACGCTCTTCCGCACCCTGAAGGGATATGCGCGGCATCCGAATTTCGCGGGCATCCTGCTGGTCGGACTAGGCTGCGAGGTGATGCAGATTCCGGATCTCATCGGAGCCGGACGGATGCGCGCCGATGGGAATTTCCGCTACATGACCATCCAGCAGACGGGCGGAACGCGGCGCACCATCAAGGCCGGTCTGGACATTCTGCGTACCATGGCAGAGAAGGCCGATGCGGCGATACGAACGCGCGTTCCGGCATCAAACCTCGTCGTTGCCTTGCAGTGCGGGGGCTCCGACGGCTATTCGGGCATCACGGCCAATCCGGCCCTCGGCTACGCCTCGGATCTCCTGGTCCGCCAGGGCGGAACGACCATCCTCGCGGAGACCACGGAAGTGTATGGGGCCGAGCACCTGTTGACGCGTCGAGCGATAACGGAGGAGGTCGGGCAAAAGCTGGTGGACCGCATCGCCTGGTGGGAGGACTACACGGCACGAAACGGCGGCGAGATGGACAACAACCCGAGCCCGGGCAACAAGCGGGGCGGCCTGACAACAATTCTGGAGAAGTCCCTCGGTGCGGTCGCGAAAGGTGGGACGGCGCCGTTGGTCGACGTCTACCGCTTCGCCGAACTGGTGGACAAGCGGGGCTTCGTGTTCATGGACAGTCCCGGTTACGATCCCTGTTCCGTTACGGGCCAGATCGCGTCCGGTGCGACCCTGGTGGCATTCACGACGGGGAGGGGATCGGTTTCCGGATTCATGCCGACTCCCTCCATCAAGCTCGCGACCAACACCGAGATGTTCGAGCGCATGCGTGAGGACATGGACATCAACTGCGGGGACATCATCTCCGGCGGTGTATCCCTGGAGAAGAAGGGGAAGGAAATCTTCGACCTCTTCCTTCGCGTCGCGTCCGGAGAACGATCGAAGAGCGAGGCGCTGGGATTCGGCGGTGCGGAATTCGTGCCCTGGCAGATGGGTGCAGTGATGTAGCTGTCTCCCCGTCCGTGCGGCACCTCGAGCATGCGGGTTCCGAACGGAACGCGGGGCGTTGGCGCGCTCTCTGAATTCGGATTCCGGCTCGTTCCGTTCCGTGGATGCGGGACGCGTGGTACGCCTTGCCGTGCCGGCGATCAGGATGTCGGACGAGGCGGATGGCCGGACCGGATGTGCGAACCTGTAAAGTGGCCGGTTGCTTCCGGCTATCGTTGACACTTCGTTGCGTCGCGGTAAAGTAACCGTTTAGTTCATAAGTCCAGCTTCAGGAGGAAACAGCTGTGAAATCCAGACTCCACGCGGCACAGGTATCGCGCCGAACATTTCTCCAGGGAACGGCGGGCGCCGCCGGTTTCGCTGCTCTAGCCGCAGGGTTGCCGCGCGAGGTGTTGGCAAACCCGCAGGAATGGACGCTCGTGAACTCGATGCGTTCCGTGGCCAACCCCTATCACGCCACGTTCGCGGATGGCGGCAGGGCATTCGCAGAATTCATCGGGTCCGAGTACGAGGTGCTGGTCACCGAGGGCAACTCGGAGAAGGGTATTGCAGACATCCGTGCAATGCTGGCGCGCACCGAAGGGAAGATGGTTCTCAATGTAGACCCGAACGATTCGCCGGACGCTCGCCCCATCGTGGAGGACTGTGCTGCAGCCGGTGCCTATGTGGTCACGCAGTGGAACAAGCCCGACGATCTCCATCCGTGGGACTTCGACCCGCATTACGTCGCGCATATGTCGTTTGACGGCGTACCCAGTTCCAAGGCCGTGGCGGAGGAGCTCTTCCGCCGCATGGGCGGTTCCGGGGGCATCGTCGCCATCGGTGGAATTCTGTCGAACGTTCCCGCCATCGAGCGCAAGATCGGCCTGGACCAGGCAATCGAGGAGAACGGCAATGTCGAACTTCTCGACTTCCAGACGGCCAACTGGAACGAGCAGCAGGCGTTCGACATCATGCAGACCTGGATCACCCGCTTCGGCAGGGACATCAAGGGCGTATGGGCGGCGAATGACGGCATGGGCATCGGGGCACTCGAGGCGCTCCGGCAGGAAGGCCTCGCCGGCGAGGTGCTGGTGACCGGCATCGACGGCATCCAGCAGGCGATTGACGCGATCAAGGCCGGGGAATTCGCCGGTACGGTCGCCTGGGATCCTCTCTGGACCGGCGGCATGGGTCTTTCCATCGGGTATCATTCGGCGATCGGAACGATCGATATTGCCAACGAACCGCACTCTCACCGCGAGTTCTACGGAACGGGAATCCTCGTCACCGAATCCACCGTGGGCGGTTTTGGCGCGCCGGCGCCACTCGACTTCATGGATTTCTGGGGCAAGGCCTCCGGCCAGATCCAGTACCGCTCCTAGAGTCTCGCTGAAATCGCCGCGGCCGCGGGCTATGCTGACGCGGCCGCGGCTCCGCGGCGGTTTCGCTGCGTTTGGAAAAACCGGAGAATTGGCGTGAACGAAGGGGTTGCATCCCGCGCCTGGCTCATTGCGGTTTTCCGGCGGCACCGTGCTCTCGCGCCAGTTGCGGTGCTTGTGCTGCTCTGCCTCTTCGTATCCATATTCAACGCCAAGTTTCTCGATCCCTGGAATCTGGCACGCCTGCTGAATTCCGCGGCGGTCCCGGTCGTGCTGACGATGGGTGCGACCTTCATCATCCTGATGGGAAGCATCGATCTCTCGGTCGAGGGTGTTCTCGCCCTGTGCGCCGTCCTGGTCTCGGTCCTGGTCGCAAACAACACCACTGCGATAGAGGCAGGATTCTGGGCCGTTCCTGCCGCCGTGCTCCTGGGCACGGTGTTGGGAGGTGTCAACGGCGCGGCGCATGTATGGCTCCGAACGCCATCCTTCATGGCAACGCTGGGTGTGGGGTTTGCCTGTGTCGGCGTTGCGACCGCGTTTCTGCAGGGCGATACCGTTCGCATCCTCGACAAGGTGTTCCGTGGCATGGCCTTGGCACGGTTTCTTGGCCTGCCGCTCGGTGTCTGGATTGCGGCCGTCGCAGTGCTGTTTGCCTATTTCATCCAGGAGCGAACCCGCGTTGGGAGATGGCTCTACGCCCTGGGTGGCGATGAAGCGACGGCGCGGCATGCGGGCGTCCCGGTGGAGCGCACACGCATCATCGCCTTCATGATCGCGGGGGCCTTCTACGGACTCGCCGGCGCCATGTCGGCGGCGCAGTTCGGCCAGGGGCACGCGCTGATCGGGCAGGGTCGCCTGTTCACGACCATCACCGCAGTGGTTGTGGGTGGAACCGCGCTGTCGGGAGGCACCGGCTCGGTGCTCAGTTCCGTGATCGGAGTCCTGATCGTCGTGGTACTATCCAACGCCATGATCCTGATGGGTGTGTCCATCTACGTGCAGCAGGGTGTCCAGGGCTTGATGATCATTGTTGCGGTAGCTCTGGCGCTTGATCGCTCCCGGCTCACGATCGTGAAGTAGGCCGATCGCATGGCTCCCGTTCTCGAGGTCCGCAACGCAAGCAAGTCGTTTCCCGGCGTGCTGGCACTTGACGACGTATCGCTCGAGATCCGGCCGAACGAAGTGGTTGGCCTGATCGGCGAGAACGGTGCGGGCAAGTCGACCCTCCTCAAGGCCCTGAACGGGGCCTACCGGCTCGAAACGGGCGAAATTCGGGTCAACGGCAAGCCGGTTGAACTCAAGGGTCCGCGCGACGCCTTCGATCACGGCATCGCGATGGTATACCAGGAGCAGTCCGTCCTGCGGACCCTCAGCGTCGCGGAAAATGTCTTTCTTGGCCGCGAGACGGAGTTCACGAAGTTCGGCGTGCTCAACAAGAGGGCGATGAATGCGGCCGCGCGGCAGGAACTGGAGAAGGTCCATCTTTCTGTCGATCCGGCCATCTCCTGTGGTGACCTGACCTTCGCGCAGCGCCAGATGGTAGAGATCGCGAATGCGGTGTCCCTGGATTCCCGCATTGACGGAAATATCGTGATCCTCCTGGACGAACCCACCTCGGTGCTCGAGGCGAAGGAGATCGAGGTGCTCTTCGGGATCGTGCGGGAATTGAAGGAGCGGGCCGCCTTCGTGTTCATTTCCCATCGGCTGGACGAGGTGATGCAACTCTCGGACCGAATTTACGTGATGCGGGACGGAAAGGTCGTGGCCGAAATGCCGTCCGCGGAAGCGGAAGTCGGCCGGTTGCATGAACTCATGGTCGGACGGACGCTGCAACACGAATATTACCGGGAATCGCGTCAGGGAGTCCCGACGGAAGAGGTGTCCCTGGAAGCGCGGAACATGTCATCTTCGGCGGGATTCCGAAATGTGTCCTTCTCACTCAGGAAGGGCGAGATCCTGGGAATCGCAGGCGTGATCGGATCCGGGCGGGAAGCGCTGGCACGCTGCCTCGCAGGATTGGCGCCCATCGAGTCCGGAAGCCTTCTTGTGCATGGCCGCGAGTGTCGGTTGTCTCATCCGGCGGACGCGGTCGCGAAAGGGATCGGTTACCTCCCGCAGGATCGCAGGATCGAGGGACTGGTTACGGGCGTGCCGGTTGCGGAGAACATGACCCTTGCTGCGCTGGGCGATTTTGCGCGGGGCGGGATGCTTCAATTGTCCAAGGAGTCGCAGATCGCCCGGAATTGGATTGACCGGCTAGGGATCAAGACACCGTCGGCCGACACGTTCGCCGGCTCACTGTCCGGCGGCAATCAGCAGAAGGTTGTGCTCTCGAAGTGGCATATTGCCGGGTCCAGCATCGTGATCCTGGACCATCCGACCCGCGGGATCGATGTCGGTGCCAAGGAGGATGTTTACGACCTGATTCGTGACATGACGGATGCCGGCCTGTCAATCGTGCTCCTCGGCGACACGCTGGAAGAAGTGATCGGTCTGAGTCACCATATTCTCGTGATGCGGGACGGCGAAGTATCGGCGCGCTTTGAAGCGGAGCCCGAGGCGAAGCCGGATCAGGTACAGCTGATCCAGTACATGGTGTGAACCGATGGACAGCAACTTCAAGGAAACCCTGAAGGGACAGATACCTCTTCTTACCCTGGCGGTGCTCGTCATCGGAGTCGGGATTGCCGATCCATCGTTTCTCCGGTTTCAGACCCTGATGGTACTCATTTCGGACACGATGACCCTGTTCCTGATGGCGGCAGGGGCAACGTTCGTGATCATGATGGGCGGGATCGATCTCTCGGTACAGTCGGTCGCATCCATGGTGAGCATCGTGGTTGCCCTGCTGTTGCCGGAGGTCGGGTTTCTGGCCATTCCGATTGCACTTCTCGCCGGTGGGATGGCCGGTCTGGCGGGCGGCGTTTCTCATACCTGGCTTCGTATCCCTTCCTTCATCTCGACCCTGGCGATCGGCGGTGTGGTGATCACGGTTTCCTTTGTTCTCTCCGACGCCCGTTCCATCAATATCACCGGAGAGCATCGGGAGACCTATCTGTTCTGGATCATTGGCGAAACGCTCGGTGTTCGCAACGAGATCTGGGTCGGGCTCATGGTTCTGGCAGTGTTGGTGTTCCTGCAGATGCGTACGCCTTTCGGCCGTCTCACAAGGGCAATCGGTGCCGGAGAGCAGGCTGTCATCGCCTCGGGCATCCGCGTAAATCCGATCAAGGCCATGGCGTTTGCACTCTCGGGACTGACGGCAGGTTTTTCGGGCGTGATGATGGCGGCGCGCATCAGTTCGGGTTCGCCGACTCTGGCGAACGAATTCCTTCTGCCGGCCATTGCGGCAATCATTGTGGGTGGGACAGCGCTGACCGGGGGCGTTGGCGGTGTTTGGCGAACATTCCTGGGTGCACTGATCATCGCCGTGGTTCGCATCGGGATGACATTCCTGGGCATCAGCGTGTTTGCGCAGCAGATCGTGTTTGGCGTGGTTCTGGTGGCAGCAGTTGCGTTGACGATTGATCGGTCCAAGATCCAGATCGTGAAGTAGGGCAACCGGAGTAGAGTCGGACCGTGTAAGACTCCGACTGCCTCTGGAGCAATGGCGGCAGTGTCCAGGCGGGCCTGCGCACGTGAACGATCTTTCGACCTTGAAATGCGGGGGGGAGTCCCTTTCTTCGAGACGAAACGGTCCAGCGACTTGCATTTCCGGAATTATGTGGTATACCATACGCCACAGATGCCAGCCAGAGTCGTGAATAGCCAGTAAGAGGTCGGGATGTTCCTTTCCGAACATCGTGCCAAGGAGATTCTTGGTCAGCATCGCGTGCCGATTCCGGAGGGAGAGACGGCAGATTCCGCGGCTGCTGCCGAGCAGGTCGCTCGTGGGCTACCGTGCAGTCGCTACGCGGTCAAAGCGCAGATTCCAGCTGGCGGACGTGGGCTTGCCGGTGGCGTGCGCATTGCGGCGACGCCCGGCGAAGTCAGGAGAATGGCCGGCGCCTTGCTCGGGACCCGCCTGGTAACGGAACAGACCGGTCCCACCGGTGAACGCGTCGATCACGTCCGGGTCGAGGTGGCGGTTTCAGCGCAGCGGAGCCTGTACCTCGCGGTGGCGATCGACGAGGGTCGGGCACGCCCCGTGCTCCTTGGTGCGGCGGAGGGGGGTGTCGAGTTCGAGGCAAGACTGCGGCAGGAACCTCATCTACTGGAGTTGCTGGAACTCTCGCTGGACGGGATGGCTGACGCAGCCGGACTCGAAGGTTTCCTTTCGCAACTGCGGATCCGGGCGAAGGAAGCGGAAGGGCTGCGGAAACTCATGGACAAGCTGGTGCAGGCGGCGCTGCAAAGCGATGCCTTGCTTGTCGAGATCAACCCGCTTGCCCTGACTACCGACGGGGACTGGATTGCGGTCGATGCAAAGATGGTACTGGACGGGAATGCAGTCTACCGTCACCCCGAGTTCGAGCCCCTGGTCTACGAGGCGAACCGGGACGAACGCGAGCGTGTTGCCCGGGAAAACGAGATCAACTTCCTGAAGATGGACGGCAATATCGGGCTTGTCGTCAATGGCGCGGGTCTTGGTCTTGCGACGACCGACATGGTGATCGAGGCGGGGGGCCGCCCGGCGAATTTCATGGATATTCGAACAACGGCGACAAGCTTCCAGATCGCCGGCGGAGTTCGCTTGCTGCTTGAGGACCCCGCAGTCAAGGTAATTCTTGTCAACGTGCATGGCGGGGGAATGACGGTCTGTGACACGATCGCCGAGGGTATCAATTTTGCCTACATGCAGTCGAAGCGCCGACTTCCCATCGTGTTTCGTGCTGCGGGACAGAATGCGGCCTGGGCGCTGACCATCATGCAGGACAGGCACCTTCCCTTCGAGGCCTGCGACGGAATCTCGGCGGCGGTCCAGAGGGCCGTGGAAATCGCGGCTGGGCGGAAGCAATGATGTGCTCGATACCCGTCACGTTGATTTGCCTGCTACGGCCGGCGAATGCTGCATCCGGGAGGGCGGGATGACCATACTGGTTTCGGGGTCGACCCGCGTGCTCGTTCAGGGAATCACCGGACGCGCCGGTACCTTCTACACGGACTCCGCAATTCGGTACGGCTCGAACTATGTGGCCGGCGTTCGACCGGGCAAGGGAGGTGCGACCCATGTCGGTTTGCCGGTCTTCGATACGGTACGGGCCGCGACCGAAGCGACCAAAGCCAATGCAAGCTTGATCCTGGTGCCGCCCCATCAGGCCTGCGCCGCCATCATCGAGGCCATCGAGGCCGAAATTTCGCTCGCCGTCTGCGTTACGGAGCGTGTTCCCGTGTACGACATGCTGCAGGTAAAGGCGGCGCTTCGCGGTTCCGGAACGGAACTGGTCGGGCCGAACTCGCAAGGCGTCCTTGCTCCCGGCGTTTGCAAGATCGGCGTCATGTCAACCGTGGACGCCCGTCCCGGTTCCATCGGCGTCGTATCGCGGTCTGCCTCGCTGACCAGCGAAATTGTTGCGCAACTCAGCGCTGCCGGACTCGGACAATCCACCACGATCGGTGTTGGCGGCGATCCAGTACACGGGATCGGTTTTCTGCGCTGCCTGGAGTTGTTTCGGGACGACCCGGATACGGATGGAGTTGTCCTTGTCGGGGAGCCCGGCGGATCTGAAGAGGAGGAGGCGGCCGAATTGCTGGCCGGTGGCGGCATCGGAAAGCCGGTCGTGGCACTCGTCGTGGGCAGCCACGCGCCGAGAGAGCGCCGCATGGGGCATGCCGGAACGCTCGAAGTGCTTGGTTCGAGTTCGGTGGCCGGAAAGGTGAAACGACTGGCTGGAGCCGGTGTGGTGATTGCTCCGGATACGGATGCCGTGGCAGGTGAAATGCTGCGCGCATTGAAGCGTAGCTGAATTTTGGTCTCCTGCCATGTGTATGCAGTCTCATCGCTCAAATTTGCGCGGTCGTGACATCTGGTGTACGGAATACCTTTTCGCCTGGGACTAAAGGCGATGAAAATCACGAAAACGGAGCCTGGGATGGCGCAGGGCGCAAGATTTGCACCGGTCGCGGAAAGGTTCATCCTCCGGGACCACATTTATGACGTCATTCGGGACGCAATTCTCGAGATGAACATCTATGACGAGGACACGGATCTACGCCTTGACGAGCGAAAGATGGCCGAGCAACTGGGCATTTCCCGGACGCCGATCCGAGAAGCGCTTGCGCGGCTTGATCAGGATGGTTTCGTCGAGATCCTGCCGAGAAAGGGCGTCTACATCCGTCGGAAAACTCTGGACGAAATTCTCGAGATGGTCATCGTCTGGGCAGCGCTGGAGAGCATGGCCGCGCGGCTGGCGACGGAACGGGCCAGCGACGGGGAACTTGCAGCTCTGCGAACGCAGGCGATTCGCTACAGCCAGGATACCGCGCGGGCAGACATAGCTGAGTATTCCGCGGCCAACATGGAATTTCACCAGAGCATTTTCTCGCTGGCAAAGTGCGATGCGTTGAAGGACATAGCGGACGGACTTTTCCTCCACATGCATTCCGTGCGGCGTCGGGCCATGGGCGAAAGCGACCGTGCGTCCCGTTCTGTCGTAGATCACATGGGCATCGTTGAAGCGCTTGAGGCGCGCGATGCAGACATCGCGGCCAGGCGGGTGCACGAGCACACCATGCGCCTGCATGATCATGTGCGACGCGTATGGCGGCGGCTGGAGGGAAGGCGCCGCAACCCGGACCCGGCGGCTACCGGAGCGAAGAACTGCAAGGAGGGTTTCCCATCATGACGTCCAATCCGGCGGCCAGTACCGCGACGGACACGCTGCAGAGGAAGAGTGAGGACGCGGGCGTTGTTTCCGGCGGCCGGCTGGTTGCCAAGGCGCTCCGAAACGAGGGCGTCGACACCATCTTCACATTGTGCGGTGGCCACATCATCGACATCTACGATGGTTGCATCGACGAGGGAATCCGGATCGTCGACGTCCGCCATGAGCAGGTCGCCGCGCATGCGGCGGATGGTTACGCGCGGCAGACCGGAAGACTGGGTTGCGTGGTTACGACGGCGGGTCCCGGATGCACGAACGCGGTAACCGGTGTCGCGACGGCCTTTCGCTCCGAGAGTCCGATACTGCATATCGGTGGACAGTCCAGTCTGACCCAGCACAAGCAGGGCTCTTTGCAGGACTTGCCTCATGTTGACATGATGAAGCCCATAACCAAGTTCGCGTCGGGCGTATTCTCCACGGAACGGATTGCCGACATGGTCTCGATGGCGGCGCGGGAGTGTTTCGCGGGCGCCTATGGCCCCAGCTACCTGGAGATTCCTCGCGACATTCTGGACAGAGAGATTCCGCTGGAAAAGGCGGTGATCCCTGAGCCGGGAGCGTACCGGGCGTCGCCTCGAAGCTTGTGCGACTCGGCGGACATCGAACGAATTGCAGAAATCCTGAACCGGTCGGAACGTCCGGCGGTGCTCTTTGGCCAGCAGGTATGGGCAACCGGTGCGTCCGATGAGGCAATCGCGTTTGCGCGAGCGCTCGACATCCCCTGTTACATGAACGGGGCGAGTCGAGGAATGCTGCCTCCCGGGGACCCGCACCACTTCGATCGCACGCGCCGACTGGCGTTCAAGGAGGCCGATGTGCTCCTGATCGTCGGCACGCCCTTCGACTTCCGTATGGGTTACGGCAAGCGGATCTCGAAGGAACTGACGCTCATCCAGAGCGATCTGGACTATCGCACCGTGGGCAAGAACCGGGATATCGATCTCGGGCTTCCCGGGCACCCGGGCGCCATTCTGAGTGCCGTGGTTGACGCCGCGTCCGGCGGATTGGACAGCGGCAAGCGCCAGATGCGCCGCGAGTGGATGGACAAGCTCCGGGAGGCCGAGGTCGTGGCCCTGGACAAGCTGATGCCGCTCTTCCGATCCGATCGCTCGCCCATCCACCCCTATCGACTGGCCTGGGAGATCAACGAGTTTCTCGAGGACGACACCATCTATATCGGAGACGGCGGCGATGTCGTGACCATCTCGGCCCAGGCGGTGCGGCCCAGGCGGCCGGGTCAGTGGATGGATCCCGGAGCACTCGGTTCGCTCGGCGTGGGAACAGGATTTGCCATGGCTGCAAAGCTCGCTCACCCGCAGAAGGAAGTCGTCTGCCTGTTCGGCGACGGTTCCTTCGGCATGACTGCCTTTGACATGGAGACAGCACAGCGGTTCGGAGCGCCTTTCCTGGCCGTGATCGGAAACAACTCGGCCATGAACCAGATCCGTTACGGCCAGATTGCAAAATATGGCGAGAACCGGGGAGGTGTCGGAAACAAGCTCGGCGATGTGGAATTCTCCCTGTTCGGGAGAATGATCGGGGGCTATGGGGAAGAGGTTCGCGAGGCAGACCAGATTGGGCCGGCATTGCGGCGCGCCCGAGAGGCCATCGCTGCCACCGGCAAATGTGCGGTGGTCAATGTCTGGATCGATCCCAATGAGTATGCGCCAGGAACCAAGGCGCAGACCATGTACAAGTGATAACAGTGGGAAGTGGGCAAATGAAGGCGCTTGAAGGCATTCGTATCCTCGATTTCACCCATGTGCAGTCAGGGCCGACATGCACGCAGCTTCTGGCCTGGCTCGGTGCCGATGTCATCAAGGTGGAGCGCCCCGGCGTGGGAGACGCGACTCGCAAGCAACTCGTGGACAAGCCTGGGGCGGACAGCCTCTACTTCACGATGCTCAACCACAACAAGCGCTCGATCGAACTCAACTCCAAGCGAGAAGAGGGCAAGGAAGTCCTTACCCGCCTGATCGAGGTTTGTGACGTCCTGGTCGAGAACATGGCACCGGGGGCCCTTGACCGGATGGGATTCACCTGGGAACGAATCCAGGAAGTCAATCCACGCATCATCGTGGCCTCCGTGAAGGGCTTTGGTGAAGGCCGGTTCGAATCCTGCAAGGTCTACGAGAACGTGGCGCAATGTGCCGGCGGATCTGCTTCGACGACGGGTTGGCCCGACGGACCGCCCCTTGTAACCGGTGCGCAGATTGGTGATTCCGGTACGGGAGTGCATCTTGCTCTCGGTATTGTCACGGCGCTCTTCCAGCGGGAGCGTTCCCATCGGGGGCAGCGGGTTCTGGCGCCGATGCAGGATGCAGTGGCCAATCTCTGCCGGGTAAAGCTCCGGGACCAGCAGCGTCTCGAGGCCGGACCGCTCAAGGAATATTCGCAGTACGGTCTCGGAACGCCGTTCGGCGACGCAACGCCACGGGCGGGCAACGACTCGGGGGGTGGCCAACCCGGACGCATTCTCAAGTGCAAGGGCTGGGAGACCGATCCGAACTCCTATACGTATTTTATTACGCAGGCCGCGGTCTGGGGGAAGATCTGCGACCTGATCGGTCGTCCCGAATGGAAGACGGACCCGGACTATGCGACACCGGAGGCAAGGCTGCCAAGGCTGGACGAGGTCTTCAACGAGATCGAGAAGTGGACTCGGACGAAGGACAAGTTCGAGGTGATCGAGATCTGCGATCCGCTGGATATTCCCTGTGGGCCGATCCTCAGCATGAAGGAGATTGCAGAGGATCCGGATTTGCGCCGGAGCGGAACCATCGTGGAGGTCGAGCATCCCGAGCGAGGGGCGTATCTGAGTGTCGGGTGCCCGATCAAGCTCTCTGCCAGCGCGGTCGAGGTTGAGCGTTCACCGCTTCTCGGCGAGCACACGGTGGAGGTGCTGACTCAGGTGCTCGGCTATACCGGAGATGATCTGGAGCGGATTCTCCTGTCCGGAGCCGTTGGCGAGCACCGGGACGCAGCCTGAATTCTCGGATTGTCATATACCTGCGTGCGGGGGGAGTAAGAAATGCGGATCGTGGTCCATGGCCAGCAGGCCTTCGGAAAGGCAGTTCTGGAACGGCTTCTGGAGCGGGACGAGAACGTGGTCGCCGTCTGCACGGCTCCCGGCAAGGAGGGCCGGCCTGAGGATCCGCTGGCGGCATATGCGCGCGAGCAGGGATTGCCGGTCCAACAGCCGCAGAACTGGAAGTCACCGGAAGCGCTGGCCCTGATGGAGTCCTTTGAAGCGGACGTGTGCATGATGGCATATGTGTTGCTGTTCGTTCCGGAGCCGGTCCTCAACGCGCCCCGGCTGGGGACGTTCCAGTACCACCCGTCGCTCCTGCCACATCACAGGGGGCCGAGTTCCATCAATTGGCCGATCGCGATGGGAAGGACGCAGACAGGCCTGAGCATTTTCTGGCCCAACGACGGGCTGGACGAAGGTCCGATTCTGCTGCAGAAGACATGCGATATCGGTGTGGACGAGACCTTGGGTGACGTCTACTTCAAGAAGCTCTTCCCGATGGGCGTGGACGCCATGATCGAGAGCCTCGAACTCGTGAAGGCGGGGATTGTGATCAAGCACGACCAGCGCCTGGATGATGGATCGTACGAGAGCTGGTTCGGACGCGACATTGCGCGGATCGAGTGGTCGAAGCCTGTTGGCGAGGTGTACAACGTGATCCGGGCTGCCAACCCTGCTCCGGGCGCCTGGACGACGGTTCGCGGTAACACGCTGCAGATCTACGACAGTTCCCGCTCGGAAGGGGGCGGGGAGCCTGGCAAGATCGTGTCTGTTTCGGAAGACGGCGTGCTCGTTCAGGCGAGCGGTGGCAGGGTGCTGGTCAGGCGTGTTCGCCCCAAGGGTGGTGCCAAGCAGCCTGCCGCCGAATGGGCAGCTGCGACCGGAATCGAGGCTGGTATGCGGCTCGGAAGCTAGGCAGGCCGCAATCGGCTACAGCCAAAGGGAGGCGAGATTGTCGGACATCGAGATTGCACGGCAGGCGCAAAAGAAGCCAATTCAGGAAATTGGGGCCAGGCTGGGAATTGCTGCTGAGCACCTGCTTCCTTTCGGTCACGACAAGGCCAAGGTCTCCGCGGAGTTCATCCGTTCACTCCAGGACCGGTCTGACGGGCATCTGGTGCTGGTGACCGCCATCAATCCGACGCCGGCCGGGGAGGGCAAGACAACGACTACTGTCGGCCTCGGGGACGGGCTCAACGCCATCGGCGAGAATGCCGCCATCTGCATCCGCGAGGCGTCGCTCGGTCCGTGTTTCGGCATGAAGGGCGGGGCCGCCGGCGGCGGGTATGCCCAGGTCGTGCCCATGGAGGAGATGAACCTTCACTTCACCGGCGACTTTCATGCCATCACCTCGGCGCACAATCTGCTGGCCGCGATGTTGGACAACCATATCTACTGGGGCAACTCGCTCGAAATCGATATTCGCCGTATCGCCCACCGGCGTGTGCTCGACATGAATGACCGGGCGCTGCGCCAGATCGTCTGCAATCTGGGCGGCGTCGCCAACGGGTTTCCCCGCGAGGCCGGGTTCGACATCACTGTGGCTTCCGAGGTCATGGCCATTCTGTGCCTGGCCTCGGACCTTGGCGATCTGGAGGATCGTCTCGGCAAGATGATCGTCGGCTACCGGCGTGACCGAACCCCTGTCCACTGCAGCGACCTGGCTGCGGATGGCGCCATGACCGTTCTGCTGCAACAGGCCATGCAGCCTAACCTGGTGCAGACCCTGGAGAACAACCCCGCCTTCGTGCATGGTGGACCCTTTGCCAACATCGCTCATGGATGCAACTCCGTCGTCGCAACCAGAACGGCTCTCAAGCTTGCGGACTACGTGGTGACGGAGGCCGGATTCGGTGCTGATCTCGGGGCCGAGAAGTTCCTGGACATAAAGTGCCGGAAGGCCGGGCTGCAACCCGAAGCCATCGTCGTGGTCGCGACCGTGCGGGCACTCAAGATGAACGGTGGTGTGGCCCGGGAGGATCTCGCTTCCGAGGATGTGGACGCGGTACAGCGTGGGTGCGCAAACCTGGGACGGCACCTTGAAAATCTTCGGCAGTTCGGCGTACCGACCGTTGTGGCCATCAATCATTTCGTTGCCGACACCGATGCGGAGATTGCGACGGTTCAGGCCTATGCGGAGAGCCGGGGGTCAACCGCAGTGCTGTGCCGGCACTGGGCCGAGGGATCGAAAGGCACCATTGATCTGGCGCGAAAGGTAACCGAGATTGTTCAGGCTGGAGAGGCAAGATTCGCGCCGCTCTATCCGGACGAGATGCCGCTGTTCGAAAAGATCGAGGCCATCGCCACGCGAATTTACCGGGCAGGAGAGGTGACAGCTCCAAAGTCCGTCCTGGATCAGTTGCGGCAATGGGAGGCGCAGGGCTATCGCAACCTGCCGGTCTGTATTGCAAAGACCCAGTACAGCTTCACCACCGATCCCAATGTCCGTGGTGCACCGGAGGGTCATGTCTTCCCGGTGCGGGAGGTACGGCTATCCGCAGGGGCGGGTTTTGTTGTCGCCATTTGCGGCGACATCATGACCATGCCAGGCCTGCCAAGGGTTCCGGCAGCCGAGTCGATTCGGATCGATGAGCACGGCATGATCGCCGGGCTGTTCTAGTGGGAGTGCGTGCCGTTGCTTCGCAGGTTGCTGGTTCCGGTCCGGGGGGATGGCAAGGGCGAAGGCGTCCTGCGGCACGCTGCCCGGATCGCCAGGCGGTTCGGCGCCCATGTTCAGGTTACCCATTGCCGACCTCGACCGGAGGACTTTCTCTCATTTGCGGACTCGGTGCCGGCGTATCTCAAGGAACAGGTTGCGGTGCACGCAGCGGCGGTTGCGGATGCGGAAGAGGAGACGCTCCGGGCGGAATTCGATCGGATCGCCACGAATCTCGGCCTGGAAATCGTAGAGAGCGCCGACACGCACGGTCCTTCCATCTCCTGGACGGAGGATTCCGGACGACAGGTGGACGTAATCCGGCGCCGCGGCCGACTTGCCGACCTGATTGTTGTGCCCAAGCCGGACCGGGACCGCAATCTAGGGGCCAACACGCTCAAGTCAGCGCTGTTCCACACGGCGCGCCCGGTCCTCATGTGCCCCCATTCAGACGTGTCCCCGACAAGTCTCGGCGCGAGGATCGCCATTGCGTGGAACGGCTCGCTGGAGGCAACGCGGGCCGTGGCAATGAACATGGATCTGATCAGCCGTGCGGAGGAGGTCATCGTACTCGTTGCCGGTGATCCGGGTGGACCGGGAACCAGCGCGGAGGACCTGCGGTCCTATTTGGCCGCCCGAGGCATCCCGGCCCAGCTGGAACGACTGTCGGACAGGGAGAATGTCGGTCGGACACTTCTGGACCAGGGGCGCCTGCTCGGAATCGACCTCCTGATCATGGGAGCGTATGGACAGAGCCACGAGCGGGAGACAGTCCTGGGTGGAAACACGCAGTCAGTGGTGGATCAGGCAAGAATGCCGGTTGTTCTCGTGCATTGAGGAGAAGAAACGGCCGAGTGAGGCCGTCGGAAGAGATTGAGGGGAGCGATCCAGCAGGCTCGGCTGCCGGGTGAGGCGTTTGTCGCCTGTACTCGGCGAGAACGGTGTGCTGACATGTGCACCGAATCATGTTGCAACAAAGGAGGCAACGACAATGATGAATAGACTTGGCAAAGCGTGCCGGATGGCCGGACTCGCAGCGTTGGCTGTAGCTGTGGCCGGAGGTGCCCAGGCATGGGAACCTTCGAAGCCGGTTGACTTCGTCATCATGGCGGGCCAGGGCGGCGGCGCCGACCGAATGGCCCGCCTGATGCAGGCAATTGCGGAGGAGGAGGGTTACTCGCCCCAGCCGCTGGTTCCCACCAACAAGCCTGGCGGCTCCGGTGCAGAGTCGCTGGTGCACCTCAACGGTGTCAGTGATCCGGATCACACGATCATGGTGACCCTGAATTCGTTCTTCACTACGCCGCTCCGCCAGCCCGGGCTCGGGATCGATGTTCTCACCTTTGCGCCGGTCGGACGCATGGCAGAAGACACGTTCCTGCTCTGGGTGCACAAGGAAGAGGGCATCAACACGTTCGAGGAATTCCTCGCGGCAGCCAAGGAGCGGGGCAATGACTGGGTGATGGGCGGTACCGGCAGCAATCAGGAAGACCAGATCATTACCGATTTCCTGAATGACAACTTCGGCCTCGACATCAAGTACATCCCCTACAAGGGTGGTGGCGCCGTGGCCAAGGATCTTGCCGGGCGGCAGATCACTTCTTCGGTGAACAATCCTTCGGAGGCGCTGGGCTTCTACGAGGCCGGCGACGTGGTGGCCCTTGTCGCATTTACGGATGAGCGCCTGCCGTTCTTCCCGGATGTTCCGACCCTGAAGGAGTTCGGCCATGAATTTGCCTACACCATGCAGCGCAGCGTGGTCGGTGCTCCCGGCATGTCCGCCGAGGCCCAGGCGTTCTACACGGAAATGTTTGGCAAGCTCTTCAACAGCGAGAAGTGGCAGACCTACCGGACCGACAAGTCCATGACGGGCGAGTTCCTCACGGGCGAGGACCTGCGTAGCTACTGGCAGGCCCAGCGTGATCGCCACGAGGCGATGCTGAAGGCATCGGGAGCGATCTAGGCGGCAAGAACCTATCGACCTCCCGCAGGATTGAGACGAGGCCGTCATGCGCCTGGCAGAAATCGTTACTGCCGTGCTTCTCGGCCTCTTCTCGATCTACCTGATGTGGAAGAGTGGCGAGCCAGCGGGCTGGAACCCGAATGCGCAGCGCTTCGACAACGTTGCCTTCGTCGACGGGGAAGGGCCCGGCAGTGGTTTTTGGCCCTTTTGGCTCGCCGCCATCATGCTGGTCTGCTGCCTGTGCGTAGCGTGGAACTGGTACCGCGGGCGGACACCGGCCGCGCGCTCCGATGAACCGTATCTGGACGGATTCGCCCAGCGCATGCTGGTCACCGTTGGCGGCGGCCTGATTGGTCTGCTCGCGATGGTGCACCTGGCTGGCTTCTACGGCGCCATATTCCTGTTCATGTTCTACTATCTGCGGTTCCTGGGCCGACACTCCCTGGTGCAATCAATCGCGATTTCGGTCGCGACGCCGGTGGTTGGGTTCTTCTTCTTCGACGTTGCCATGCGGATCATCCTTCCAAAGGGATATCTGGAGCCACTCTTCATTCCGCTTTACCGGATTTTCCTGTGAGGCGCCCGAGGAACCAGTCGTTCCCCGAGGCGGGCTTCCTTCGCGGACGGAGCGATGAACGGGAAATGGTTTGCTGATGGAAGTCTTGCTGCTTCTCTTCGACGGAATCGTTGCCGCGCTGCAGCCGGTGAATTTCGGCCTGGCGGTGCTCGGCGTGATCATCGGACTGTTTGTCGGCGCGATGCCCGGCCTTGGTTCGGTGAACGGTGTCGCCATTCTCCTTCCGTTCACCTTCGTGATCCAGAAGATGACCGGATCGGTCGCCTCGCCGATGATCTTTCTGGCCGCAATCTACTACGGTGCCATGTACGGAGGCGCGGTGTCGTCGATCACGCTGGGGATACCGGGTGCGTCGACAGCGGTTGCGACCACATTCGACGGGCGGCCGATGGCGCTGTCCGGCCGTGCCCATCTCGCTCTGGTGGCGGCGGCAGTGGCTTCGTTCGTCGGCGGCACGATTTCCAACATCCTCTTTACAGCTTTCGCTCCCCCTCTGGCCGATGTGGCCCTCAAATTCGGCAATCCCGAGATCTTCGCACTCATGCTGCTGGCGTTCGCGACTTTCATTGGTCTCGGGGGCGACGATATTGCCAAGACGATTTTTTCGATCTGTGTGGGATTGGTGCTTGGTGCGGTCGGCTTCGACATCGTTTCCGGAGAACCTCGACTGGTGTTCCTCGATATCACCGGCTTCACGCACGGGATCCGGTTTCTGGTACTGGCCATCGGTGTCTACGGCATCGGGGAGATGCTGTGGGCAATCAATACCACCCGCTACGAGAGCAAGCTGTCAGAGGTGCGCATCACGTTTCGGGAGACGCTGCGGGCAATCGGCGAGTTCCGGAGAGCCTGGCGGGGGACCACCATCGGGACAATGATCGGCTTCTTCGTGGGCATGCTGCCGGCGGCTGGCGCTACGCCGGGTTCCTTGATGTCCTACGGTGTTGCAAAGATGGTATCGAAAGATCCCTCGCGGTACGGCAAGGGGGAGGTCGATGGCGTGGCGGCGCCGGAGTCCGCCAACAATGCCGCGTCCACGGGAGCGATGCTCCCGATGATGACGCTCGGCATCCCGGGCTCGCCAACGACTGCCGTCCTCCTGGCCGGAATGGTGATCTGGGGATTACAGCCGGGACCGCTCCTGTTTACCAACCAGCCCGACTTCGTCTGGCCACTGATCGGCTCCTTCTACGTCTCCAATGTTATCGCGGTGGCGATCAACCTGGCCTTCATTCCGGCGTTCCTCTGGGTTCTGCGGATGCCGTTCACCATTCTGGCTCCGCTGATCTTTGTCCTGTCGGCGGTCGGAACCTACGCCGCGTACCAGAACATGTTCGATGTCTGGCTCATGCTGATATTCGGTTTCGTGGCCTTCCTACTTCGGATTCTCGACTATCCGCTGGCGCCGATGGTGTTGGCCATCGTCCTCGGCCCGATTGCGGAACCGAAGCTCCGCCAGTCGCTGCTGCTCTCTGATGGAGACTTCTCGATTTTCCTTACTCGACCCATCGCCGGTCCCATTACCGTAATCGCGTTCATCCTGATTCTGCTACCGCTGGTCAAGGTGGTGCGGGACAAGTTGCGGAACAGGCACCAGTCCTCGTCATGACCGCGCCTGCGACTCGCTTGGCGTTGGCCCAAGTGTTCGCATTCGTGCCGAGAGACTGCCGGTCACAATTCGCTTCTTCCATACCTGATCTGAAGGAGGCCAAAGGCAATTCTGTTTGCGTATCGCCAGGCGATCCACTGGTGGGCTCCGGATGAGGCGGTTTGCTTCGGTTCCGCCATGACAACTGTGGCAGGATGAGTTCGGCGGACGGTCACATCAACTGTCGCAGCTGGATTTCGAAGGAAGCGGCAAGTCCGTCGACAGTCGAATTTCCGGGGATTTTGGGCACGTATGCCGAATACAGTGTCGGCTGTTCGTTGGGTGGTTGACTACGCTATGCCGGTAGACGTTGTCGTTCCGTTCATAGACTTCGAAGTTTTTCCTGGTGCGAGGTGCCGGTCATGCCCAGCACGATGTCCGGGTCGCAGTATTTCTATGCTTCCTCCAACTCCAGGAGTACGCCATCGAAGTCCTTGGGATGCAGGAACAGGACTGGCTTGCCATGGGCGCCGATCTTCGGATCTCCGCTGCCGAGCACACGTGCCCCGGATGCCGTGAGCCGATCCCGGGCCACGACGATGTCATCGACCTCCAGGCAGACATGGTGGATGCCACCCTGTGGATTGCGCTGCAGAAAGCCGGTGATGGGAGAGTCTGCGCCAAGTGGCGACAGGAGTTCGATCTTGGTGTTGGGTAGTTCGACAAATGCGACGCGGACGCCGTGTTCAGGCTCGTCTTGCGGAGAAGATACCGTTGCGCCCATGGCAGTCCGATACCGTTGGGTGGCAGCTTCCAGATCCGGAACTGCAATCGCCACGTGGTTCAGTCGTCCAATCATGACAGGTGCTTTCCTGTAGGGGGAGGTGAAAAGGACTCGAGACCTACAACGTCACTCCGTTTGCTGAGGTCCTGCCGTTCTTCGGCACTCAGACGGAAACTGCCGGGAAGCTGCACCTCCGCCCAGGCTCCAAGGTCCGGCAAACGAAGGGAAACCCGTACTTGGTAGCGCGTTCCGGAGCCGTTTGTCTTGCCATTGGAGCAGAGAACCTCGCGGATGCTGCCGGCTGCTTCTGCAGAATCCACGCGAATGCGAAGCCCTTCGGCACGGGCGGACCGAGCCCGCGTTCGCGACTCGTTCCGCTCGTCGAGACGGGTCAGCTTTCGGCAGATGACCATTCCATCCCGACCATCTCGCCGTACCGTTTCCAGGTCCAGCACCACGAGTGCCTGCTCCTTGAGAGCGGAACCGGCAGTCTGCAATTCCCGGTCGAACATCAGCACGGTTCCGCTGCCATTGGGGTCCGACAGGGTGATCCGGGCATACGGCTTGTTGCTTCGTGAAATCTGCCTGTTTATGGCGGTGATCATCCCGGCTACCCGCCATCTTCCGGAATCTCCGTCAGGACTGACACCGGAAACCAGCCCGATATTTTCTTCGCCCAGTTCGGGCAGGCGGGCATCAAGGGGATGTCCGGAGATCAGAAAGCCGGCTGCGCTACGTTCTTCCTCGAAACGGGCTGCGGTGTCGTAGTCATTCACGGTTGCGAGCACGGGGTCGCAGATCTCAAGATCTTCATCCTCGAACAGTGAGGCGAGGCCTGGCGTCGGAGTGGCGTGGAAGGACTGCGAGTATCGCATCAGGTCCTCGGCCGAACACATTATTCGGTTACGGTTGTCATCGACGGAATCGAACGCGCCGACTTGAGCGAGTTTCTCGATTCCCTGCCGTTTGAGTTCGGCGAGGTTGACGCGGCGGGCGAGATCTCCGACGCTGCTGAAAGGACCCCCCGTTTCCCTGGCTTCTGCGATGCGGCTGCTTGCTTCCGTTCCCACACCCTTGATCGCACCAAGCGCGTAGGGGAGTGTACCGTCGACGGGACGAAATCGATCGAAGGAGTGATTGACATCCGGCGGAAGCACTTCGATGCCTCGGCGGCGTGCCTCCGCCCAGAGTGTTGCAATCTTTGCGTAGCGATTTGCGTCGTTGGACCCCATCTCGGCGTTCAACGTGGCGGCAAAGAACTCCACGGGGTGATGAGCCTTGAGATATGCAGTCTGGTAACTCACCAGAGCGTAGGCGGCAGCGTGCGACTTGTTGAACCCGTAATCGGCAAACCGCAACACGAGATCGTAGATTGTCTCCGACTGCTTCTTGTCCAGTCCGCCGTGCTGGCCTAGCCCCTCCAGGAAACGCTTCTTCTGCGCCTCCATCTCTTCGGGCTTCTTCTTTCCCATGGCGCGGCGCAGGATATCCGCTTCCCCGAGGCTGAATCCCGCAAGAGAACGGGCGATTTCCATGACCTGCTCCTGGTACACGATGATCCCGTAGGTTTCGCTCAGGATGGGCTCCAGTCCAGGATGAAGCAGGTCCATCTCCTTCTCACCGTGCTTGACGGCGCAGTAGTGCTCGATGTTCTGCATGGGGCCTGGCCGGTATAGAGCAACCACCGCAATCAGGTCTTCGAAGCGGTCCGGCTGTAGCTGCAGGAGGGCGTTGCGCATGCCCTCGCCCTCCACTTGGTAGAGGCCAGCCGTTTCGGCCCTGCAGTAGAGGTCCAGTGCCTTCTTGTCGTCCAGCGGAATGCGCGTCAGGTCCAGTTCGTCGCCCGCCTCCTGGACGAACTCGAGCGCGGCGCGGATGGCTGTCTGCGTCTTTGAACTCAGGAAGTCGAACTTGACAAGACCGGCGCGTTCCACCCACACCATGTCATACTGCGTTGACTGAAAGTCATCCCGTCCCCTTGGGTCCTTGAAGAGTGGGACGAAATCGATCAGGGGTCGGTTCCCGATGACAATGCCGGCCGGGTGGATTGACGAATTGCGGAAGAGTCCCTCGATCCGGGAGGCAAGGTCGTAGAGCTGACTACCCTTTTCCTCCGCCTCGATGGCCTTCCGGAAATCGTCGAGATTTTCCCAGGCCTCTCTCAGAGTCGTGGGGCGAGCGGGATTGTACGGTATTGCGTTGGCGACACGGTCGGTCTGGGCGCGCGCCAGGCCCAGTACCCGACCCGTGTCGTGGAGTGCCGCTCGGGCCTGCAGTGTATTGAAGGTTACGATCTTTGCGACACGATCCGCGCCGTATCGGTTTCGTACATGGTCCATGACCTCGTCACGGCGAATCTCGCAAAAGTCGATATCGAAATCGGGCATCGAGATGCGCTCGGGATTGAGGAACCGCTCGAAGAGAAGCCCGTACCGGATGGGGTCGAGATCAACAATCCGCAACGCATACGCGACAAGAGAGCCTGCCCCGGATCCTCTGCCCGGGCCGACCGGAATATTCCGTTCATGGGCCCAGTTCACGAACTCCGAAACGATCAGGAAATACCCAGCGAATTTCATGCTGATGATGACATCCAGTTCGTAATCGAGACGCTGCCGGTACTCATCCGGTTCTGCTGCCGTTTCGATGGTTGCGAGGCGCTCCCTGAGGCCGTCGCTCGCCTTTTGCCGGAGAAGTTCGTTCTCGTCCTTGGCAAAGCTCGGAAGTAGAGGCTGCTGCTCCAATGGTCGGAAGGAAACGCGCTGCGCGATATCCACCGTGTTGGCCACCGCTTCAGGAAGGTCCGCAAACAGGGCGCACATTTCGCTTGCGGAACGGAAGCGGTTCTCGGTCGTATACCTCGCTTCGTATGGCTCCTGTCCACCGCCTCCGGCGATGCCGCGCAGGATACGGTGCGCTTCATGGAAAGAATCGTCGGGAAAATATGCTTCCGTGGTTGCCACGAGCGGCAATTCCATGTCGTAGGCCAGATCCAGGAAGGCTGGTTCGGTTTGTGCCTCCGCCCTTGTCCGCCTTGCTCCGCTTCCGTGGCGTTGAACTTCCACGTAAAGGCGACCCGGGAAGGCGGCTGAGAGCCGTTCCAGGATGACACGCGCCCCGTCCTGGCGACCCTCACGGATCATTGTTCCGATTGCGCCATGCGAGCCACCGGTCAGGCAGATCAGCCCTTGCGCACTGGAAGCGATTTGCTCGAGTTCAAGTGCCGGAACGCGGCCGCCTTGGTCGAGGTACATGCCGGAAACCAGTGCCAGGAGACTCCGAAACCCCTCCTCGGTCTGAGCGATCAGCACGATGGGCGGGGCCTGAACGGGATGTGGCGAACCACGGCGATGACTTCGAAGAAGACCGACGGTGCAGCCGATGATCGGCTGAATCCCGGCCTTTGCGAGTTGTGTGGAAAAGTCCAAGGCACCGAACAGATTGCCGGAATCGGTAAGGCCCGCGGCCGGCATTCCATCCGTTTGGCAGAGTTCAACGATCTGCGGTATGCGTAGGGCTCCCTCCAGCGGGGAGTAGTTGCTGAAGAGACGCAGGTGGACGAAGGATCCACCCGACCCGATCGTTGCCAATCGCCTCTCCCAAGTTCGCAGGACCAGACGGACTATTGCGGCTTTCGGCCGATTCGCCAACCGGCGGCGGATGACTCCTGGGAATGGAACTGAATTCCCTGGGGGGAGAGAAGGGAATGGTTGTGCAAGATGGTATGGGGAGAGATGCAGATACGCGACGCCAATCGGGCCGGAGTTGTACTGATCCTCTTCAGAATCTGTCCCGTGGGCACAACTTGCGAGCGAGAGCCATAAAAACCCGTTTCGGGATCGACAGTGAACATCACGTCGACCGGTCAGGACATGGCGCCGGCAGGAATTCGGCTTTGCGCCGCAGCAACACTTCAGCAGCGAGGATTGCCACCTCGGCGTCTGTGATCAGGAAGCGATCGCCTGAACCGATCGGGAGAATGACCTGAACCAACGTCTCGCCTGGGGATGCCGCGGTTGCCATGAGCACTGCGCGAGTAGGTGCTCGCAATCCAATTGGGCATCGGCTTCAAGAACCTTGGGGGACCCGAAAACCTTTCGGCCGCAAGAGACGATTGCTCCGAGCGTGAACTGGATATGCCGACCCGCTCATGAGCGTTGGTCCTGGTGTTCAGGTTCCAGTGCAACTCCAAGTTGGTTGCGGATTGGATAGAACACCCATCGCAACCATTTTGGACTTACGTCGGAAATAGGCAGAAACCCGACAATTGTGACGCCGGTGTTCGACAGGATTTGCGCGGGTTTCCAACGTCTGTCCGCATCGCGGAACGGAGCTGTCTGGTGCGTGCGCGATGCATTCGTGATCATTACGCAGAATCTCGTTGGCAGGAGTGATCAATTTCAGCTGTTCCTACAGCACGACCCAATCCTGGCTCTGCCGAATTGCGACGGTCGCGTCACATTCGAAAGGCATCCTTCCGGTGCTGCCGACCACCTTGGATGTGCCGTATTCCCCGCGCTTCGCTGCCTTCACGGCCGAAGGGTACGTCGCCGCGCAGCTGGCTGACCGTCCGAGCCAACCCTTCTGCAGCAGGTCGTCGCATCGTCGTGGCTGAAGTTGCCGGCCTTCCGGATCACCTTCCGCGCAGGAGATTGCGGCAAGCCGACCGCCAATTCTCTCAAGAACGAGAAGGTACTATCCCGTAACCCATAGCAGAAACCGATGGCTGGAAGCGATACCATCTCGACGGTCCAAAGATCCGGAAAGGACCAAGACCATTCGAAGAAGATGACATTCCTGCATCTGCCCGTATCAAGGACGCGTTTGTGGCACAATGTTACGGATGGTGTGCAGGATCGCTGCCGCCATGGGTGGCGCGGAATGATGCTCTGGAAGAAAGCTTGATCTCTTGTCGGAATGATGGGTGAATCGGTGGCTCAGACAGGCAAGCACATTGAGCCTCCCCGCCGCAAGGGCGGCAGGGAGTGAACCGGTTTGGGCAACCAGAGTCGATCTTACCGGCGCTGGACCCCGGAAACCGGGACCGGCATGAACCGACGCAATCTCTTCGCGGTTTCAAGTGTTTCTCTCGCAGTTCCCGTTCTGGCAGCGCCAGCCGTAGCAAGGGAGCGCGTGACAATCGTACTGGTCTCGACCTGGCCTCGCGACTTTCCTGGCGCTGGAAGAGGAGTGCAGCGTCTCACGCGCAGAATCAGCGAAATGTCGGACGGTCGCATTCATGTGGAGTACTACGCTGCCGGCGAAAAGGTCGGGGCATTCGATGCCTTCGACGAGGTGGCGTCAGGCAATTCAGACGCCTACCACGCTGCGGAGTACTACTGGAAGGGCAAGCATCCGGGTTGGGCCTACTTCACTTCAGTACCCTTCGGCCTTACCTGCAACGAGATCAACGCATGGATCCGCTTTGGCGGCGGTCAGGAGTTGTGGGACGAGCTGGGCGCCAGATTCGGAGTCAAGGGAGTCATGTGTGGCAACACGGGAGTGCAGATGGGCGGCTGGTTCAGTCGGGAAATTAACAGCGTGAATGACTTCAAGGGCCTGAGGATGCGCATTCCGGGACTTGGAGGTGACGTTTTCGCGACACTCGGAGTCTCACCCGTGTCCCTGCCGGGCGCACAGATTTACGAGAATCTGGCTTCCGGGACCATCGACGCCGCGGAATGGGGCGGGCCCTGGAATGACGAGGCCATGAAATTCTACGAGGCGGCCAAGTATTACTACTATCCCGGCCTGCAGGAGCCGGGGTCGATGCTTGCGTGTGGATTCAATGCGTCATTCTGGGGATCCTTGTCCACTTCCGACCGAATGCTACTGGAGGCGGCCATGGCGATGGAAAACCAGGTCCTGACAGCGGAGTACAACGCCCGGAACAGTGCCGCGCTGGTCCGGCTAGTCGAAGAGCAGGGCGTTGAGCTGCGCGAATTCGACGAGGATGTGATTGATGCAGTCGGGCGGGGTGCGATGGAAGTATTTTCGACCGTGATCGAGCACAGCGATCTTGCCAGACGGATCCACGAGAGTTTTGCGCGGGCGCGATCCGAGATTGGTGGATGGACTTCGATTTCCGACGCGGCGTATGTAGGCCAACGGGCTCGCGTTCTCGGCGTGTGATCAGCGTCGCTCCGTACGCACGGAGTGTCCTTGACCGGCCGGCAGGTGCCGGATCCTGGGCAGATTGCCGGACCACTTGCGGGTCGAGGAGTGCCGAACGTGAACAGACCGGAAAGCGAGTTCCGGCTACGCACCGATCTCCCTCGAGAAGACTGGTCTCGAGATGCCCTTGCACGTGCGGCGGCACAGCGACCGTACTCGCATGTTCCCACTCTCAACCTCGGTTCGGGGTCCTTACGTCACAGAACTGCCGGGGATCGAACGCGTCTCCGATGCCTGACCATCCCGGAGTCGCCTCAATTCGGATCAGGCCCGTTTGACGGTCTCGGTGCATTTGCGCGGTTGCGTAAAGCCGTGTAATTGTGCTCCCTGTACGGGATTCGGATCGTCCGGCGCCGCGGGTGCGGCCTGCTGGCGAAAACAAAGGCCAATGGAGGAGAACCACCATGAAGAGACGCGATTTTCTTGTAGGCGCGGCCGCCGCTGGCGCCGGGACTGCGCTTGCCGCACCGGCCGTCGCGCAGGAGCGAGTTGAGATCGCTCTGGTGACAACTTGGCCCCGGGACTTTCCAGGGCTTGGAACCGGTGCCCAGCGCTTTGCGCAGCGACTGAATGACATGACTGAAGGCCGTATCCAGGTGGAGTATTTTGCCGCCAACGAGAAGGTCGGAGCATTTGATTCGTTTGACGAAGTGGCTTCCGGCAATTCTCAGGCCTACCACGCTGCGGAGTATTACTGGAAGGGCAAGCACCCTGGTTGGGCGTATTTCACTGCAGTTCCGTTCGGGCTGACCTACACCGAACTCAATGCCTGGATCCGGTTTGGCGGCGGCCAGGAGCTTTGGGACGAGCTTGGTGCCGAGTTCGGTCTCAAGGCCGTCATGTGCGGCAATACCGGCGTGCAGATGGGCGGTTGGTTCAACAAGGAGATCAACAGCGCAGAGGACTTTGCGGGACTCAAGATGCGTATTCCTGGTCTCGGAGGTGATGTCATGGCGACACTCGATGCGTCGCCGGTGTCCCTGCCTGGCGGTCAGATCTACGAGAATCTGGTTTCCGGCGCCATCGATGCTACGGAATGGGTTGGCCCCTGGAATGATGAGGCCATGAAGTTCTACGAGGCAGCGAAATACTACTACTACCCTGGCATGCATGAACCTGGTGCGATGCTCGCCTGCGGATTCAATGCGTCGTTCTGGGGTTCGCTCTCGAAGTCTGACCAGATCACCATTGAGGCGGCCGCCAGCATGGAAAACGATGTGATGATGTCAGAGTACAACGCCAAGAATGGTGCCGCGCTTGCCCGTCTCATCCAGGACCAGGGCGTGGAGCTTCGCGAGTTCAACGATGATGTCTACGATGCCTTCGGAGCGGGAGCCGACGAAGTGTTCGCCACCGTGGTCGAACATAGTGATCTTGCGCGGCGCATTCACGAGAGCTTCCTCAAAGCCCGGCAGGATATCGGCGGCTGGACCAATATTTCTGATCAGGCCTATGTGAGTCAGCGGAACCGCGTGCTCGATAACTGACGAATGATGTCCGGGGGCGTAGCGTCAGGCCCGCCCCCGGGCTCCTTTGCGGGTTTTGCCTGATTCATGGCAGCAACTGTCGCTTCTACGGTCGAAAGATCTTCGATTAATGGTCGACTGGTCCGGGTCTGCGCACGTCTCATCGTAGCGCTGGCGACAGCCTTCATCCTGAATTCCTTTCTGACACTTGGCGCCGGCCTGCCCGGTGCGCGCTCTGCCTTCATGGCGGATGGCGGTTTCCTCGGTTGGCTGCAAGTTGCTGTCTACCTTGCGTTTGCCGCCTTCGCTGTAGCCGGGCCGCTGCTGAACCCGGAAAGCATGATCCGTGCGGACGCTGCCAGGCTTGAGGCATGGTCGGCATATGTGATACGTGCCGCCTATTGGAGTGTGTTGATCGTCGGTCTGGCCGACATGACCATCTCGTTCCTGCGAGTCGAGGGTTTTCTGCCTGTTCTGGTGGGGGCAGACCTGACAACGGTACTCGGTGTTCCAAATTTGCGTGGCGCCTATGTCCACGTTCCCTTGATGGTGCTTTCAATTCTGATTGCGGTCCGGAGCCGTACACCCGGCTTCACCTGGCTCGCAGCCCTGGTGGTCTCGGCGGAGTTCCTCATCGTCATTGCCCGGTTCGTATTTTCCTACGAACAGGCGTTCATGGGTGATCTTGTGCGGTTCTGGTACGCCGCGCTCTTCCTCTTTGCCAGCGCCCAGACACTGATTGAAGAAGGGCATGTCCGCGTTGACGTGCTCTATGCCGGGTTCCGGGAACAGACGAAGGCGTGGGTTAACCTCTGGGGATCCCTTGTTCTGGGCATCCCCCTATGTGTCGCGATTCTGTACCTGGGACTCCGTGACAAGGCCTCCATCATATCCAGTCCCATCCTGTCCTTCGAGACGACCCAGAGTGGATTTGGCCTGTACGTGAAATACATGATGGCTGGCTTTCTCGGTGTGTTCGCGTACACGATGCTCATTCAGTTTTCCGCATACATGCTGAGTGCAGCGGCTGATTTGCGAGGCGAACCTGGTGCACGCCGCCAGGATGAGGACGGCTCGCACTAGCGGGCGGATCCAGCGGGCACAGCCACAGGAGCGAAACGACGATGGAACTGCTGTTTGTTGTCGTTTTGATGCTGATCATGGCCGGCGCCCTGGGTGCTGGCTTTCCGGTGGCATTTGCGTTGCCCGGGGCCGCGATTCTGACGATCGGGCTCGCCGCCCTGACCGGTTTCGTGTTTGCGGGCGATGTGTCCGCATTCTTCCATCAGGGTGGGCCCGTTGAATGGTTGAGCGCCGGAGTCACCAATTTTCGAGG
>CAZPXZ010000014.1:31010-45511 GCA_964590405.1 uncultured Rhodobacterales bacterium | reverse complement strand
GATCGAGAAGGCGCATCTCGACATTCTCAACCTGCTCCTGCAGGTGATGGATCACGGTCGCCTCGCGGACCACAATGGCCGAGACGCAAATTTCCGCAATGCGGTACTGATCATGACTTCAAACATCGGGGCATCCGAGCTTGCGCGTCGGCGTATCGGCTATTCGGGAGCCCAGGGCGGAAGCAGTGGTCGCAATGCCATCGAGCGCCACTTTTCGCCGGAATTCCGCAATCGTCTCGATGCGATCATTCCGTTCCAGACGTTGCCTCGGGATGTTGTGATTCTGGTGGTCCGCAAGTTTCTGCGGGAACTGGAGGGGCAGATCGCGCAACGCGCGGTTCGTATCGAAGTTGACGAAGATGCGGTGGAATACCTTGCCGACAAGGGGTTTTCCGAGACAATGGGCGCGCGCCCTTTGGCCCGTGCGATTCAGGACGAGTTGAAACGGCCCCTTTCGGAAGCGCTTCTGTTCGGGGAGTTGCAGCGCGGGGGCATTGCTCGCGTATTGCTCCGGGACGGCTCGATCGTAGTCGAGAGTGAGGCCAAGTCCGCCTCCGCGCTGCCGACGGACGCCAGGCGACCCCTGCTACCCGTTCGGTAGCCCGGGGTGACTCGTCCCGAGGGACAGATCAGCGGTTTGTAAGGGTCAATTCGATCCGGCGATTGCGAGCGTATGCAGTTGCCGTGTCTGCAGTATCTAGGGGGGCATGCTCCCCGAAGCCCGTTGCGGCAAACCGGTCGGGTGGAAGTCCCTCCTCCTCCACGAAATACCGAACAACCGCCATGGCGCGCGCGAGGCTGAGTTCCCAGTTATCGGCGTAGACCGCGTTTGCGCGGAGCGGGAGCTTGTCGGTGTGGCCGTCGACCCGGATGCGCCAGGCGACCTCTGGTGGTATCTGATCTGCGATTTCCCGCAGGATTTGCGCAATCCTGCCAAGGTCTGCGCGGCCTTCCGGGCCGATTTCCGAGGAGGCACTGGCGAAAAGCACACCTGACTCGAAGACAAAGCGGTCGCCAATGATGCGGATATCCGTCCGGTTTCCGAGTGCTTCGCGTACACGTCCGAAGAACTCCGAACGGAACCGTGCCAATTCGCTCACCTTCTGTGCAAGTGCGGCGTTCAGCCGCTGGCCGAGATTCTCGATCGTTGCCTGGCTTTCCTCGTCACGGCGCTCCGCCTCGTCCAGTTGGGATTGCAGAACGAGGAGTTGTTCGCGTAGTGCCGCAACCTGCCGGTTCAGCAGCGCAACACGCTGTCGGTCGGCCGTATGGAGTTCCCGGGTCATGGACAGTTCCCGCTCGGCGGCGATTCGGATCGCTACTTCCCGCTCCGACTCCTGGGCGAGCCGGTCACGGGCGGACTCGGCTGCTGCAAGGAGTAGAAGGGTCTGTTCCGCCTCTTCCAGCGCGTCCTCGAGTTCGACCGTGAGGGCAAGCAGTGCGTCCTCCGAGGCCGTTCGTTCGGCGGCCAGTTCCGCAGTCAGGTCTTCGATGCGTTGCTCTCCGGCGAGTCCGAGCAGCCGTGCCTCCTCCAGATCACTTTTAGTCTCGGCAAGGGTGCCCAACAGGCTGGCAATGCGGGCCTCTGCGGTTGTCGCACGCTGCTGCTCCAGGGCAAGTGTGCTGGTCAGGTCTGCAATACTCTGCTCCAGCCGGGCGATGGTCTGGTTGCGGCCCGCCAGTTCGTCGCGCAGGAAGAACTGGACCAGTACAAAGGTCGAGACGGTGAAAACGAGGACGAGCAGGACGCCGGTGAGCGCGTCAACAAATCCCGGCCAGATGACCGACGGTATGACGGGGCGGGTTTGCCCGCGGTGCCGGCCGGGCATCGACTCTGCCTAGCGCCGCTTCCGCTGAGGACCCTGCGCGGGGCTGCCGAGTTCTCGGCGGAGCTGGGATAGTTCATCCTGGAGGGACGCGACCACACGTGGGTCGGTTTGGCTGGAACGTTCAAGGCTTGCCACCAGGGCTTCCATGGTGCGAATACGGAGTCGGATGGCTTCCGTGTGCACGGATGCGAGCGACCTCAGGCCACCGATTATCCGTTCCATCTGCTGCGCATTCCGGAGGAGCGCCTCGTTGACCAACTGCAGGTTGCCGCCGTTTCCATTGGAAACCACGGAAAGATCGAGGCGTGTCTGAGATGATGCCCAGTTCTCGAATTCGCGCAGGAAGCGGCTTTGTGCGTGACCGCCTAGGAGGTCCAGAAGACCGACGATCAAGGAGCCCGCAAGACCCATCAGTGATGATGAAAATGCGGTTCCCATCGCTCGGAGTTGATCCTCGAATCCGCCGGTAAGACGCTGAAATGCGTCAACTGCGGCTTCTCCCTCCTGCGGAGTCAGAGCACGAATTGTCTCGATCAGCGCGGGCACCGTGCGTGCCAGGCCCCAGAACGTTCCAAGAAGCCCGAGGAAAATCAGGAGGCCTCCCAGGTAGCGAGTTAGATCCCGGCCTTCCGAAACCCGGCTATTGACAGATTCGATGATTGCGCTGGTCGTAGTTGGCGCGAGAGCGCTGCGGTGTTCTGGAGCGGCGAGCAGCGCTGACATCGGGGCGAGCAGGTGCGGAGGTTGCGCCAGGCCTTCGCGGCCAACCGCGAAGCGTTCCGCCCAACTCTGTGCCGGGGCGAGGCGCACTGCCTGCCAGAACGCAACCACGACGCCGACCACGAATACGGCGACGATAAGTCCATTCAGCCAACGGTTGGCGAGAAACACCTGGACCAGTTCGTCCTGTAGCCAATAGCTGATGGCGCCCACGCAAGCCAGGGTAATGAGCATCCAGAGGACTTGCGGGTAGGGCCGCGTGTAGCTGGGTCCCCGAACACGGGTAAGTCGCTCGGCTTCCAGCATGGCGGTCCTCCGTCACACCTGCGTCTACACGGGCGGGGCCGCCCGCAGCCCGTCCCGTTATTCGACTGGGCTTTGTCTACGCAGGCCTTCCGACAGCATATCAAATGCGGGACCACTTGCGGCGATGGTCACGTCGGGTTGTGTGGCTTCCGGTCCTGCCAGGATTGCGCGTCCCCCCGCTTCCCGTACAAGGAAGGCACCAATGCGAACCGCTGCGCCCACAGGTCCGTAGCGCCAGAGTCCGTGCAGGCGGCCAGCGGCAACCCAGGCGAAGTCGAGCGCGGTGGACCCGGTGCTGAGAATACCAAAGCCACGGTTGGTGACACGGGAAATATCTCCAAGAATTCGTGCACGTAATTCTGGTGTCGAGCCGGCACGAAGCAGTGGCGGTGCAACGGTGCATTCGGTATCCAATTCCCGACTACCAGAAGTACGGAGCCGGAACTGGTCGCGGCGGGCACCTCCATTGCGGACCGCCGAGTAGATTTCACCACTTGCGGGGTCGATCATGACGGCTGCCTCGATCCGGCCCTTGTCGGCCATGGCCGCTGCGATGGCGAATCCGGGCCGGCCGGCTGCAAAGTTCGCCATGCCGGAGAGGGGGGCGACCGCCCAGAACCGGCGCGGGTCGCGTCCCCCAGTTTCCTCGTGGTCGTCGAACCAGCCATAAGCCGGGCTGGACTCGAGTAGAGATTGGCGCAGTGATTCGCGTGCTCTTTCCCGCCCCGCCTCCGCAAAGCGGCGTGCGCTCTGTGGCGCGGCACGCAGTTGTTCAAGTTCATTGAGATCTCGACCGAGACCCCTCGCGGCGCGTCGGGTCGCACCGATCAGTAGATTGAGTCGAGCGTGACTGTCATCCGGGGCGTGGTCATCCTGGGTCATGCGCGCTTGGCATATTCCAGCGTACTCATGTCAACCATGATCGATTCGCCGGGACCGACGAATGGTGGGACCATGATGCGAAACCCGTTATCCAGCGTAGCCGGCTTGTAAGATGAAGCGGCGGTCTGACCCTTCACTGTGGGTTCGGTTTCCTCGACCCGGCAGGTCACCTGCTCCGGCAGTGAGATGGAGAGTGGTTCTGCACCAAAATACTCGATCTGAACGTTCATGCCCTCCTGCAGGAAGGGAAGCCTTTCTTCGAGAATGGACTCTGGAAGTTCGGTCTGATCATAGGTCTCCATATCCATGAAAACGAGCATGCCACCGGAGGTGTAGAGATATTGCTGCGTTCGCTGGTCCAAGCGCACGCGCTCGACATTCTCGGCGGACCGGAAGCGCTCGTTGAGCTTGGCTCCGCTGCGCAGATTGCGAAGTTCCACTTGCGCATATGCGCCGCCCTTGCCCGGCTTCACGTGCTGCACCTTGACTGCGGTCCAGAGATGGTTCTTGTGCTCAATCACGTTACCGGGCCGGATTTCGTTTCCGGCGATTTTCATGGAAGAACCTCCCCTGGCTGCATCTATTGGTCCGGCCGCTGTTATGCTGTTATCGTCCGAGCAGGAACTGCGTACTGTCTATGCGTTGTCCTTGCGCTTGCGAAGCTCGGCAAATACATCCACTGGAGGTGACCCGGGAAGTCCCACCGCTGCGGCAACCTCGGGTTCTCCAGACCGCAAGAAGACATTGGTCTCAAGTTCGCGGCCCACGGTAGTCGGGATGGTTGGCTTTCCGTTCGCGCGAAGCGACCGTATTTCGGCAGCGCGTGCGCGCGTAGGATCGTGGTGCTCGGAGATCGCCTCGCAGAACGCCGCGTTCGAAGCCGTGTATTCGTGACCGCAATAGACTTCCGTTTGAGGCGGCAATGCTGCAAGGCGGGTCAGCGAATCCCACATCTGGGCGGGTGTTCCCTCAAAGATGCGTCCACACCCCATCGCAAACAGCGAATCTCCCGCAAACACGACGTGGTCTTCCGGAAATGAATAGGCGATGTGTCCGACGGTATGGCCGGACACGTCCAGCACATCCACGGGGCGCGAACCAAGATGCCATTGGTCTCCCGGAGCGAGAGCGATGTCCAGCCGAGGAAGCCGGTGGCGGTCCGGTGCGCCCCCTACGACCTGTACGTCCGTGCCGCGAAGCGCCTCTACACCGGCTATGTGGTCATCGTGATGATGGGTCAGGAGGATGAAATCGAGATGCCATCCGGCATTTTCGAGCGCTGCGGCAACAGGTCGGGCCTCGCCGGGATCGACGACTGCGACTACACCGGAATTCAGGTCGCGCAGCAGGTAGGTGTAGTTGTCGGAGAGGCACGGTACAACCTGTACCTCAAGGCGGCGCTCTGTCATGGCGGTATGGGGCCTCCTCGTCTAGGGTTAGGTTGCCCTACTATATTGCGCGCAGGCAAATCATGCATCGGGATGTCGCCCAGCTTCGCGATTTCTACGACCGCACCAGGCTCGGTGCGTATGCGGGGCGTACCTTGAGACGTGCTGTGCGCAGTCTTTGGCCCGATGTGCGTGGAATGGTGGTAGCCGGGTTCGGCTATCCGGTTCCGGTCCTCGGCAGCTTTCGAGTTGAGGCGGCGCAAGCGATTGCCATGATGCCTGCGGAGCAGGGTGTTGCGGGATGGCTGTACAAGGGAAGAAACGCCGCTGTTCTGGTGGAGGGTGACCGTCTCCCGCTTGCAACCGGGTCGGTGGACCGCCTGGTTTCCTTGCATGGTTGCGAGGTGGCATCCCGGCCTACGGAACTCTTGCGCGAGATTCACCGTGTATTGGCACCTGGGGGGCGTGTCGCCATCGTTGCACCGAATCGCACCGGATTGTGGGCGAGGAGTGACTCGGTGCCCTTTGGGACGGGCCAGCCCTTCACCGCCGGCCAGATTCGAAGGCTCCTGCGCAACTACGGTTTTGATCCATGTGGTGAGTCGGCGGCACTCTACGCCCCCCCGAGTCAGCGGCGTTTCTGGCTGAGAAGCGCTCCGCTCCTCGAGCGGGCGGGCGCTCGGTTCGGAATGGGCAGACTTGCGGGCGTGTTGGTTGTCGAAGCGGTGAAGCTCGTCTACATGCCACCGCGCCCGATGCTCACAAACCCGATACGCGAGATCGTGGGAGCGATCGAAGGAATCGCGGTTCCGGCACCAAGACCCGCGCCCGGGGCATCTTCCAAGGGGCTCAGCCTGGAAAGAGTGCAATAGGCACCGGTTGAAGTTGGCATTGTGTGCATCATCTTGCCCCATTTGTGCTATCAAGACGCTCGGACTCCAGTGCCCAATAGGACCGGGTCGCCAGCGGACTGTCTCGTCGGCCTGTTCGCGGCACAGGGTCTAGGCAGGATTTGTCTGGAACCTGTCAGACGGAGGTTCGGATGACGGTAGCCACAACGGCACAACGCCTTGCGGAGGCACGTGCGAAATTGGATCAGATCGATGATCGAATTTTCGATCTGCTCCGGGAGCGCGCGAACATCGTTTGCGAAGTGGCCGAGGCAAAGCAACGGGCGGGGGAAGAATTCCGGTCTGCGTTTCGGCCAGAGCGGGAGGCGCAGATCCTTCGACGGCTCTATCAGCGTGCCTGTGACACCGGCGGACCGGATTACGATGGACTTGCCAGGATATGGCGAGAGATCATGTCGGCCGGACTCGTGCAGCAGGCACCGGTCGCGGTAGGTGTACCGAGGGTTTCCAGCGAACGCGGGCTGCATCTGCGTCGTCTCGCCAGGGAGCAGTTTGGCGGGAGTTGCGAAATTCACATCTATCCGGCTATGGGAGCGCTCTACGTTGCTGTGCGCAAGGATCCGAACCTGATCGGAATTGTTCCGTCGCTCACGACATACATGTCACTCATTTCAGGACAGGAGGAAATCCCGACTGTCTTCGCGTCGCTGCCCTTTTGGGGTGCCAAGCCGGGGGGGCAGGCTTTCGCATTCGGCCATGTTCGACTTGCCCCTTCCGGCGATGACATTACGTTGGTATCCATATCGCCTCGTTCCGGCGTTGGACTGGGCGGTTGCTCGGCATTGCTTTCTGCCAGGGGTATATCGGCCGTACACAGCGCGTCAGCTGGGGGTCGGGCAGTGTTGTCGATCGAGGGTTATTGGGCGGATGAGCGGGCCTCACAAACCCTTGATTCAACGCTTCGGGAATGTTGCAACGACTGGAGATTGATCGGCATGTACGCGCGACCGCTGGACATTCAACATCGTACGGGTGCCCGATCATGATCAAGGGGCCGGAACCGCAGCCGGGTATACTTGACATTCGTGCCTATGTCGGCGGTGAAGGGACCCTGACGGGGCATGCCCTGGCGTCGAACGAGAACCCCCTCGGTGCGGGGGAAGCGGCAGCAATAGCCCTTGCAGAGGGAGTGGAGCGCCCACATGTCTACCCCGATGGTGGAGCCATTGCGCTTCGGCAGGCGATTGCGGATGAGCATGGTCTGGATCCGGAGCGTATCGTTTGCGGGAATGGCTCCGATGAGTTGCTGGCGCTCCTCTGTCGCTCGTATTCCGGTGCCGGTTGTGAGGTCGTCTACAGCGCGCACGGATTCCTCATGTACCGGATTTGCGCTTTGGCGGCGGGCGCGCTGCCTGTTGCAGTTCCCGAGCGTGAACTCGTTGCGGATGTGGATGCGCTGATTGCTGCCGTTGGTCCTCGGACCAAGATCGTATTCCTGGCCAATCCGAACAACCCGACCGGCAGCGTGCTGATGCGTGGAGAACTCATCCGGCTGCTCAACGGCATTCCGGAGCGTGTTCTGGTCGTGATTGACGCGGCCTATGCGGAATATGCCGCGGACCCGGACTACGAAGACGGCTCGTCGCTGGTAGAGGATCGCACCAACGTTGTAATGACCAGGACATTCTCCAAGATCCATGGTCTTGCCGCCTTGCGAGTGGGGTGGTCGTATTGTCCCCCGCAGGTGGCGTCGGTACTGAACCGGGTTCGAGGGCCGTTCAACTGCAATTCCCCGGGCATGGCCGCAGCTGCAGCTGCGGTGCGGGACCGCGAGCATGTGGAAAAGAGCGTGGCGATGAATGCCGAGAACCGGAGCGCTCTGGCGAACGGCCTGAAGGAACTGGATATCACGGTGCCGTCATCGGCTGGCAATTTTGTGCTGGCGAGATTCCGGGATGGGGATGAAGCAGGATGTGCTGATTCTGCACTTCGCTCAGCAGGCGTTCGAGTTCGGCGGATGGATGCCTACGGCCTTCCCGAGAGCCTTCGAATCACGGTTGGCACGGTATCTGCAGTTCGTGATGTTCTGGGTGCGCTGGAGAAATTTCGGGAAGTGTCAAGAAGTCTTGCTGGACAGAGAATTGTTTGAACGCGTCGCCATTATTGGACTCGGCCTGATCGGTTCATCCCTAGCGCGTGCGCTTCGGGGCAGGGGGGTCGTGCCTCAAATTGTTGGCCACAGCAGGTCCCAACGGACTCGCACCAGGGCAACGGAACTCGGCATTTGCGACTCCGTGTGCTCGACCGTAGTGGAAGCCGTTCGAAGTGCCGATCTCGTGGTTCTTTGCACGCCTGTTGGCGCGTTCCAAAACCTGATCGGTGAGATTGGCCCGGAACTAACCGAAGGCACCATCATCACTGACGTTGGTGGCGTAAAATCCTCCGTGATCCGGGAGCTTGCTGCGGGAATTCCAGCGGGTTGTCATTTCGTCCCCGGTCATCCAATCGCAGGAACCGAGAATTCCGGTCCCGACAGCGGATTTGCCTCGCTCTTCGAGCAACGCTGGTGCATTCTTACCCCGGTACTGCAGACCGACCGAACGGCTGTCGCGCGCGTGCGGGCCCTTTGGGAGGCGGTCGGCAGTCGCGTCGCGGAGATGTCGCCAGAGCATCACGATCAGGCCCTGTCCATTATTTCTCACTTGCCGCATGTGCTGGCCTGCGTCATGGTCGGTGTCGCGAGCGACGTGGAGACAGTGGCCGAACGGGAAGTGATTCGCTATTCGGCCAGCGGTTTTCGGGACTTTACGCGCATTGCCGCATCCGAGCCGGAAATGTGGCGGGATATTCTCCTCGCCAATCGGGAGGCCGTACTGGAGGGCATGTCCCGGTTTGCGGAGGAGATGTTTGCGTTGCAGCGCGCGATTCGCTGGGGCGACGGTGAACACCTGGTTGAATCCTTTCGGCGCGGCCAGGCAATTCGGCGGCAAATTCTGGATGCCGGCCAGGATGCGGAAGGCAGCGCATTGTATCTGACGCGTCGCGGGCGGGCGGCCGGGGATGATGGTTCCGGCCGGCGACCCTGATTGCGAGGCACAGCCGTTCTGGGTCTTCGGCTATGGCAGCCTGATGTGGGGACCCGGGATTTCCGCATGTGGAGCGGCGCCTTGCATATGTTTCCGGCTATGAGCGACGATTCTGCCTCTGGTCTATCCGCTACCGGGGAACTCCCCGTGCGCCGGGACTGGTGCTGGGCCTGGATGCCACGCCTGGCGGTGGCTGCACGGGAATCGCATTTCGGGTCGCCCCGGAATCGATTCGCGAAACTCGCGCCTACCTTGAGGAGCGGGAGATGGTTTCATACGCGTATCGGGAGTTGTTCCTGCCGGTCAGGCTGCTTGACGGGCACGAAGCAGGCGAGAGACAGGTCGAGGCGCTCACCTATGTGATGGATCCGTCCCACTCGCAATATGCTGCTGGACTGAGCGAACGGGAGTGCGCGGAGGTCATTGCCACAAGTCGGGGCCTGCGAGGAGCGAACCGGGAATATCTCGACAAGACTCTGGCTCAATTGGCAGCCTTGAATTTGCAGGAACCGGGGCTAGAGCGCATCGCACGGGAGGTCGCGATCATTAACCCTGAAGATAACTGAATGCCCGTTCCCCTGAGTATCAGCTCTCTATAGGGAGTTGCAGTCTTCGACCCACGTATTCTCGAGCCTGAACACCGCAATTCTGCGTCCTGGATTTGTCTGTCGCATGCGCAATGGTGATGCCGCGGGTCTTTTCCTTCTTCAATCGAAGTTCTGCGGAATCTGTCACCCGCCGCTCGACCCGTTCTTCGAGCGCGGTGTGTTGGAGTACAAAGCCAATATGGCGAAGAGGGGGGCACCAGTTGATGGTCTGACGAAGACGGCTTCGCCGCCCGTGGGAGAGTCTGCCCGGTCACGCCCAGCTTCCTCCCATGTGCCCTTTGAGGGCAGGCCGACGCAAGGAACCAATCTCGTGCGAATGTTTCGTGCGACAGGTTGAGTCTCCGGGGCTGCCCGGATGCACCGGATACCCGATACGGCCCCGCACGGACTCAGCTCATCCAGGGATTGCTCTACATGTCTATGACCGCCTTTCGCACTCCGCTGCCGCGCCAGTCATCACGACTACCGTTAGAAGAAGGTACAGAAATCGCCTTGGAACGCGGCTCCAGAGACCACACCGTCGTCTGCCAACCGGTCTGCTGAACGGACTCCTGAATGATCACTGGGCGGCCGGTGGTGTTCTTATTCGGAACTACGAGGAGGGACCGTGGTTCTCATCGCTAAGCAACGGCACTGGCTCCAGGAAGTCTCCTTTGTGGTCCGCGCTGGTAGGGCAGTACAACTGCCGTCAGCGGGAAGCAGCGCGCCCTCTGCGGGCCATCACGTTGTGGGGTAAGCGGAAAAGACTGCTAGATACAGTGTGGTCTCCGAAACTTCGTTCCTGACACATCGAAGGGACTTGGCGGCAAGAGCCTCGTATGACATCCGAGATTGGGATATCCATGGGACCGCAACTCCATCGCAACGCGCCTGGACCTCGCCAACGCGCAGGTGTGCGGCTACCGAGGCGCAGTTGGCTTGCCCGACACGGGGCGGGTGAGTACAAGAACACGCCGCGGAAGACGTTAGGTCCTGGTTGAATCAGGGCTGAAGGGGAGCAGTTCCCGCGTGGCATATTCCGATTAATTCGGGATAGGCAAGATCATGACTCTCCAAGAAGTACCGTGCCCCAATTTCGTTCGGCTTCAGATGGTGAAGCTCCGGAAATCCCGCATCTCTCAGATAATCGGGAAGCGTGTTCGGGTCAAAGCTCGCGACCCATGGCTCTCCGTGCCTTGCGACGAACGCAGCGCATCGGTCCCGTAACCTCTGCCATTCCTGTGGAACGGCTTCGGAAAGGTAGTCGAACATGACAGAGGATCCCGGGGCGAATCCCGCTGCGATTCTGCCCAACGTGTCAGCGATGCCTGCGTGCGAGACGTAGTAGGTCACTCCAAACCAGGAACAGAGAACGGGTAGAGAAAAATCAAAATCCGTGCCGGAGAGTGCCGTGCAGGGATCCTCTTTCTCAAGGTTCACGGAGACGTACCGAACCCCGGGTGGCTCGGCGATTCCAGCTCTGCCCATGCGCTGTCGCTTCTCCTCCTGCGTGGCGGCCTGATCGAGTTCGTACACGGTCAGATGCTCCATCAGGTCGGTACGCCGCATGGCGAATGTCTCGTATCCTGCTCCGATGATCACATACTGCCGGATGCCTTGGCGGACCGCCATTTCGACGCGTTCTTCGCCATAACGTGCGCGAACGATGACCGCCGGCCCGATTGGTGCCAGTCGGCCAAGGAGTCCGTCGACAACGAGCAGCGAAAGAAGTTGGTTTTGGGTAACGCTTCGCCAGAAGGGTCCGCACATATCAACGGCCATCCTGTCCGAAAAGATGGGCGGCACAACCCGCCGCAAATGAAGCGCGCGAATCGCGGCTGCGTACTCGGCGGTTCTGCTTGGTTTTGTTCCAGTTTGGATGTTCGGCGTTGTCATGACACCTCCGTACACACTGGGAGCGAGAATCGTAATCGTGGCAGAGCAGTATTGCCAATGCGGGCTACAGATCCTGCATTGACCTGTTGCAACTCCCTGAAGGCATCACCATGTCCTGGAAGTGCAGTTTTCGGAAATCGATTCGCAGGTTTGGAAACGCGCTTGCACCGATCCTGCGAGCGTCGGCTTCGGTCGGGCACTTGCCACGCAAGCAAGCATGGTACCCTTGGCGGCCGCTGCTGCGTGGGATACTGCTTCGAACACTCTCTGCCTGGTTCCGTGGTGGAACTTGGCCGTGATCTGTTGGAGTGGACCTCGTGCTCAAACCGCACGTCATCGGAGTGTACCAATTCAGATCCCGGTTGAATCTACCAAAAAAAGAAGGCCGCCACGGAGGACGGCCCAAGTGATGAAGGGAGGAAACGTTTGTTGCTCAAAGAAGCGCTAAACGCATACCCATTATATGTGCTGCAACGCAACACCGTCAACCGTCGATTGTGGCTGGCCAATGCCCCAAGATTGCCCGATTGATGAAGACCATGGCAGAATTATGGCAATCAAGCGGGTCTGGACCGGTTTCAATCCGTTTGTGTGCTCGTCCAATTCGGGTGATCGAGAGCGGCGAGTTGTGCCATTCGTGGACCGATATCAGACCATAAAGAAACTGAAGGTGTACGATTCGCCCGTCAAGTCGATGGGCAGACCCGGAGAGTGAATTCCAGCCAGTTGGTTGGAGAGGCTGACTTTCCGACCTGTCTGCGGTAAGGAGGACGTGTATTGCAATGCAGCATAATCCTGCCGAAGCAAGTTCAACTTGTACAGGAATCGAGAATGTTCCGCACCACTTGAACGGGATCGGAAGCGTTCAGGATTGGCCGACCGACTACGATGTGATCGGCCCCTGAGCGTATCGCTTCACTTGCGGTTGCTGTTCTCGCCTGATCGTCCATAGGTTCGGACCGCAGACGGATACCTGGCGAGACGATCAGTCGATTCTGGCATGCGGACAGTGTACGGAGCAGTCGGATGTCCGGAGGTGCTGCGACGAGGCCGTCCGCTCCCGCTTCTAGCGCACGTTGTCCTCGCTTCCGCACGATCTCGCTCATCGCTCCCGGAGCGACCAGCATTTGGTCGAGATCTTGTCTTGTGAGGCTGGTGAGCACGGTAACGGCCAGAATTCGGGTTGATGCGCCTTCCCTGGACTTACGGGCGGCGGCAACGATTCCCGGATCGCCATGCACCGTGAGCAGGTCCGGTTCTGCTCGCTCGATGATTCCGCTTACGGCCCGGGCAACCGAGGACTGGATATCGAAGAGTTTCAGGTCCAGGAACACCCGGAAGCCACGACGGCGGAGTTCGCGACCCATTGAGACCGCGTCCCAGCCGAGATGACCGATACCGACCTTGAAGAATCGCGCGTCTTCTCCGATTCGCTCGACTAGCGCATAGGCATCGTCCGACGTACGGGTATCCAGCGCGACAATCAGCCGCTGCCTTGGGTCTCTGGCTGCAGAAGAAACAGTCACGCAACTTGTCTACCAGCCTGAATTCTGATGCCGGCGCACATACCGCATCTTGTTATCGCAACGGAAAGTACCCATCTGATTGGCAGGCTGCAATTCGGGGCAGTCCGGCACCCGGAGAATATGGGACAAGTCCGCAATGAACCTTGAGAAATTCACGGAACGCTTGCGAGGATTCCTGCAATCGGCCCAGGGATTGGCGATGCGCGAGCGCCATCAGCGACTGGCACCGGAGCACCTCCTGAAGGTGATGCTGGATGACACGGACGGCTTGGCCGCGAATCTCATCCGGACCGCAGGGGGAGACTTGTCTCGAGCGCGCGAGTCGGTGGCAGCGGCAATCGGTCGAATCCCACGGGTCGGCGGACCGGGTGCGGAAGGTGTCACGATGCACCCGGCCACAGGCCGGATACTTATGGCAGCGGAAGATCGTGCGCAGAAGGCAGGAGATGCCTTTGTCGCCGTAGACCAGGTGCTGGTTGCAATGGCTGCCGACAGCAAGAGCGCAGCGGGAAAGGCGCTCTCGGAAGCGGGCATCACGCCGAGGTCCCTGGAGGATGCTCTCTCGCGCGTTCGCAAGGGGCGCAAGTCAGAGTCGGCCACTTCCGAGAGCAACTACGATGCACTTCGTCGTTACGCTCTCGATTTGACCACTGCGGCGAGCGAAGGCCGTCTTGACCCCGTAATCGGACGAGACGAGGAGATTCGGCGATCGGTCCAGATCCTGTCCCGCAGAACCAAGAACAATCCTGTACTCATCGGCGAGCCCGGGGTCGGCAAGACCGCGATTGTCGAAGGGCTTGCGCACCGCATCGTCAACGGGGACGTGCCAGAGAGCCTGCGCGACAAGCGGTTGATGTCGCTGGATATGGGTGCCCTGATTGCTGGTGCGAAATACAGGGGCGAGTTCGAGGAGCGGCTCAAGGCAGTGCTGGCGGAGATTTCTGCGGAAGCGGGCGGGGTTGTGCTGTTCATTGACGAGTTGCATACCGTGGTCGGCGCGGGGAAGGCTGATGGAGCAATGGATGCCTCCAATCTCCTCAAGCCGGCTCTCGCCAGGGGCGAATTGCATTGCGTGGGTGCGACAACGCTTGATGAATACCGCAGGCATATCGAGAAAGATGCAGCGCTTGCGCGGCGTTTCCAGCCTGTACTGGTATCAGAACCAAACGTCGAGGACACGATTTCGATACTGCGTGGACTCAAGGAGAAGTACGAAGTTCATCACGGTGTCCGGATCGGAGATGCCGCGATTGTCGCAGCCGCGACGATGTCAAACCGTTACATTTCGGATCGGTTCCTTCCAGACAAGGCGATTGACCTGATTGACGAAGCCGCCGCACGGCTGCGGATGCAGGTCGATTCCAAGCCGGAGGATCTGGATGCGCTGGATCGGGAGATTGTTCGAAAGCGGATCGAGGTCGAGGCATTGA
>CAZPXZ010000014.1:0-31000 GCA_964590405.1 uncultured Rhodobacterales bacterium | reverse complement strand
AGAAGGAAACCGACGAGGCAAGCCGCGAACGTCTTTCCAGCCTCGAAGAGGAACTCGGCGGTTTGGAAGAGCAGTCTTCAGAATTGGCCGCACGATGGCAGTCCGAGAAGGATCGGCTGGATGCTGTTCGCGACATAAAGGAGCAGCTTGACCGTTTGAGAATTGAGTACGACGCTGCGGCGCGCGGGGGTGATTTCGAGCGGGCAAGCCGAATCGCGCACGGAGAGATCCCGGCGCTCACGGCTACTCTTGCAGAGAGTGAAGCAGCCGAGAGCGGTTCCATGTCTGCCGAGACCGTGACTCCGGAACAGGTTGCCGCTGTTCTTTCTCGTTGGACGGGAATTCCGGCCGAGAAAATGCTTGCGGGTGAGCGGGACAAGCTCCTTCGCATGGAAGAGACGTTGTCGGCGAAGGTTGTCGGACAGGAAGAAGCGGTTGCGGCAGTATCAAACGCCGTACGACGGTCCCGTTCCGGTCTCGCTGACCCTCGCCGACCGCAGGGATCCTTCCTGTTTCTCGGGCCCACGGGTGTCGGAAAGACCGAATTGGTGAAGGCGCTTGCGGAATTTCTCTTTGACGATGAACGAGCGCTGGTTCGGATCGACATGAGCGAATACATGGAGAAGCACTCGGTTGCCCGTTTGATCGGAGCTCCTCCGGGATATGTCGGCTATGAAGAGGGGGGAGGGCTGACGGAAGCGAGAAGGCCCATCCAGACGTCTTCAACATCCTGCTGCAGGTGCTGGATGAGGGACGCTTGACTGATGGGCAGGGACGGACGGTCGACTTTCGCAATACTCTCCTGATCATGACGTCCAACATAGGGGCGGAGTACTTGCTGAATCTGCCCGAAGATGCCGATTCTCAGGCGGCGAGAGGGCCCGTCATGGATTCGGTTCAGGCAACATTTCGACCGGAATTCCTGAATCGCCTCGACGAGATTCTGCTGTTTCGCCGTCTCGGGCCCGAGCATTTGGAGAAGATCGTCGAAATACAGTTGAAGTATCTTGACGAGCGGTTGCGGGGACTGGAACTCGGGCTCGATGTTGATCCGGCAGGGAAGCGGTGGCTTGCAGAGCGCGGTTACAACCCGAGTTTCGGAGCTCGGCCGTTGCAACGGGTTATTCGAACGGAGGTCGAGAATCGACTGGCTTCCCTGTTGCTGGAGGGCGAGATCCCTCCCGGAGGGATTGTTCGGATCGGAGTCAAGGACGGAAGCCTGTCGCTCGAGGCCGCACGGCCGGAAGCATAGCCGCCAGCGGTACGGACGGGGAAGGTTCAGGACCACAACCGGGAATACTGGGACGGTGAGGTTGCGGTTGCTTGAAGAGAATCACGCTGCAATTGGTCCGGCGTTCATGCCTGGTCAGTGCTCTGGGCCCCCGGGGCTCAGTTGGCGCTGGCGAGACTATCGACGTGCAATTTCTCGAGGGTACTGTCGATTTCCTTCCGCAAGACCTGGAATGCTTGCAGTTGGTCGCCGGTCAGCATGGGCGCGGGTAGGTTGCGAAGTGCCAGGGGGTCGATGTGTTTCCCATCTTCGTAAATCTCGAAGTGCAGATGGTAACCTGTTGAAGTGCCCGAAGAGCCGACATAGCCGATGATTTCTCCACGCTTGACTTGCTTTCCAGGTCGGATGCCATCGGCAAAGTCATGGAGGTGGGCATACGCGGTGGTGTAACTGCCATTGTGTCGAATTCGCAGGTATCGGCCGTATCCACCACGCCATCCCTTGATGATGACGACTCCGTTTCCGGCAGCCGGGATAGGAGTTCTTGGTGGCGCCTTGTAATCGACGCCGGTGTGGAAATGGCGATGGCCCCGGACGGGATGAATTCGGTATCCGTATTTCGAAGAGATCGGGGCGCCGGAAATTGGGCGATTCGTGATGAGGTTCTGACTGGAGCGTCCTTCGGAATCAAAGTAACCAAAGCTGCCATCTGCGAAATTCGCCCGATAATAGGTGAAGCTGCGGGTTCCGTTGCGCAGTGTGACGAAAAGGAGCTTTGCGGGGCCGCCGGGCTGTCTTTGGAGAAGTGCCTCGAAACTGTCGCCCTTCTGGATATCGCGACGAAAATTGACGTTACTGGAGAGGATTTGAACGATTTCCCGTATTTCGGTCGGAGACACGCCGGCCTGCTCCGCTGCCCGGTAGAACGATGCAGCGATTCTTCCCTCGACATGCACAAGTTCGGACAACTTGAGCTGCGGAGCCTCTAGCGATGCGACACCGTCAATGATTTCCAATACCGGTCGGGGGGCAAGGTCTTCTCCGCCAGACCACATGTGGATTGCTGCTGGATTCGCCCGCGGTGCGATGCTCAGTTCGAGAATTCGGCTTTCCGCCTCTTCCTCTGCACTTTGATCGGGCGAATCGATAACAAAGGAAACCCTGTCGCCGATTTGCAGGCGCGCCGGGTCGAACGTTGGTGCCAGGCCGCGAATTGCAGCCAAGGCTGCCGCGCTCCCAACTTCGCTGCCCCGTAGGAGACCGAGCAGCGAGTCACCTGGTTGCACCGTCATTGTATGGCGGAACAGCGGAACGGGCTTGGCAATCGCTGCTGGTGCAGCAGCGTCTTCCAATTCGCGATTCACGGTAGAACCAGTGAGCAATTCTGTTGCGATTTCCTTTGGCTCTTCCGTCCCACCTCGGTCCGACTCCACCACATTGTCCAGAGAGAATTTCCCGCTTGTCCAGCGATGGAGTCCATTTCGGGCACCAATTCGTTCTACGATCAGCTCCTCGATGGAAACGCCGCTATCCTGAACGCGCAGGACAAAGGAGATACGGTCTCCGGCCCGGATTCGTTTGGGGTTAAGGCGCGGTTGCATGCGCTGGATTGCATTGAGGGACGCAGACGCGGATACGGCGTGCCTATCGAGCAGTGTCAGCAGCGAATCTCCGCGGGCTATTTCAACGCTGTGCCGTATCAGCTCCGTTGGATGCTCTACAAGTGACTCGACCACAGAGGATTCTTCGGCACCTCTTGGCAGCGCATCGATTGCCAGCGCGTATGCTGGCGGCACCAGGGGCAGCCTGGAATTGTCCGGCGAATCCGAATTCGGGTCCGGCTGGACCGCAGCGATTGCAAGAAGTGGTCGCGGCTCCGGCTGGATCGCAGCGATTGCGAGCAGTGGTCGCGGGTCCGGCGGTGACAGGCTGGAGATTGCGCTCGGCATCACCGGGTGCCCGTCTGGCGGACGAAAATAGGACGATGCCGTCCGTGACTGCTTCCGTACAACCGTAGGTTGGTCTCGAATCACTGCCGCAATCGGCTGGGAATGGCTGAAATCCGATTCGAATCCGGTGGGCATTGAAGGTGGTATCGCCGATGCCCGTCTTGAGATCACGTCGGGTTTGCCAGGTGCATCCATCCGATCATTCGGAATACGCGATTCGACCGACGACAGATCTGACGGGGAGGGTCCTGCAGGAGTGGGCGTCGGCGTCGATCGGTTTCCGGGCCAAAGGGGATGCAACAAGGAGTACAGGGAGTCCGATTGCGATACAGGCACCAGGGAAGGAATGGCCATCGACACCGCCTGCATCCCGCGACCGACCGGAGACGGTCGGTGGTGAATCGCTTTGAAAACCGATTGGATTGCGCTTGGGCCGGCATTTCTTGTCTCGAACGGCCTGGTCGCTCCGTCGTTAGCGAAGGGCCCGGACAAGGCTACGGTTAGTGCCTCCACTGATTCCGGTGTGCGCGGTGGCCCCTGGCCCATCTGCGGCGGTCGGTGAAGAATTGACTCGCCTGATTCGACCATCGAACGGTACGGCACCTTCGCAGCCTGGCGAAGGCGGATGGCTGTCGGCAACGGCTGTGAATCGTCAAACTCGTGAGAACGCGCGTCCGGTATTGCTGGATGCACAGTCAGTGTTTGGTTTGGTATCCAATCGCTCCTGCCACCTGTCGCCGGATCCAGGCTCGGCATGTGCGATCGGGCCCAAGCTGAACCAGAACCGGGCGAAACGGAAATTGCGGTGGTACGTGGTTGCCTTGAATGGGCGTGTGGCAAGAGGTTTACGTGTGTGGTCGTCGAAAGCACGGGTGTCAATTCAGGGGGTGGGACGAACATTGCTGCGGACAGCGGCTGCGTTGGATACTTGCCGGGCGAATGACGGAGATGCACGTCCGGCAACGTTTTCTGTGAGGGCTTCGGGCGGGCAGGAATAGCGTTGAACGCCTCCAGTGCTCCGTCTGACATTTGCAACCCGACCGGGTACGCAGCCGGGTCCGGTGCCCCGGCCGGCTTTAGCGGTGGTCCTAGTCCTGCGAGTAGCGCATGATCATCCAGAGAAGCAATCAGGGATTGCCGTGCCGCCTCGAATGCATGGGAGGGGGACGTTACCGACAGCTCTCCCGGGTCTCGCTGAACGGGAAACAAGGTACGGGTGGACAACGAGTGATGTCGCAACACCGGTCCGAGCGTGAAGTCCAGTCTGGCGGGAGACCAGATCACACCATCTGACGGCCGAGAGTATCCCAAACCCGCGGCTGGCGTTCCCGGTGCATGTAGATCACCCGGAGGCACGGCATCGAGATAACGTCGCGTCAGGTAATCGAAGTTGCCGGCTTCATCTTGAATTGCCGCGAGGAGCGGTTGCGGCGGATTGGTGCGTCGACCCTGACGACCCGGAGTTCGGACCTGCCAAGTACTCAAGTCGGGGGCTTCAGCCGGTGCACTGGGGCCCGCGGCCGGGTCTCTCAGGCTCGCGGCGAGCGCATATTGCAGCCCGTGGCTGATCTCTGCAGCTGCCGGCAAGATCGCTGCGAGCGCTGGGACAGCCGATGCATTTCGCCTGGAGGACGAGAGCGGCGCATCCCAGGAAGCGGGCGTCTCGGGTAGTGAGAACTCCGGTACGGATTGGGCCGGTACCCGGAGACGTGTCGCTGGGACTGATGTTGCCTGGTCGACAGGCGAGGCGACAATTCCGTTCCGCGTGGCCCGGTCACCGGCCCCGTAATCAACCTGCAGGAGAAAGACGGAACCGGTGAAAATGCCGACAACCGAGATTGCAATCCACTGGATTGTGAACTTCGGGAGGATGGTGGGTCGCGGCCAATGCTGTCTCTTCCATACACGACTACCGAATCGCCGCATCGGTCCTGCGTCGGCAACTGGACCGGGGCGAGACTGCAGCCATCGCGGGGATTCCGAGGTTGCGGAAACCCAAGCAAGGGCGTGGGATACGCTCTGCTGGGCCAACCGAATCAAGCCACGCGAGATTCGCGACGAACGTGCCAATACACCTCCTGAAACGCGATATCTAGAGGTTTTTGCCACAGATGAGGCAAGACTGGCACATAATGAAGCAATATCGCCTGAGTGTCAATTGTGTGGGGGTAGGTGTCAAATGTCTGACAAGTCGCCGATTTCGCGTTTGTCGGCGTTACCATACGGCACGCACGACCACAGTCGCAACGAGCAGGGGATTCGGGCCTGACGAAGAACGCGGAGCTCGGTTTGTCGCCGCTGGCAGATGGGATATAACGTAGCGTTCGCACGACGGCCCGAGAGTGGGTCTCGCCACGTCTCGTGCTGGCCTGGCACCCACTTGGCCGGAGAGAAGGAAGGAGCCTGAGCAATGCAGGAGATTTGCCATTTCATCGGTGGCGCCCGGGTCGCGGGCAGCAGTGGTCGGTGTGGTGACGTGTTCAATCCCGCTACCGGGGAAATCACAGCGCAAGTTCCCTTTGCATCTCCATCCGAGGTTCGGAATGCGGTGGAGACGGCACGGGAGGCGCAGTCCGCATGGGCGAACGTGAATCCGCAGCGCCGGGCGCGGGTCTTCATGCGGTTCGTTCGGCTCCTGGAGGATAATGCGGATGAACTCGCAGAGATGCTTTCGCGCGAGCACGGCAAAACGATCCCGGACGCGCGGGGCGACATTCAGCGAGGCTTGGAAGTTTGCGAATACGTTTGTGGTGCACCGGAGTTGCTGAAAGGCGAATACACTTGGAACGCAGGTGGTGGAATTGACATGTACTCCATGCGTCAGCCCGTTGGCGTTGGAGCGGGAATAACTCCGTTCAATTTTCCTGCCATGATTCCGATGTGGATGTTTGCGCCGGCAATCGCCTGCGGCAACTCGTTTATCCTGAAGCCGTCCGAGCGAGATCCCTCGGTTCCGGTGCGTCTTGCGGAATTGATGATAGAGGCAGGGCTCCCGCCCGGAGTTCTGAACGTGGTTCATGGCGACCGGGTGGCGGTGGAAGCGCTCTGCTCAGATATCGATATTGGCGCTGTCGCGTTTGTCGGTTCAACGCCAATTGCCAGTCGCGTGTACTCCGCTGCGACTGGTACCGGCAAGCGGGCACAGTGCTTTGGTGGAGCCAAGAATCACATGATTGTCATGCCCGATGCCGATATGGATCAAGCGGTCGACGCGCTCATCGGTTCCGGATACGGGTCGGCAGGAGAGCGCTGCATGGCAGTGTCCGTTGCTGTTCCGGTGGGACAGGAGACCGCGGACCGATTGGTGGGCAAGCTTGCGCCCCGCGTAGAGAGTCTGAGGATTGGACCGTATACCGCAGGTGACGATATCGACTTCGGTCCATTGGTCACCGCCGAGGCTCTGCAGCGTGTGCGCGGACTTGTGGATCATGGAGTGGAGGAGGGTGCTGAACTGGTTGTCGATGGCCGTGGATTCAGCATGCAGGGCTATGAAAACGGCTACTTCATCGGTGGCTGCCTGTTTGATCGGGTAACCCCGGAAATGGAAATCTACAAGACCGAGATATTCGGCCCGGTATTGAGTGTTGTCCGGGCGAATGGGTACGAGGAAGCGCTGTCTCTGGCTCGAGACCACGAGTATGGAAACGGCGTTGCAATCTTTACTCGTGACGGGGACACGGCGCGCGATTTTGCGTCCCGCGTCAATATCGGCATGGTGGGCGTCAACGTACCGATTCCGGTTCCGCTCGCGTACTACACGTTTGGCGGCTGGAAGGTTTCCATGTTCGGGGACTTGAACCAGCATGGTCCGGATTCGTTCCGGTTCTGGACTCGGACCAAGACGGTGACATCCCGCTGGCCAACCGGAATTCGGGCGGGCGCCGATTTCAGTATTCCGGTGCTGGAATAGGAGACTGGAAGTCAGGTTTCCGCGCGACCTCTGAATGCAGCCGCGATTGTATCCGGATCGAGGTAATTCAGTTCGCCCCCGACGGGGACGCCAAATCCGATTCGTGTGGTTCGTACGCCGGACTCCCGCAAGGCGTTCGAGATGTAGTGCGCGGTCGCCTGACCGTCGAATGTGGCATTCAGTGCAAGTACGATCTCGGTTGTTCCGCATCTTGACCGTCGGGTGAGTTCCGGTATCCGCAGATCTTCCGGTCTGACGTTGCCAACAGCAGACAAGGAGCCCCCCAGAACGTGGTAGCGGCCGCGGAACGCGCCAGCCCGCTCCAATGCCCAGAGATCCGCCACGCTCTCCACCACGCAGATCTGGCCTTGGTCTCGATTAGGGTCCAGACAGATATCACAGTGCTCCGCAGTGGCGAAATTTCCGCAAACTGAGCAATTCCCTATCGAGTCCGCCATTCGCCGCATGCTGGCCGCGAGGGGTTCCAACAAAGTCGACCGGCGGTTGAGCAGGTGGAGTGCCGCCCTGCGTGCTGAGCGTGGGCCAAGCCCCGGGAGTTTCGCCAACAGGCTGATGAACTGTTCGATTTCATCGGATGCGTCAACTGAGGCCAGAACGGCGTTCGTTGCACGATGTTGCTGGTTGCCGGTGTTCATCGAAAGCCGTTCCCGCGAATTGCGAAGGCGCATGAAGCAGTGGTTTCGGTTGAAGACCAGGGGTGGAATCGATGATCTCCGTGTGCGCGCATGGCGTACCGCATGATTCGGACTACGTCAGGCGGAGCTTTGGCCGGATTCCGAATCGGAGTAGAAATCTGCCAGCGGGGCACCGTCAAGTACGCGTTGCATCTCCAGGAATTTCGGGTGCCGAAGCACTTTGGCTTCGAGTTCGGCTCTTTCCTCTTTCGCCAAGTCCTGAAGGGTTGCACCTCCACCAGACTCCACTGTCTCCACTGTCCAGTCTACGCCTGTTGCCTGACGGAGGAATTGCCGGAGGTCGCGGGCGAACATCCGTGGGGCCGTAGGGCCTGGCTGGAACTGAATGCGGCATTGTTCAAAGGAAACCGGTCGGAGGTCTATCTCGATATGCCTCAGGATCTGGTGGTCTCCTCGGCTACGGGCGAGCGCAGCAAGGTCCGCGGCGGAGCGAATCGTAGCCGGACTGGATTTGTCTGCGGCAGAAATCGATGTCTCGCCAGACCCGGTACGCCGTTCCGACGGGGGCGAGGAAGCCGGATCCTTTCCCTCTATTCGGGCGACGAGTTCAGACGGCGTCGGAAGTGTAGAGGCGTAGGCCAGACGCAACACGGCCATGTCTGCGGCCAGGCGTGGCTTTTCCGAACGGCGGACTTCCTGCATCGCGTTCTCGAGGATCTGCCAGAAACGGACAAGGGTAGGAGGTGTGAGTCGCCCGGCAAATTCAACACCTCGTTTTCTTTCCTCCGGAGACAAGGCGGGATCGTCGGCGAGTTTCGGCGCTACGCGTAGTACCGACACGAAATGGCAGGTTTCCGCCAACGATTCCATGATGTTCAGCGGTTCCGCTCCGTCGCGATACAGGGATGCCAATTCGGTTAGCGCACTCGCCGCGTCGCCCCGTGCTGTCTTTTCGAACAGATCCAGAATTCTGGCATGGTCCGCCAGCCCAAGCATGTCGCGAACGCTTTCCGCAGTGATTTCACGGGTTCCGGTCCTGTGCGCGATCGCCTGATCAAGCAGGGAGATTGCATCTCGAACGGATCCCTCGGCTGCGCGGGCGATCAGTGCGAGTCCACCATCATCCAGGCGCGCGCCTTCGGCCTCGGCGATCGACTGGATGTGACGCATCATGAGGTCGCTCTCGACCCGCCTGAGATCAAAGCGCTGGCAGCGGCTCAAAACCGTGGTGGGCACCTTTCGGATCTCGGTTGTGGCCATGATGAACTTTGCGTGCGGTGGCGGTTCCTCCAGTGTCTTGAGAAGTGCGTTGAATGCGTTCCGCGAGAGCATGTGGACTTCATCGATGATGAAGACACGATACCGGCCCAGTGCCGGACTGTGTCGCGCTTCGCCGATCAGTTCACGTGCATTGTCGACGCCGGTATGGGAAGCGGCATCGATTTCCACGACATCAATGTGACGCGATTCGCTGATGCTCACGCAGGACTGGCAGAGTCCGCACGGATTGAAGGCAGGTTTTCCCTCTGACTCCGGCCCGGTGCAGTTCAGCGCTCGCGCGATGATTCTCGCTGTTGTGGTCTTACCCACACCCCGAATCCCCGTCAGGATAAAGGCATGAGCGATCCTGTCCGATCTGAACGCGTTGCGCAGCGTTCGAACCAAGCCTTCCTGGCCGATCAGTGCGTCGAAGTTTATCGGCCGGTGCTTGCGGGCGAGAACCTCATATGCGCCTGTAAGGCCTGGTTCTGGACGCTGCGTCGGGACTTCTTCTGCCATCGTGTACAATCGCGGTCCATGTTGAGCGAGGCTGGCAGGCGACCCGGACAGTTGCTCGTTGCGGCTGCTTCCTTCCGGACCTGACCGGGTTGGCGAGATGTCCGTCCGCGCCAGCCTCCGCGTAACTCATAGCCCTGCCTGCGGCACGCGGCAAGGACCGCTCGTCAGGATGCTAACGCGTTGGTGGAACACGAGCCCTTTGTAAGTCCTGGGCCGAGATTGTGTAAGCCGGATCCGCTGGAAGCAACGCGCGGCATTTCCAAGCAGGCGGGTTCAAGGAATCGCGGCAATCGGCAAGGCAGTGCCTGCATGGGTATCGGGAGGTGTCTTGGAGACCGGACGACAGGAACTTCGCCGTCCTGCCGACCGTGTGGCGCAGTCCTCTTGGTGTATCCCGGTGGAAGCGCAGGAGATCCACAACACGGCCGGCGCAGGTAGGAGCACGCAGGACCTGAACAGGGATATCGCCGAATTGGGTTGGGGATTCTTCTTCGGCGTTCTGAAATGCTGCGAGTGGCGGCATTCGCTTCTTCGCGGTCTTACCGACCGGGAAGCCGCAGGACTGCTTGCACCGCGGAACCCGTGTTCCGGAGGCGGTTTCGGATCGAGTCGACCGTCGCGGAGCACCAGGACTTGAGCAAGACTTGGGCGAGAGGGAAGCCAGGACCTCGCTGGGTCGAAACCTGAGCTCCTCTTGGGTGAAACGGCAGAGGTGGGGACGGCGCCTGGCGACCTTGCGGCTTCCGCAGCACGTAGATTGCATGGGCGGAAGACTCGTCACATCGACTCTGCTCGGCACGGCAGGTGGCCCCAGCGAAGTAGAACAGCAATATTCCGATGAGTGGACCGTCTGGCGTCCGGCACGGTCACACGACCCATTGTACGGGCTGCCTTGAACCGCGAATCGATGTTCTGCACCTCCGAATCGAGCCTGTACGTGGGGATGGAGATAGTGATCGCGGTCTCGGTATGCCGGTTGGCCAGCTCTAGAATTGGAAGTGGACATAAGGAGATGTGGGGTGACCGAGGATCGCTGTTTTCCCTGGCGGGAGCAATTCAGGACTCATTCCGGAGCGACAAACATGCAATACTGCGCCCGTCAGAGGCGGTCAGTTGGCGGGTAGCGGTCGGCACTTGCAGAGGTGACATATTGAAGCAGTCGTTTCTTGTTTACACGGACGGGGCCTGCCGGGGCAATCCCGGACCTGGTGGCTGGGGGTACGTGGTTCAGTCGTCAGAGGGACGTCGAACCTCTTGTGGTGGCGAGACGCGTACAACTAACAACCGTATGGAGTTGACTGCCGCGGTCGAGGCGCTCGAATCCCTGCCTCACGGTTCACTGGTGACGCTCCGGACAGACTCAGAATATCTCAGGAACGGTATCACCTCCTGGATCAGGCGCTGGCGACACAACGGTTGGCGAACGGCTGGCGGCGCGGCGGTGAAGAACAGGGATCTCTGGCAGCGTCTTGACACAGTCAACGAGTCACGGAACGTGAAATGGCGGTGGGTGCGCGGACATGCGGGGGATCAGGGTAATGAGGAAGCAGATCGCCTGGCGCGCAAGGGACTGGAGGCCGGGATGCGGAAGGGAACCGATCCATCGACTGAACCCCGGTCGTCGCCGGAGAAGACAGCAGCGGGCGGAAGGGCAAGTGGGGACCAGCGAATGTACACCGGATGGATGCTGTCCCTTGGTCTTGCCCAGGCAAGTGAGGCGGCGGCGGTTGCAGCTTCGGACCTCGTTGGTCGAGGCGATGAACGAGCGGCAGACCTGGCCGCGGTCGAAGCGATGCGACGGGAATTGAATCGCCTGGACATTTCGGGGCGGGTGGTCATCGGCGAAGGCGAAAGGGACAAGGCTCCCATGCTGTATATCGGCGAGGAGGTAGGCAGCCGGTCGGGTGTAAAGGTGGACATCGCCCTGGATCCACTCGAGGGCACGACGCTGTGCGCCAAGTCCCTACCCAATGCGCTGTCAGTAATTGCGATGGGACCGCGTGGTTCATTGCTGCATGCGCCCGATGTCTACATGATGAAGATTGCAGTCGGACCCGGTGTTCCTGCCGATGTCGTGGACCTGGATGCGCAACCGGCCGACAATGTGCGCGGCCTCGCCCAGGCCAAGGGAGTGGAGCCGGAAGCGATCAGCGTATGCGTGCTGGAACGGCCCCGACACGATGCGATTGTCGCTCAACTGCGGGATGTAGGTGCATCTGTCCGCTTCATCACTGATGGTGATGTTGCGGCCGTCATGCACGCTGCACAGCCGGAGCACACTGGTATCGACATGTACATTGGCATTGGCGGGGCACCGGAAGGAGTACTTGCGGCAGCAGCGTTGCGCTGCATGGGGGGACAGTTCCAAGGGCGGCTGCTGTTCGCTAATGACGACGAGGTCCATCGTGCCAGGAGTGCCGGAATTGATGATTTGGACCGGCGCTACACCCTTCAGGAACTTGTTGCAGATGACGTGATTTTTGCAGCGACCGGAGTAACTGACGGCTCACTGCTGGTCGGAGCCCGAAGGATTGGCGGAATGGTGTCCGTCGAGACGCTGCTGCTGAATTCGCACACCGGATCCGCTCGTCGCATTCGGTCTCAAATCCGGGAATCGGCATGAACAGGATCGAATCTGCCACCGGTGGCGTCTGGGAGTTTCCAGGCGGAGAAAAGGAGAAGTTGGCCTCGGCAATCTCCCGCCGCCATGGGCTACCCGAACTCATGGGCCGTGTACTCGCTGTGCGGGGAGTCTCCGTCGAGGAAGTACCGGGATTTCTCAATCCCCGGCTGGATCGACTTATGCCGGACCCTGCATTTCTCGCCGACATGCCAGCCGCCTCGGAGCGTTTGGCGCGCGCCGTGCGAGACGGAGAATCGGTCGCGGTCTACGGGGACTATGACGTCGATGGAGCGTGCAGTGTAGCGCTGCTGGCAGGATGGCTGGAGGTACTCGGTTGCACGGCGTCCTGGCAGATCCCACACAGAATGCTCAACGGGTACGGTCCGAATTCGTCCCTTCTCTCCGAACTGGGGGCAAAACATGACTTGGTCATCATCGTCGATAGCGGGAGTTCGCTTGAGGCAACGGACGGTATCAAGGCGGCGCTGGAAAATGGCGCTGAAGTGATCGTGGCGGACCACCATGCCTGCGAGGTGCCGGACGCACGGGAATTCCTGTTCGTCAATCCCAACCGGGTTGATGACGAGAGTGGACTCGAGTGCCTCTGCGCTGCAGGCGTGGTCTTCATGTTGATGGTTGCGACGGCACGGGAACTTCGAACATCCGGCTGGTACGATTCTGCAGGGATTCAGGAGCCCCGATTGGTGGGTTGGCTGGACTTGGTTGCTCTGGCAACCGTCGCGGACGCGGTTCCACTTGACGGAATTAACCGTGCCCTGGTTCGATCGGGTCTGCGGGAAATGCGCAAGCATAGTCGCACGGGACTCCGGGCACTGCTCGAAGGAACGCGCGTTGCCGGGTCCATTTCGGAGCATCATCTCGGATGGAGTCTTGGTCCGCAACTGAATGCACCCGGCAGAATCGGCGCAGAATCCCGCGACCCGGAACTTCCTGTCCGCCTACTCCTCGCCAGTGGTGACACGGAGGCTCGCAAACTTGCCGGAGAATGCAGTGCATTCAATATCGTTCGTCGCAAGGCGCAGGAGCGGGTACTTGCCGACGTCGAAGCATCTCGCTGCCGCAGTGGCGAATCAGATCACTTTGCATGGTTCGCGGAAGAGGGGGAGATCCCCGAAGACGATGGCTGGCATCCAGGAGTAGTCGGAATTGCAGCCGGACGGTTGGCGGATCGATTGCGTCGACCGGTCATCGTACTTGCCAGAAATGGCAGGGCATTCAAGGGGTCCGGCAGGACCTTCGGCGATCTGGACTTGGGAGCCGCGGTTCGGCAGGTTCGCTCTGAGAGCCTCCTGATACGAGGAGGCGGACATCGTGGTGCGGTTGGTGTTGAGGCGGACGAAGTGCAGCTGGATGCCGCCATGGAACGGGTCGGAGCACTACTGGAAGAAGACTTGCGGCTTTCTGGCGCCGATGCATGTTCAAGGACCAACGTGGTCGGTGTGGTCGGTCCGCGGGGGATCACGGCCGCCCTTCATGACCTTCTGGAGCGGGCCGGGCCCTTCGGCCGTGGAGCACCAAGGCCACGGTTTGTTCTAGGTGGCGTCAGGTTGCGGTACGAACCGCGCTTGCTGCGAGAAGCCCACTACATGCTGCACCTCGCGGACGAGTCCGGAGCCACTGTAAAGGCGATGGCCTTCGGCGTCGCCGGCGCTCCGTTGGGCGAGGCACTTCGCCGGGTTCGGCGCGGCGATCTGATCGACGCAATGGGGGAGATCGGCCTCGATGATTACAAGGGCGCGAGGCAGGCATACATGCGCGTAGAGGACATTGCATTCCGCTGAACGCCAGCCTATTCGACGGATGTGTCCCGGTCCCCGTTGAATTTCAGATTGGCGAGCACGGCAAAGGGCGAGTTCGGGTCAATGCCAGGCGTGTCTTCCTGTGTTCTCTGGTGTTTGTCCGGTACTCTCCGTTTTCGTGACTCCTTTTCCGCAGCCTTTTTCCTGTGCTTGGCTTCCGTGGTTCGGTTACCGGACTGTGCTCGCTTCCGTCCCGGTTCACGCCCTCCAGCGCGGAAGGCTTTGCCGGGCCGGCGCCGATTTTCCGGTTTTCGCCTGGGCTTGCGTCTGAAGCGATAGCCCGTGGCTGGAGCCGTGCTTTCCGAATCGTCCGAGCCATCCCCACGGGATTCCCGTGCGTCTCCGGCCGAATCTGCGAAAGCAGGTACTGGCACGGGGTCCGCCCCTGTGCCCGACGCCGACTCTTCGTTTGGAACGGCAGTATCGATTGACGATCCAGAAGGCGCCGGTTCGACCTCTGCGTCGGTGGCCAACGGTTCCTCACGGTCCGGGGCCGGCTCGGAGGGTATCGGCTCCGACTCATAGCCGAGACCGCTCATGATTTCGCGTAGGTCCTCCAATGAACTGCCAGTGATGGAGAGCATGTCCAGGGTTCCGGCGAACCATTCCTCCAGCTTCTCAGCCTGCCGGATAAGGTCGAGAAGCCGCTCTACCATGTCGATGCGAACGGCGCGCGCTCCGCAACGGTGGAAGCCACATATGCGGAGGTACTCGCCTGGCCACTCTGGGTCGGCAGGAATGTTCACCAAGCCCGGGGTGGGCGGTTCCGGTAGTGATGCCGGATCCGTTGCGAGGTACCACAATGAGTGTCTCAGGCGGGTTGGCGCTGGCTTAAGAAGAGCTGGTACAAATACGTAGCGACTTCCGAAACGGACGCCATGTGCTCGGAGAAGCTTACGTTCTTCTTGTGGAAGTGCCCGGATTTCCTGCATCACTGTACTGCGTGGCAGAATCCCGAGCATCTCTGTAATGCGATAGGCAATCCCCCTCGCGGCCGGTGTCAGCGTCTCGTCTCCACGAAGAGCGAAGAGCGGAGCTAGTTCACGTCGCAGCATCGCATCCAGGTGATTCTGTAACCGCAATTGTACGCGCTTCCGGTCCTCGGGCCCGGCAATATCTGCCATGACAGCCTGGACCTGGGGGCGCAACGCGTCGTCACCGCGGGAGAGGACGGCAACCGACTCTCCGCGCCACAGAAGGCTTCGATGTTTCACCTCGATAGCAGATCCGTCGGCCGACAGGAACGCCTGGATCCGCGCAGACAATGCGTCTTGAGCAGCATCATTTGCGGCACGGGCCTCGGCTTCGGTGGGCGGGATTCCGGAACTCCGCTCTGGTCGAAATTGGAATCCGTCAAGCCGCCCGATGATGGCGCCTTCCACGGCCACGGCACCGTTGTCTTCTACACTTGCCACGGGCTTCCTCCCCTGTCTGGCCAATCTTGCAATTTTGGTGGCCCTCGCGTCAACGAAGAGGTCCACCAGGCGGCGGTGGAGACTGTCGGAGATCTGGTCTTCCACTGCCCGCGTCCGTTCGCGCCAGTGGTTGGGGTCTGGCAACCAGTCAGCTTGGTTCGCTATGTACTGGCAGGTGCGGGCGTTCTCCAGGCTGATCGCCAGCGCGTCAATGTCATCAGAGCGAGTATTGATGCGGGCAAGCGCTCCGGACATCCAGTCATCCGTGAGGGCACCGCGCGACGAGGCAAGGGCAAAGAAGATATCACGCACCAGTGCCGCATGGCGCTCTGCCGCGATGGATGGGTAATCGGGGATCCTGCACGCGTTCCACAGGAGTTTCACGGCCTCCGGGCCATTGGCATGCTGGAGGACGGAACGGTCGTTGGCGAGGATTTGCAGTGCCCGCAGGTCGCTGCCTTCTCTCGGCCGCACCAGGCCAGAACGTGGAGGGCGTGCCTGCAAGCTGTCAAGGAGTCCGTGTAGGTTGGCAAAATCGAGTTCCGAGTTCCGCCAACGCAGGACGGGAATTGAGGGAAACTGCTGCTCCTCGACAGCGCGTGCGATCGCGGGTTGCAGTTCTTCCTCCCAGTCGGCGACAGCGAATGAGCCCGGACGGCGGTGCCGCCCCGCCCGTCCCGCGATTTGTCCAACCTCCTCCGGCCGGAGCCTGCGTACCCTTTCACCGTCGAACTTGGACAGGCGGGTAAATGCGACCATATCAATGTCAAGATTGAGGCCCATGCCAATGGCATCCGTCGCGACGATGGTATCTACCTCTCCGGACTGGAAGAGCTCGACCTGAGCGTTCCGGGTTTGGGGGCTGAGCGCTCCGAGGACCACCGCGGCCCCGCCACGCCGTCGACGAACAAGTGAGGCGATTTCGTATACGTCAGCAGCAGAGAAGGCGACGATGGCGGCTCGAGGGGGGAGCGCCTCCAGGCGCATCCGTCCACCGTAGGAAAGCGTCGAGAAACGATTGCGTCCGCTGATCCGCGCTTCTGGGACCAGCTGCCGGATGCGGTTCGACATGCTGGCCGAACCGAGAAAGAGTGTTTCCCGATACCCGCGTGCGCGCAGCAGTCGGTCGGTAAATACATGTCCGCGCTCTGGGTCCGCAGCGACTTGTATTTCGTCGACCGCAACGAAGTCGGTGCCCGGCGACGATGACATGGCTTCCGTAGTGCACACCTGGTAGCGGGCGTTGGCTGGCGAAATCTTCTCCTCTCCGGTGATCAGCGCGACAGCGTCAGGACCTCGCCGGGCAGATATGCGCTCGTACACTTCGCGAGCAAGAAGACGGAGCGGAAGGCCGATGACGCCCGAGCGATGCCGAAGCATGCGTTCGATCGCCAGATGAGTCTTTCCCGTGTTTGTGGGCCCCAGAATGGCATGGACTTCCGGTCGGTCGTGCGTTGGAAGTTGGTCTCGCATCAGTCGGGAATTCTCGGTTGCGATATGGTCGTCGGTGATGGGAACCGCCGGATCTGTCGACTTCCGGTCAGCTGTCAATCCGCAGCGCTTGTACGAAGGCTTCCTTGGGAATCTCCACTCGTCCGATCTGACGCATTCGCTTCTTTCCCTTCTTCTGCTTGTCGAGAAGCTTGCGTTTCCGTGTGACGTCGCCGCCGTAGCACTTCGCGGTCACATCCTTGCGCATTGCCGGCACAGTTTCGCGGGCGAGAATGCGGCCACCGATCGCGGCCTGAATCGGGATCCGGAACAATTGCCGGGGAATGAGGTCCTTGAGCTTTTCGCAGGCTGCCCTCCCTCGTCGCTCGGCTTGGGACCGGTGCACGATGCTCGCCAGTGCGTCTACCGACTCTCCGTTGACGAGGATGTCCATTGCCACCAGGTCTCCCTCTCGGTGTTCGAGGAACTGGTAGTCAAAACTTGCATATCCGCGGGTCACAGACTTCAACCGGTCGTAGAAGTCGAGCACGACTTCGTTAAGAGGCAGGTCGAAAGTGAGGATTGCCCGGGCCCCGGAATAGGACAGTTCACGCTGAATTCCGCGGCGTTCCAGACACAGGCCCAGGATTTCGCCGAGGAACCCCGGCGGCGAGATGATCGTCGCACGGATCCAGGGCTCATGGATCTGGTGCCGATGCTCGGGTGGCGGTAGTTCGACCGGATTGTGTACTTCCACAGTCTCGCCGTCGGTCGTCGCCACCCGGTAGATTACCGAGGGCGCAGTGGCTACCAAGTCAACCCCGTACTCGCGTTCTAGCCGTTCACGGACAATCTCAAGGTGCAGCAGTCCCAGGAATCCGCAGCGAAACCCCATTCCGAGTCCGGCCGAGGACTCCTGCTCATGGGCGAAACTGGAGTCATTCAGTGCGAGCTTTTCGACCGCATCGCGAAGACTGCCAAATGCTTCACCGTCCATGGGGTACAGGCCGCAGAAGACCACAGGTTGCGCGGGACGGAACCCGGGTAGTGGCTTCTTGCAGGGCCGCCGGGGCTCCGTGATGGTGTCGCCGACGCGGGTGGCCGCAACGGTCTTGATGGACGCTGTAAAGAACCCGATTTCGCCGGGGCCAAGACAGTCGGTCAATTGGACCTTCGGGCTGAATACTCCGACTCGATCCAGATGGTGCCGTGTGCCAGTCGAGCAGAGCAGCACCTGCATCCCCTTTCGGAGAACTCCGTCAAGGATTCGGACCAGGACCACAACGCCGAGATAGGCGTCGTACCAGCTGTCCACCAGCAGTGCTCTCAGGGGTTCGTCGCGCTTCCCTACTGGGGGAGGAATCCGCTCAATGACGGCATCAAGTAATTGGTCGACGCCTAGGCCGGTCTTCGCCGAAATGTGGACTGCGTCGGTTGCATCCACGCCAACCATTTCCTCGATTTCCTCGGACACCCGGTCGGTATCGGCAGCCGGCAGGTCGATCTTGTTCAGCACCGGGATGATCTCATGTCCGGCGTCGACGGCAAGGTAAGCGTTGGCAAGAGTCTGCGCTTCTACGCCCTGGCTTGCATCCACGACCAGGAGGGAACCCTCCACCGCTCGCATGGATCGCGAAACCTCGTAACTGAAATCGACATGGCCGGGTGTATCAATCAGGTTGAGAACAAACTCTTTTCCGTCCTTGCTCCGGTAGGGAAGGCGGACCGTGGCAGCCTTGATGGTAATTCCGCGTTCGCGCTCGAGTTCCATGGAGTCGAGAACCTGCGCGCGCATCTCGCGTGCCTGCAGGCTACCTGCGCGTTCGATCAGCCGGTCGGCCAGTGTTGACTTGCCATGGTCGATATGGGCAATGATCGAGAAGTTGCGGATGCGCTCTATGTCCACGCGAGTCGGTTCCAGAGTGTTTCTTGGTGCGGCCGGCGCACCGCCTGCAGGCGGATCCCGGCGATTCGCGCCAGGATGAGCCGCGTGTGGGAAGGCACCGGGTTCGACGGGGCCAGCCCGGGATTCTAGCGCCAACACGTTTCGGAGGAGGAAGTCGAATGGCGCAGCAATTCCATCTCAGAAAATTCCAGCTTCAATACCGGCTGCAACGTACATTCCGAATTCCTCACATTGTAATTCAAAGGCGGGGTTCCACTTGCCGCGCATGAGCAACGGCTCTTGGACTGCGCGCCATCTCAGGCCGGTCGCAATGGATTCCACCGCCCGTCGGGTGCCAGTGCCATCATGACCGGCCCGGATGTACAGAGCGTACGGGAGTCCCTGCGTATGCTCAAGACACGGATAGTAGATTCGGTCGAAGAAATCCTTGAGAGCACCGCTCATGTAGCCGAGATTCTCAGTTGTTCCAAGGATAATGCCCTGCGAGGCGCGGACGTCTTCGGGTGTGGCGTCGAAAGGCCGGAGTGCGCGTACCTCGAGGCCGTTGTCTGCACCGACACGAGCGCCCCGGCGCGCAGCTTCAAACAGCGTCTCCGTATTGGGAGACGGTTTGTGGGCGACGATGAGTAGGCATTTTTTCATTGGGACTTGTCTCCTGTACGGCCACGGCGCAGGTTTGTGAAGGATGCCTCAGCGTTCATGATACGTTGCTGCATGTCGAGGCGGGATTCCTCTGCGGATCATGTTTGCCGGCGCATGCGGTTACGAGGCGCGAATCCCGGAGCCTGGTGGTCTGGCGGCTTGACGAATGCCGGTATTCGGTTTAAGAGATGTTTCGGTCGGAGAAGTGGCTTCCTCCTACACATGCAAGGTAAGCGGAATGGCAAATATCCTATCTGCGCGCAAGCGGGCGCGGCAGACGATCAAGAGAACCGAGCGCAACAAGACTTGGCGCTCACGTGCTCGCACGAGCGTTCGCAAGGTGGAGGAGGCGGTGGCCTCCGGTGACGTCGAAGCCGCGACCATGGCGCTTCGAAATGCGGAATCGGAACTCGCCCGGGCAGGGCAACGACAGGTCATCCACAGGAAGACGGCGAGCCGGAAAATTTCGCGGCTCAGTGCGCAAGTCAACGCATTGAAGGGTTGAACCAACTGTCCGCCCGCAGTGCCCTGGTGCACTGCGGCATCAAGGGACCCCCGTCAGGTGACCCGTCGGTTGGCAATCAGGTCATCAACCACGCCCGGTTCCGCCAGGGTAGAGGTATCTCCCAAGCTGCCGAACTCGTTCTCCGCAATCTTCCGCAGAATACGGCGCATGATCTTGCCGGACCGCGTCTTCGGCAGGCCGGGAGCGAACTGAATTTGGTCCGGACCGGCAAAGGGACCAATCTCCTTGCGTACCCAGAGCACGAGTTCGCGTCGCAACGCGTCGGATGCCTCCGCGCCAGCCATCAGAGTAACGAAACAGTAGATACCTTGGCCCTTGATGTCGTGCGGGAAGCCCACGACCGCCGCTTCCGCCACAGAAGGGTGAGCGACAAGAGCAGATTCGATCTCTGCGGTTCCCATGCGATGCCCTGAGATGTTCAAGACGTCATCAACTCGACCCGTGATCCAGTAGTAGCCGTCCGAATCTCGCCGGGCGCCATCGCCGGTGAAATAGTAGCCCTTGTATGTCTCGAAGTAGGTCTGCACAAACCGCCTGTGGTCACCAAACACGGTCCGCATCTGGCCCGGCCAGGAACGCTTGATGACCAGGGATCCCTCCGCGCTTGTGCTCGTGACCTCCCGGCCGTCGCTGTCGACGATGGCGGGTTCAATTCCGAAGAATGGGCGAGTGGCCGAACCGGGCTTCAGAGGTGTAGCACCCGGCAGCGGCGTGATCAGGATGCCGCCTGTTTCCGTTTGCCACCATGTGTCCACGATCGGACATCTGCCCTGACCAACCACCCGGTGGTACCAGTTCCAGGCCTCAGGATTGATTGGCTCCCCAACTGTCCCAAGAATCCGGAGCGACGAGAGATCGCATTTCTCCACATGGGAGTCGCCGAGACCCATCAGAGCCCGTAGTGCCGTGGGTGCCGTGTAGAACACGCTTACGTCATGCTCCTGACAGACCTCCCAGAAACGGGAAGGAGTCGGATATGTGGGCACGCCTTCGAAGATCAGGCTTGTAGCGCCATTCGCGAGCGGTCCGTACACAATGTAGCTGTGCCCGGTAACCCAACCGACGTCAGCCGTGCACCAATAGATTTCTCCCTCCTGGTAGTCGAAGACGTAACGGTGGGTGATCGATGCGTAGAGAATATACCCTCCTGTCGTGTGGAGAACTCCCTTCGGCTTGCCGGTCGAGCCCGACGTGTAGAGAATGAATAGTGGATCCTCCGCATTCATTGGTTCCGCTGGGCATTCACTGCTCGCCTCGGCCGCGAGATCCTCGTAGGCGTGATCACGACCGGCCTGCATGGGGACTTGGGAATCCGTGCAGCGTACGACCAGAACCTGAACGCCGTCCTTTCCCTGAAGGGCAGCGTCCGTATTGCCCTTGAGGGGAACACGACGCCCGCCTCTGACTCCCTCATTTGCGGTGACAACAAGCCTGGCTCCGCTGTCTTCGACACGGTTGGCAAGCGCATCGGGCGAGAATCCACCGAACACGACCGAATGTACCGCTCCGATACGGGCGCATGCGAGCATAGTGTACGCGGCTTCGGGGATCATCGGCATGTAGAGAACGACTCGATCGCCCTTGGAGATGCCAAGTGACTTCAGCACATTCGACATGCGGCAGACGTGATCGTGCAGTTCCCTGTATGAGATACGCTCGGACTGTCCGGGCTCGTCCCGTTCCCAGATGAAGGCGGTCTGATCTCCGCGTGTCTCCAGATGTCGGTCGACACAGTTGGAGCAGACATTGAGAACGCCATCTTCGAACCATTTGATGGATACGTCAGGATAGGCAAACGTCGCACTGCTAATCTCCGATGGTGGGCGGATCCAGTCGATCGCCCTGGCCTGCTCTTCCCAGAAGCCATCGGGGTCTCGAAGTGAACGCTCGTACATCTGTTGATAACGTGCAGCGTCGGCGTGGGCGGCGGCCTGCACCGACTCGGGTACCGGGATGGCAATAGCGTCTTCGGTCATGATCCAGACTCCACGAATAGACTCGGAACTCTCTCGTGTCGGGACAGTATAACAAGAGAGTTTTCGGCCGGTATACCGGTTCTCCTGTGCCAGCAGTCGCCTGTGTCGGTCGCCTGTCAGGCACGCGGGACGGCACGGCATTTCCCGGTCCGGTCTTGGGCCGTTCACGTCAACGTGTTTCTGCCGGCACGAGGCTGGCTGTCATGCAGAATTGGAGGACGGTCCAGGTTGGGCGAATCGGACCTGCGCCCGGACACCGGGTCTCGCCCGCCGGCAAATTCGGCAGACCACTAGCGTTCGTCCGGGACCGTAGCCTGGGTTCTGAGAGGGCTTGCGGGTCTGCTATGCTGATGATCGTCACCAGTCATTCGGAAGCGGGAGCGGCCTTCCAATGTTCGACGGATTCACCGACCAGCGCGTGCAGTTGTCCGGAGGAATTTGTCTGCGTGTCCGGACTGCCGGAAAGGGACCGGCAATCCTGCTCCTGCACGGTTACCCGCAAACACATGCATGTTGGCACAAGGTGGCACCAACGCTGGTCGAATCCGGTTTCAGCGTTGTGGCCAGCGATTTGCGCGGATACGGCGATTCCGACAAGCCAAAGTCTGACGACGGGCATGCGACATATTCGAAGCGTGCGATGGGCAACGACCAGGCCGAACTGATGCGGTATCTGGGCCAGGAGCAATTTGCGATCGCTGGCCATGATCGGGGTGCCCGGGTGGGACACCGGATGGCCCGAGACTATCCTGATCGGGTCGAAGCACTCGCCGTTCTGGACATCGTACCCACGGAGCATATGTACGAACGGGCTGAGCGCCTCTTTGCAACACGCTATTACCATTGGTTTTTTCTGATTCAGCCTGCTCCTCTTCCGGAACGGTTGATCGGTGCCGACCCCGACTTCTACTTGCGCACCAAGATTGGCGCCTGGAGCCGGACGGGGTCCGACGCCTTCTCCAGCGAGGCGCTGGCAGAATACTTGCGGTGCTTCCGAAGCCCTGATTGCATTGCCGCAACATGCGAAGACTATCGGGCCGCTGCCACGATTGATCTGGAGCATGACACCATGGACGGTGGGACAAGGCTGACGATGCCAGTGCTTGCTCTCTGGGGGGCGAGGGGCGTTATCGGGGAACTCTACGACGTGATCACCATCTGGCGGCGATATGCACACTCGGTTCAGGGTGCCGCCCTGCCATGTGGCCATTTCCTCCCGGAGGAGGAACCTGAGAAGACCGCAACCGCCCTCGTGCAATTCTATGCACGGCAAAGGCATGTGGCCAGAGACCGGAGGCAGACGCAGTCCTCATCTGGATAGATCGCGGCACACGCGGTTGTCGGGTCTGCAATGCACCACATCACGGCACATTTCGGGGTTGATATCGACTCTGTTCGGGCCGAGGATGAACGGATCGTACCACCGACAGCGCATCCAAGAACTGCTTTCCGGGGCTGCGGCTGCCCAGCCGGTTACCGGGTGGGAAACCTCGACGGCGGGTACACCAGAACCCGCAGCGCAAGACTGTTTCCGGTTCACCTGCTTGCGTGTTTACGCAGCAACGTAGGCATTTGTCTCGCTATGCGCGGCGGGGAGGTAGTCCCGTTATGGTACCGGTTCACTTGCGCGCCAGATCCGGTGGTGCCGCCTCCTGTACCAGCGCGGCAATTGCTGAATCGAGCGATACAACATCGTTCCGCCGCTGGCCCAGACGGCGCAAGGCGACGGTGCGGTCTGCCATCTCCCTGCGTCCGACGACAAGGATTATCGGCACCATTTGTTCCGAGTGCCCCCGTACCTTGTAGTTGATCTTCTCGTTTCGCAGGTCGGCCGAGACGCGAAGCCCGTTCCGTGCACAGGCTTCGACCACCTGCTCTGCATACTCGTCGGCATCGGATACGATGGTTGCGACCACAATCTGTTTCGGCGCCAGCCATAGCGGCATCCGTCCTGCGTGGTTCTCGATGAGTATTCCGATGAACCGCTCGAAGGAACCAAGAATTGCGCGATGCAACATGACTGCACGCTGCTTGCTTCCGTCGACGGCAACATAATCTGCTTCGAGGCGATCCGGGAGGACGAAATCCACCTGCAACGTTCCGCATTGCCAATCGCGGCCAATCGCATCCGTGAGTACGAACTCGAGCTTCGGCCCGTAAAAGGCGCCTTCGCCAGGATTCTCGACAAAACCGTGTCCGGCAGCTTCCGTGGCGTCCCGCAATGCTCGTTCCGCCTGGTCCCAGACTTCATCAGTTCCGGTGCGTTCGGGTGGTCGATCCGCAAACTTGATGGTGAAGTTCGGAAATCCCAGATCCGCGTAGATCGAGGACAGCAGGTCGATGAATTTCTCTGTCTCCGAAGCGATCTGCTCTGGCGTGCAGAATATGTGCGCATCATCCTGGGTGAAGCTCCGGACTCGCATCAGTCCGTGCATTGCTCCGGACGGCTCGAAGCGATGACAGGAGCCGAATTCAGCCATGCGGAGCGGCAGATCCCGCCATGAACGCAGACCCTGATTGTAGATTTGGACGTGGCAGGGGCAGTTCATGGGCTTCAGGGCGTTCACCCGTCGTTTGGTCTTCTGGTCCTCGTCGATCTCGGTGATGTACATGTGTTCTCTGAACTTCTCCCAGTGTCCCGAGCGTTCCCACAGCGTACGATCCACCACCTGCGGTGTGCGAACTTCGACATATCCCGCGTCATCCAGCCTACGGCGCATGTACGCCTCAAGTTCTCGCCAGATCATCCATCCGTGCGGATGCCAGAACGCCATGCCGGGAGCCTCGTCCCGAAAGTGGAACAGGTCCAGTTTTCGTCCTAGGGTACGGTGATCGCGTCGTTTCGCTTCTTCCAGTCGCTCGAGGTAGGCGTTGAGTTCCTTGCCTGAGCGCCACGCGGTGCCATAGATGCGTTGCAGCATCGGATTACGGCTGTCACCACGCCAGTATGCCCCGGCAACGGACGTGAGCCGGAAGCAATTCGGTGGAATCTGGCCAATGCGGGCCAGATGAGGGCCCCGGCACAGGTCAAGCCAGGGGCCGTGGTAGTACATCCGGATTTCCTCGCCTTCCGGGATCGCCTCTACCAGTTCAACCTTGAAGCACTCCTCTGTCGCACGGTAATGCCGTATTGCCTCCTCCCGGCTCCAGACTTCGCGGCGGATTTCCTCGTCCAGGGCAATGATCTTACGCATTCGCTCTTCGATTTCAGGAAAGTCCGCTTCCGAGAACGGTTCCGCCCGATCAAAGTCGTAGAAGAACCCGTTTTCGATCACAGGGCCAATGGTTACCCGGGTCTCGGGCCACAATTCCTGGACCGCGCGAGCGAGGATATGCGCGCAGTCATGGCGGTAGAGTTCCAGTGCCGCTTCTTCCTGGCGATTGGTAACGACCTCGAAATGGGCGTCACCGCCAATCGGTAGCGAGAGGTCCGTCAACTCTCCATCGATGCGGCAGGCGAGGGCCGCTTTCGCGAGACCCGGTCCGAGATCGCGGGCAACGTCCATTCCAGTGACCGGGGGAGAGTACCTCCGAATCGAGCCGTCCGGGAGGGAGAGCGCAATCATCTGCGTCATGGTTCCAGTTCCATCCAAGGAGGAATGTCGCGTATGCCCGCCCCCACACGAGGTTAAGCCGGAGGCAGATACCGGATAGGGCAGGCCGTTTCGACTATAGCGACGTTTGGGTCGATCCGCGTTCCGGTCCTGCTCCCGAACGGAGACGTGGAGAGGACCACAAACCGGACACCCGCCCAGAGGCACCCCCCGGAAAACGGGGTCCCGGTCGTGGGCTTGCGTCGTGGAATTGCGGATAGGCGGCCGCTGCACGAGTCGTCCGGCCTTGAAGTAGCGCGGCCCTGCAGGTTGCGGATCGGCCGAGGAGATTGTCGCCGGTCGGAGAAAACGGTGGTAACACGGTTTCACGCACCTGGCGACCGTGTTGGAGGATTGTCCCATGACTTCGGAAACACGCTATCTGAACACGGGTGATGGCCGTCGCCTGGCCTATGCTCAGGTCGCACCGTCTCCCGGGAACGAGGCATTGGCAGGTATCGTCTTTCTGGGTGGCCTGTGCTCCGACATGACTGGCACCAAGGCAGAGTTTCTCCATGACTGGGCGCGTGAGGCAGGGCGCACCTTTCTTCGATTCGATTACACGGGGCATGGAGCGTCCTCGGGACGGTTCGAGGATGGGTGCGTCGGTGACTGGGCGGATGACGCGGCCGTGGCAATCAATGCGCTGACTACCGGGCCGCAGGTACTGGTCGGTTCCTCGCTTGGCGGTTGGATTGCTCTTCTGCTCGCCCGGCACAGGCGGGTGGAGACGGCCGGTATCGTCGGAATCGCCGCGGCTCCCGATTTCACCGAACGGATGATATCCGTGGAATTGACGTCGGACGAGCGGGCTGATCTTCTTGCCAACGGGCGGGTTGAAATCGGAAGCGAACATGGATCCCCATACGTGATCACCCGTCGTCTTGTTCAGGATGGTGCGCGGCAGAGATTGCTGCATGAGGGAATCCCCGTTTCCTGTCCTGTGCGGCTATTGCACGGCACCGCGGACAGTGATGTTCCCGTGGAAACTGCTTTGCGAACACTCGAATGTCTGGAGAGCAGCGACGCCCGAATGGTCCTGGTGAAGGGAGCCGATCATCGGATGAGTGGCGATGCGGAACTCGTTCTCCTGCGTAGTGCACTGGAAGAGGTGCTGGCCCTGGTACACTGAACCGGTCCCGGTCTACCGTACACACACGCTTGGAGAGGGTTTGCAGAAATCTACCCGGGTGCGCAATGCCGTGGTCGTCGCAAGTATCCAACCTGTCGACTGCCGTAAGCCACCGTCTTCCCGGATACAAGGTAGACGTGGGACTGCTCGCCTTTCGGCGCTTGGCATGATTGTCTCCCCGCCCGGCCAGGGGGACCAGGGGCAGAGATACTCCCATCCGCAGTCGAATACTTGATCCGGGACCCTGGTTCGGAAAGGCACTGCAGCGAGAGCCGCGTTCTCTACCGGATCCGGGAACCGGTATCCGAAGGAACCGGATTTGAACGGCAGACGTATCGACATATCCTCGATACCTTCGACTCCGACCTGGACGCATTGTTGGCGACTGTTGAGACGAAAGGAGCGGCAACCATGGGAAGTCTCGCAGAAGCTCTGATCAGCACGGGCCGCGCCGAAGGGGAAGCCAGGCGCCACGCTGAGGGGGCGGTTCGGGGAAGGGCTTCGATCCTGAACCGGTTGCTGGAGCGCAGATTCGGTCACGTCCCCTCAGTTGTTCGGGCGCGGATCCGGAGCGCATCAGTGCACGAACTCGACGCGTGGCTGGACGCGGTGCTCGACGCACCCACGCTGGAGGCGGTATTCGAGGACACGGCCCGGCACTGACCACGGCCTTGGTTTTCTCCGAGCTCGATTCGGTCAGAACCATCCGTCAACGCAATGGGGCCGGAATTCTTGGTACTTCTGTCGCTGCCCTCACTGCGCAGTATTCGACTGACTGGGCGTTGGAGAAAGGAACGGCTCGGAGCCTGAGGGAACGCTCGCGGTGTATCTCGGGAGCGGATGTACCGGACCGGATTTCTCCCGCGTCCATCAGCCCAGAACCGAGAAGCTGCTTTCCTCGTTGATCTCGCGCTTTCGAGAGTAGAAGCCAGCGTCCACGCCGCGATCGATACGCTGTAGCCGAAAGCGGAAGGGATTCCGATCATGGTCCTCGCCACTTTCGCAGCGGTCTATCAACTCAGCCATGAGTTTTCCGGCAACCGGAGCATTCTTGAACTGGTTTCCTGACGTTCCCACAGCCATGTAGTAACCAGGGACCTGGCTCTTGTCGTAAATCGGAATCCAGTCGTCAGAAGCATCGTAGAGATCCACCACGCCACCCAGCCGTTCCGGGATTCCGATTGTCGGTACGCGTTGTCCATAGCGATATGCCTGAGTGGTTCCCTGCTCGGTGAAGCCGTGATTGTAGTCATCGGGACTGACGAACTCTCGCGGATCACATTCCGGATCCTCGCTACCGATCAGGATCTGGTTTCCCGTCTCGGGCCGGATGTAACAGCCGATATCGCTGTCAGAAACGACAAAACCGTGAGTCTCGAAGTCGAAGCCGTCCGGTGCCGCGACATGAACGACCTCCTGCCGAAGTGCCCGGGTCTGGATGGTCATATCGTCGAGCGCTCCCGCCATCCGGTTGATGATTTCCGCGTGGGGCCCCGCGACATTGACCACGACTGGAGCCGAGATCGTTTCGCCGTCGTCGAGCCGGACACCAGCGACTCGGCCGCTTTCTTTCAGAATTTCCAATACCTTGCGTCCGAACTGGAATTGCGCACCCTTCGCCTCTGCGGCGCGCTGCAGGTTGTGCGTAGCAAGCTGAGGGTCAGAGATGTATCCTGCCGTTGGCCAAAACACACCGCCCGCCAGTTCGCCTCCGGTTGGCTCACCAAACCTCTCGTCGTCCATGCGTTTGGGCGGCCCGAACCGGCGAGTGTCGTAGATGGGAAGCCTTTCCCTGATCTGGCTGGCATCCCACTCCTCGAACGGGATTGCGAGTTCCTTCGACAGTCGCGTGTGCTTCTCGAGATGGTCGTTCAGGTCGGTCTTCATCACCAGGCAACCGCACTGATGGAAGCGGGCCAGGCCTCTTTCGTCCGGGGTCTCTATGTATTCGGCCCAATCCCGCCAGTAATGGTAGCCTTCCCAGGCAAAGGCAGTGCCGTCGAATGTCGAGTAGTGCACGCGGATGATGGCACAGGAGTTTGAAGTCGGTCCGTAACCGGCTGCCGGGAGCTTGTCCACGCTGATCGTCCGGTAACCCAGCTTGGCGAGTTCGAAAGCGGTGGCCGAGCCGATGATGCCAGCGCCGATGATTACGGCATCACAACTGGTTGGCATGCTGGAACTCCTGGATTGGATCTGCGCCTGTCATATGCACATGAATTTAGGGTGCAATTAGAGCCTTTACATCATTGCAGGGAGCGCTACAAGGATCACGAGGTCCAATGTGAGAGAAGAAGGCTGCCTCTACGCGGGATGATCCGTTTTGCTGGTGAACTCGGAGTTGCGGCCGTTCCTCTCCTGGGAGGACGGCCAGCCCGTGTGGCAACCCTCCGGGCCACTGGGCGGTAAGCCGAATTTGGTGGTATGATCCACTTCCGGCTTATGTCTTGGCCCGTAAGGCCATGCGAAGCATAGTTGCAAGGAGGACAGACCATAGCACGCAAACCCGTCATAGCGCAGCCGACCAGGGATACCGGCCTGCGTATTAACGAACAAATTACGAATCCCGTAATCCGGCTGATCAACGAGAATGGAGAAAACGATGGGCTCGTCAATTCCGACGATGCCCGATGGCGCGCAGAAGAGGCCGGACTTGACCTGGTGGAGATTCAACCCAAGAGTGAACCCCCCGTCTGCAAGATCATGGACTATGGCAAGTACAAGTACGAAAGACAGAAACGGGCGTCAGAAGCGAAGAAGAAGCAACGTGTCATTGTTGTCAAGGAGGTCAAGTTGCGTCCGAACATCGATAACCACGACTACGACGTGAAGTTGAGAAGCATCCGAAAATTCATTGATGAAGGGGACCGGGTCAAGGTGACCATGCGGTTTCGGGGTCGGGAACTTCATCACCAGCAGCTTGGTGCGGACTTGTTGCAACGAGTTTCGGGCGACGTGAACGACATTGCGCGCGTTGAAGCAATTCCCGAGATGGAAGGCCGACAGATGGTCATGGTCGTTGCGCCTGCCAGGTAGATGGCGACAACCGGACCCGAACCAGGACCTGGTCTTGCGGACACGATCTCAACCCGGTCCTGGCACGATATGGGTGGTTTCGATGCGGGTCGTCTGGACCTGTCGGAGCACGACTATGAACTCTGGGAGAAGCGCGTAGATGCGCTCCTGGTGCTTCTGAATTCTCGCGGTTTATTCAGTGTTGACGCATTGCGTCGAGCACTTGAGGACCTTGGTGAAGACGCATTTGAGACGATGTCCTACTACGAGAGATGGATAGCGGCGGTTGCGCGAAATCTCGTTGAGGTCGGCGTATTGACATCGGAGGAGATTAGCCGGCGGATGGAGGAGGTGCAGGAGCGCGGCAAGACCTACGGCGAGGCCTCTGCAGTTGAGGCATCGCGATGACCAAGGGCCGCCGGCTACAGCCGGGAGACCACGTGTACGTTTCCAGCCGAATGCCGCTGGGTCACATGCGGACGCCGTGGTACGTGCGCGGGATTCGGGGCGTTGTAGAACGCTACTGCGGTGACTTTCCCAATCCCGAACTCATGGCCTATCATCGAAGTGAGGCACCAAGGATTCCGCTTTACCGGGTGCGGTTCCGAATGGAAGGAATTTGGCGCTCGGCGGAAGTTCCGAGTGATACGCTGGAAGTGGAAGTATTCGGCAATTGGCTGGAGCCCGTCCACCTGTGAGCAGCGTCGGGCCGACTTCCCACTCCAGTGCTAGACCGGGCGGTCATGTCCATCCGCAGCGTCGGGATCAGGACCATGGGCTGACACGATGGCAGGCGATGGAGATTGCAGTCCGAGAACTGCTGGTCGAGAAGGACGTCCTGTCCTCCCGGGCCATTACTGCCGCCATCGAACGCATGGACGCGCGTAGTCCTGCGGATGGTGCTCGCGTCGTGGCGCGAGCGTGGGTGGATCCGGACTTCCGCGCGCGGCTGATTGCAGACGCGCCAGCGGCATGCAACGAACTCGGTCTGGAACTCGATGGGCTCAGGCTGATCGTCGTCGAGAATACATCGAATCTCCACAATGTCGTGGTGTGTACACTATGCTCCTGCTATCCGCGGGCACTCCTTGGCCTGCCGCCCGACTGGTATAAGCAGCGCAGTTACCGCTCGAGGACCGTCCGCGAGCCACGTGCGGTGCTCAGGGAATTCGGACTCGAGATTTCGTCGGCGGTCGAGGTTCGCGTGCACGATTCAACGGCTGAAATGCGCTACATGGTCCTTCCGTGTCGTCCCGAGGGCACCGAAGGCTGGGATGAGGAGCGTCTCGCCGGAATTGTGACCCGGGACTGCATGATCGGCGTCGCGAGTCCTGTCGTGGTCTAGGCCCTGTACCCAAATATCTGGTTCTGTGCTACCCTAATTGGCACATGCTGT
>CAZPXZ010000013.1:0-47288 GCA_964590405.1 uncultured Rhodobacterales bacterium | reverse complement strand
TGAACTGGCAGGTATTCATCGGGGTACACTTTGCTGGAACTTGCTGTACCCTCGTTCGAGAAGTCGGAACAGCGAAACCTGGCTGACGGTCTCAAGGGTTTCGGATCGTTCCGAGCAGGGAGGGATTTACGTGATCTATCCTGGGATGGAGGGAGCCCGAGGGCATTTTCCGCCCTTTGGATGCCAAGGGTGAACGGTTCCGGATTCCGAATTGCCGCGGATATCGGCGGGACCTTCACCGATATTGCCCTTGTAACCGACCGGGGCGCCCGGTCGTTCCGTATCGACTACAATCCGGGGTGACTCCCTTTCCCAACCGGTTTCGGAGAGGATGAATGGCTCAAATCGATCTTCGGCAGGTTCGGAAGAGTTTTGGTTCGGTCGAAGTACTGCATGGCATCGATCTGTCGGTTCGCGACGCGGAACTGACGGTGCTGCTGGGTCCGTCTGGTTGCGGCAAGTCCACGTTGCTGCGCCTGATTGCCGGAATTGAGGAAATCACCGGTGGCGACATCGTGATTGACGGCGTCCGCGTGAACGAATTGGCACCCAAGAAACGCGGTTGTGCCATGGTGTTCCAGAACTACGCGCTCTATCCCCACAAGCGCGTCTACGACAATATCGGCTTTCCGCTGCTCATGGCGCGCCTGGACAAGGCCACCATCGACAGCAGGGTCCGCGAAGCTGCGCGCCTCCTGCAACTCGAGGAATTTCTCGACCGGCTTCCCAAGGACCTGTCGGGGGGACAGAGACAGCGGGTGGCCATGGGCCGGGCCATCGTCCGGGAGCCGAAGGCATTCCTCTTCGATGAACCGCTCTCCAATCTCGACGCGGAATTGCGCGTCCAGATGCGCCTCGAGATCGCGCAACTGCAGCGACAGCTTTCGGCGACGATGGTCTTTGTAACCCACGACCAGGTGGAGGCCATGACACTGGCCCACAAGATCGTCGTGATGCGCGCGGGCCGGATCGAGCAGGAAGGGACTCCCAGGGACGTCTACAATCGGCCCGCCAACCTCTTCGTGGCCCGGTTCGTTGGCACACCGGCGATGAACCTGCTGGATGTTGCCGAGTCGGCCGGCGATGGCGCATCCAGCCGGATCACGCTGGCGGGCGGACACTCGCTGAACCTGCCCTTTGCGCTTCCCGAGGCTCCCTCCAAGATCGGCTTCCGTTCCGAGCACATCCGTTTGCAGCCGAGACCCCAACATGGCGCGATCGAATTGGCGCCGGACACCTTCGAGCGGGTCGGTGCGGAGCATCTCGGCGACCGCAGCTACCAGTATTTCCGGACTCCGCTGGGAGATCTTGTCGCCCTGCAACCTGCGGACGACCAACTCGCGACCGGAGAACGTCTCGTTCTCGAATTCGATGTCGCGCAGGCGCACCTGTTTGACGGAGAGGGCCGGGCAATTCCCCGCCAGGCTCCGAAATAGGGCAGGTCAGGCTTTCAGGTTCAACGACGCGACTACCTGGCAGCTCGTGTCCGGCGGCAGCTCCGCCGCGAGCCTCAGGTAGCCCCCGAAGTGGCGGATACGGCAGAACGTAACTTCGTCACGCTTCGCGGGCATGGCGACGTCCGTTCCTTCGTCGGCCCAGTGCATGCCGTCGGCCGAGATCTGCACGCGCGCCCGTATGTCGGAGAGATCACCATCTACGGCAAGCGCACGCAGAAAGAAGATCGCTTCGCTTGCCCAGGACGCTTCATAGGGTTCGGTGGTCGAGGCGCCGCGCCAGTGCTCGCCCCGCGCGACAACAGCGGTATAGCTTTCTCGCAGCATCAGTCCCAGTCTCCCGAAAGCAGGACGGAGTCCAGATAGAGGAAGGTGCGCTTGTCGGAATCCGCCTCCGCGAAGAAGGCCACGTTCAGCATGCCGCGGAGGTTGGGCATGGCATCAAGCGTCAGCGTACCCACATCGCGCATGTCATAGACGCGGTCATTGCACTGGAAGGACAGGAAGCGCATGGTACGGAGGTCGATACCGACCGCCGCGTAATGCCAGTTCACCTTGGTCGGAATCTCGTTGTAGCAGAGTTCCTGGCTTGCGCCCGGAAGATCGTTCCAGTCCCGGTCCGCGAGATGGTAGTGGGTGACCGTTTCGCCGCTGAAGCGGTGAAAGTCGACCTGCTCTTCCTTCGACTGCCAGCGTTGAACCGGCTTGCCGCCATGGGAATTGACGTAGCGCAGATGGGGCATGACACGGTGTCGATCGTCCTGCAGGTCGAACAGCAAGCCGACAGAGCGTACATCCAGTTTGGACAGCTTCAGCGAAGAAGCTTCCGGCTTGTAGGTGAAGTAGAACTCCAGCTTGATCGGACAGGGGGAGCGGTAGGTGATGCGCTTGATGGCGACGGTCTGCGCTCCCGACTTCGGACGCGTAGCCAGTTTCAGTGCGTAGCTTCCGCTCATTGCGCCATGGCTGCCGGCGTCCCAGTGCGAGAGGTTGCTCAGCATCGGAGCGGTGATCTGCTGATACCCGGGGTGCATGCTGTCGATGTCGTCCTCGTAATTGCCGACGAGGGTTGTCCAGCCATGATGCCCCTGGTTGAAACGGTCAAAGAAGAAGATCCGGGGCAATGGATCGAACCGGCTCAATTCCGGGTTCGTACGCCACGGTGCGTGATTCGCGGATTCCATGCGTCTGCGATTCCTTTCGTTCCTAACCCTTCACGGAACCAAGTGTAAGCCCGGCGACCACGAAACGCTGCAGCACCACGACGAGCAGGAGAATCGGGACCAGTTGCAGCGTTGCCGCCGCGAACAGTACGCCCCAGTCGATGCCCGCCAGGCTGCTCAGCATCTCGCTGATCACCAGGGGTGCCGTCTTCGCTCGCGACGTGGTGAAGATGAACGCGAACAGGAACTCGTTCCAGGAGAACACGAACACGAATGTCGAGGTGGCGACGATGCCCTGCACGGAGAGCGGCACCGTGACATGGCGAAGTACATTGAACATGTTGGCACCGTCGACGATCGCGGCTTCGTCCAGTTCTCGCGGAATCTGGTCGATGAAGGCCTTCATGATCCATGTGTTGAGCGAAACGAAGAACGTGGCGTAGAGCAGGATCAGCACGAGATGGGTGTCTTGCAGTCCGAGTGCGTTGACCACCGGAAAGAGCGGCAGGGTGATAATGATGGGCGGCAGCATCCGGATCACGATCATGAAGAAGGCGGATGCCGCCAGTGGCGTGTTGCGGAAGCGCGAGTAGACATAGCCGCCAAGCGTGGACGCGATGACGGTCAGCAGTGTGGCGCCGACCGTGATGATGACGCTGTTCCACAGGGAATCGAGATAGACCGGCCGGTTGGCAAACAGTTCGGAATAATTGGCGAGTGTCGGCACAAAGAGGAACTCCGGCGGAAACTGGAAAATCTCGCGGTCCGGCTTCAGCGACGCCAGGATAACCAGCAGGATCGGAAAGCCCGACCAGACGACGATGGCAGCAAGCGCGAGATGGCGCAGTACCTGAATCCACCAGGGTCTTCGCATCAGGCAAGCATCCTCTTGTACACCTGGTGCAGGTAAACGCAGGCGATCAGCAGCGTTGCGACCAGCATCAGCCAGCCGATCGCGGAGGCCTTTCCCAGTTCCAGGTACCGGAACGAATGGCGATAGAGATAGGTCGCCAGCACTTCGGTACTGCCGGCCGGACCGCCGCGGGTCAGCAGCCAGACCTCGCCGAATATCCGGAATGCGAAGACATACCGGAACAGCAACGCGATCAGGATGGCCGGGATCAGCAGCGGAAAGGTGACATGCCCGAAAATCTGCAGCGGTGCGGCACCGTCCGAGCGGGCCGCTTCGTAGAGTTCCTGCGGAATCGAGAGGCGGGCAGAGTAGAGGATCATCGCCGTGAAGGGCAGGTGCAGCCACACGCTCAGGATGACGATGAGGCTCAGCGCATGCCACCGGTTGATCGGCCAGTCGAGGGACGGCAGCCCCACGGATCCCAGCAGCTGCGTGATCATTCCGACATCTGGCTCGAACATGAACCGCCACATCACCACCGCGACGACTTCGCTGACCGCGTAGGGGGCGAGGACGATGGCAATCATCAGGCGCCGTGCGGGTACGCCGCCGGCGAACAGGACCGCAATGCCGATCGCTGCGGCGATCTCCAGGTAGACGATGGCGTTGACAATGATGAACGTGTTGGTGAACGCCCGCCAGAACGCTGGATCGGTCAGCACGCGCGTGTAGTTCGACAGGCCTACGAAGACGGCGGGCTGGCCGTAGGAGAACTCCGTGAAGCCCTGCCAGAAGACGAACAGGGAAGGGATGCCGATGATGAGGAGCAGCAGGAGCTGCACCGGAGCGACCATCAGGTAATGGAAGAAACGAACGCCCATGACGGCCAGCTAATTCGCTTGCGGGGATTGCCGGGGAGCGGACGGGAAGGTGCGTCCAACCGAGTCGGCGTGGAAGAACAGGTTGGGGGACCCGCCGGTATGGATGAAGACGACGGAATCCTCGCGCCGCAACCTGCCGGTGCGAAGATGCTCGACCAGTCCGGCCAGTGCCTTGCCGGAATAGCCGGGATCGAGAACCACTCCCGCATGCCGTCCCGCCAGGCGGATCGCATCAAGCGAGGCCATGCTGGGCTGTCCGTAGCCGGGTCCGATGAACCCGTCGTCAAGGTCAAAATCGCTTTCGTCGATTCTGGTGGGGATTCCGAGCAGCGCCGCGGCCTGGTTGGCGCGCTCGACCATCAGGGGTCCCAGGAAGCTTGCAGGTTGCTGCACGGAAATGCCCACAACCCGTGTGGCCAGGCGGAGATGCTTGAAGCCGAGAATGATCCCCGATGCCGTCAGGCCGGAGCCGGTAGCCAGGTAGAGTGTGTCGGGGGCTTCCTGCAAGTCTCGGAACTGTTCAACGAGTTCGGAGGCGGCTCCTGTCGCTCCCGCCGCCCCCAGGGGGCCGGTCCGTCCTGTTGTCAGGTGGATGACATACGGGCTGCACCCCTCCGCACGCAAACGCTCGGAGATGCCCGCAAGGCGGGCGGGGAGGATGGGATCGTAAGGACTGTCGGTATTCACGAACTCGATTTCGGCGCCGAAGACATGATCGAGCAGTAGATTTCCCTGCAGGGAATCGGTCGCGCTGCCGCGAAGCAGAAGGACGCATCGCAAGCCCAGATGGGCCGCCGCCGCCGCGGTTGACTGGCAGAAGTTCGACTGCGCCGCGGCGGTAGTGATCAGGGTGTCGGCGCCGTCGGCAAGTGCTTCGGCGAGGATTGCTTCCAGCTGTCGGGGCTTGTTTCCTCCCATTGCGAATCCGGACAGGTCTTCGCGCTTGAGCAGGAGGTTCTCTACGCCCATCGACCTGGCAAGACGCTCCGACGCCACAAGAGGTGTTGGTGCCCGGATCAGCGAGACCCTGGGCAGGTTCGGAAGCGTGGGCCGCAACGTTCCGGATGAAAGCTTGAGGTGGAGTGGGGGGCGCGGCGCCTGGACGGCGCCGCGCCGGAAATGCTCAGGCTACGGATTCACCAGGGGTTCGGCGCGCTCCTGCAGCGTGTTCATCGCTTCCTCCGTACTCATCTGACCGAGTACGGCCGCCTGCACCAGTTCGACCATGGTGTCGCTGGCACGGGCAGCATTGTCGAATGGCGGAATGGCCAGCCGTGCAACGGCCAGCACGGCCTGCTCCGCTGCGGCATACGGGATGCGGTCCCGGAACCCGGGATCCGCATAGGTGGAGCCCCGTACCGGCCCGTTCCCGTTCAGGGCGGCCATCAGGGTCGACTGCTTCGACGACATCGCCTTGATCAGACTCCAGGCGTGGGCCTTGTTGGCCGAATTCGCCGGAATGACCATAGCCCAGAAGGCCGTCTTCGCCGGTGCAACCGGCATCGAATCCATCATGGACGCGGAGGACGGAATGGTTGTCGTATTTACCGCGCCGGGACTTGTTGCTTTCTCCGGATCGTTGTAGAGCCGGTTGCGGCCCGTCGATCCGAATGTCATTGCAAACCGCCCGGTCTGCATCCCCGACAACAGGGCGCCACGATCATTGGCAAAGAAAACGGTCTCGTCCAGAGCGTCAGCCTCGAACAGTTCACGCAATGCCGACACCGCACTGACCATGCCCTCACTGTTGGCCATTACCTCGAGGCCCGGAGATACAAAGTCGGCATCCCACGCCCGGGCAAGATCGATAATGTTGTCCGGCGGGTCACTGAGGATCGCCAATCCGGTCACCTTGGAACCGTCATCGCGCGTGAACGAAAGGGCCTTGGCGGCCGCAATCAGGTCCTCGATGGTCTTCGGCGGGCCCTCGACTCCCCGTTCTGCGAAGATTTCCTGGTTCCAGTGCAGACCCGAGGTCGCGTGCCGGAAGGGGATTCCGTAGAGCTTGCCGTCGAATGTCAGCGCGGCGCGCATGCCCGGGGCGATGTCGTCGATATCCTCGATCGGGTCGCTTGCATGCAGGTCATTGAGTGGCTCCAGCAGGCCGGCCATGCGCGGCAGCGCCTGGCGGTCCAGCAGGAAGCCGATATCGATGCTGGTTTCCGGCAACGTCAGTTCACGGAGCAGCCGGTCACCCAGTGGAGCAACATCCAGCGTGTTCCACTCGACGGTGATGCCGGTTTCGCTCTGCCACGCAGCAGTGATGTCTCCTCCCTGTTCTCCGGTTGACACCCTTTCGTGTACCGGGTGGGAGAAGATCCTGATAACGTCGGGCTGGTCCTGAGCGAGCGCGGGTGCGCCTGTCGCCACCGCGAGTAGCGTTGCGATCGTTGTCAGGGGACGGCCGAACCTGTTCTTCCTCCTGTTCATTGTTCTCTATTCCTTGTATTGTGGGGCAATTTTTGGGCTAGAGAGCCTAACACCTTTCTCTAGGCCCTTGCTGGAAGCTTACGTTTCACGCAAGGGACTGTCAACGGAACGCTCCTCAGGGAAACACTTCAATCTGGCGGGAAATTGCGACGCACCCGAGCCTGACGGTGACGGTATGATCCGGAGGCGCGGCGGGCTGAAGCGCGCAGCAGCGTCGCTCTCCGGTCGTGCGCAGGCCGGCCTTCGCCATCGGCAGCCGCATCGGAGAATTCCTCATCCAGGGGATGTCCACGACCCGGCGCAGCCTGCCGAAGGGATTCCGCCCGAACGGTCTCGGCACCTCGCCTCGGACCGGGCCGGCTCGTGTTGAAGAGACCTGGCGGATTGGCGAAAATCGCTTGTGCTGGCAGGCGGCGGTTTGCGCAGACGGTCTCGAGGACCGGACGGACGATTGGTTATCCGAAGTCGTCAGCGCGGAATTGACCCGCGGAGCAGGCGACATGACCACGGCCCCGATCCTGAACACTTCATCAACGGTGCATTCGACCCTGGACTTCGAGCGCGAGGGCAAACAGGTTGGTGACCTGTATGTGCCACATGCAACGGATCAGGATGCCTGGGGCTTCATTCCGGTTCCCGTGGCGGTCCTTCGCAATGAAGACGGGCCGACGGCACTGCTGGTCGGCGGCGTGCATGGAGATGAACATGAAGGCCCCATCGTCCTCGGCGAGTGGATCCGTTCGCTGGACCCCGGCTGCATCCGTGGCCGACTGATCATACTTCCCGCTGTGAACACTCCGGCGGTTCGGAGTGGGCGGCGCACCTCACCGGTTGACGGGCTGGATCTCGCCCGCGTGTTTCCGGGCGATCCCGCAGGTACGCCCACGCGCCGGATTGCCCACTTCGTGGCACGTGAGCTGATTCCGCGCTCGGATTTTGTTCTTGACCTCCACGCTGGCGGCGTGTCGCTGGAGATCATGACCACGGCGATGATGCGGCTTCAGGAAGATACGGAGCTCAACGAGAGGACCGAGGCCGCAATGCGGAGCTTTGGCGCACCAATGGCACTGGTGGTCGAAGGTGGTTCCGGGTATTCATTGGTCGCGGCGGCTGCCAGCCAGGGAAAGACATCGTTCGCTGTAGAACTTGGATCCGGCGGTAGGGTTTCGGCTCGCGCGCTCTCTGTCGCACGGGCCGGAATCGCGGGGCTGCTGGCCCATGCGGGCATCCTGCCCGGCGAGTCGGCGCCCTATGCTGGCCCCCTTCTGCGGGCCGCTGGCCCGGGGGACAATGTTCTGGCGCCGGTCGAGGGCGTGTTCGAGCCTGCCGTGGACCTGGGAGCGGAGGTGGCTGTCGGTCAGCCGGCCGGCCGAATCCATCTTCCGGACCAACCCTCGCGGGAACCGGTCGTGGTTTGTTTCCCCTGTGCCGGCATGGTCTTTGCCCGTCGGGCTCCCGGCACGGTCGCACGTGGAAACTGCCTGGTCGCGGTCGCCACGGCTTTCGGGTGCTGAGTCGGCGGGCGCCTGGAACCGTTCGGCAATATCTACGGATACCGGCGTAGCGAGCAGGTCCCGGCGCCCGCCGATCCTGACCCGCGGGTTCCGCACGCGCGATGCAATGCGCCCGGGCAGTCCAGGCTGGCAGATGCTCAGGTGGCCGGGCTGGCAGCCATTCCGGGCAGCGCGACGTCGCTCGACCGCAGGTGAAGGTCGCGCTGCGGGAACGGGAACTCGATACCGTGCTCGTGAAAGAGGTCCCACACGCCGAGCAGGACTTCACTGATCACGTTGGCGCGGCCATTCGACGGGTCGCGGATCCAGATCCGGATCTCGAGGTTTACCGAACTGTCGCCGAAGCCGAAGAGGTGGCAGCGCGGCTCGGGTTCGGTCAGCACCCGCTCGGCCGCGGCGGCGGCCTTCACACACAGGTCCATGGCCTGGCGCACATCCGATTGGTAGGAGATGCCCACGGGAATTCGGAGCCGAACTGCCGTGTCGCTATGCGTCCAGTTTTCCACCTTCTGGATGATCATGTCCTCGTTGGGAATGAGGTGCTCCACTCCATCACGGGTCCGAACCGCCGCGTATCGGGCACCCAGCGAGACGATCCAGCCATAGGTGTCCCCGACTGCGATGACGTCATTCGGCTTGATGGACTTGTCCGTCAGAAGGATGAGACCGCTAATGAGGTTCGAGACGATCCGCTGCAGGCCGAAACCGATGCCGATTCCGAGCGCGCCGCCAAAAACCGTCAATGCGGTGAGATCAATTCCGAGGCTCCCGATGGCGATGAGAAATGCCAGGACAACGAGCGCAATTCTCACGAGCTTGACCACCAGTACCTGGACCGACGGGGTGAGGTTGGATGCGTGGCCGATGCGTCGCTCCAGCAGTCTGGTCGCGGGCAGGGCGATCGCGAGCAGGACGCCGACGGCCACAGCGCTCTGGATCACATCGAGGGCCGAGATCCGGATTTCCCCGAAACTGATCGCCATGGCGCCGAGGAACGCGATCGTGGCTTCGAACAGGCCCAGCGTGGCGAGAGCAGCCAGTATCCATGCGGTCCATGCCGTCAACCGTGACAGGGTCTCGTTCCGGATGACGCCGGATACCAGGCGGATTACCACCCATGCGCTGCCGAGACTGGCAGCGGTCCTGGTCAGGTGGTTTCCGAACAGTTGGGTCTCGGCAGCCGCTACTGCCACCCAGAGCAGCGCCATGATGGCGATCGGGGTCGACAGTTCCGCGAGACGGGCGGTCAGTCCCGGCACACCGGGCCCTCGACTCCTATGCTCAAGTGCCGGAGTGGCAATCCGCCGCAGTCGGGGACCCAGGATCAGCCCGATGAGCACTGCCAGCGCAATCAGCGTTGCCTGGACCATGTTGTCCAGCGCGAGGACGTGCGTGCTGAACCAGCCCTCTACGCTCGCACGAATTTCCTGGGCTTCCAGCCATCGAATCAGGTCGTTCATGGCACAGGTTCCCTTCACGAAGCGAGGTTGACTACCTTGGCCCCAAGCTCCTTGTCATCCAACGAAGTCATTCTGAAACCCCGTCCGGCCTGTCTGAAGTTCAAGCCGGACTCTCGGCGGATTCCATCCGTCCGAGGGGTGGTGACCAGGAGTGGCAGTTACCGCATTTGCACGTTCCAGGTCATGCTTCGCTCGCGTCTTCGGTCGGCTCTGGTGGCAACCGGGGTTCTTCCGGTTCCGCACGTGGCTCGACCGCGCGTATTTCGACGGCTGCAACATGTCTGTCCCCGTGCTTGGTGACGATCAGTTCGAATCCACTTTCCACAATCCTGTCGCCGGTCTCTGGCATGCGTTTCAACCGCTCCATGAAGAGCCCGGAAAGCGTGTTGGCGTCGACCTCCGGCGGAACCGGGAGGCCGGTGGCGCGCTGCACGTCCCGCAGTGGCGTGAACCCATGGGCCGCCCATCCTTCGGGAGTGGTTTCCACCGGATACTCGTTCAGCATCTCGTCGGTTTCATCCGCGATGTCGCCGACAATTTCTTCCAGAAGATCCTCAAGGGTAACCAGGCCTGCGAACTCGCCATACTCGTCGACGACAAATGCCATGTGCACCCGTTTGGATCGCATCATGTGGAACAGTACACCCATCCGCAGACTTTCCGGCACGAACAGGGGCTCTCGGATGAATGAGCGCAAGTTTTTCCAGGGGTGGTCCTGTCCGGAGATTGTCGTACAGAAGACCTCCTTCACGAGGACCATGCCGACCGGATTGCCCGCGGGTTCCTCCACTACCGGAAAGCGCGAGTGCTGCGTGTCCAGGACAACCCGGGTGTTCTCTTCCGGAGTCGCGCTGAGGTCCAGAACGTCGACATCTCCCCGATGCACCATCACCCGGCTAACCGAGCCGTCGCCGAACGCAAACAGGTTGGACAGCATGGCTGCCTTTTCCTCGCCGATATGGCCGTGCTCCCGGGATACGTCGACGAGGTCCTTCAATTCCTTGTCGGTCAGTACATCCCCGTGCGTAGCCTGGGCGACCCTGAACCATGACAGGATGGCATTGGAGGCGCCGTTGAGCGCCCAGTTGAGCGGATACATCAAAAGGAAGAACACCTGGAGCGGGTACGCGCAGAGAAGCGATACCGGCTCTGGCTTCCGAATGGCGAAAGTCTTCGGAACCTGTTCGCCGACGACGATGTGCAGCGATGAGAAGACGAGAAATCCGATCAGGAAGGAGACCGTGTGCAGTGTTGCCTCCGGGAGACCGAGTGTACGGAACAGCGGCTCGAGCAGAGATGCGACGGTAGGTTCGCCGATCCATCCGAGACCCAGGGAGGCCATGGTGATGCCGAGTTGGCAGGCGGCGAGATATGCCTCGAGGCGCGGAAGAATGCGCATCGTCATTCGGGCCGTCCGGCTGCCCTCTTCGGCAAGCCCCTCGATCCGAAATCCTTTCGCCTTTACCAGCGCAAACTCTGCCGCAACGAAGAATCCATTGGCCACGAGCAGTGCCGCGGCTGCCAACAGGGCAGTCGCCGGGTGTTCCATCATGTGTTATCTCATTTGCCTGCTTGAATGCTGAACGGAGCCCGCCCGCGCAGGCCTGGGCGGCAAGAATCCGAAGCCTGCGGTGGAAAGGGCAATCGCCAGGCAACCAGCCCGGACCGGGCGGTTGGCGCTTCGGAGCAGTTTCGGGTGTCGCCACCGGACTCCCGGGTCCATTGCGCGGTCACCGGGGACTGCGCGGCTCCTGGCGTGCGTGCCGAGACAGAAGGACTAAGTAGGTCGTCGCACTCCATGACCGGGTTTCTTCCAACACGGCAGTTCCATTCCTGGTGCCGTCCTGCCAGGCGCAATGAGTCCGGAAGCTGCTCGCTGCCACGAGAGGTGCATTCGGATCGAAACCAGGTCCCGCATTAGACCGGTACAAACCGCTGCAGTTCCGCTGATGCACAGCGGGTTGTGTCGGGTATTGAAAACCGGACGACTAGCTCTTGTGAGTATCATCATCCGGGTCCGGCCGGCACTTTCACCTCGCCGCACTCGTTGTCTGCGGCAGGGCGACGCCATGCGACCCGCTATTTTCATTGCTATTGGCACTCGCAGACCGACGCTGGGCGTGGCCACCGAAAACACATACGTTTCTTTGCTCAGTACTCCCGGGACGAATGTCCGCATGGAGCGCATGCGTGTTCAAGCAGGGGCCCGATGCGATTCGAGGACTTGCGATGCTTCAACATGTCGTAATCCGTCAAGCTGTGTGGCAATCCTGTTCTACCACAGGTTGGTGGTCGAGGGCGTTGTACATCCGACAATCGGCGGCTTTCCGGTGGAATCTGTCCGTGACTTGCGCTACGGAATTTCGGTTGAGGGAATACCCGGGAACATCAACGGTCCGGACGCTGTGTTCGCTTCTTCACGCGCAGACGTCAAGGGTGGAAGCTCGCCGCCGGAAGATGCGCTGCATGCGGCGCACATCAAGCGTTCGTCAACTATCGGAACGCTTCGCAGAAACTCGATTTCCGACGAGACGGAAGAGCATACCTGTGAAATCTGCAGTATCGTCCTGGCGGGGATTCAGTGCGAGGAACGGAGGATGGATGAGTCCGAGACCGTATCAATGAGTGCTCGCACTTGCCTCTGGTGCGACAGCGAGGGCGCGGAGGCAGCCAGTTTGGTTGTTTCCCTCCGGCCGGACAGTCAAACCCGGTCCGTCCACCGGACGAATTCGGGTCAGCCGATGCTTCCAGTCGAAATCATGCTCGCCAGGTTGCCGTACAACAGCTTGAACGGAAGCCCGCACGATCCACTCATTTCGGCAGCATCGACATCGGTTCTGACCGGGGACCAGGAGGAAACCGACCTGCTCTGGTCGGCTTGGAATGGCGGCGGTGGCAGCAGACAACGTCGTGGCACTCTAGTCGGTTGCTTCCAGCTCTCCTGGCGGATCATTCCGACCTCAATGAGCAGGCCTCTCCTGATTGGCGACAATGATGCTGACGCCCGCGATCCCGATGCAATCATGACCAAGACCCGAACCAGGACCCCGGTTCTCGAATCAGCATTCCATGGGGAAGGAAGGAGAGTGCATGTCGAACTATGTTGATGGATTCGTTGCCGCGATTCCAACTGCCAACAAGGAGGCTTATCGGAAGCACGCGGAAGTTGCAGGCGTGGTCCTGAAGGAGTACGGAGCCTTGGCCCTCGTGGAGTGCTGGGGAGACGATATCCCGGAAGGAAAGGTCACTTCCTTCCCCATGGCGGTGAAGTGCAGGGATGACGAGACAGTCTGTTTCTCCTGGATTCTCTGGCCTTCGAAGGCAGTTCGGGAAAACGCGATGCCCAAGGTGATGGCAGACCCGCGGCTGCAACCGGACGTCAATCCGATGCCGTTCGATACTACACGCATCATCTGGGGTGGATTCGAGATTCTCGTCAACGCCTGAAATCCTTTGGTCGGCGTGAACTCGGTTACCGTAATGGGTGCCGCTGGAGTCTTGCGGACAGGCGCCATTGCGTGTCCGGTTTCCTTCGGGCGAGTCGCCACGGTCTTGGCAGGACGTTTCGCGTTCGGCGTACGTGCCGGGGCTCGCACGGGGCGGACGGCGAAGGTTTCGGACAACAGTTCGCGTGGAGAATGACAACTCATGGAATATGTGCTGGAGAGTGAACGGTATTCCATCGGTCTCGCACCCGCTCGGGGGGGACGGGTGGAGTGGTTTCGGTTTCGCCTCCAGGGTGCCGAGTATGACATCTTCCGTCCGCGCCCCGAGGAGCAACCGGAGCAGGGGAGCATTCCCTTCTATGGCAGCTTTGCCATGTTGCCTTTCTGCAATCGCCTGATGCCCATGGAGATGCGAACCAGCGACGGACCTGTTCCGGTCACCATGAATTGGCCCTCGGAATCCTGCGCCATTCATGGTCTGGGTTGCGGGACCGCCTGGTCGGTACAAGATTCCTCGTCGTCTTCGTTTTGTGAATACACATGCCGGGTAGAGGCGATGGGCGGTGTCCTGTTGGGAACGGGAGTGCAGCAGGTGTCAGTTTGCGACAGGGGTGGCGTCGTGCACCGAGTCGGCTTCCGAAACGAGGGATTCGACTGGATTCAGGCCGGTGTGGGATTTCATCCGTGGTTCTACCTGCCTGAACCGGGAGCCCGACTGGAGTTCTGCGCGAAGGGAAGATTTGCTACGGACGCCGCGCAGTTTCCTCAGGAATTTCAGGAATTGGACGATCCCGTTGTGTCACTGGATTCGGAAGCCCATGACGGGCTGGACCAGTGTTTTGCCGGGTGGTCGGGCCGGGCGATCCTGCATCTGCCGCACCTGCCGGTACCTGTGTTGTTGAACTCGGACGCGCCAACCGTTCATGTTTATCTCAACACTGGTTTGCAGGCCATGTGCGTGGAGCCCCAGACCCATGTTGCCAATGCGACCCATGACAGCCGGTGGAATGACCTGGCCGGGATGACCAAGCTGTCACGCGGGGAAACGATGTGGCTCCAATATCGGGTTGGACTGGCTTCTCTCGATTGATTCTGTCGGTACCGACTGAGCCGTGGCTGCAACACCGGTCCGCGTTGCCAGACGGGGCTTGCGGCCATGACGGTGGTTTCATGACGAAACAGGAGGTCGGGGAAGGACCGTCGCCAAATTGTGCACGAAACACGACTGGCCGTAAACCGGGTTTCCTGACGCCGCAAGCCGGCCGCCGCAGGCACATCGCAATACGAACTAGCTGCCCCCCTGGTTCGCCGCTGCACGGCGGCGAGCCTCTTCGATGAGGGCCGGTGTGACATAGCCGTCCGGGACAAGTTGCAGGGCCTCCTGAAATGCGCGTACGGCCGCCCGGGTGTTCGGACCGACCAGACCGTCAATTTCGCCCGTATCGTGACCGAGGTCGGTGAGAAGGACCTGGAACTCCCGAATGTCCTCCACCCGGATTGCGTCTTCGCCCTCCGGCCAGTCTCCCTGAATGGAAGCCCGCCCCGCAATCTGCTCCGCGAGGGTCCAGACCGCGAGGGCATAGCTGGTCGCATTGTTGTAGGTAAGCAGCGCCTGGAAATTGCCGAATGCAAGGAACGCGGGACCCGTGGCTCCCGTCGGAGTGATCACATATGCGGCTGCCTCTTCCGGCGGGCCGTCAGGCAGCGGATCACCTGACGCGAGCACAAGGCCGCTTTCGCGCCATTCCCGGTACGGGCGGGCGTGGTCTACTTCCGCCAGGCGGTAGTCGAAATCGTCCGGAAGGCGAACCTCGATTGCGGCCGGTTCATCCGCGCGCCATCCCGATGCGGCGAGATAGTTCGCTGCCGAAGCCAGCGCGTCCGACGGATCCTCCGACCAGACATTCCTGCGGCCGTCGCCGTCATAGTCAACCGCATGCGCAAGGAAAGTACTCGGGATGAACTGGGTATGCCCCATGGCTCCCGCCCAGGAACCCTGGAGCCTGAAGGCTTCTGGTTCCACCTCCGCCAGAATGTCGAGTGCGGCGAGGAGTTCACCTTCCGCAAACTCTGACCGACGTCCAGCGAACGCCACGGCAGCGAGCGCCTCAATTACATTGAAGGATCCGAGTTGCTCGCCATAGGCGGTTTCGACCCCCCATATGGCGAGCAGGACTTCCGCCGCTACCCCATAACGGCTTTCCAGCGCTTCGAGGAGAGCCGCGTTTTGCTGCGCCTTCAACCAGCCGTTCGCGATACGCAGGTCCGACGCGGCGCTATCGAGGTATTCCCAAATGGGTCGGACGAATTCGGGCTGGAACGCTTCGAGTTCAAGGACGCGTTCGTTGAACGAAATCTCGGACAGCGCTTGCGAGGCCAGATGGGGATCAATTGCCTTGGCCACGGCGGCAGTCTTGAATTCTCCCAGCCAGGCTTCGAATTTCGCGATCTTCTCCATGTGTTCGCCTCGCGGTACAGGTGGGGTCGCGCGGATTTGCGCGTGTGCCGTCTGGTTGAAGCCGTCCGACACCCAGGACACGGCCACAAGGGCCAGGACGACCGCAATCCGGTTTTGCAGAAACAGCATTCCGCTCTCTCCCTCCACAGGCGCGCGCAGTTTACCGAATCCGCACTGGCGGCGTTCCACGAGATCGTGTCCGGTGTCCATTGCCGACTCTTCCGCGCCGTGCCGTGGTAATCGCGTGCGTGAAGGCTCTCCCGTCAAGCTCGAACCGGTCTGTAGTTCGCGTTCCGCTTCGACCGTTTCGCGGAGAGGGCGGAAAGCGCGAAGACGGTCACGGTGGCTGCGGGCAGGCGGCCCGGTCCCGTAGGGTTGCGGCGATATCCCGCCTCGACTGGCGGTTGCGCAGGTGCGATCGTGGCGTCCGCCCACGCTCCGGAAACCTATCTCGAACAGGGCATCTCTTGGTGCTCATCTCGCTGGGTTGCAACGTGTTTCGCGATCCATTTCACGGGACAGGTGGCGCCAGCGCCTGGACGATCTGGTTCCGCATCAAATTTGGCTGGTGTTCTGATGCTCGGGGGACCATTCATGCGCTCGCCATGGCGCGCTTGGCATTCACGATGGAGGCCGGACGGCGAGACGGATCTGGAATGACGCGGACGTGCATCTGCGGAGGTCGGATCCGGAACTGGAGAGCCAGGACGGAACGGGCCGTTGTTGCTTTGACGGCGGCGAATCGGGGTGGCGGGGCCGGCTTCCTACTTGGGCTGCACTGATCGGCGACAGGTGATCGCGGGCCCGGCCTTCCATGGAGACCGGGCATGCCGTCGCCACACGCTCTCGCGATTCCCCGGACTGCCGGCCCTACGCCTGTCAACCGTTCATTCGCTAAAGGGTCTGTCGCCGGCGAGTGATCTCACGTTCGTGGACGGTCCGGAGATCATGGCGGGCTTCCGGAATCCGATTCGCTCCCGGAGTCTGCAACCCTCCCGATGGCATCAAGCTTTTCTGACACCTCCAGATCGATGTCGGCCAGCGGCACATAGCGGGCGAGTTCGTGGAACTGTTTCTTGGCCATCACATTCGTGAGTTCAAGCTTCTGGAAGTACGTCCGAAAGAGCGGCTTCAGGAATGTGTCGCTGACCTTCACATCATCGCTCCAGGGCGATTCCCCGTGGATGGTCTGCAGCGCACTCGAGATTTCGTCGATTGCCTGACGCATGGCCTCCATTCTGCGTTGAACCTCGCCAGGCTGGAACAACGGGCCTGGTTCGGCCTGTGTCGCGGTTGCATTTGCATAGGCTTCGAGTGTCCGCTCTGTGCAGAGATAGTTCTCGATTTCCCGCTTGCGCCAGGCGAGGCGAAGGAGTGGTTCCTCTTGCGCCAGTTCAATATCAAGCCGGTCAAAAATCGCAATGCCCCGCAAACCTGGCAGAGCATCCCGGAGACCGTAGTAATGGTGCTGTGCCTGTCGGGGCTGGTTGCCCACATACCGTACGAATGGCCGACGGAGTGCGTGGGCCGCGGCTGTGTGTCCGAGGCGCTCCGCAAATTCCTGGAGAATGGCGAGATCAGTTGGCCCCTCAAGATACAGGACCCATCCGGACTGCTCTGCCTGCAGAAACGGCTCAAACCCGATTTCCGTCAAGGCCTTCCGCAGTTGTCGGTTGTCGCTCGTGATCGGATGCGGGCTGCCGGTGAACGCGATGACCTGGTCGCGTCCTGCGGCCTCGTTCAGCAGGACTTCCGAATGGCTCGCGGCGATGACCTGGTTTCCTCCCTCGGATGCCGCTTCGGTCAGCAATTTGTAGATTTGTCGCTGCCGAAGTACCTCGAGATGCGCGTCGGGCTCATCGAGCAGGATGACGGAGCCGGGATGAGCATACATGTAGGAGAGGATCAGGAGTGTCTGCTGCAGTCCCCGTCCGCTTGAGGAGAGATCGAGAACAGAGCCCCGCTCACGGTAATCCATTGTTAGCTCTCCACGTTCCTCCACGTAGAGAGGTTCACACAATTCAGCGCCGAAGAGAGTCCTGATCTGCCGGACCAGCAGCTCCCACTTGTCCGGCCGTTCGGTCAGGATCTGGTAGCAGAGATTTCGCAGGACATCCGCTGTACGTCCTTCTCCCAGCCGGACGTTCACGGCTCCCGGGTCAAGTCGTGTCTCTGTTGCCGCGAGTCCCGACATTGGGGGAAGGAAGGCAATATTGATTCCTTCGGCCTCGCGCGGCACCGGCATTCGCTCAGGGGATGTTCCCTCGCCCAGCCGCAATGGTCGGCAATAGAAGGATTCCAGATTTGCAAAATCGAATTCCAGACCGCACTTCCAGGAACCGTTGCCCAGTGTGCCATCCACGACGAGATCGATGCGCACATTCTCGGTCAATTGTTGACCGTTCACCCGGGATACGGTCCGGACACGAAGGTCACGCCAGAGCAGGTTGGCCCGCGGATGCGGAACTGCGAGGAGGTCTCGCCGGTTGATCGTGACCCCGGACCTCGATTTTGGAGATCTCTTTCCGCTCCGCCGCTCGTTCCATTTCTTCAGTCCGATGTCCCAGAGGGCGAGGGCCTGCATGGCGGTGGTCTTTCCGGATTGGTTGGGGCCGGCAAACACGACCGGATTCCCGAGATCGATGCAGACCTCCTCGAATCGTTTGAAGTTTCGGATGAAGAGCCGGTTCAGCATGGGCGGCCTCCGGTATCCGTCATCCGGGAATTCCGGTATCCCGCGGGCGCTCGCTCAACCGGAGCAGTCGGGATCCCTTGCTCTTGTCGCGAAAGTACCAGGCGTTTACTGCGGAACCAAAGCGAAAGAGAGCCCGTCGGCCGTGCAGGCGCGCAACGTCGAAAACAGTCTTTCGCCGCTTCGGGGCAGACGTTCCCGAGCGTGGTGCCATGGCTGCCGGAAGGATTGCATCCGGTCGCGCGACGGACGTTTGCCCGGTTTTGGCCTGGACAAGATTGACCCCGTTCGCCAAGGAACTATCGGGGTCGCACTTCGGCCGCTGCGTCAACACGTCGCATTCCGAACCAGGTGACCCCGTTGTCCGCCAGTCGCTTCCGTGCGTCTGTGAACGGTTCGTCGGCCACGGCCATGTGATGGGCATTGGCGTGGAGCAGCAATTGTTCGTCGATCATGATGCCCACATGCCCCTCCCAGAATGCGAGATCGTTTCGCTCCGGGGACTTGTTGTCGTCCATCCTTGTACCGAGCATGCGAAATTGGGGCCCCGAGTCCCGCGGAGCCGCAATGCCGGCACTCTGGAATGCGAGTTGCACAAGTGCAGAGCAGTCAAGTCCGGCTCCCGTGCGGCCGCCATAGAGATAGGGAGTGCCGAGTAGGCGCATGGCGACGCCGGCCGGATCGAATCCGTGTATCCCAAGTTGCTTCAGATGGAGGGCAGGCACCCAAAATCCGTCGGCCGTCCGAACGAACCGTTTCTCCCGGCATTCGGTGACCGAGAGTCGGCTTCCCAGCCAGGCAACACCGGCGGCTTCGGCCTTCGCGTCCGGTTCCAGGTAGAGCAGCGTGGCGGGAACTGCCACCCGGTGCGTGGGCTCCGTCTGCGCGGGCCGCAATGCGGCTTCGGGGACGAAACCCGGATAGGCATCAAGATCGGCCCGGCCGGCAATCCATCCGGCCCGGCAATCGATGGCCAGGAAACGCTCGCCGCGGAGTAGTTCTGTCTGCAGTGGAGCGCCAGGATCTGGCTCCGATCGAAGCGCTGCCGATGCGGTGCAGACCTCCAGGAGGCAGGTACCCGAACCCGGCCTGCCCGTGTTCATGATCCGGTTCGCTGCACCGGCTGTTGCGCACTTCCGTAGCGCGATTCTAGAACGGCGAAACAGGCCCGTGCTGCCTGGCACTCTCCGCCAACCGGCCGTCCGGGTGTGGACGCGAGGTTCCAGTTGAAGAGGTCCACATGCGCCCAGCGAATGTCCCTGGGTACAAATCTCTGCAGGAACAGCGCAGCCGTGATGGAACCGGCCCCAGGCACGGTTCCCGTGCTCGAGATCTCCGCAAACTCGGACTTCATCCTCTTCCGGTACGGTGCCCAGAGAGGCATTCTCCAGAGAGGATCCCGATCCCGAATCCCCGCGGAGACCAGGTCCGCCGCGAGCGCGTCGTCATCCGTGTAGAGCGCGGGAAGATCCTGTCCCAACGCGACCCGTGCGGCACCGGTAAGGGTTGCGAAGTCCAGGAGCAGGTCCGGTTTCTCGGCCGCGGCCACATCCAGCGCATCGGCAAGAATCAGTCGTCCCTCCGCATCCGTGTCGCCGATTTCCACGGTGATTTTCGAGCGGCTCCGATAGACGTCCCCGGGACGGAACGATTTCGAGGAAACGGCATTCTCCGCGATGGGCAGCAGGACGCGCAGGCAAACGGGGAGTTCGCCGGCCATGGTCATATGGGCCAGTGCAAGCGCGGACGCGGCGCCGCCCATGTCCTTCTTCATCAGGCGCATTGCTCGGGCAGGCTTGAGGTCGACACCGCCCGTGTCAAAGGTGATCCCCTTGCCAACTATTGTGACGGCAGGCTGGCCCGTGTCCCCCCATCGGATCTCGGCGACCCGTGGTGGCTGATGTCCGGCCTGGCCGACCGCATGCAGGAGAGGCCACTCCTTGCTGAGCGTCTCCTCCTTGTCGATGCATCGATATGTTGCGCCATGCAGTTCCGCGAGTTCGCCGGCCGCCTCTGCGAGAGCGACAGGACCGAGCACGTTGGCGGGTGTCGATACCAGTCGCCGGGCAAGGCAAACGGCATCGGCAACCGCTTGCATCCGCCCCGCATCGACACCCTTCGGACAGGCGAGACGCGGCATTTCCTTCTTCGCTTTGTACTGATAGCTGCCGAGCAACCATCCCAGGGCTGCCGCGTTCCGCTCGTCGTCGTTGCGCAACCCCTCGATTTGCCATTCGGGGGTATCGCTTCTGCCGGTCGGAAAGCGGTCTCCGAGGAGTGCGGGCAGGGAGCCGAACGGGAACGGGACTCCGCCGCCGGGCCAGGGGTCGACTCCGATCGGGAACAGCAGGGCTGTCATGCAGGAGTCCCGATTCCGCACCGCAAACGGGGTCCGGAAGTCGGGAGTCCAGCCCGCGGCCGTCGCGGAAGCGGCTATGTCCGCCGGCAATCGGTCGAGCAAGTCGCTGTCGCCGTGATAGACGGCAAATATCGGGATCCGTGTCGAGTCGTCGCCGGTTGCAAACCTGGCCCTTGGCTCCATGAGTTTCATGTGTCCGCCCTCGGCCGTCCGTCGCGATCCACGAACGGCCGCAAGGAAGCCTTTGCCCCGACCGGTTCCCCCTCCACCAGCACCTCGTAATGGCCTGCAGATACCCAATCGCTGGAAACCCCTTCGGCATGTCGCAGCCAGCCGAGACCGACGGACGCGCCGAGAGTATGTCCGTAGGCGCCGGAGCTGATGTAGCCCACCGGTTCGCCGTCGCGAAGGATGGGCTCGTGGCCGAACAGCATCGGTTTCGGGTCCTCCAGTACAACGCTGGCAAGCCTTCGCCCTAGGGACGCAGCACCTTTCTCGCGGATGCCGAGCAGGGCATCGCGCCCGATGAAGCCGGTCTCCTTGTTGAAGTCGCACACGAATCCTAGTCCGGCGTGAAATGGCGTCTCCTCCTGGCTTACCTCGTGTCCGTAATGAACCAGACCCCGTTCGATGCGGCAGGAATCGAGAGCATGCATGCCACACGGGCGAAGGCCGAAGTCTTGCCCGGCCGCTTCGAGGTGCTCGAAGACATAGGCCGCGATGTCGGTTTCCATGTGCAACTCGTAGCCCGGACCACCGGTGAAGCTGACCCGGACAATCAGCGCCTGCGCGGCGCCGATTTCGATGCTTCTGGCATGGCTCCGGGGGAGTGCCGAATCAGAGAGGTCGGCGCCGGTAACGCTTGCAAGCAGGCTGGCGGCACTCGGTCCGAAAACGCCGATGATCGCGCAACCGGAGGATATGTCGGAGACAGAGGCAGCACCCGCAGAATTCATGTGTTGCTTCAGCCAGTGAAGATCCCGCCGCCGGACCCCGGCGCCGGTGATCACCCGGAACAGATCCGGGCCGAGTCGCAGGACCGTCAGGTCGGCCTCGATGCCGCCACTTGCATTGAGCCAGTGCGTGTACGCAACACGTCCGGGCGCCCGGTCGACATTGGCCGTGGAAATTCCTTGCAGGCCGCGGCACGCATCCTTGCCGCTGACTTCGAATACAGCAAAGCTGGAAAGGTCGATGACCCCGACTCCTTCCCGGAATGCCCGATGCTCGGCCGCGGAATGGTCGTGCCAATTCTGGCGGTGGAAGCTGTACTCGTATTCGGGGGCAACACCCTCGGGCGCGAACCAGTTGGCCCTTTCGGATCCGGCCACTTCCCCGAAGCAGGCCCCCCGGGCACAGAGGTGCTCGTGCAGCGGGCTGCGCCGCACGCCGCGAGCCGTGGCAAGCTGCCGATACGGAAAGTGATGGTCGTAGAGCAGGCCGAGCGTCTCGGCGGATCGTTCCCAGACATAGGTCCGGGAGTTCGCCAGCGGCTCATTGCGGCGCACATCCAGGGCGCTGAGGTCGCAGGGCGCCTGCCCGTCCACGATCCAGTCCGCGATGGCGGAACCGTAGCCCGCACTTCCCTGAATGCCCTGCGAGTTGCATCCACAGCAACTCCAGAAGCCACGAACACGGTCATCCGGCCCAATCTGCACTCTGCCGTCCGGCGTAAAACTCTCGGGACCACAGAAGAACTTGCGGATTCCGAGCCGGCCCAGGATCGGGAGTCTCCGGATTGCTGCTTCGTAGATCGGCAGGAACTGGCCTTCGATGTCGCCTTCGAGTTCTCCGAAGGAGAATTCCCGTGGCAGGGCGGCGGGATCAATCGGGCGCGCCTCTTTCTCGAAGGCGCCGACAAGGATGGACCCTGCATCCTCCTTGATGTAGGCGCCAGCGCTCTGATCGCGCAAGACCGGCAAGTCCCGGGGAATCTCGTCATCCTTCACGGTCACAGCGTAATAGTGCTCAACCGCCTGCAGCGGTACGTCGGCGCCCGCCATCCGACCGATTTGTCGTCCCCAGAGGCCGGCACAATTGACGATGACGGAGGTACGGATCCGATGTCCGCCGACCTCGACTGCGCATACCTTGCCATCTTCCACCAGGATGGAATCCACCGGGGCGTTCTCGATGACCTGCGCTCCGCGATGCCGGGCGGCCCGAGCGACCGCCTGGGCGAAATCCACCGGCGAGATCCAGCCCTCGCCCGGAGCGAACATCCCTCCAATCAAGCCTTCGGGATCGATGAGGGGAAAGGTATCGCGGACTTCTCCTGGGGTCAGGAGATGGGACTCGGGCCCCCAGACTCGCGTCTGGTCCTGCAGGCGGCGAATCTCCGACCAGCGTTCCGGGTCGTCGGCAAGCCAGAGGGAGCCGACCTTTCGAAAACCGGTTTGGAGGCCACTGTCCTCCTCTACCGCATCTACAAAGTCGTAGATGCGGTGAACGAGGCGATGCAGGGTTTCGCTTGGACGGACGGACCCGACAAGTCCCGCCGCGTGCCACGTGGTTCCGGAGGCGATTTGCTTGCGCTCAAGCAGAACGACATTGCGGACATTGCGCCGGCACAGGTGCCAGGCTGTAGAAAGCCCGATGATGCCGCCGCCGATCACGGCGATGTCGGCTTGGTCGGGTAAGTTGTCAGGCATGGTTTGTTGCCCTCTCGGCCGGAGAAACGGCATGGGACTGTAGCGCAGGCCAGTCGGGTGGTGAATGGGTGCGGCAAGGGACGTGCGGTTCGGACGGCGGGTAACGGAGACGACCTGCCATGGCGGGGTGTGTTGGTCCGAGTCAATCCGGCGGCCGGAATCGACAGCGCTACGGACGCGGCGATCCGGTTTCCTTGTCGTGGTCCATGTTCGGGCGTTCAAAGCCAATCAGGTGAAGACAGCACGCATAGAGACCGGCCTGAACGAAATGGACAGCTTGCGGAATTCGTGTGTTCGGTGGTTCTTGACCGTTCCGACCGCGATGCCGAGGCCCCGGACGATCGATTTCGAGGCGTAGCCTGTCATGATCAGGGACACGATTTCTCGCGCATGTGCGGATAGGGAACCGATGTGGTACTCGCCAGGCGTCAATGAATCGCTGTCATCACGAATGAAAGCACTCCCGCCGGTGTCACGCCCGGTCGTCATACCGACAAGGCGAAGGAATCTTCCCCGCTTTGGCATCCAGCATTGACCGATCAGTGGGGCCAACCTGACATCCTTTCGGTGTATCCACACCGCAGGTGTTTATCTCGACAACTGTGCGAAACCGACACTCCGTAAGGCGGGAATCTACTTGAATGGTTCCTGGTCACAAGCTGGCTGGTCCGGGACTTCGACGGCAACTGCCAGTGCATCGGAAATTCGCTCCGGCGGCGGTGAAGGAAGATCGACTTCGCATGTCGAAGTCCGGTGGCAAGGCCGACGACACTGCCGTTCGCCCACAGCGCCCGATCACCATCCGGGTCGTCATCGCGTGGTGCGTCCTGCGTATGAGAATGCTGAACAGGGTACCGCCGGAATGCCCCGCCGAAGGGATGTTGTCCGACGGCGAGATTCTGTTCCTCCAGGACGATGCCAACGAATTCCGTCTGAAACCGCCTCCACGATCTCGTCGCCGTCCTAGGGGGCTAACAGGCCGAAAGCACGGTCCGCCGACCGGAAGCCAGATCATCCGGAGCGGGATCGCACGACGCGACAACGCGGCGCTCGCATACCGCGATACTCAAACGCGCGGTGCCGGTTCGCCACATGTTCGGAATGACTGGTGGGTACTTGGCAGGTCTATCCGACACGCTCGCCGGTCGCTGCGTCAAACACGTTGGCCTTCGCGAAGTCCGGGTACAGCTGAAGCCGGTCTCCCGTCTCGACCTGAACGCGGCCGCGAACCAGTATTGTGATCTCTCCATGCTCCGCGGAGGCGACGATATGGGTATCGAGGCCGGTAACCTCGACCAGGGCAACCGTGGCCGCAATCGTTCCTCTCCCATTGGTGTTGCCAGATTCTGCGCCAGCCGCCTGCAGTGCGAGGTGTTCCGGGCGGAACCCGAGCAGGTATCGCTCCTCGGGTGAGATTTTTCGCGCGCCGGGCAGTAGGTCCGCCTGAACCATGATCGGGCCTGCGCCCTCGGGAGTGAAGCGCAGTTCTCCGTCCGACGGTTCGAATGTTCCCTCGATCAGATTCATGGCTGGCGAGCCGATGAAGCCCGCCACGAACGCATTCGCGGGCGTGTCATAGAGTTCGAGCGGCGTGCCGACCTGTTCGACCCGGCCTTCGCGAAGAATGATGATCTGCTCCGCCATCGTCATTGCCTCGACCTGGTCATGGGTCACAAAGATCATGGTCGTGCGAAGGCGCTGGTGAAGGCGCTTGATCTCGGATCGCATTTGAACGCGGAGCTTGGCATCCAGATTGGAGAGGGGTTCGTCGAAGAGAAATACTTTCGGATTGCGGACAATCGCTCGCCCCATCGCCACTCTCTGTCGCTGGCCGCCCGACAAGTGTCGCGGATAGCGATCCAGGAGGTCTTCGAGGCCCAGGATGCGCGCTGCTTCCCGCATGCGTTCGTTGCTTTCCACACGGGATCGTCGTGCCATCCGCAACGAGAACAGCATGTTCTCGGCAACCGACATGTGCGGATAGAGCGCATAATCCTGAAACACCATTGCCACGTTGCGGTCCTTGGGCGCGAGATAGTTCACGGCCTTGCCGTCGATGTAGATTTCGCCGTAGTCGATGTGCTCGAGCCCTGCGATCATGCGCAGCAGGGTCGACTTGCCACAACCGGACGGGCCGATCAGCGCGACAAAGGCACCGGCGGGCACCTGGAAATCCACGTCGCGGAGAGCGGCCAGACTACCGTAGTCCTTGCCGACTGAACTGAAGACAACCTGCCCCATCGGTGCCTCTTTCACTTATTCTGTCTGTGGAAGGCGGCGTCTATCCGCAACCACGGATCTTCTCCAGGGGAGATTGTCGGCTCGCGGATCATGCACCTGGCCAGAACGAGGTGTCGAGCGCGCAGGACCCTGGCGTACCGGACGGTACCAGGCCGAGGCTGGCGTAGACCAACACGTTTCCGGACCACCGGCGCGGATCAACACAACCCAGCGAATCTCCTGTCGAACCTGCCACAAGTTCGCGCACCTGGCGCAGGGCCGCAATTTCCTGCTCCGGGTCCTGCATCGGTTCCCCGACGCGGTGGATCGAGACGGCCGCCTGGTCGAGGTCTTCCAGGCAGGCGCGCCAACCCGCAAAGGAAGCCTGCAGGAACCGCTCGAAGGCAACACGCTGCCGTGTCAGCAGGGCATCTGCCGCGAAGATCACCTGCGCGTACGGATGCAGTTTCGGATGCTGGAGCGTGAAGGTGGATACGGGCAGGCCACGGGCTGCAAGTTCGAGGGGTTCCGAGACGGCGTATCCCTGCACCGCATCGAATCTTCGCTCCGGCAGGTGATCCAGGTCGTGCGTTACCTCAACGAGATCCACTTCGCTTCGGCTGATGCCGTGAAGGTCCAGCATTCCCTCCAGGATCCGGATGCCGTCGCAATGCATGGCGACTCGTTTGCCGCGCAGATCGTGGATCGAACTGATGGCGCTTTCCGGTCGGCTCATGACGACCAGCGGTGTCCGTTGGAACATTGCGGCCAGGGCACTGACCCGAGCCTCCCCCCGGGCGTTGGCCGAGACCACCAGGTTGTCTTCGGCCGAACCGGCGCAGAAACCTCCTGCCATGACCTTCTGGACAATGCCGCGTCCGTCCTCCTGCCAGGGAACCAGCGCGACATCCAGGCCCGCGTCATCGTAGAGACCGCGGTCCAGCGCCCAGCAGATCCCGGCAAACTGCGCGTTCGGCAACCAGTCGAGATAGAAGACGAAACGCTCGCGCATTCAGGGCCTCATCCTTCGGACTTGCCGGCGCCACCAGTGTGGTCGCCGGCGTCCATCACGCGTAGTGGTCCGGATCAACGGTGTCGATGTATTCGATCCGAAGGTCGGGGAAACACGATTTCAGCCACTCGCAACAGGCCTGCATGCCGGGAGTCTCGGTGGCGCAGTGTCCGCCGGTAATCAGCGCAATGCCATTGTCGCGTGCGAATTCCAGGTCACGCCATTCCACGACTTCGCCGGTCAGCGAGGCGTCGCAACCGTGCTTCCTGGCACGCATCACGATGTCGATGGCACCGGGGCTTCCCCAGTCCAGTGATATTTTGCGCACCTCCCTCTCGGGGTCTCCGCAGTAGCGGATGCCGGACTTGCCCAGTCTTGCGGCAATATGCGACGCAATCTCCTGCAGCGGGGCCGCTGGTGGAGCATAGATGTAATCAGGGGCGACCTGGACATCGCTCCAGCCCAAACTCCGGGCAAGCGCATACCCCATCCCGAATTCCGGGAATTGGTCCCAGCCGTCATGGAAGCGATGGACAACGAGATTGTGCTCATTGATCAGGCGCTGCTTTTGCTGACCCGGCGGGGTTGCCATCTTGTCCGGCAAGTCAAGTGCCGGCACATGTCGGTCATCGCCATAAGGATAGTAATAGGGATGGTGATAGAAGACGGGCTCGTGTGCCAGGACAAAGTTCAGTCCCTTGTTCGCGGCACGCTCCAGCACATCGATATTGGGTAGCCAGGTGACCGCAATGCCGGTGATTTCGGCGTCGGGGTTGCCCGCCATGATGCCGTCGACCTCGTCTTCCGGGGTATGTGGTGGAGCCTCGCGGGCCAACCACTGGTCAAGTTCGATTGCGCGCATGATTTTTCTCCGTGGTTTGAGACTTTGACATTCACTCGTAGCCGCCGGCCGCGAAGCCGCGAACGAGGTGTCGTTGCAGGAACAGGAAGATCAGCAGAATCGGAACCGTGGCCACGGTGCTGGCTGCCATCAACAGGCCGAATTTGATGTTCTGCCCGCCTCCCGTGAGCGCATCCAGCGTGATGGTGACAGTTCGGAGACTGTCGCTGCTGATCAGCACGATGGGGTACAGATACTCGCCCCAGCACAGCATGAAGACGAAGATCGCGGTCGACACCAGTCCCGGCAGTGCCTGCGGCATGGCGATCAGGAAGAACGCCTCGAACCGGTTGGCGCCATCCACGACCGCAGCCTCTTCCATGGACTTTGGTATGGTCTGGAAGCACGCACGCATCATCCAGATTCCGAGCGGCAGTGTAAAGCTGAGATAGCTGAGGATGAGCCCTGCATGGGTGTTGATCAACCCGGCCATCCTCAGTCCGATGTAGAACGGAATGATCAGAACGATGGACGGGACCATGTACGCGTACAGGCTGATCCGCGCAATCCATTCGGCGGTCGGTGTAACGAACCGTGTCATCACATAGGCGCTCATCGAGGCGAGGAGCAAGGTGACAACCGTGACCACGGCGGAAATCCATGTCGTGTTGAAAAGATGCAGCGCGATATTCGTCTGTTCGAACAGACCGACATAGTTCTTCAGGGTGATCTCCCGCGGAATCAGCGTGCGTTCGATCGAGATCTCGCGGAAGCCCTTGATGGAGGCGGTTACCATCCAGTAGAACGGAAACAGGACGAGTACCAGCAGGACGAGTACCCCCACGAAGATGACGATGGACCGGAGCACGGACTGCTTGCGCGGATTACGGCGCATGGCGAGCGCTTCATCTGGTCGGGGAGCAGGGGTCATGCGGTGTCGTACGCCTTGCGCAACCGGGCTCCGACACGAAAGTGAATGGCGGCCAACAGGGTCACGAATGCCATGAGGGACACGGCCACTGCCGAAGCGTGGCCCATGCGGAACAAGCCGAACGCCTCCTTGTACGCCATGATCGGCAGGACCTCCGTCGCTCCGATCGGACCGCCCTTGGTGAGCAACCAGATCATGTCGTAATTCCGGAAGGCCCAGATGGCCCGGATCAGGACCACAACCATGATCGCCGGGGCAAGAAGCGGCAGGGTCAGGTGGAAGAACCGCGCAACGGGGCCGGCGCCATCCAGCGCGGCGGCTCCATAGATGCTGTCGGGCACGTTCTGGAGCGCGGCGAGAAGCGTGATCGCCGCGAAGGGAAACCAGGTCCACGTGGAGATTGCAATCACCGCAAGCATCGCGAAACGATGATCGCCGAGCCACGGAACCGATACCGCCTGCGCTCCGAGGAAACTCAGCAATTCGTTCAGAATGCCGCGGCCACTGAAGATGAACTTCCAGATGAAGGCCACCACGATGGACGGAACGATATAGGGGAAGATGACGAGCGCCCGGAGGGGGCCGCGACCCGGAAAATTGCAGTCGAGCAGGATCGCGATGAAGAGTCCGAAGACTGTGGCCAGCAACGTCGAGCCAACCGTGAACACGACACCGTTCCAGAAGGCAACCCAGAAGTCGAGATCGGCGATCAGGTCGCCATAGTTCTCGAATGCGACAAAGCGCCAGGTTCGCGTCAGCGTGTTCTGTTCGAAGAAGGCCAGGACAAGGGTGTAGACGATCGGCAGGGCGATGACGAGCGCGATTACAATGGCGGACGGACCGAGCGTCACGTAGAAGAATAGGCGCTCGTCACGAAACTTCAGGCGTGGCCTGCGCAGGCTGCCAGGTGCCCGATGTGCCGACGGCTGGGTCAATCTGCCAAAGCTCAGGCGGACGGACCCGGCACGCCGGTCTCGGACAATGGTGACATCCCCTGGTTCAATCCCCCTTCGGATGTCGAAGTGCTGCGCAGGCCTAGTCTTGGATGCGTCAGTGTTTCACCCTCGAAACTTACTGTGCGCTGGCCTTCTGTGCGTCGAAGTCGGCCTGCAGTTCAAGGATCTTGGCCTTGCCCCAGGCGGCAGCCTCCTCGGCCGACACATCCTGCAGCAGCACCATCTGGATCATCTGCGGCAGAATGTTCGATGCGTTCAGTGCACCTGCATAGTAGTTTGGCGGATGATCAGGAGATTCCCAGCCAAGCGACCGACCGTAGGACACCGCGTCGTAGACGGTCGCCATGTCCTCGAGATGGGACTGGATCAGCGGGTCATCCATGTAGAGCGGGCTGTCCCGATACGACACCAGCGGTGGCGTGAGATGGACGGGCACCGTGCGCAGGAACGGCAGCAGATACTCGGGCTGCATCATGAAATCGAGAAACTCCTTGCCGAGATCCTTGTTTGGCGCCTGCGACATGATCGCGTGTGACTTCCGGCTCAACGGTCCGGCGCGCATCTTGCCCATTGGCTGGTGCAGGACCCGCGTATGCTCCGTAAGCGGCGGATTGTCCCGCGCCGTATGCACCAGGAGTCTGCCGCCGTACATCGAGATTGCAACCAATTCCGCGGTGAAGGCGTCGATGCTGTCCCACCACTCCCACGTCGCGCTTTCGGGCGGCGAGAACTGGTGCAACTGTTTCAGGAAGTTGAGTGCCTCGATGGACTCGGGGCTGTCGACGATGGGCTTCAGTTCCGTATCGAACACGAAACCGCCATTCTGCCAAAGCAGGACCTCATAGTGCCATGCTGTCCACTCGCCTGGACCTGCGGCAATCGCAATTCCGTAGAAGTTGTTGTCGGGATCGTTGAGCTGTTCGGCTGCCGACAGGAAATCTGCCCATGTCTGCGGTGGTTCAATGCCGGCCTCGTCGAGAACGTCCTTGCGGTACCACCACATTTCCGATGTCAGTGCATAGGGAATATCCCAGTGTACGCCCTTGTAGGGAATGGAAGCGAGGGGCACGACATCGTCGCCGTACTTCTCGAACCACCAGGCCGCCGGCTCGAGCAGTCCTAGGTCGGCATAGGTGAGCAGACGCTCAAGCTGCATGGAAGCGATTTCAGGCGGTTCGCCTGCAGCTACGCGTACGGCGAGCGCTTCATCCATGTTGCCCTGGAAATCGAGTTCAATCTTGACGCCGGGGTTTGCGGCCATGAAGTCCTCTGCCGCGGCGCGGTAGAAGGCTTGGCTCTCGGGCGCGATTTCATCCGACATCAGGTGAACCACGCGGTCCTGCGCCAAGCCGGGCGCCGCGACAATGGAAGCCAGGGCCAGGGCGATCGGAATGGCGAAGGGAGTTGTCTTCTTTGACATCATGTTCTCCAAGTTGTTCTGAATTACTCGGCGCCAACCGGTTTTCGAAGGGTCTTCCACGTTCCGGTCAGCAGGCGAATAAACGTAGTTTCCCCTTGGAATTAGTATCAGGGAACAGAAGCCGGAAGTCAACTTCCTGTCCAGTTGATTTGACCAATTGCTACGAAAGTGCTATAGCTTGCTGCGAGTTAGGGAATGGGACATGACTCCGCGGGTACTGGCCGCATTGAAGGCTTTGGAACCAAAGGTCCTGTGGATCAGCGTCCGGATGATCCATCTCGCGAACCATGTTCGCCCGGTTCATGAGAGATCGAAAGCAGGCGGGCATCCGGGTTCGAGTGCCTCCACCTTGTCGTTGGTCATGAAGTTGTGCTTCCGGATGCTTCGGCCGGAAGACCGGATCTCTGGCAAGCTCCACGCCGGTTCCGTCCTTCACGCGATCAGGAATCGACTCGGCAACCAGGGGATTGAAATCCCTGAAGACTTCAGGGGATTTGGTGGCGTGCAATCCCGCCCCGGTCTCACCAGGGACGGCGACGAGGTCGATGGTTCAACTGGATCGGTGATCAGGGAATGGGCCCTTGGCCACCTGCAGGGGGCCGGTGACGCGGTTCCCGACGAGCGCACCTGGCTGCGCGGCAAGACCGGTGGATCGGTCGATCTCCACTTGATCCCGCAATCCCCGGAGCAGCCAGGAGTGCGGGATGGTTCCGAGTTCTACCGCGGGATCATCGATTGCGCCGACCGGCGGTATGAACCTGACCCGGGTTGCGATTTCGTCATCGCGTGCCAGAGAAGCGTGGACACAGAGGCCGTTTCCGCCTTCTGGATGATCGGGCGGGACCGGCTCGACATTGCGGTTCCGGCGATCACCTTCGCGGATCGCCCGATCGCGGTTGGCGTAGGGATGGGACGGTGATCCCGATGCATCGGCGGATGGTGGACGGACGATCACGGCCGCAGCTTTCCCCAAATCCCGTTTCCGTCCACCGATGGTGCGCTCCCTTTCCCAATGCGCCTTCCCTCGCATGTGGTCCGGGCTGCGCCCGGGGGCTGAAGATGGCGATCGGGCGATCCGATGAAGGATGGTGTTTCTCGACAGGACCGGAGTTACTGACGGTGGCAGGGGGGCGGGCGATCGCAGGCGCGTTCCGACCCGGAAACGCGTTGCTGCATCCGGTGACCATGCCGTACCAGGCATGTTGCGGTTTCGGCATCCGGCCAAGGCCTGTGCGCAGGTAGGGGCCCCGTGGTGCGCTGCCTGATCGTATTCTGCCATCCGAGCGAGACGAGCTTCGGCGCCGCCATCCTGGAGACCGCCCATACCGCGCTTCGCGATGCGGGACATGAGGTTCGGGTGATCGATCTCTACCGCGAAGGATTCGATCCGGTGCTTTCTCCGGATGAGTGGCAAAGCTATCTATCCGATACCGAACAGAATATCGCTGCATTGCAGGATCATGTGACGGCCATGCAGTGGGCAGAATCACTGGTCCTGATCTTTCCGACATGGATGTACGGACCACCAGCCATGCTGAAGGGCTGGCTCGAGCGCGTCTGGTTGCCGGGAGTCGCCTTCGAGATCCCTCGTGGAAGCCAGGGGCGCGCGACCGGACTCTTCACCAATATCCGGCGGTTCACGGTGGTCACGACATCAGGGTCTCCATGGTGGTGGCTGCGCGTCATACGCGATCCGTGCCGCAGCCTGTTTCGCCGCGGCCTTCGGGTTCTGTTCCATCGACGCTGTCGTGTCCGGTGGCTGCAGCTTCACGCCATGGACCACAGCAATGACCATCAGCGCCAGGCATTCCTGAATCGCGTGAGGACCGAACTCGCTGGGCTGGGTTGAAGAAACCGAAGCTCCGCAGAATCCGGGACCCCGGGAAGGTGGAGCACACACATACGGCCGCCGGGCAGGACATCCGCAGGACCGGGACCTTCGTTTCCAACCCGGTAGCGGTCGGCGAAGCACAGGCACTGCCGGCCCCGGCTTTACATCTGGTGCGACGATCGCCGCGCGGCGCCTTCGGGTCCCCTTTGCGGACCGCGCGAGGATCTGCGTCTGCTCAGGGACTGCCGGCGATCGCTTCCACTTCCACCAGGAATTCCGGCCGCGTAAACCCTGAAACGATCATGAGCGTGGAGCAGGGTTTCGGATCGACAGCGTGGAGCGCGCGGTCCCGCGCGGCCATGTATTCGGCCATGTGCTCCCGCCGGGTGACATAGGCGTTCACCCGCAGGACATGCTCGAGGCCGAGCCCCGCTTCAGAGAGGATCGCCTGGATGGCGGCAAAGCAGATCTCGGTCTGTTCCGCCACGTCGGGAGGGACAGTGCCATCCGGCCGAATCCCGAGTTGGCCGGATACGGCCGCCAACTGGGAAAAACGGCCGATCACACCCTGGGAATAGGCTCCGAACGGTGCCGCAGCAGATCCTGACTGGAGCGGCTTCATGACTGCAACTCCGGGTCGGGCGGCAAACCACAACGCAACAGGAACAATCTGGTTGCCTCGGCGGCAAGCCGGTCGACGTCGATCGACTCGCCATCCGGAACATCCAGCAGAAAGCGCGCCTGGGCTTCGTATTCCGCGTAGTGCTGTGTCACGGCCCAGATGTTCATCTGGAACAGGACCGGGTCGACCGGCCGGATGAGCCCGCGCTGCACCCAGCTGTCGATCAGCGCGCTGGCTTGCTCGACATGCTTCCGCAGACTGTCCCAGTGCCGCCGAAGAACCGGCGCACCGCGCGAAATCTCCCGCGCAAAGAGGCGCGTTACTTCCGGATGTGCTAGCGAATGCCGCATCTTCCTCGTGATGTAGCTGCGGATTACCTGGGCAGGTTCCGCTGAGTCGGTCGAGACGAAGAAGATATCCTTCCATTGCGCAATGATGTGCAGCAGCGCCTCCTCATACAGTTCCTCCTTCGAGGAGATGTAGTAGTGCAACTGCGCCTTGCTGAGAAGCCCGTCGCGGGCAAACTCGCGAATGGCAGCATCCAGAATGGCCTGGCGGATCTGCTGCCTTCGCCGACGTGTTTCTTCCATTGTTTTCCCCCTGACCCGCGGAGTTTCCACATACGGGATTCGCCTTCATTCCTGTGTCGCCAGCGTCCCCCGGACCTTGTTCAGAAAGGCCTGTCGCCGGCTGTCCGTTGCGTGATTCATGCCATGGAGTTGCAGCCATGCGACACGACAGCGGCGGTGGCCGAATGTTGCGGAAGAGCCCCACGGCACGCTGACGTGGTCCGGCCGGAACGTCGAAGGCGACTCCGGGTAACCAGACCCGCTCGAGCCAACCCTTCAGCATGGCTGGTGGACCGTACATCCAGGTTGGAAAGATCAGGACCAGCGACTCCGCCCATCGCATGGCCTCCACGTGGTCGCGTACGGCCGCGATGTTCTTGGCGGTGTCCGGGAGGTAGCTGTGCCATTCCTCGACAGACAGCACGGGATCGAAGCCGTCTCTGTAGAGGTTGATCACCCGAACTTCGTGGCCCGCACCGCAAAGCGCGGTACGGGCGGTCTCCAGGATGGCCGCGCCGAAGCTCGTCTCGCTCGGATGGCAGAACACGACCAGGTATCGCACGGGCTGCCCCGTCTAGTTGCCGCCCAGGCTTGCCTTGATATCCAGCCCGTGGCCCGCATTGACAAACTGGTCGGTTGCGACCCTGGACAGGTCCACGGCACCCGCCTCGATGATGCCGGTGGAAACGGCAAGGTCGTGGAACTGCCGTACACGCTCCAGGTTGAGCGATCCGATCCCGTTCGCCTCGGCCTCACCAACGTCGATGATGCCGAGCTTCTCGAATTGTGCCATCTCCGCGTCCAGCTTCTCAACGGTCATTTCCGGATTGTGCGCCATGATGGACTCGTAGGCGAGGGTGCGGTCGCCATAGAGAAAGTTGTACCAGCCCTCGATGGAGGCGTTGACGAAACGCTGTACCAGGTCGGGATTCTGTTCGACGAGTTCCCAGCGGGTCTCCAGCGTCGTGGAATAGGTGCTCCATCCATGGTCGGCCAGGAGGTAGGTGTCCACCATGGCACCTGCCGCCGCGGCGTAGAGTGGCTCGGCGGTCGCGTAGCCCTGTTGCACGATCGACGTGTCACTCAGGAATTGCGCAAGGTTGTAGCCGTAGGGGCGCAACTGCTCGTCGCGGAAGTCATGCTCCGCCACCATCCAGCGCCAGAAGCTGAACTGCCCGTCTTTCGAGATCAGTACGGTAGGTGCCTGGTTCAACCCGGCAAACCCGTCATAGACACCCTGATGGGCAAGAAGAGCCTGCGGGTCCTTCTGGAAGAAGGCGGCGACGACGACGGTGGGAATGTCATTTCTCACATTGTCGAACGACAGCAGCAGGTTTCCGGTCATCAGGAAGTCGATCCTGCCTGCCGGCAGCATCGGGCGGTTGTTCATCTGTGGTCCGCCCATCATGATCTCGACATCCAGTCCGTATCTCTCGTACGTGCCGTCAGCGAGGGCCTGGTAGAATCCCCCATGGCCTCCCTGAGCGAGCCAGTTGGTGGCCATCACGACCTTGTCTCCAGCCCCTGCCGTACCCGTTGTCGCTGCCAGCGCGGTGGCTGCGATCAGCATTTTCAGCGTATGCCTCATGGCTTGTATCACTCCTTTTGCCTTTCCACTTCAATCGGTTTTCGCCATATCGGCGTTCCAGCCCCGGGTCTTGCCGGGGTTCATCAGGCCGAATGGATCGGCCCGCTTCTTGAACTCGATTTGCGCGACATCGATTTCCTTCATGCCGCCGTCTTCGATGGTGACGACATGCGGATCGAATACCGTGCAGCCGTCCCGCTCCTCGAGTTCGCGAATTGTCCGGTACATCGCCTCGCGCCCGCGAAAGCGCACAAGCGGGAGGGCGAGGATCTGAACCTCGCCATCCATCCGGGCCATTTCATGATGCCAGTAGATTTCCTCTCCGTAGCGTTCCATTTGCGCAAGGACCAACTGCGGGTCGAATGGTCGCGGATATGCCACCTGGAGATAGGTCCAGCTCCTGTCTACCTTCAGCGCCTGGAGCGTCGTGTGGTTCCAGCCGCATTCATAGGCTGGCTGGAGATTGTTCCTGGCAATTTCCTCGACCGGCATCGCAAAGGAGATTCGTCCGTCCCGCGCCTCGGCCATATCGCTGAACCGTTTCATCTCTCCGGGCGCGACCATCGCGAACACTGCATCGCGGTCATCGGGAAACAGGTCGCCGAAGCGTCGGTAATACGGAGCGAAGCGGCGTTCGACAGGCGTGAGGAGATAGCAGTCGAGCCCGTCTTCCTGGGCCGCCATGGCGAAACGGAGCGCCGCCCCGTACCCGTCGAACAACGCTGCGCAATGGATCCATTCCGTGGCCAGGGTCAGCGCAACGACGAGTTCGACCACGATGCCGTTGGTGCCGTAGGCATGGTGGACCTTCTGGATGTCCTGTCCGTGCAGTTCGATCACCTGTGGCTCGCATTCGACGGTGATCACCTTCGCGAACTTGACGTTTCCCGGATCTCGCAGCATTCCGTGCCGCAGGGATCCGACCCCGCCCGAGCCGCCGGCGAGAAAGCCGCCGATGGTCGCCATCCGCCGGGTCGAGGGGTACATGAGCAATTCCTGGCCGGTCTCGCGGGCGGCGTCGTCGAGGCGCGAGATTCTCGCCCCGGCCTCGACCCGAACCTCGCCCGGCCGGATCTCGATCACCTTGTCGAGACGCGTCAGATCCATGACCACGCCGCCATCCAATGGCACGCACTGACCGTAATTGCCGGTTCCGCCGCCACGGAGCGTCAGCGGGATGCGATGCCGGGCCACTGCTGCAGCCGCTCGAACGACTTCGTCCTGGCTCCTCGGGATCACCACCAGGTCCGCGGTGAGACCGTCCAGTTGTTCGTTCAGAATAGGGCTGTACCAGAAGTAGTCGCGGGATCGCGCCTCCAGGAACCTGGGGTCGTCAAAACACCGGATTTCCTCGATCTCGGCACGGAATGCGGCCCAATCGATGTTTCGCGTCGTTGCACTCATGTCCATGCTTCGTCTCCCGACGGTTCGGTGGGCAGGACTGCCCCGCCGCGCCAAACCTGACGCTTGCACTGCGGTCGACCGACGGCTTCGTCGATGTCGTCCGCTTCCCAGAGGATGAAGTCTGCGCCTGCCCCCTCGACCAGGTCCGGAGCCGCCTGGAAGAGTCCGGCGGCCGTGTCCGTGATGGCGTTGTGCCACGACGAGGGTTCAAGATGCGCCTGGGGTACCGCCGCACGAAATACGTCCCAGAGATCGTATCCCCCCCAGGGGTAGAAGGCGTCCCGGCAGTTGTCGGAAGCGAGGATCACCGGAACCCCGGCGGCGCGCGCCTCATGGAGCGGGGCGATGCCCCGGAGACGGGGCGTGCGGCCGGGAACCCGGTCCAGCAGGCTGGCATTGGTCGTAGGCAGGATACAGAGCGCAATGCCCGCGGCGCCCATGCGCTCAAGCAGTGTTCGCACGACGTTCTCGGGGCGAACAGACAGTGCACAGCCATGGCCGCAGAGCACCCGGCCGCCGAGCCCGCGTGCTTCGGCCTCCTCGATGATGGGATCGATCCCCTGCGCTTCCGGATCCAGTGTTTCATCCACATGGAAGTCGAGCGCGAGGTCGTGGCGTTCCGCCAGGTCAAAAATCCTTGCGATCTTGGCCCGCAGATCCGTATTGCAGTAGACGAATGCGCCTAGCACGCCGCCGTCCGCCGCCACCCGTGCCGCGATGGAATCGCCGGCCTCGAAAACCAGGTCCAGAGGAACCAGGGCCGCGAGCTGGAGTGCGATCCGTCCCCGCCATTCCGTGCGCATTTCGTTGAGCACCGGCCAGGCACGAGGGGTTTCAGGTTCCGTCCAGTCTACATGGCTTCGCATTCTCCCGGTGCCATGGGCGTAGGCGCAGTGCAAGGCCCGCGATGCGCGGTGCCGAATGTCGTCTTCGTTCCAGTTCGCCTTGTCCGCATCCGTGATGTCGATTGCCTCGATGAGCGTCTCTGCTCGCCGCGGCAGACGGTGTGCCACGAAGGTCTTGTCGAGATGAACGTGGGCGTCGGACAGCAGCGGCAGCACAAACCCGCCGCCCCGGCTGGCAGAGCGGGCGATCGACGCGATCCTGCCGCCGCGGAGCGACAGGTCGAACCGACCTTCGCGGCCTGCTAGCGCAATGCCGCGCAGGACTCTTGAGCCTTTCGCCGCGGACATGACCGTCACCTTTCCCGCTTCAATTCCGTCTCGTGCCAATGGCCCAGGACCAGGTTCGAAAGCCAGCTCGTGATGAGAAAGATCGCAATTCCGAGCAATGAGACCAGGAGCAACACTGCGAACATGCGTGGAATCTCGTTGCGGAAGCTCGATTCCAGTATCCGCGAGGCGAGACCGGTGTTCTGCCCCGCCGCGCCAGCGACGAACTCTGCCACAACCGCGCCGATCAGCGACAGCCCGCCTGCGATCTTCAGTGCCGCCATGAAATAGGGCAGGGCCGATGGTGCAAGAAGGAAACGCATGCGCTGCCACGGCGTGGCCCCGTACAGTGCGAACAGGTCCCGCAGGTTGTGGTCAGCGCTTCGAAGTCCGATCACGGTGCTGGACAGGATCGGGAAGAAGGCCACGATCCAGGCACAGATCAGGAGTGCGGCAAACGTGTCGCTGACATAGATGAGAATGAGAGGAGCGATGGCCACGACCGGCGTTACCTGGAGCACGACGGCAAAGGGAAAGAGGCTCATCTCCACCGTTCGAGAGAGAGCGAAGAACGTTCCGATCATCACGCCGCCGACGATGGCGAGACCCAGCGCCGCGAGGGTCAGCTTTACGGTAAACCACATCGAACCCGTGAGCGAAACGAAATCCCGCACCAGCGTGGCGGCGATAAGGCTGGGAGCCGGAATCAGATAGTGGGGAATGTCGTGGTATCGCACCAGGAATTCCCACACCGCCAGGGCGGCGAGAAGCGTCAGGACCGGCATCAGGACGGGCAGTTGTCGCCGGGTCCAGGGCACACGCTCGGCCGGCATGGCGCCCAGGCTCTCAACTGCGGGTGTCGGCATGGTTCAGCGTTTCCTCCAGCGCCCGGCTGACAACGCGGCAGCTTTCGGCGTACTCGGCGGTGGTGCGGTATTGCTCGGTCCGGGGATAGCCGGACGGCAGTTCGATTTCGTTTACCGGGCGGCCCGGGCGGGCCGCCATGACGATGATCCGGTTTGACAGGTAAACGGATTCAAACACGGAATGGGTCACGAAGATCACGGTCAGCCCCTGGGACTCCCAGAGCGCCAGAACATCGTTGTTCAGCCGGAAGCGGGCCATTTCGTCAAGGGCCGCGAATGGCTCGTCCATGAGAAGAAGCTGCGGCCTCATCACCAGGGCGCGCGCAATGGAGACCCGCATCTTCATTCCCCCGGACAATTCGCGGGGATAGGCGGACGCGAATGCCACGAGGTCCACGGAAGACAGCGCCTCCTCGATCTGGAGCCGTGCGTCCTTCTTGCGGGTGCCCCGGAGCCGCAGCGGGAGATAGACGTTGTCGAATACCGTCGCCCAGGGCATCAGGGTGGCGTCCTGGAAGACATAGCCGATGTCGTGGCTACCGGCGCCAGGCGGATGTCCGTTGACCGAAATTGTCCCCGTCGAGTGGGACAGGAGTCCCGCGATCATCTTGAGAACGGTGCTCTTCCCGCACCCGGAGGGTCCGATGAGACTGACGAATTCGCCTTCCCGGATGGTGAGCGACATATCCCGGACGGCAATGGTGCCGCTGGCGAATTGCTTGCCGACATCCTGCAATTCGATCAGGGGAAGACCAGCTCGGTTCAGCGGGGACGGCGCATGCATGGATCCGTCACCATTCCGGCTCGTTGGTAAGAGAATCGAGCGGCATCTGATCGACATCGTCAAGTACCTCGACCAGCCGTTCAACTGTGTAGGCCAGGATTGCCTCGCCCTTGGCGGCGGCGGCGGCGGCGGCATTGCCGCAGGCCCCGGCCGGATGGAGATCCTGAATCTGCCAGGCGGGCCGGGCGCCCTGGCCGAGGGAAATGTGCCGGTGGTTGGTCTCCCACGCCTGTGTTCGCGGGCGGAAGTCCCGGGCCTTGGCCATGTCCACGTTGGCGGGGTCGAGCGCAAGCATCACGGACGTCTCCATGTCACCTGCGTGGATGCCGTGCTTCCGTTCACTTGCGTCAAGCAATCCTTCCGGCAAGCCGAGGCCCCACCAGTTCACGCACACAGCGAGCATTTCGTGGCGCACGCGCAACTCCCGTGCCACGATATCCATGATCGGAACATTGCCGCCATGCGCGTTCAGCAGCACGATCTTGCGTACCCTCGCGCGGGCTACGCAAGCGCCGATTTCGCACCATGCCGCGATAAGGGTTTCGGCGCTCAGGGTCAGCGTGCCTGGGTAGCGAAGATGTTCATTGCTCTTGGCGATGGTCTGGGTGGGCAGAATGATTGCAGGACTGTCCTCCGGTAATGCGTCGGCCAGCCTCCGGGCCAGCTCTTCCGCCACAAATGCGTCAACGGAAAGGGGAAGATGTGGTCCGTGTTGCTCGATTGCACCCAGGGGCAGGACCGCGATCAAGCGTTCATGGGGAAGACGCGAAAATGCCTCGCTGGTGTACGCAGTCCAGAATCGTTTCATGATCCTTCCTCCGACATGCAGGCCAGGTTCGTCTCCAATCCTTCCATCCTGATGCGTCGCGCCGGAATGCCGGAGCGCGTCGCACTGTCAAGAGGCCGCCCGGACAGCAGACGGCATGACGGCGTACACAACTGACGCGATCCGAACGAAGGCAATCCTCCCGGTGAGCCATTCACGAGCCAACCCGCAGCGTCCTGCATCCGATGATCTTCGAGCAGCCGGAACAATTGGCGCCGCGACCTGCCTCCTTTTTCACGGGGCAAAAAGAGCAGATTTGCGCGGTTTGGTCAAATCAATCGGTCAATCCATGGATAGGGCACCGGATTGACGCAGCATTCCTCGGTTCGGGATGTAATCCCGGCTTTGGCGCGATCCGCGTTCGATCTTCGGCGCGAGATCTGTTTCCGCACATACCGCATCGTCCGAGCCAGTCCGCGCAGCGGCGCCGGCAGTGGTAGCCAGTAGCAGAAGGGCGACGGCGGACTATCGATGTGCACCCGCAGCAGCCGCGGAAGAACTGTCCTCACACGCCTGCTGTAATGGAACGCCGGCGTAGCCCGGACCCAGCAAGATCTCCTGTGGCGCCGGATCGCCCTCGGGGAAATTGTTCAGTGGCCGTTGGTCCGTTGCGCCGAAGTCTGCCACGATCTCATGGTGCTTCGGAGCCATTGCTCCATTCCCGGACAAATCCGGCAGGGTGAGCGTGCGAACTGGCATTTGACATCTACACGTTCAGCGGGCCGGCCCCCTCGTAACCGCACTCATGGATTTCAGTCTTTGCGGAGCCATGGCTGTGCATGAGTCGGTGTTCGGATTTCTCCGGGATTCGCTCTCATCGGTTCTCTTGGCACTCAGAACAGGTTTCGCTTGTCATTTGGCGAGGAAACTTGGTCCAGCGGCTGGAGACCCCAGCCGTTTCTGGCCCCGGACATACGGATCGGACCAAGTGGCAAGCCTCTCGTTGCGCAGGTATCCACTTTGACAGGCAACAATTCCCGCGGGTCCCGAAGGACACTTTCGGGCTGCGTCGTAGCCCCATCCTGTGGTTCAGGAACCGGAGGGGTTACGAAAGGCAGGACCCTGCACAACGGAGGATTGCGGCGAGATTGGCCGTTGCAGTAACTCAAACGAGGAAGCGCTTGTTCTCATGAGCGATTTCGGTTCTCGTCAAGACCTTGACCCAAGTTGGCCCTTTATTGACTCGACTGGTTTGGTAACTGATTACTATTCAGACGTTATTTCCCCGCCGGGATTGTAGCTGGCCCTACAGGCCGGCGATTCTGTGCCATTTTCACCGCCGCTTCTGGTCCGGTTGCATGCCAGCGTGACCCCGACCCGGCGGGCGATGTCCGCGGCCTCCGCGCTCGGCCAGATGTCCTGCCGAGAGGAGATCTCCGCACCTCCCACCTCCTGGAGGGTGGTGGTGATCCGGACCCAGTTCTGCAGGCTCTGGAGCGATTGAGCGCCCGATCTTCGGTACCTGCCTGACGCAAGCCATTCGTTCATGCTGCTGCGCGTGCCCGGAAAGCCGGGACGCATCTGGATATTGTCCAAATCTCTGTAAGTTGGGCCAGGAAACGGTGTTGGGTGGAACGGCAACGACCGAACGAGCCCTCGCTAGCGGACGAATCGCTGCTCGCGGCTCATCAGAACCCCGTTGCTCTCGACAGGGAGGCCAGGAAGACCAAAATCAGCGAAAACGGTGGCAAAAAGAACTCGGCCAACTCAACAGACCGATGAGTTGATCGCGGACCCGGGCTCGTCTCCACTTGTTGACTGCAATTGCCACTCGTTCTATAATCGATTACGTAAACGATTAAAACCATTCGATTACTGGAGACCATGCAGGAGCAAAATTCAAGCAGTACGGGAATCGCTGAGGTGAGTGGACGCTTGGATTCGACCCGTGACTCGGTGTTTCAGGCTAGTTCGTCGGGCAAGAAGCACTTTCCCACGCTCCTGAGCCCATTTCGAATCCGAGATGTCCAACTTCGAAACAGATTTGTTTTTCAACCGCATTTTACGGCGTTGGGCGAACTTACAGGCGTGCCGTCAGATGCACACCTTGCCTACCATGAAGAACGAGCCCGCGGTGGCGTCGGACTGATCGTATTTGAAAGCCAGGCGGTACATCCATCTGGAAAAATGTCGCGTCGTTTCGTCGATGCTTGGGATCGGAAAGTAATTCCGATGTTCACCAGAATCACCGAGGCGGTTCATTCGCACGGGACGCGCATTTTTAGCCAGCTAACCCATGGTGGCCATACGTCACTTGAACAGCCTCCGCGTCGTCTCTGGGCACCAACGCAGATGCCGGAGCCATCAAGCTACTTCAACACCAAGGCCATGGACGACGAGGACATAAACGAGACCATAGAAGGATTTGCGACAAGTGCGCGAAATGCGGTCGAAGGAGGTTTTGACGGAATCGAGGTGAAAATCGCTCACGACGGTCTGCTGAGGTCGTTCGCATCTCCGTTCTTCAACCGCCGTACCGACGGCTACGGGGGTACGTTCGAAAACCGCATGCGTCTATCTCTGGAGGTGCTTGAAGCCATCAAGCGTGCGACGGGCGAAGCGGTTCCGCTAGGAGTTCGGCTGTGCGTGAACGAGTTCACTCCATTCGGGTACGACGCCGATTATGGCCTTGAGATGGCGGAGTTTCTTCAATCAAGTGGATTGGTCGACTATTTTAACTCGGATGCTGGTTCCTTTTCGAGTTATTGGATGGAGATACCCCCCGCCGGGATTCCGTCGGAGGAATTCCGCAAGATCAACGTAGCGTTGAAGGAAGCGAGCCGCATTCCAGTTATCGCGTTTGGCCGAATCCGTCCGCTCCAGATGGCGGAGGAAATGCTGGCCGAGGGTGAAGCAGATCTCATCGGCATGGCACGACAGCTCATCACCGACCCGGAAACTCCGAACAAGGTAAATGCCGGGCGCGCAGATCTTGTACGAAGGTGCATCTCTTGCAACGAGGCTTGTCTCTTCCAAGTAAATCAGGAGAAAGGGGTCCGCTGCATCCAGAATCCGGGCGCTGGCCGAGAGCAGACGGTGAATGAACGTCTGGTTGCCCGAGCGGACAAGGCTCAACGGGTTGCCGTGGTCGGTGGCGGACCGGCGGGGATGAAAGTAGCGGAAATTGCCGCCAAACGCGGGCATGAGGTGACCTTGTTAGAACGCGAACGCTCGCTAGGTGGTCAAATCAGACTTGCCGAGAAACAGCCGACACATGAAATGGTTGGCGAGGTTGTGGTTTATCTTGAAGCCATGATGAGCGAGCACGGTGTTAAGTTGCACCTGGGCACCACTGCAACCGAGGCGATCCTGCGAGACCTTCGCCCGGATACGATCGTTGTCGCAACCGGATCTGAACCGAACTTACCAGGAGTTGATGACTCGGATGTACAGCTTGCGCGGGCACTGGGTCGCCAGGTGGAACCCGACATTTCCGGACTAGATCGCAACTTTGTAATTTCGTCGGAACAGGTCATGTCCGATAGCGTTGACGTTCACGGTAAGGTTCTCATCATCGATGGCAACGGACATTGGGAAGCAGCTGGGACTGCAGAGTACCTTGCTGACCGAGGTTGCCGCGTAGAGTTGATCACCGGGGGATTGTTGGCCGGTGCGGGACTCGAAAGCGGAACACGATCGCTCTTCTATCGACGTGCCGCCGTTAAGGGTTTGTTGCTGAGGACGGGATATCAGCTAGTTGAAATCGGTGAAAGGCGTGTTGCACTTTCGGCGACTTACAGTCCCGCCGACTCGTATGGGTGGGGCCAGTATGTCCTGATGCCAGGCGATGACGAATGGATCGAAGATGTTGACTGGGTTGTTCCGGTTATTGGTCGGCGTTCGCGCGAAGATCTGTTCCTGAAATTGTGCAATGATGACGAATTTCGAAATGTACGGATTGAACGCGTGGGAGATTGCGTTGCTCCAGGTCTTATTCAAAGTGCGATATATGAAGCTTTCCTGCTTGCCAGATCGATTTGAATGGGCCTCGTCCACATCCGTGCGGTTGCACTTGGCGGATCGGTAGTCAGGCTGCAGGAGACCGATCAAGTGGAACGCAGTCTGGCATCCACTTTCAATGAAGACTCACCGGGCCGTCCGCGTCAAGGTCCGAACACGTTGGCATCCGTGTCGGGTGTATCCAAGTCCTTTCCGGGAGTGGTTGCGCTCCAGAACGTAGATTTTGAGGTCTGCGCCGGCGAAGTAAACGCCCTGGTAGGCGAGAATGGCGCCGGAAAATCTACTCTCATCAAGCTCATGGCGGGTATCTATGCGCCCGACCAGGGCAATATCATGGTGGGCAAGGAAGAACTCGAAGCGAGCCCGACTTCGGCGCACCAGGCTGGAATTGCGACAATTCACCAGGATCATAACCTTGTGCCGGGCATGTCCGTGGCCGAGAATATTGTGCTCGGACGGTGGCCAACAAGATTTGGAGTCATTTCGAATTCTGCCATGCTGGAGCAATCGCGGGAGGCGTTGGCCTTGGTCGCCCCGGAACTTTCTCCAGATACGCTGGCACGCCGACTTTCCCCGGCAGAAGGGCAACTCGTCGAGGTGGCACGCGCACTTGCGGAAAAGTCCCGCATACTGATCATGGATGAGCCCACGACCTCCTTGTCAGGGCGCGAAATCGACCGGTTGTTCGATGTGATCAATAGCCTTAAGCTCCAGGGAATGGGAATCGTGTTCGTATCCCACTGGCTCGAAGAGGTATTCCGGATTTCAGACCGCATCACGGTACTGCGGGATGGGAGATTGGTTGGCAGTGCATCCGCGGCCAGTCTGGATCAGACAAGGGTCATCCAGATGATGGTCGGACGAGATGTCCGCAATACGGCAATTCGGGAGAGACCGATCGGAGACCCCGTTCTGGAGGTGCGTGGGCTTTCCCGTGCAACCGGAATCCGAGACGTGAGCTTCAGCGTTCATAAGGGCGAAATCGTCACAATGGCAGGCCTTGTGGGCGCCGGGCGAACCGAACTGGCAAACTGCATCTTTGGGGTTGCCGGTTACGACTCGGGAGAAGTTCTGATCAACGGCGAGCGTCTTCCGCAGAACGATACAAACGCGGCGATCCGGAAGGGATTGGCCCTGATACCCGAGGACCGTCGCGGTCAGGGACTCGTTGGACAACTCAGCGTTGCGGAGAACATTACCCTTGCCGTCTTTGACCAGATCGCTCCAAAGGGCGTCATTTCGATCCCGACGGAGGACCGCATCGTGGAGGATGCGCGCAAGTCACTGTCAATACGCATGCCCTCGAGCAAATCGCAGGTATCCACACTGTCAGGGGGCAACCAGCAGAAGGCAATTGTGGCGCGTTGGTTAGCCCGCAAACCCCAGTTGCTGATCCTTGATGAACCAACAAAGGGAATCGATGTTGGTGCCAAGGCGGAGATTGGGGACATAATTGTCGATCTCGCGGAGAAAGGTGTTGCAATTCTCCTGATCAGTTCAGAGTTGCCGGAAGTCATGAGCTTCAGTGACCGCGTCCTGATCATGCGCTCCGGCCGAATCGTCGGCGAACTCGACCGCAACGAAAAGTCTCCCGAGAGCATCATGCACTACGCCACTACAGGTTGACAAAGCCAAGCCCATGAACACAAAAACGGACGAGAGTGCGCGCCCGCTGCTTGATAGACTTAGGAACGGTCTTTCGCTCGGAGGAAGTACGACCCTCCTTGAGGTGATTCAAAGCCTCGGCCTGCTAACTGTCATCTTGATTTGCGGTATTGTACTTAGTTTTGCGTCCCCGGTATTTCTCTCGATAATTAACATCGAGAACCTCCTCTTTACAGCGACCATTGTTGCTGTGGTTGCGATCGGACAGGCTTTCGTAATCCTCGTGGCAGGAATCGACCTCTCCGTTGGTGCAGTGCTTGCATTGTCGTCTGTTCTCGTAGTCGGGCTGAGCTTGCAAAGCGGGCTTCCGGTGCCCATTTCAATCGCTGCCACATTGTTGATCGGTGGCGGGATTGGCCTGATCAACGGCCTTTGTTCCACGGTGCTGCGAATTCCACCGCTGATCGCGACCTTGGCGATGATGAGCATCGCGCGCGGCGCGGCATTTCTCTATTCCGGGGGTCGCAACATTGCGCCCGTGCCGAAAGTGTTCGTCGAGGTTCAGGCAGCGAGGATATTCGGGATTCCCGTCGTAATTCTTTTCACCCTTGCGTTGGCGGTGATAGCTCACTTCGTGCTGACACGGACAAGTTTCGGCCGATCAATCTACGCAACGGGGGGCAACCCGGTGGCCGCGCGCCTCGCCGGAATACGTACGGACCGCGTAACCGTGATCGCATTTGTGATCTCAGGGCTCACGGCCGCTATCGGCGGATTGATGATCACGGCCCGGCTGGAGGCGGGTGCGGCAACTGCCGCATTCGGCATGGAACTAATTGTGATTTCCGCGGTGGTCATCGGAGGTGTCAGCTTGTTTGGAGGGGAAGGCAAGATAGTGGGCGTGCTGCTCGGAGTGTTGCTGCTCGGCCTGGTTCAGAATGCGGTTAACCTTCTCAACGTTCCACCAAACTACGATCTGGTCGTCAGCGGGGTCGTAATCGCGGCTGCGGCGGCATTGGATGTGGCGCGCCGCAAATATGTCGAGGCTGGATTGCTCCGGCGTACAATCATGGACAAGGGGGAATCCGCGAGCGAGAGGTAGTATCCCTTCGTGAACCCGAAGGGAACGCCATGCTTCAGTCCGGCGAACAGGACGCAGATGAGTTTATCGTCGATCGGACCAAAGGGACAGCCAGCGGTCTCTTTGGCCGTATTCATCCTTAGCCTCAATTCCCATTCCCAGAACTGATATGACATTTTATTCTGTCAAGTTCCGAAGTGTAGGCTGAGAGTTCGGTTTTCGAGCCACGGGATGTTTGT
>CAZPXZ010000012.1:0-55623 GCA_964590405.1 uncultured Rhodobacterales bacterium | reverse complement strand
CCTCGTAGTCGCAAGCGAATGTCCGGATCGACCGGGCGTTGAGATCGATCCCGATATTGCGCGGCGTCAGCGGCTTGCGCTTCATGATTGCGCCGCCACCCAGATGGGTCTCGATATAGACGCGGTGCGGAGGCATCAGGCTCACGATGGCCTGGCACAGCCCCATCGTTGCCTTCGAGCCAAACCATGACCCCATCGAAACGACCTTCCCGGAACCAGCCATCCGAGACCAGATATTGAAGGCTCGAGCTAGGCTTTCAAAAAAGCTCTTCAACAAGCCAAAATGACAGTACAGGGGACCTGCAACGCCCTGCAGGGGCGGTCGAACGCAACACAATCCCGCAAGCCAGAGCCGCCCAATGCTCCGCCGTACCAGGGCAGACGCTTGGGCCGAACGCTAGCAGGCAGGCAATTCAACGGTCAGCAGGGGGCGAGCAGCTACGTTGGAACTTGTCAAAGTGAGCGCTCTCCTTCGAGCAGCATTGATCTTGTCAGCACCGTAGTCCAAAGGAAAAGTCAGATTTCCTGGTCTTGAATCTCTTCCACGAGTCTCGGGACCGCGGCCTCGCGTTCCGGACGGGATCGGGAGATGGAAGAGATCAGGTGCCTGTGTGGGAGTTTCCGCCAAAAACCCTCCCGGTGCGTTCGGCGGGAACGAGGAAGTGAGCATGAATTGGAGGATCCGGTTCTTATGGTTCGCAAGCCACTACAGGGCCTTCGTGGCCTTGTCTGTGCACAGGGCGGTTGTCCGGTATCGCACGGATTCCCCAGTCCGGGTGCAGCGTTGCCGTGTGATCGAGAAAGGAGATGGACTTCTTGGGCCGATGCGGTGGATTGTGTTGTCCGATCACAGAGTCGTTCTGGATGATGACTGCGACGAGCACGGTGTCCGCTAGGAGTTTGAAGTTGTGGGGCCGTCGCAGGATGCGGCTTGACGCGCAGCGCCGGACGGACTTCACGCCGGGGCGACTCTCTGCCGACAAGCCCTTGACGGTGATTCCCCTTCGGTTCAGCATTCCGCTAGTGCTCCAGCATTCCCCACAGTCTGCGCTTAATCTTCAGGAACTCGTCGGTCAGCCGCATTTCCGCCTCACGGGGGCGCGGAAGGGATATCTCCTCGATATGCCGGATCTGTCCCGGGCGAGCGGACATCACGATCACCTCGTCGGAGAGGAAAATCGCTTCCTCAAGATCGTGGGTAACAAAGATGACAGTTTTCTTGTTTTCTCGCCATGCATCGAGGAGATCTGCCTGCATTCGTTCCTTGGTCTGCGCATCCAGCGCACCGAACGGCTCGTCCATCAGCAGTACTTCCGGGTCGTTTGCGTAGACGCGGCCGATGTCCACCCGTTTCCGCATGCCGCCGGACAGTTCCCGCGGCCAGCGGTCTTCGAAACCCTTCAGGCCAACGATTTCGACCCACTTTGCTTCGATTGCACGCTGCTTCTTCTTTCGGGCTCCCCGGAGGCGCGGTCCGTAGGAGATGTTCCTGGCAACTGTCATCCAGGGAAACACGGCGTCCTGTTGGAATACCATGCCGCGCTCGCGTCCCGTGCCCGTGATGCGGTCTCCATCGAGGGTGATGGTGCCCACCGTCGGGGCATAGAGTCCGGCCATCATCTTGAGCAAGGTGGATTTTCCACATCCGGAGGTGCCGACGATGGTGTTGAAGCTGCCGGAGCGGAATTCGAGATTGATGTCCTGAAGCACGGTCAAGGCACCGGGTGTTCCCTCTCCAAAGGTATGCGAGAGTTCGCGGACCAGGATTTCGGACATTACTCACGCGCCTCCGACCACCGCGTCAACCGTTTCTGGATCGTTCGGAACACCCGATCCATCGTAAAGGCGCAGACACCGATGATGACGATGATCATCATCACCTGATCGGTCAGGAAGTATCGTCTTCCCTCCTGGAGGAGGAATCCGAGGCCGCTTGGAGCGGCGATGAGCTCGGCCGCAACCAGCGTGGTCCAGGCCGCGGCGAGTGCAATCCGGAACCCGGTGAAGATGAATGGCGTCGCGGCAGGGATGGCAACGGTATAGAAGATCTGGAAGCGGGAAACGCCCATGGTTGACGCGGCATCCACGTACACCTGCGGAACGTTTTTCATGCCGGCGACCACGTTCACCACGCAAACCATGAAGCAGGCGATGGAAATCAATAGCACCCGGCTGAATTCCTCGATGCCGAACCAGATGATGACGATGGGGATATAGGCAAGGGGCGGGATCGGGCGAATGGCTTCGATCAGCGGATCGAACAGGTGCTCGATGGGCTTGTACCAGCCGATCAGGCAACCGAGCACCAGTGCGCAGCTGGTACCGCAGAGGAAGCCCAGGCAGATCCTGTAGAGGCTCGCCCCGAGCGCATTGAACAGGACGCCGGACTCGATGTTCGTGGCAAACGAGCCGATAACATGCGTGATCGGTGGCAGGAGTGCCGGGTTGTTATCCGGAAGATTGGTTACCCAGGCATAAGCCAGCAGGACGATGAAAACGGAAAGGGCGCCCAGTACCAGGCGCCCTGTCAAGAATTTTTTCGGCGATTCCACTCGCTCAGATCTGCTGGACAATCTGGTCGGAAACCAGAGCGTCAAGATCGGGCATGCCCCCGATCCGGCCGTTCGCGACCAGGAACTCGGACTGAACGCGCAGCGCGTTGGTCAGAATTCCCTGGGCGTAGACATCCTTGATCTCCTGCGTGTCGAAGTAGAAGTAGCCATTCAGCAGCGGATCGACCTCCGCGGGTGTAACTCCCGCGCGTCCCAGACCATCTTGCCAGGCAACCATCCGCTCGACGACAGCGGCGTTGTCGTTGCGGAGCATGCCGACGGCCTGGTCGTGGAACGCGCGCACAACTTCGACGAATACCTCTTGGCGCGCGTCGAGAACCGGCTGCGTGGTCATGAAGACATCCATGATGCTCGGCCTTGCCTCGATCGGCATCTGCGCTCCCTCGACAAGGAGGTTTGCATCCGGCAGTGCGTCGTAAATGAGCTGGCGGGAAGTTGCCAGCGGGACGGTCGCATCCACGGCGCCAGCGATGAACGCGGCCTGACCGTCGATGGGCTCCATGTTCACACGGGTCAGTGGCATTTCGGCGAGCCCGTTCACTTTGAGTGCAACATCAAGAAAGAAATCGAAGTTCGAACCCGAAGTTACGGCAATCTTCCGGCCTTCCAGGTCGGCTAGCGTCTTCACGTCCGCTGCGCCGACGATCTGGAAAAGGCCCGATGCATCACCGCAGATCGAGATTTCGCGGAAGTCGGCAACCTTGCGGAACATGGCCGCGAGAGGGGGTACCGACCCGACCGTGATGGTTTCAACTGAGCCGCCGACCATGGCCTCAATTGCCGGTGGTCCCGACGGAAACACGGAGAATTCCATGTCGATACCCGGCGCAAAGCCCTGGTCCTGGATCAACCAGTACAGGCCGAAGGAATATGCCGGGATGATCCCGACCTTCAAGGTCTCATTCGCGGCATGGGCCTTGCCGATAAAGAAAGTAGGTGCGGCTAGTGCAGCCGAGGCAGCGAGTCCACCTTTCAATACGGCCCTGCGGCTGGTGTAACTGGTTTCAGAGTTCGCCATGTCCTTCCTCCCGATCTTGCAACTTGTGGGTTTCCCGGTTGGTTCCGGGTGCGCCATATCGTTTCCGCTGATATAGAGGCGGAAACTTACTGTCAACGTTGTCTCGGCAGAGACGGGTTCCAGCCGGACTCATCCCGGTCCGGCGAGCCGGACACGGAACGCTTGTCGCCGGATGAGGCCGTGCGGGAACCCATCACGGTTCAGTACGCGGTCTTGCACCGTTCCCGAGGAGGAACTCCATGAACATCATCCTGATCCTGGTGGACAGCCTGAACAAGTCGGCGTTGAGCATCTACAACCGTGCCACTGTTTGCCGGACTCCGAATATTGAAGCCTTGGCAAGCAGATCCGCGATCTTCGACAATCACTTCATAGCCAGCCTTCCCTGCATGCCGGCGCGGCGCGAGATCATTGCGGGAAGAAAGGAATTCATGTGGCGGCCCTGGGGTCCGCTGGAAATCTTCGATCCCCGACTTCCACGCGAGGTCCAGAAGCGGGGCTTCAACACGGGTCTGGTTACCGATCACTATCACTACTGGGAGGAAACGGCGAACGGATATATGCAGTCTTTCATGACGCTGGACATGATCCGGGGACACGAGACCGATTACCACGCGCTTCCCCGGGACGGGAATGTTCCTGCCTGGGTCGAGAAAATGAGCGAATTCCGCTCGCCATACCACATGCGCCAGTACTACGAGAATGTCAGGGAATTCGACGGGGAAGAGGATTTCTTCCCCGCCAAGACATTCAAGGCCGGCGCGGAGTGGCTGGAGAAGTATGCCGGACGGGGCCCGTTCTTCCTCCAGGTCGAGAGCTTCGATGTCCATGAACCCTTCCATGTGCCCGAGCCCTACGCATCGATGTACACGGAAGGAAGCGATGGCACGTCGGATGACTACAACATCTGGCCGCCGTACCAGATCTACGCCGACCTGGAAGCCTTCATGAACCAGACCACTTCGGAGGAACTAGCCTTTCTGGAGGCGCAGTACCACGGCAAGACCACCATGGTCGATACGTGGCTTGGCCGATTCATGGAACGGATCGACGAACTCGACCTGTGGGACGACACGATGGTGATCTTCACGACCGACCATGGCCATGATCTCGGTGAGCGCGGTGTGCTAGGCAAGCAGTATCCACACTGGGACAGCCACGCCAATATCCCGCTGCTCGTCTGGGACCCGCGCAATCCCGGCAGGGGGCGCCGGATCCCGGCGCTGACCCAGACGGTCGATCTCTTCTCCACGGTCATCGAGGCATCCGGTGGAACGCCGCCCGCCGAGGCTCCCCATTCCAGGAGCATTTTGCCGCTCCTCGACGGCCGCGCCGCATCCATCCGGGACGCGATTCTCTACGGAACCTTCGGCCAGGGAGCATGCGTTACCGACGGGACGTGGACGCTCTTCAAGTCGCCCGTCGAGGGTGCGTCCCTCTACAGTTACTCGACGATGATCTACCGGCCGCTGATCGTGGACAACCCGGTCGACGGGCGGGTTGGGGCAATGCCGGCCGCGCCCGTCGACCGGGGGAAGTTTGATCCATCGGTTTCCTACCCGCTCTGGAAGCTCCCGATCCATGTCGATCCCCGTACATGCGAGGACTTTCTCTTCAATCGAAAGGACGATTCCGGTCAGGAAAGGAACCTCTGGCAGGAATCTCCGAAGCAACGTCACCACATGCTTGGTTTGCTCCGCCGTCTCATGGACGAGGATGGATTTCCGCAAGAACAGCTTGAACGATTGGGGTTGAGCGACAGGCCGTCGGCCGCCTGATTACCGGTAAGGGATCACCTCTTTCGGCGATCCGCGGTCCATTCACTGGTGATCCGGCCGGGGTGGGCTGAGGCAGGGAGGTACCTTCCTCCTTCCTGTTGACGGTGCGGCTCTCCGCCGCTCGCCGGGTTGCTCCGATCGGAAGGGAATTGCGGAACCTGGAGGGCGCAGAATGAGCGGCCAGCGCTTGTTCGAATCCATGTCCGCTTCCTGCCCTGCGTTAGGACCAAACGCTCATGGGAGTCGAGCACGGTGACAATGCGATCTGGCCGCATCATCGGATCGTCCTCCAAATCGAGGAGGGTCAGGAAGTTCAGGATGGTATCCAGGGTTCAGCCACATGCGGCGTACTGTCCTCGATGCCCCAGACCCTGACCAATGAGCCATGCACGGCGACCTCTTCGATCCGCCCGCAGGGCGTGATCAGCAGCATGGCGTCGGGCTGCAGCCGGCTCGGCCAGCGGCGCGATTTGTCGGCCACAAACTGGGCCGTCATGGCGCCCAGGCTCTGACCGCCGATGCAGACGGGCCCTGTACCGATCCTTCGACACCAGTCCATGAGCACGGCTCATTCCTGGGCAGCGGCGGTGAGAGATCGAGCGGGCCGCTGGGTACCGTGGCGATGAACGGTTCTCCACCGTAGCGGCCGCGGGTATACGCTTTCCATGCCAGGGGGCTTCCGGCCGGACCACACGAATACCCAGGGAGAGTAGACCATCGGTGTCATCTGCCATCCCCCGCCAGTTTTCGAATTCAACGAAGATTCCATGGCCGAGGATCACGGTTGGCGGGTTGGCGATGTCTGCCGGTTCATGCACTCGAGCGGTCACCACATCATCCATGCGCGCGGACGGGGAGGAGAACCGCGACCAGTAGTCCCTTCGATTGGCAGCGGGGGAAACGGCCGAGAAATCGAGAGCTGTGGCATGGGATCCGGGAGGGCAAAGGCACGAGGCGGATCGGTGAGATAGTCTCTATGGACGGCTTCCACCTCGGAAACGCTCGGTACCTGCCAGCCGAACGGCATGGGCTTACCTTGAGCCCGAAAGGGAGCGAACCGCCAGCGTTGCTGGTAGCAGGCATTGCGAGAGAACAGACGGGCTCGTTCGACGTCCGCCAACGTGACCTCATCCGCTATGCCGAAAAACGTTTCCTCCCAGGCGCGCCCGCATTCAACTTCGCGAGCGCGCACCAGTTCCAGTGTTCGTCCGAAGCGAGGGGGTTTCGACATCGGCACTTCGACCAGATGCCGCTCGACGGAGCCCCCGGCGATACTTGCTCCGGCCCACAGTCGCGAGAGCCGAAAGAACCATTCGGACGGAACGGACAGAGCGACGTGGTCGAACCATGGTCGGTCAATCAGGGCGCCAAGGGGGAGCGAAGGAAGGCGAGTGCGATTTCGGGCGCGGGAAGTGCTCGCCGGGTGGGATTCCTCAAGGTTTGGCAACTCCTTGTCTATCGTCCGGAGCAATTGTCGGATCAAGCAGGTACATCCGGCCCGCCCATGCGTCGTTGGAGATGGATGGTTTCGATTCAACCTGCAGATTCGCATTCGATGACGCGAGAGACGGAAGATCCCGGCATCCGCCCCGAGCCTGTCCGATCTACTCGTACGACGATAGTTGGAATCGTCTGCTGATCATGCCCCCGCACCCAGGGAGGTCGCCCGGAAGCGGTAAGGATACATACAGGACAGGCGATGGGTTCGTCGTTGCGGTTCACGGAAGAATTCTCCGCGGGGACTGGACGCCAAGTGTGGCGCCACCAATCCGACTGCGGGTCCGGATGCGGAGCCTCTGGATGCTGCCGACGGTCTCGAAGCGTGGCGCAGTGACTTCGTGGCAAGCGGTCTGTCGCCGGGATAGTCCGCGATGTACGGCTACGCGGTAGAAATCGGTTCAGCGATTCAGTGGCGCAACACAAGCATCCACGGGGATTCGCTTGCGGCCCCATTTTCCCGGAATTCGGTCGAAGATTCCCGCAGTTACGGTGCCACAGGCCGTGCAGGCTCCGGTTGCATCGAGCCGCCATTCGCTGGGTTCATACCAGTCGCGTCCGATGGTACGGGTGCCACAGGTGTGGCAGTAGGTAGATTGTCGGCCGATATCGTGGACATTGCCGGTATAGGCGTAGCGGACACCGTTCCCGATTGCGATTCTCCGCGCCGTGGCCAGCGTCGACGCGGGAGTCCTCGGCTTGTCGAGCATTCGGTGGTCCGGGTGGAAGGCGGTGAAGTGCATGGGAATGTCGGGTCCGAGATGCTCGACGACCCAGGCAGTCATCTCGTCAATCTCCTGGTCGCTGTCGTTTTCTCCGGGGATGACGAGGTTGGTGATCTCGAACCAGACATCGGTTTCCTTCCGCAGATAGACAAGCGTGTCGAGCACCGGCCGAAGGTGGCCTTTGGTGACGTTCCGGTAGAAGCGTTCGGTGAACGCCTTCAGGTCGATGTTCGCCGCGTCGATGCCACGGAAGAACTCTTCTCGTGCACGTCCCGTTACATATCCAGCAGTTACGGCCACGGTCCTGATGTCGGCTTCACGGCATGCGTAGGCAACATCGGCAGCGTATTCATGGAAGATGACCGGGTCGTTGTAGGTAAACGCCACGGAGCGGCAGCCAAGTCGCTTCGCCGTTGCGGCAATGGCCTCCGGCTGCGCCTCGGATTGCAGCCGGTCCATCTCCCGGCTTTTCGAGATGTCGTGATTCTGGCAGAAATTGCAGGCGAGATTGCAGCCGGCCGTCCCGAAGGAAAGTACCGGCGTACCTGGAAGAAAATGGTTCAGCGGCTTCTTCTCGATCGGATCCACGCAGAATCCCGAGGAGCGGCCGTAGGTCGTGAGAACGATACGGCCATGCTCGCGGGCCCGCACGAAGCAGAGTCCGCGAGCGCCTTCCCGCAGCTTGCAGAGGCGTGGACACATCTCGCATTGCACGCGACCGTCCGGGAGCCGGGACCAGAATTTGGTGGCAACGACAGGCCCACGACCTTGGATGCCGTGCGGACGGGTTTCATCAAGTGTCGGTACTGTCCTGTGGTCCGGCTCGGTCATGGTTCGTTCCCGCACAGCGCGCCACAGTTACAGTACACGTGAGAAAGGAGGGCTGACCGACGGTACGCCGGGGGCCGGACATGATGCCTGGAGATCACTCCAGGGATTTGCTGCGAAGCGAGGGCCCTTGTCATTCGGCTCCAATCCAGGTGATGGTATTGAAATGTCCCGAATGGCAGTAACAAGCATGACTCTCCCGCCGGATATGGCCGGCATCTTCTATCCGTCGGATCCGCAATCCTGCCGCGACCTGGTAACCCTCTGTCTCGACGACGCGCGGCCGTCATGGACGGGAACGGCGAAGGTGGTTGTTGCTCCCCATGCGGGTCTTGAGTATTCCGGTCCGATCGCGCGCACGGCCTTTCGTCCGCTTGAGGCAATGCGCGGGACAATCCGGCGCGTCGTGATCATTGGTCCGGCGCACCAATTCGCATTCCGGGGCCTCCTGACGACCACGGTGGATGCGTGGGCAACGCCTCTCGGAACCCTCCCGGTAGACTGGACGGCGATGCAGGACCTGTTGTCGCTGCCTGCACTCCGGGTTTCGGACGGTCCGTTCGGGCGCGAGCACAGCCTGGAAGTGCATCTGCCGTTCCTGCAGCAGGTCCTGGGAGACTTCGCGATCGTCCCTGTCTTGGTCGGGAATGCGTCCCATGCGGACGTCGAGGAAGCGCTGGCCACGGTATGGGACGGTTCCGAGACACTGATCTCGTTTTCATCCGACCTTTCTCATTTCCTGGATTACGTATCCGCCCGCAGTCTGGATGCACAGACCGCCCGCTTCATTGAACTGCTGCAGCCGGAGAAGATTGACACTGACCGTGCATGCGGACACCGAGTTCTGGGCGGCGCCCTGTGACGGGCGCGCGAACTGGACCTCCGGGTCACGGCGTTCGATCTCCGGAACTCCGGCGATACCTGCGGTGACCGGCGTGAAGTCGTCGGCTATGGTGCTTTCTCCATGGAATACGCAGGTACCGCGCGGCTTTCGAGGGAACATCGCGCCCGGCTGCTGTGCGCTGCCAGGAGATCATTGGAATTCGGGCTGAAGTACTGATCGGCGTCGCCAGTCCAGTCTCTTTCCGATGTTCCCGCGCCCCTCCGGGCGATGCGGGCGTCATTCGTGACCCTCACGATCGATGGTCGGCTCCGGGGCTGTGTCGGATCCGTGCGAACTCGCTGCTCCCTGTTCCACGACGTCGCGGCCAATGCGTACCAGGCGGGTTTCGAGGACGAACGATTCCGGCCCGTGTCGGAGGAAGAAGTCCCTCGCATCGAGAACGAGATTTCCGTCCTCTCGACGCCGCGGCCGATCCGGCAGGTTGACGAGGTGACCCTGGCGCGGCAGCTGAACCCGGATATCGACGGTCTGATTCTGCGTTCGGGCGATCATCAAGGCGTGTTTCTGCCGGGCGTATGGGATCGGGTATCTCAGCCGGACCGGTTCGTGCAGTTTCTCAAGAACAAGGCCGGCCTCGGTGCTGCAGATTGGCCGGAGAGCCTGCGCGCATACCGGTTCTCGGTCGAGCAAATCTGTGAGCCGTAGGACGGTGCAGCGTCATCGTTTGCCGCTGCAGGGCTTGCCCGGTACTGTTCGCGCACGCAGCGAGAATCATGCCGCCGTCGGGAACCTCTCTTGCCCGGACGTCGACCCCGCAGCAGCATTTTGGCCGGTCGGTGCGAGACCGGCACGACATCAACCAGGAGGATTCTTCCATGTCCCTGAGCCCATATCTCTTTTACGCCGGAAATTGTCGCGAGGCTTTCGAACATTATCGCTCGGTATTCGGTGGCGAGTTCGCCATGATTTCGACCTTCTCGGAGGGACCGAGCGAGATGAAGATTCCGGACGGCGAGGCCGACCAGATCATGCACGTCTCGCTGCCGGTGGGTTCGAGCATGCTGATGGGGAGCGACATTCCGTCAACCATGGGGCCCCCATCCGGCGGCAGCGGGAGTGTGTCGGTTGCCGTGAGCGCAAACAGCAGGGAACATGCCGACGAATTGTTCGCGGGACTGTCGGATGGTGGTGAAGTCGGGATGGCCATGGATAACACGTTCTGGGGCGCCTATTTCGGCACCTGCACCGACCGGTTCGGGATGAAGTGGATGGTGAGCTTTGACGAGGGCCACGGCTGAGAGGAAGAAGGGAGATCAATTCCCTTGCGGAACCGAAACGTTCGTTTCCCGTCCTGAGAGCCTGTCTCCATGCTGGCGATGAGTAAAGCCCGGGCGGTTAGAGCATTCCGCCCGGTGCGCGAACCGATGTGGCGGAGGATGGGCCCGCTGTCGAACGCGAATGGCTTCAAGCGATATCGGCAGTACGCGTCAAAGCCGGTTGCCTGCCAGTCCTTCAGTTTCATGTCGCTCGACCAAGTCGGGCCAGCGGAAAATGTGATCGAGATGAGGATGGGCGTCTGTGTGTGCGTCTGAATGCGGTGAATGATACACGACCGGCGGTTGATGCTTCGACGGATTCCGGTCAGGAAAGGGAATTGTCGCCACCAGAACGTCCCGCGGCGCAGGGGTAACGCCAGGGCCCCTCGCCTTTGGGTCAGGTCCACTCGATCATGGCTCCGGTCACACCAGGCTGGTTGCCAATTCGCAAACTGAACATCTTGTGCACCAGGATCACGGGCCTGTCTGACTGCGAAGGCAATCACATCACCTTCTCGAGGCTGTTCCGCTTCCCGAACTCCTCCTGGGAGTGGAAATTTGGTCTCGTGTCGCAATATTTGAGAACCGCAGGTGTGAGTATTTCATCGTCCGCGTCCCATCAGAAATGATTGCCATTCCGATACGCGGTCGGTGCCTGAGACTTGCCTCTTCTGGCTACGTCTTCTGATCCGATGCCGCTCTTGGCACGGGTCCGGTCGCTCTTGCAGCAGGGTATCGGGGCGTTCAACTCGGCCGGGTTGCGACTGCCACGCCGAGTGCGGTAACGGCCATTCCGGCCAGAGCGACCCAACCGAGTGTCTCCCCGAAGACAAGATGCGCCTGGATCGCAGCGCAGGGCGGAACCAGGTAGAAGAAGCTTGCCAGGCGGGCCACCTCGCCGCGGCGTGTCAGCCAGTAGAGTAGGGTCACTGCGCCCACCGACAGGACAAGGACCAGCCACGCCATGGTGAGGACGAATTCCTGGACCCATTCCACATTTCCCGTCTCGAACAGCCAGGACAGCAGCCACATCAACCCGCCCGCGGCCGCGAACTGAACGACTTGCGACGCGCGAATGTTGGTAGTGCTTCCGAAGCGCTTCTGCCACACCGTTCCGGCAGAAATGCCGACGACGGAGAGCAGGCACGCGAACACACCTGTGAGCGTCGGCGCACCCTCCCCGAGTTCGCTGCCGACCACCATGGCTAGTCCGGCAAACCCGAGCACGAGACCACACCAGCGCCGCAGCGTAACCGTCTCGCCAAGCGCCCAGCCTGCCAGTACTCCGGCCACAGGGGGATGGAGGCCCGCAATCAGTGCCGCAATGCCCGCAGACATGCCGTTCCTGACGGCCCAGAAGATGCCGCCGAGATAGAATCCGTGCACCAGGATGCCCACCACTGCCGCATGCAAGACCTGCGTTGCCGAACGCGGCCAGGGTGCTCGCCACAGGACGACAATGGTTGCCATCAGCGCAAACGCGATCAGGTATCGCCATGCAAGTAACGTGAATGGCTCCGCGTGGGTCGTGCCGATCTTTGTGCCAATAAATCCGGTAGACCACAGGAAGGCGAACAGCAAGGGTGCCGCTTCGGCGAAGCGGTCCGCAGTGCTGCGGTGCTTCAGCGCTGGCATTTCGGGCACCAGTAGCTTGAACGTCCCGACTGCATGGCCGTTCGGACAATGCCGTCGCAGCCCGGCCCCGGGCATGGCTCTCCTTCCCTGCCATAGACCGCAAAGCTGTGTTGGAAGTATCCGAGGTCCCCGTCTGCGTGCTGAAAGTCGCGGAGGCTCGAGCCTCCCGCTTCGATTGCATCCCGGAGGACTTCGCGGATGGCAGTGCGGAGGCGGTCAAGTCGCGCGGCACTGATGCGGCCGGCCGGTCGGCGCGGAGCAATTCCGGCTCGGTGCAGTGCCTCGGAAGCATAGATATTGCCAATCCCCGCGATGATTCGCTGGTCGAGTAGCAGACTCTTCACGGGAGCACGCCGCCGCTTCAGGCGTTCGCACAGCCAATCGGTCGTGAAAGCGATGTCGAGCGGTTCCGGCCCGAGGCGGGCCAGCCACGGGTGCGATGGCAGGTCGCGCGTTACCCAGAGGTCCATCGCGCCGAAGCGGCGCGGATCACGGAACACGATGTGCGTTTCCGTCTTTCCGGTGGTGCCCGAGAGATCCAGGATCACATGGTCATGCGGGCCGCCAACAGCGGCGGGCATCCGTTCGCCGAGCACGAACTGTCCGGGCTGCCGGACGCTGCCTCCGGACATGGCCAGAAACCTCCCCGACATGCCGAGATGGGAGATCAGGGTCTCGCCGCCATCAAGCTCCCAGAGCAGGTATTTCGCTCGTCGTCCCAAGGAGTTGATCCGCTGTCCCCGCAATCGCCGAGCAAAGTCCTCCGGCAGGGGCCAGCGCAGGTCACGGCGCCGTGCATCGGCATGGAGAATCACGCGGCCGACCACAAGTGGCGCCAGGCCGCGCCGCACGGTCTCCACTTCTGGCAGCTCGGGCATGGCTGTCGGTCTCGTGATTGCGGCGTGGAGCAGACCTGCATCCTACCGCGTGTTTCCAATGGCGGGCGGGACCAGCAAACGCTACTCTGACGCTATGCAGAAACGACACACTTCCGCCCCGGACGTCGAGGAAGTCAATTTCGGCTTCCGTCGCGTGCCCCGGCACGAGAAACCGGGCTTGGTACGCGGAGTCTTCTCCAGCGTCGCGGGCCGCTACGACCTGATGAACGACGCCATGTCGCTGGGCGTTCATCGGCTCTGGAAGGAATCCATGGCCGACTGGCTCTCCCCTCGTCCGGGCATGCGTGTTCTGGACCTGGCAGGGGGAACCGGCGACATCGCGTTCCGGATCCTGGACCGGACGGCGGGCGAGTCGGAGGTGGTTGTCTGTGACCTGTCGGAGGCGATGCTCGGGAGGGGGGTCGCTCGGCGGGAGGCTGGTTCTTTCGAGGGCGCGCTGACATGGGTCTGTGGGGATGGTGCTGCACTGCCGTTTCCCGACAAGTCGTTCGATGCCGTAACCATCGCATTCGGTCTTCGAAACGTGGCAGACATCCGAGCGGTACTCCGCGAGTCCCATCGGGTGCTTCGCGTGAATGGTCGCTTTCTCTGCCTGGAGTTCAGTCGGCTCAACTCCGCGTTACTTTCCCGGCTCTACGATGCATGGTCCTTTGGTGCCATTCCGAGGATCGGGTCGTTCATCGCGCGAGATCGCGATGCCTACCAGTACCTGGTGGAGAGTATCCGCCGTTTTCCGGACCAGCAGACGCTTGCCGATCTCATGAATGCCGAGGGTTTCACGCTGGTGAAGTGGCGCGACCTGTCTCTCGGCATCGCGGCGCTCCATTCCGGTTGGCGAGTCTGAAAGAGCGACCGGGATGATCTCCAGCCTTCTGCGCCTCGCCCGCTTTGCGGGAACGCTGGCACGCAACAGTGCCCTCTATCCGGTGCTTGAGGGCATGGGCTTTTCGCGCATTGGCGTGCGAGCACTTGCCTTCGTCTGCTGGCCGTTGCGGCCATTCGGGGTTCGCGGCGATCCGTCCCTGCCCCCGGTTACGCGGGCGTTGGTCGCGCTCGGACCTGCCTATGTGAAATTCGGTCAGTCTCTCGCTACGCGTCCCGATATCGTGGGTAGCGATCTGACCGACATGCTTCGTCCGCTCCAGGATCGGCTTCCATCCTTTTCCGACGCGGAGGCTCGCGCCACGATCCAGGAACAGTTTCGCAAGCCTGTGAGCGATCTCTTCGAGGATTTCGGACCGCCGGTGGCCGCCGCGTCCATTGCGCAGGTCCATGACGCGATCGACCGGGAAACCGGTCAGCGGGTGGCGGTCAAGATTCTCCGCCCGGGAATCGAGGAAACCTTCGATCGCGATACGGCCGCGTTCCTTCTCGTTGCCCGGATCCTCAGCGTACTCCGGCCGGGGTTCCGCCGTCTTCGAGCGGAAGCGGTTGTCAGGAACTTCCGGCGATCGGTTACCAACGAGATGAACCTGCTGAACGAAGCCGCTCTGGCGGCGGAGTTCGGCGACAACGTCAACGACGATCCCGGCGTCCGCGTGGCGCGGCCGATCTGGCGACTGACTGCCCGGCGTGTGCTGACGAGTCAATGGGAGGAGGGCACGTCCATCGACGATATCGACGGGATGCGGGCGGCCGGACGTACGCCGGAGGAGATCGCGGCGGATCTTCTGCGATTGTTCCTGCGATGTGCCCTTCGCGACGGGCTGTTCCACGCCGACATGCATCACGGCAATCTCCGGATTGGACCGGATGGGGCTCTCGTACTCGTGGACTTTGGCATCATGGGCCGACTGGACAGTGTGACACGGCGTGCCTACGCAAACATCCTCTACGGATTCCACACGAGGGACTACCTCCGATCGGCGCGGGCACACCGCGATGTCGGCTACCTGCCGGCCGATCAGGACATCCACGCCTTCGCGCAGGCTCTTCGCAGCATCATCGAGCCGATCTTCGGCGAGAGGGCGCCGAATATCTCGATGGGGCGTGTCTTGGCGCAGTTGTTCTCCGTTACAGAGCGTTTCGGCATGCGCACCCAGACGCAGTTGTTGCTGTTGCAGAAGACCATGATGGTCGTCGAGGGGGTCGCAAGGGGACTTGATCCAAATCTCGACATCTGGACCGTGTCGAAGCCAGTCGTAAGGGAATGGGTGGTGGAAAATCTTGGTGTGCGGCGTGCGGCAGACGATCTCGCAGAAACCTTGTCGGTTCTCGTCAGCATGAGTCCGCAGTTGCCGGTGATCACCGAACGGCTGCTTGCTCCGAAACGGCCGGCGCCTGAGGAGGAGGAGGAAGCTCCGGGCGTACTCTGGGACCCGCGCTTTCTCCGAGGGGTACTGGCCGGTCTTGTCCTTGCCCTCGTCGCGGCAATTCTGCTCTGAATGCCATCAACTGTGCATTTCCCAAGCACCGGCGAATCTGGTACCACCGGCGCAGGCGGCAGTAGAGACTCGTTCCTCGGGAGGTACTGAATGAATGGTGAGAGACTCCGGGTTGTTGTGACGCGCCGGTTGCCCGAACCGGTAGAGACCCGCCTCTGCGAACTGTTCGACACACGACTCAACGAGACTGATGAGCCCATGTCGCAGGGTACCCTGGTGGAGGCCATGGCCTCGGCCGACGTACTTGTTCCTACCGTAACGGACACGATCGATCAGCGGCTTCTCGCCCGTGCCGGACCACGAATGAAGCTGATCGCAAATTATGGCGCCGGATTTGACCATATCGATGTAGAGACTGCATTGAACCGGGGTATCGTGGTTACGAATACGCCGGATGTGCTAACGGAGGACACGGCCGATTTTGCAATGGCACTCATCCTCTCGGTTCCGCGCAGGCTGTTTTCCTCGGCCCGTGTGCTGGAAAGAGGTGAGTGGACCGGCTGGACCCCCACCAACTTCCTCGGCCATCGGATCCACGGAAAGCGACTCGGTATCGTCGGCATGGGGCGGATCGGCAAGGCGATTGCCCGGCGTGCCGCGGCATTTGGTCTCCAGGTTCATTACCACAATCGCAGGCGCGTGAATCCTGCCATCGAGAAGGAACTGGGCGCGACCTACTGGGAAAGCCTGGACCAGATGCTGGCCAGAATGGACATCATTTCCGTGAACTGCCCCCGGACGCCGGCGACATACCACTTGCTGTCTGCTCGGAGGCTGAAGCTCCTGAAGCCCGAGGCCTATATCGTGAACGTTTCGCGCGGTGATGTCATTGACGAGGCCGCATTGACCCGGATGCTGGCCGAGGGGGAAATTGCCGGCGTCGGACTCGATGTATTCGAGAACGAACCGGTTCCGCATCCGCGACTGCTCGGGATTCCCGATGCCGTCCTGCTGCCGCATGTTGGATCGGCGACCATTGAAGGCCGGATCGACATGGGAGAAAAGGTTCTGATCAACATCAAGACATTTGCCGACGGGCACAGTCCTCCAGACCGCGTTCTCCCCTCAATGCTCTGATCATATTTCACCGCTTGCAAAGACAGTTCTCAACCGTTCGGCCGTACCAGGATTGAGACTGTCACGTCGCCGCATGTGGCCGGATCAACGGTAAACCACGCTTGACATCGCGCTAGCCGGAAACATCATGACGGTCTGATTGCCGGTTTGACGATACCAGGGCAAAGCCTGAGGAGGGTGGTGGCAATGCAATCCGAGGACTCGCCTGACGTCGCTCCCGCGCGACTGCAGTCGGAGCGATATGCAGAGAATTTTGCGGATCTCCACAAGCCCCTGAGCGCTCACGAGGCGCTTGTGGCCGCGGACCGGTGCTACTTCTGTCACGATGCGCCTTGTGTTGTGGCCTGTCCGACCGCCATAGACATTCCGCTCTTCATTCGTCAGATCTCGTCGGGCGTGCCCAAGGCGGCTGCCCGAACCATCCTTGACCAGAACATTCTCGGCGGGATGTGTGCGCGTGCCTGCCCGACGGAGACGCTGTGCGAAGAGGCCTGCGTTCGGGAAGCGGCGGAAGGGCAGCCGGTCGAGATCGGTCTCCTGCAGCGCTATGCCACGGACCAGCTGATTGCCGCCGGGGAGCACCCGTACGAGCGGGAACCGGACTCGGGGAACCGCATTGCTGTTGTCGGAGCAGGTCCGGCCGGGCTCGCTTGCGCTCATCGCCTGTCGATGAAGGGGCATCGGGTGGTCATCTTCGAAACACGGAGCAAGGCGGGCGGCCTGAACGAGTTCGGGATCGCTGCCTACAAGACGGTCGATGGCTTTGCGAGTCGTGAAGTCGAGTGGCTTCTGTCCATCGGCGGCATCGAGATCCGCGCCGACCAGGAAGAAGGCGGGCTGGACCTTGCCGCACTCCACGAGGACTTCGATGCCGTGTTTCTCGGTATCGGCCTTGCCGGCGTGAACTCTCTTCGGGTTGCGGGAGAGGATCTCGAGAATGTGGAGAACGCGGTTGCATTCATCGCGGACCTTCGCCAGGCCGAAGATCTCGCAACCATTCCGGTCGGCCGGGATGTGGTTGTCATCGGTGGCGGCATGACGGCGATCGATGCGGCGGTGCAATCGAAGCTGCTCGGCGCGGAAACGGTAACCATTGCCTATCGACGGAGTCGGGAACGCATGAAGGCTTCTCCGTTCGAACAGGAATTGGCGCTGACGAAAGGAGTTCGCATTGCGGAGAATGCGCGCCCCGTCGCGGTGCATGGACCTGCCGGTGGTGGAGCCGTGCGGGAAGTGGAGTTCTTGCGTACGCGCGAGAGCGCAGATGGAAGCGGGCTGGAGGATTCCGAAGAGAATTTCCGAATTCCCGCGGACCAGGTGTTTTGCGCAATCGGTCAGCGAATTCAGGTCGTGGACGGGTCGTTGGCGCTTGAGAATGGAAAGATTGCCGTGGACAGGCAAGGCCGCACCAGCATCAAGGGGATCTGGGCAGGCGGTGATTGCGTTTCGCGCGGCGAAGACCTGACCGTTACAGCGGTCGCCCAGGGCCGGGATGCCGCCGAGGACATTCACCGCGTCCTGACGGGTTGACTGGCCCGCCGGAGGGCAAGACCGGGAGAAAGATCATGGCAAGTCTCGCGACGGATTTTGTCGGTATTCGTTCGCCGAATCCGTTCTGGCTGGCGTCTGCGCCGCCGACGGACAAGGAGTACAACGTGCGTCGCGCCTTCGAACAGGGCTGGGGCGGCGTGGTCTGGAAGACCCTTGGCATGGATCCCCCCATTGTCAACGTGAACGGGCCTCGTTACGGCGCGGTTTGGGGGCCGGACCGACAACTTCTCGGGATGAACAACATCGAACTCATCACGGACCGGCCGCTCGCCGTAAATCTCGAAGAGATCAAGGCCGTGAAGCGTGACTTTCCCGATCGCGCGATGGTGGTTTCGCTGATGGTTCCCTGCGAGGAATCCTGCTGGCAATCCATCCTCGGGCAGGTCGAGGAAACCGGGGCTGACGGCGTCGAACTCAATTTCGGCTGCCCGCACGGGATGAGCGAGCGGGGGATGGGTTCCGCAGTGGGCCAGGTGCCGGATTACATCGAGATGGTGACGCGCTGGTGCAAGGCAAACACGCGGATGCCGGTGATCGTGAAGCTTACCCCAAACGTGGCAGATATCCGTCATCCCGCCCGCGCAGCGAAGAAGGGGGGCGCGGATGCGGTCAGCCTGATCAACACCATCAACTCCATCACGAGCGTCGACCTGGACAGCTTTTCGCCGGAACCATCAATTGATGGCAAGGGAAGCCATGGCGGCTACTGCGGCCCGGCGGTGCGACCGGTGGCGCTGCACATGGTTGCGGAGATCGCCCGCGATCCGGAAACGGCGGGGTTGCCGATCTCCGGCATCGGCGGCATCACGCGCTGGCGCGATGCCGCGGAGTTCATTGCGCTCGGATCAGGCACGGTGCAGGTGTGCACCGCGGCGATGGCGTATGGCTTCCGGATCATCCACGAACTGACGTCCGGTCTTAGCCTGTGGATGGATGAGAATGGGCATTCCAACCTGGACGCAATCCGGGGCCGGGCTGTGCCGAATGTGACGGATTGGCAGTATCTCAATCTCAATCATGTAACGAAGGCGCGGATCGACCAGGATCTCTGCATCAAGTGCGGTCGCTGCTTTGCGGCGTGCGAGGACGCGTCCCACCAGGCAATCGCGATTCAACCGGGTCGGGTCTTCGACGTCATCGACGAGGAATGTGTCGCGTGCAACCTCTGCGTGAATGTCTGTCCGGTGGAGGGTTGTATCACCATGGAAACCCTGCCCGAGGGAGCCATGGATACGCGTACGGGGCAACCGGTGGAAGGCCGGTACGCCAACTGGACAACACATCCGAACAACCCGTCCGCCGGCTGATCGCCGACTTTCGTGTTCGATTGTCCTTGGCGAAACCGTCTCCGGCGCACGATGTGCACCGGTTGTTGCGTGATCGCGTCGACTGCTCCCGCCAATGAGCCACATGGTGGTCGGGCGAACCAGGTTCGGTAGTGCGGCGGACGCCATTCCACCGAGGGCTCCTGCACGGCATTTCAGTCTTCCTTCCGCTCGAGACGATCCCAACCGGCCAGGAAACGATTTCGCGGATGGACACATGTTTTGGATGACGTTCAAGCGCCCGCCAGGACAACGGAGTCGTCAACACCGTTGTTGACGACAATCCTGTTGCAAGAGTGCTCACTGCAGACCCAATCACAGGCGACGGTCGGAGACCGCATCCGACACTGCAACATCGGGTTCGTCGACTCTCCGCCGCTCACACCGAGGCCAAGCGATGCGATGGGGTAGACTGCGGCGCAGTGCTGGAACCACATGCGCCGTACAATCGTTCCGTAGATCCCGGGCCGCACCCGCGTCGGCTTTGCGGATCATCGGCCGGGCCCGGCTACAGAGAGGGATGGGCATCCAGGAGGGAGAGGCCACGGACAGATGGCTCATGGTACGGCGGTTGTTCCGTACCAGGATCTCCAGCAGCAAGAGGGCAATCTGTTGACGTCGGGGTGATCGACTCGCGTGGCGAACCCGAAAGCAACTCGAACTGCGAGGATTCATGAATTCGGATGATCGAGCCGGAAGGCCCATACGGATCGACGGCCTTCAGTTTGCGAACTGGTCTGGACGTGTCTTTCGCCAGATGCGAGACGGTGGTGTGGACGCCGTGCATGCAACCATTGCCTATCACGGCAACTTTCGGGACGCAGTACGGGCGATCGAATCCTGGAACGAACGGTTTCGCGTGTATGCGGACCTGATCCTTCACGCGCGAAACGGTGAAGACGTTCGGCGGGCGAAGAGGTCGGCGCGCACAGCAATTCTCTTTGGACTCCAGAATCCTTCACCCATCGAGGACGATCTCGGCCTCGTCGAGATCCTGCACTCTCTCGGCGTTCGGTTCATGCAACTGACCTACAACAATCAGTCTCTTCTCGGTTCCGGCTATGGCGAGACGGAAGACACCGGGATCACCCGTATGGGACGCGAAGTCATTCGAGAAATGAACCGTGTCGGCATGGTCATTGACATGAGCCATTCATCGGAGCGTTCGACTCTCGAGGCCATTTCCTTGTCCCGGCGGCCAATTGCGATTACCCATGCCAATCCAGCGTGCTGGCATTCCGTTCCGCGCAACAAGTCGGCGGCAGTTCTGCGAGCGCTCTCGGACTCGGGCGGAATGTTCGGATTCTCCCTGTATCCGCATCATCTGAAAGACGGATCCGACTGTACGCTGGCCGAGTTCTGCAGGATGGTCGCGGAGACTGCCGCGTCTTTCGGGCCTGACTGCCTTGGACTGGGATCCGACCTTTGCCAGGGTCAGCCCGGCTCCGTCCTGCGCTGGATGCGGCAGGGACGTTGGGCCCGGGACAGAGAGGCGGACCCGATCGCGGAATTTCCCCGGCAGCCGGAGTGGTTTCAGGACAATCGCGATTTCGACCGCATTTCACGGGGTCTCATCGATGCGGGCCTGCGGGAAAGCGAGGTTGCCGGCATCATGGGCGCAAACTGGCTCCGATTCTTTGACGAGAGCTTTCGTCCCGAATCGTGATGGCAGACGAACCCGATGGAGATGCTCCGGTACCCGGTGTTAACGACGGGAGCGAACAGGCGGTCGAGCGGATTCCCATGGCGTCGTTGCGTTCCCCGGAACAGGTCATGCGCCTGTCCCGCATGGGGAGTTTCCACCAATCGCGGCTCAGTTTCATGCGCGTGCTCCTGCGGCGTTTCCAGACCGATGGTTGGCGCTTCGAGAGGCACAGCTTCGAAGTCGACGAGAATCTCGTCGGGCATGCCGTCTACCTTGCGCGCGGAGCCGGGTACACCTATGCGCTGGTGGCCTTTGCACACGATCTGCCCGATGCGCTTCGGTCCGACCGGGTCATCGCCGACGCCTGGGACGCTACGTTCACGCTCCATGATGGAGTACCCGGGCGGGAGGAGATTGCCCGGCTTCGCAAGAACACGCCGCGTCAGGAGGCAGGACGATTTACGTGTCGCGACCTGTGTCTGTCGCGTGCCAATCGCTCGGCCCGGTTGTGGCAATTGACGGTCGATGCGCTTGCTTCCGGCCGGCAGCCAGACCTGCGGGCGCTGTTGAACGTGGGATATCTCATGCGTACCACGGCGGTCTATGCAAACGGGAAGTTCGGGTTGGCGGACCGGGAAGCGTTTTGCCGCCGTCCGGGGATGGAGTATCCCTTCGCCGCAGAGCTTCTCTCGGTGTACCTGATCCGCGCATTCGTGTTCGACCTTGTCGAGCATGCCGCCCGGGTCGCGGGCGGTGTGTCGGCGATCGGGCTATCGCCGGATCTCCGGCGCCGCATGGGTATCGGCAATTCGACCGGGCTTGGCATGGCTCCCTTCCTCGCCTTTCATCCGCGACTACTGCATCGCTGGGTGGCCGCTCGCGAAACTGCTCTCGCACGAATCCGGGCCGTCCGGAATCCGGATAGGAGCGCCAGGGTTCGCTTTCGGCAATTTCTTTACCGTGCCGCCCTGAACGCACGCCAGTGGAATTCCGAGCATCCGCTTCAGATATCCAGGTTGCAGTCGTTGCGTGCCGACCTTGATCGGATTGCCGTGAAGTCTCAAGACCTGGAAGGCACCAGTCCCTGGGACGCGCTGGTTGCGTGGTCGGAACGGGAGCTGGGGCTGGAGGGACAGGAACAACTGGTATCGCTGTTGCTGGAACTTTATCCGGCACTTGTCGATAATCTGGCGGATCGGATGGCGGTTGACGAGAACGAGCCGATTCCGATCGACGGAGGAATGTCCGTCGGTGTGCTGAAGTCTGCCTTGATACGGCACTACGGCTGGGCGCTGGAGATCGATTTCGATGACCCCGGCAGCACGGCGCGTTTCTGGTATGTCTCGAGCGAGAAGCTGGAACCGCGTCTCGGTGAGCGGTACGAGGAGCCAGGCGCCGAATACGAGCAACCGCAGAACTTTGCGCGCGACGCTAGCCGCCTGTGGAAGGGCCTGGACGGAAAGAGCGAGCAAATGCCAATTGCGGACTTTCTGCTCACATGCCCGGAACATCGGCAACTGGTGGAACGGGTGCAGTTTGCCGATCGGTTTCCCTATGCCGAAATCCGCGACAATCTCATCTCCGCGGAGATGCGTCCGATCGATCTTCTTCGATGCAAACTGTCCTTCTTCGGCGCAACCCGGTTTGACCCACGCTCGGACCGCTGGGTCCGCATCTGTATGTATCAGAATGCACCGCTCCCGGAGGAACTGGCCGGAGCCCCGGTCGATGACTGGGCGTATCCCCAGCTGGACGAAACATGCCCGACGCATCTCTGAACGAAGTCAGGGCGCTTTGCCGGAAGGCAGCGCGAGGGGCCGGATACGGTTGGGGCATGGCCGAGGAAGCGGGCCGCTTCGCCTGGATGCTCTCCCGGTGTGGACTGGACGGACCGCGCGCCCTTCTCCTTCTGCTGGACCATGTCGAAGGGAATGATCCTCAGTGTCACGCACCGAATCCGGCGAAGGCCGGTTGGGCATCGACGACAGGATTGCTGTGCCCGCTCGCGGTTGGAGTTTCCTTGCTGGATCGTTCCCACCAGCTTTGCTCGGTCCTGCCACTCCGCTTCCGGAACGTGATTTCGCCGATTCTTCTTGTTGCCACGGTGGACTTGCTGGCTGCAGGACGCGGCCTTGCGGTGCGAATGGAATGGGACGGCATGTCGTATCCGGACGTGGTCGATAGGCAGTGCAACGGGCCGGATCGCCACGACATCCCGCCCATTGCAGGCGAAGTTCGAATGGAATTGGCAGCCGGGCGCACCTTGGGGACTGCTGGACCGGTAGCCCGGCAACCCGTCGATTCCGACACATGGGACGGCTTGGAGCGATATGCCCGACGCACCTACGCACCAGCGACAGCCTTGTCCAGAATTCGCGGGGCGGGTGAACGTGATACGGATTTGGCAGAGCCTTCGGCTTGACGGCGTTTACCTGGCAGCCGGAGTGGCTTGAGGAATCATGTCTACAATGCTGTGGGGATGGATCACGAGGATTCAGTCCTTCCGGTGATATACGCTTTACTTCTTGGGGAGAAGTTCGTGTTTTCATTACGTATTGCGTAATGAAAATGGCTTGCCCGAGTGGATATCGTGTTCCGGACGCGAAAGCTCGTGAAGATCTTCAACTCCCAGGCCGCGCTCCAAAAGGCCTTTGGTGCTCGGAGGGCGCTTGAGATTATGAGGCGGATGGCGGTGCTGCGGGCGGCATCGTGCCTGGGGCGGGTACCGAAGACACCTCCGGACCGGTGCCACCAACTGGTGGGAGACCGGAATCTGCAATTCGCTGTCGATTTGGTCCATCCGTTCCGGCTGGTTCTTGAGCCTGCAAATGAACCAGTTCCGCGAATGAAGGACGGTGGTGCCGATCTGGAGGAGATCGACACTATCAGGATTCTGAGAATCGAGGACTACCACTAGAGGTGGGGGGCAAAAATGGCGACATCATCAAACGAGTATCGGCCAGACTACGCTGTGCCATTTGGATGGATTCTGAAGGAGCGGTTGGAGTCCGAAGGTCTCACGCAAGCTGCGTTTGCCCGTCTTTGCGATCGGTCGGCCAAGCTGATCAGCGAGATCATCACCGGGAAGGCGCCGATCGAACCCAGGACGGCGATCCAGTTCGAGCGGGTGTTGAACGTGGACTCCTCGATCTGGCTCGGGCTGGAATCTGCCTACCAACTGCACAGGGCACGAGAAGTCGAAGCTGAAGAGGCAATTGCCTCGGTGCAATGGAGCAAGGGGTTTCCCATCCGGGAACTTCGGCGTCGAGGACTGCTTCCGCAACATGTCTCAGATGCGGAAACTGTCTCTGCACTGCTGGCATTTTTCAGGGTTGCTTCGGTTGAAGCGTGGAAAACGCAATTTCAAGGTCTGAACGTGGCGTACCGTCACTCCCGGAGTTTCAGAAGCGATGACGCTTCGCTTGCAACTTGGCTATGGCTTGGGGAAATAGAGGCAGGGGCAAGAGATTGCGAGACGTACAGCAAAGCGAAGTTCCGGCAAGCCCTGTACGGAATTCGAAACTTGACCCGGGAGCCTATCGAGGCAGCATTGCCGCGGGCCGACCGTCTTTGTGCTGACGCCGGGGTTGCGCTTGTGCTGGTTCCTCCTCTGCCGAAGACGGCCCTGAGTGGCGCGGCCCGGTGGCTTTCTCCGCGCAAGGCGCTCATTCAACTCAGTGCAAGATACAAGACGGATGATCATCTGTGGTGCAGTTTCTTTCATGAAGCAGCGCACATCCTCCTGCACAGCAAGAAACGGGTGTTTGTGGAAGAGGACAACGGAGTCGAGGACGGATTGGAGGAAGAGGCCAACATATGGGCTTCCGACTTCCTGGTTGCTCGCGTTGCATGGGACGGGTTTGTCTCTGCGGCACCGCGGAGCAAGAGGGCTGTCCAACATTTCGCTGCAGAACAGGGGATCGCTCCCGGCATCATCGTCGGGAGGTTGCAACGGGAAGGCCATGTCCCCTGGTCGCATTTGAATGGCCTGAAGACACGGCTGGAATGGAAATCACAGCAGTAGAACGTCGAGCAGGAGTGGCCTTCGCTATGGCCTCGAGCTGAACCCCGAGGCGCTTCCCGTCATCGGTGGAATTCACATGAATGTCGTTCCGCGGGCCGATGCCGCCAATTTTGAAGTCCGGTCACATCTTCCTCTCGCGGAAGTCTGCCTCCCGGGCACGCACGACGGCGCAGATCGTGTCGTTGAAGGGAGTTGCGATTCCGAGTGCCCGGCCTCGTTTCGAAACCTGGCCGTTGATCGCCTCAAGCTCCGAATGGCGTCCGGCCAAATGGTCAAGCAGCATTGAGGGCCGTGCATCTCCGAGGTCGCGGGCGAAATCGGTGACATGCACCTCGGGATCGTCGAAGGAGAAATTGATGCCCTCTGCCTGACCGACCCGGTACGCTTCCCGCATGCATCCAAGGGCTACCTCCCAGCGCTCTCCGTTCGCGAGGAGTTCCGCAACCGTGCAGCCAGTTGCTGTGCAGGGTCCACTCAAAGTCACGTTGCAGAGGAACTTTTCCCAGATCGTCGGGTTGATGTCTGCGTGAATGCGCACGGGAAATCCGGCCTGTCGCCAGGCATCCGCCACAATCTGGAGGCGGCTCGAGAGACCTGATGTCGGGTCTCCCAGATGGATGTTCCGCATCGCTGTGTGCATCACATGTCCGGGACCGACAACCGATGCACCGAATCCTTCCGCCACACCGAGCAGAACCCGCTGGACAGGCAGGTATTTCGCAATTCTCTCCTTGCTGCCCAGCCCGTTCTGGATTGTCAGGACCACAGTCTCGGAGCCCAGCGACCGTGCGATCACTCTCGCAGCCTGTCCGACATGCCTGGCCTTGGTTGCGATGACTTGGAGTTCACAGTGGGAGGCCGGGGTGGGGTCGGTTTCCGCGTGGATGGTTGTTACGTTCTTATGGCCGCTCGGTCCGTCAATGCGCAGTCCATGCTGCCGAATTGCCTCGACATGGTCCGTCCAGATGTCGATCGCCCAGACCTCGTGCCCCGCGTCCGCCAGGAGTCCGGCATAGATCGAGCCCATGGCCCCTGCTCCGACGACAGCAATTCTCATGTCACAACCCGCTGCCAGCAATACGGATGGAGCCGCGTTGCGTTGATATGCCTGCGCTTCACGAGCTTTCCGAAACCTCCGCAGATCGGTGGCGGATCAAACCCGAATGTGGATGTCACGATTCAGGTTACCTGAATTTGCGCCAATGCCGTGAAACGACAGCCAGTCTGCTTTCGAGGTGTCGTCCAACCGGATGCTCCAGCCATGCCCGGAATCTGCCGATTTCCGGGCATATGGGCAAAGGGCGATCCCAAGGCAAGAGGAATGGCGTTCGAGCGGCAAGGCAACATCCTGAAGACCCGACTCATGCGGTTACCGAGTCGGATCTTGGCCGATCTGAACCAGCTGCTTGCCGAAATTCTTCCCCTCCATCAATCCGGCGAGCGCCATGGGCGCGTTTTCCAGTCCCTGTACGATGTCTTCCCGATACCGGATCTTGCCATCGCCGACCCATCGGGAGAGGCGTGTCAGTCCTTCCGGATAGCGTGACTGCCAATCGAATACGAGCATGCCACGCAGGGAGACTCGCTTGACCAGGAAATGGAACATGTTTCGGGGCCCGGTAGATATCCTGACATCGTTGTACTGCGCGATCTGCCCGCAGATTGCCACGCGCGCCCACATCGCGAGATTTTCGAACGCCGCGTCGCTGATCGGGCCGCCGACATTGTCGAAGTAGCAGTCGATTCCGTTCGGGCAAGCGCTTTGGAGTGCTGCGCTCATGTCGTTGGTAGAGCGTCGATTGATGGCAACATCGAAACCCAGTTCGTCCAGGATGTAGCTGCACTTCTCGTCGGAGCCGGCGATGCCCACGACATGACAGCCGGCGATCTTGCCGATCTGGCCAACTACGCTTCCCACCGCTCCTGACGCAGCGGTGACCACCAGCGTATCACCCGCTCGCGGTGTCAGAACTTCCAGGGTACCGAAATATGCCGTAAGGCCGGGCATGCCGAGTACGCCGAGGGAGGTCGAGATCGGTGCGGTCGCGGGATCCAGCCTTCGGACATCCCTTGCTGGCGCGACGCCGAATCTCTGCCAACCGATGGGAGCGGCTACGAAGTCCCCGGCAGCGATGGAGCCGTCGTTGGATTCGATGACCTCGCCGGCCACCTCGCCGAGCATGGTCCTGCCGACTTCCTGCGGCTCTGCATAGGAAGGGCCGGGGCGCAGACGTCCCCGCATATAGGGATCCACGGAGAGGTAGATCGAACGGATCAGTACCTCACCGGGCCCGGGTTCGGGCCTGGGTGTCGAGACCACCTCGAAATGTTCCGGTCCCGGGGCGCCGATGGGATAGGCCGTCACGATCAGCGCCTGGTTCTCTGCAGATTTCATGAGTTGGTGTTGCTCCCGGTACGTGCTTTGCTGCACCCGCGCAGATTCATGCGATGGATCGTCGCGACGTTTCAGCCGTGTCGGAGAGCACGTGGACGAACACAGTTCCGGAGCGGTCCATATGCGCCCCGTTCAGGGCACAAGACCGAGATTCCGTGGCAGCCTTGACAAGGATCTTTCCTCATCATTGTGGAGAGGTCGCAATCCGCGTTGATGCGACGCTTCGTGCGACTTGCTTCGGCTCCCATCCGTCGAAAGGCGTCCGCAGGACGCGTTCTCCGAAGGTTGACCGCCGCCGGGGGACCCGTTCATGGTCCCTCCGGCGGAAAGAACACGTTGCTCAGCGTTTCGGTTGCTTCGTCTTCCGAAGATACGGAAGGACAGCTTCGAACTCCCCGAACCGCTCCTTCGCATCCTCGTTCGAGACCGCGGGCGTGATGATCACGTCTTCACCTTGCTTCCAGTTTGCCGGCGTTGCGACCTGGTGGTCGGCGGTCAGCTGAATGGAGTCGAGCGCCCGCAGGATTTCGTCGAAATTGCGACCGGTCGTCATCGGATAGGTCAGCGATAGCTTGACCTTCTTGTCCGGCCCGATGATGAACACCGTGCGGACGGTTGCATTGTCTGCCGGTGTACGGCCTTGGGACGTATCCCCTTCCGAAGCCGGGAGCATGTCATAGGTTTTGGCAACGCTCAGCGTCGGATCCCCGATCATCGGATAATTCACCGAGTTCCCGGATACGGACTCGATATCCGCCTTCCACTTGTTGTGATCTTCGACCGGATCCACGGAGATGCCGATGATCTTCGCGTTGCGTTTCGCAAATTCGTCGGCCAGGCCGGCCATCACACCAAGTTCGGTAGTGCAAACGGGCGTAAAGTCCTTGGGATGAGAGAAAAGAACGGCGTATCCGTCGCCGATCCACTCGTGAAAGCTGATGTTCCCGTCTGTCGTGTCGGCGGAGAAGTCAGGGGCCGTGTCATTGATCCGTAGCGCCATGGCGAGGTTCCTCTGATAGCAGTCATTCTGGCGAGTGGCACCGGTCCCAGAATCGACGGAGCCACCCATTCACATATAGTGCGAATTGCGTTCCTGGCATGGCCTTGTGCGTCGACGCGGCATGCTGGCGTTCAAGGTCCGTTGGACAAGTCCCTCAGGTGTTCAGACAGGCCGGGCAACCGTCCCGCCTTGCAGCGCGGAAGGTCCGGACTTCGGCATCCAGCGCGTCATAGAGCAGCAGCCGGCCATCCAGAAGAACCCCTGCACCGGCAAGTAGTTTCAAGCACTCCGCGGCCATCAGGGAACCGATCACGCCAGCGAGTGCTCCCAGGACGCCCGTCTCGGCGCATGTACGTGCTTGCGTCTCGCCCGGCTCCGCCGGGAACACGCACCGCCAGCAGGGCCCGCCAAGCCAGGGCCGGAATAGGGAAACGGAACCGTCCCAGGCGCCGATCGCGCCACTGATCAGCGGAACGTGGCGGACTGCACAGGCCCGGTTCACGGAGTCCCGTGTCTCGAAGTTGTCCGATCCGTCCAGAACCGCATCCAGTCCATCCACCAACTCTTCCGCGTTGTTGGCGCTGATGCGGACATTGTGCGCCACGATTTCAATTTCCGGATTGATGGACGCGAGGGTCGTGCGTGCACTGTCGGTCTTGAGATCGCCGACCCGCGCCGTTGCGTGCAGCACCTGCCGCTGCAGGTTGGAAAGAGACACACGGTCATCGTCCACGAGTTCGATCCGACCGACACCGGCTGCCGCGAGGTAGAGAAGCGCGGGCGAGCCCAGGCCGCCGGCACCGACCACCAGCACCCGGGCCCGCTTCAGTCGAACCTGGCCGGCACCGCCGATTTCACGAAGCACGATGTGGCGGGCGTACCGTTCAAGTTCCGTATCGGACAGTGGCCCGTGCGTCATGCGGTTCATCCCCGGAAACTAGAGACCTTCGAACAGGAGCGTGCTCAGATAGCGTTCAGCAAAGGAAGGCACGATCACGACAATGCGCTTGCCATTCGCTTCCTTACGTCGTGCGATCTCCACTGCCGCGCGTAGCGCGGCGCCCGTAGAGATTCCGCCGGGCAGTCCTTCCACGCGTGCTGCCTTGCGCGACATGCTGAACGCATGCTTGTTGCTCACCGTGATCACTTCGTCGATGACCGACCGGTCCAGCACGTCAGGCACGAAGCCGGCGCCAACGCCCTGGATCGGGTGCGGTCCCGGATTGCCGCCGGAAAGTACCGGGCTGTCCTCGGGTTCTACCGCGACAATCCTCGTGTCCGGACTGCGTTCGCGAAGCACGCGGCCGACCCCGGTGATGGTTCCGCCTGTTCCCACACCGGCGACGAAGTAGTCCAGCGAGCCCGCGGTATCTGCCAGGATTTCCTCGGCCGTGGTGTTTTCGTGGACCTCGGGATTGGCGGGATTGGCGAATTGCTGTGGGATGACGGAATCCTGGATCTCCGCATGGAGTTCCTCGGCCCGCTTCACGGCTCCCTTCATTCCCAGTTCCGCAGGCGTCAATTCCAGCCTGGCTCCGAGAAGGCGGAGCATCTTCCGGCGTTCGGAGGACATGCTCGCGGGCATGGTCAGGATCAGCCGGTAGCCCCGTGCCGCGGCAACGAATGCGAGCGCAATTCCTGTATTTCCGGAAGTCGGTTCAATCAGCGTGGTGTTGTGGCCGATGCGGCCCTCCCGCTCCAGTGCCTCGATCATGGCTACGCCGATCCTGTCCTTGACGCTGCCGATCGGGTTGAAGAATTCCAGCTTGGCAAGGATTTCGCCTGTTGCAGATTCGCTGGCAGCAAGCCGCGACAGCCGGACCAACGGCGTGTTGCCGATGGTGCATGTAATGTCGTCGAAGATTCGTCCCCGTGAATCCGCCATGGTCGCGGTTGCGCCGGACTGGCGCCTCCCTGCTGCCTGCTGCCGTGATCCGGCTGGGCGGTTCGCGAACCGCGAGCGGATCATACCGGGTTATCCGGTTTGGTGCGGTTCGGGTTCGGGGATAGCTGCAAGCGGTACGCTTCCGCCATCGCCCGGCATTCGCCGCTTCGTTTTCCCGTTCGTCCGTTTGCAGACGACCTGACCTCGTGCAACGGGCGGCATTGAGGCTTGTGAGATATCTCTTTGTTTGGCCGAGCGATTCTCGCGCCACGTAACTGGTTGCCATATCTAGGAGTGGCTAAAATAATGTGAGCAGATATTTGGGCTCTCAGTGGACTGGAGTACAGTCTCGAAACTGGAATTCTTGTGATTGCTCAGGGCATTGAGCGCTTGACCTGCGATACATGAGATTCGCATGAACCCCGAAATTGGTTTCACCTCAAGTAGCCAGACTTCTGGTCATCTGGTTTGCGCTCCTGCGAGACCGTCCGGCAGCAGAAGAGCCATCTTGCCCGCGCCAGAGCGGCCACGCAAAACTCGTGGCAGGGCCTCGCCATCCCTGCCCGATACGGTTTGCCTCCAAGCCTGCAGCGGATTGGAATCGGTCCGTCATTTGGGGTCGAAATTCACGGTGAACCCGTGCGGTGAGCCTGTCGGTCGCGTGCGCCGGTTGTTCCTCCAGGATCGTGCGACGACCACCGATAGTACAGATCAGGGTCGTCGGGTAGTCGTTCGTGCCGAAGGCACGGGTTCAAACCTCGGAGACTCTTGGTTCTTCCAGAGCAAACGCGCTTTCGCGACGGAGGGATGACAGCGCAACACCACCAGTCCAGCGGATGCGGTTCGCCGAGGAACGGGAAGCATCATGTTTGTCGGATCGGCGTTGGTCAGGTCTGGATGCCCCGCAACCGTTCGTTGCGACGGCGGAGAATTTCGAGCATCAGGAGAAGCACAACGGACAAGAGAATCAGGAGCGTAGCCACCGCAAGAATGGTCGGACTGATCTGCTCGCGGATTCCCGCCCACATTTGCCTGGGAACCGTGCGTTGTTCGGTTCCGGCGAGAAACAGTACCGCAACGACTTCATCGAATGAGGTAATGAAGGCAAAGAGGGCGCCCGAGATGACACCCGGGAGAATGATAGGCACGGTGATCTTGAAGAACGTTGTGGTCGGTGTGGCGCCGAGACTGGCGGACGCCCTTGTCAGGGTGTGGTCGTAGCCGGAGAGAGTTGCCGTCACCGTGATCACGACAAAGGGCGTCCCCAGCGCTGCATGCGCAAAGATCAGGCCCAGGTAGGTTTGAGAAAGTCCTATGCTGGAATAGAAGAAGTACATGCCAGATGCGCTGATGATGACCGGAACGATCATCGGAGACAGCAGAATCGCCATGATGGTGTTTCGAAACGGCATTCGCGGACGACTGAGGCCGAGGGCTGCAACAGTGCCGAGTCCGGTCGCGAGTACGGTCGCGGCGCAGCCGATGATGAAACTGTTGCGCAGGGACTTGACCCAGTTCTCGTCCGATCGCACCTGGTCGTACCAGCGCAACGAATAGGCATCGGGGTCCAGCCGCAGCATTCCCTCGGTGAAGGTGAAATACGGTTCCGCGTTGAAGGAGAGCGGGATGATAACCAGGAGCGGGGCGATCAGGAACAGGTAGATGAGAATGCAAGCCAGTCTGAAGCCGAGATGCTGCGCGCGACCCAGCGGGGTTACATAAGGGGGAAGGCCGCTGGCCATGTCGGTTACCCCATTCTCATCTTGTCGATGCCGATGAAGCGGCTGTAAAGCCAGTACATGACGAGGACGCAGACGAGGAGAACGCATGCCAAGGCTGCGGCCAAGCCCCAGTTGAGGGACTGTTGCATGTGGTATGCGATGGCGTTGCTGATGAATTGGCCGGTTCGCCCGCCGACCAAAGCCGGTGTGATGTAGTAGCCAATGCTCAGGATGAAGACGAGGATCGACCCGGCACCGAGACCGGGCACGGTCTGCGGGAAGTAGACCGTTGCGAATGCCCGGTTGCGCGTGGCGCCCAGGGACTCCGCTGCGCGCATGTATTCCGGCGGGATGCCTGCCATGACACTGTAAAGCGGGAGAATCATGAACGGCAGCATGATGTGAACCATGGCCACAACCGTGCCGAACATGTTGTAGATCATCTGGATGCGGGATTCGTCATCGATGATCCCCAGCCATACGAAGATGTCGTTGATGGTTCCCTGCGACTGCAGGAGGACGATCCATGACGTGGTGCGCACGAGGAGCGAGGTCCAGAACGGGAGAAGAACGAGAATCAGGAGAAGGTTGGCGGTTCGGGCGGGCAGGTTGGCAAGCTGGTACGCGATCGGATACGCCAGAAGAACACAGATGCTGGTGATCAGCAGACTCATGCCGATCGTCTTCACGAGAAGCGGAAGATAGATACGTTCTTCTTCCGGCCTTGACACGATGCTGCCGTTGGCATCGTACCGATGATCGAATGCGGTCAGGTAGTTCAGCGGGGAGTAGCGGGAATCCAGGTGCCGGAGGGACGCCCAGATTTCCGGGGTCGACCAGCGTTCGTCGGCTGCGATCATGAATTCCTTGTACGTGTCCCCCTCATGACGGCGAAGCTGCCTTGCCGTGCGCGTGATGGTGCTTCGCGAGCCGGGCAGAACGTGGTTCAGTTGGGATCCCAGCTTGCCGACGGCACCGCTCCTGCCTGCGGCCAGCATTTCTTCCGCGAGCGTGCGGAAGACGGCTTCATCGGGAGGCTGCTTGTCGTCCCAGTTGCGCAGGGCATCGAGCGTCCTCGGGATGGTCTCCACCGCGATCGGGATATGGACGGACCGGACCATCATGATGCCGATCGGGATAATGAAGGTGACTGCGACGAAGGCGAGCAATGGTAGATTGAGGCCGAACAGCAGGAGCCGTTCGCGCCGTTCCGCGCGTGCAAGACTCTGTTTCAGCGGGACGCCTGCTTCCGAGAGGATCGACGGGTTGCTGGTCGACTGACGGGTCATGGGATTCCCTTCACTTCCTCGGCGGGCAGGGATCAGGCGTCTAGGCTGCGGCAATCCTCGGCCTTCCAGCCGAAGACTACGGTATCCCCCTCGGCAAGCTGCCCATGGGATGCGTTATTGGGAATCTTCACGATGAAGTCGTCGTGGCTTCCGACACGCGCCCGCGTGCGAATGTGGTCGCCGAGATAAATGAGTTCCTCGACACGTCCGGCAACTTCATTGTCCAGAGAACCCGGTTCGGGATCGATTTGAACTCGTTCCGGCCGAAGCGAAAGGGAGGTCCGCACTCCGTTGCCATCGACGTTGACTTGGAGAGCCTTGATGATCTCCCCGCTGTCAAGCCGGACTCGGCAGTGCCGTCCCTCTGATGCTTCCAGGGTACCGAGGAGCCGGTTGTTTTCGCCAATGAACTGGGCGACGAAGGCATTCTCGGGAAGTTCGTAAAGGTCTTTCGGCGATGCGATCTGCTGGATGATTCCACTGTCGAATACTGCTACCCGGTTCGACATGGTCAGCGCTTCCGACTGGTCGTGGGTCACATAGACGATGGTCACACCCAACTGCTCGTGGATGTGCTTGATTTCGTATTGCATCTGCTCCCGCAACTGCCGGTCGAGGGCACCGAGCGGTTCGTCCATCAGTACCAGTTGTGGATCAAAAACCAGGGCCCGCGCGACAGCAACCCGCTGTTTCTGGCCGCCGGACAACTGGCCGGGTCGACGATTGTCGAAGCCCTCGAGGCGCACCATCTGGAGTGCCTGCTGCACCTTGGCCTCGATTTCGTCTCTTGGCAGTCTCCGGACCCTGAGTGGATAGGCAAGGTTTTCAGCCACGGTCAAATGTGGGAAGAGCGCATAATTCTGGAACACCATGCCGATGTTGCGCTGGTGCGGGGCCACGCGGTTGACAGGTTTGCCGTCCAGGAAGATCTCGCCTTGCGTGGCGGTTTCGAAGCCAGCGAGCATCATCAGGCAAGTCGTCTTGCCGGAGCCCGACGGCCCGAGCATGGTGACGAATTCACCCTTGGCAATATCGAGATTGAGGTTCTTTACGACAAGGGTTTCGCCGTCGTAGCTTTTCTGGACATCCTTGAAGCGCACGAATTGATTGTCGGGCGTCATGGGCACGGTCCTCCGTGGCGGCTCTGCCGGAAGTGCTCTGTTACCTGGGCTGCGGGTACCTGGGCTGCTGCGGGCTCCCAACCGGTTGCCTGCAAACTCTGGGTCATTGTGGCATTCCTGCGGTGCAGGTTGCACAAGTTCTTTCGCAGGTGTCGTCTGCTTCGGGCCTGTCCGAGCGGTCCGAGAAGGACGCGAATCTGCCCGTCGTCAAATGGGGATCCTGCGACGGGGCCACGCGAACCTTCGTTACGGCAAACCATTTCAGGACTCTCCGATCCATCGGGTGCCGATGCATCATACCAAGAATGGGTCGAATGTTCAATAATCATTGTGGAATTGATCATTTGATACAAATCTGATACCATTCGGGACCGATGCCGACGGCAGATACCCCGGCAAGCATGATCGCAAGGGGCAGTGTCACAACCCCTTTCCAGAATGGGAGTAAGACCTATGTCAATCACGAAATCGAGGCTCACCAACCTGGCCGCACTTGCGGCGATAGCCGCAATTCCCATCTTGACCCACGCAGAACGGGCGCAGGCGCGCGATCTGGTCGTCGTGGGATGGGGAGGAGCGCTGAGCGCGGCGATCAAGGCCGCAATGGAGGACCCGTTTCAGGAAGAAACCGGGATCGCCATTGCATCCGAAGTCTACAATGGTGGTATGGCGCAGGTGAAAGCCCAGATCGAAGCCGGAAACGTCACCTGGGATGTCATCGATTCCAATCACGTGGACGCCGAACTCGGGTGCGCCGAGGGTTTGCTGGAGGAAATTCCCCTCACCGGACTTGCACCTGCACCGGACGGAACGCCAGCGGAAGAGGATTTCTATGACGAGGCCCTGCATGATTGCGGTGTTGCGAACTATATCTGGGCAAACGTCTTTGCCTACGACAAGAACAAGTTCCCGTCGAATGCACCGAGTTCCGTCAAGGACTTCTTTGATCTTCAGAATTTTCCCGGCAAGCGCGGCATGCGCCGGTCACCGCAGGTCAACCTGCCATGGGCACTCGTAGCGGACGGCGTGCCACTGGCGGAAGTCTATGATGTGCTGACCACCTCGGAAGGCGTGGATCGAGCCTTCCGGAAACTCGATACGATCAAGGATGAGGTTCTTTGGTGGGAGGCCGGCGCGCAGCCGCCGCAGATGCTGGCGGACGGCGAGGTCGCAATGACCACGGCCTACAATGGTCGCCTGTACAACGCCATCGTCAAGGAAGGACAGCCATTCGCAATTGTATGGGACAGTCAGATCTGGGACTACGGGGCTTTCGTCATTCCCAGGGGTACGGAAAACGTTGAGCAGGCGCTTGCGTTCATCAAGTATGCCACTTCGTCGGAGCGACTTGCGGATCTCACCAACTACATCTCCTATGGACCGGCCCGGTTGTCCGGAAATGAGTTGGTTCCGGACGAGTTGAAGGTGCATTTGCCTTCGGTGCCGGAGCACCTGGAGATGGGAACCCGTGCCAATTCGGTGTTCTGGGCGGATTACGGCGACCAGTTGAACGAGCGCTTCAACGTCTGGCTGGCCTCGAACTGATCCCGCGAAACAGCGCCTTTTCAAATGCCGGGCGGGTATCAGCCCCCGCCTGGCAGTAACACCGGGGGCGTCCCGTGTAGGCGGGATATCAGCCTGAGGGGAACGTCTTGCTCGGGCTTGAATGGTCTATCGCCATATGAGCGCCGTATAGTTACTGATTGCGGAATGGATATCGTGGACCATTCCCGTTCCGAACCGCACGAATTTGTCTGGAGTTCACGATGCGCTTGCAATTCCGGGCCGGAACGGAACGGCTGACCCATGCGTACCCGAGTCTGAGCCGACAACTCAAGAAGTGCGCTGCCTACATTCTCGAGCATCCGAGCGAGGTGGCAACCTTGTCCATGCGCCAGGTGGCGTCCAGGGCCGAGGTTCCGCCGACGAACATGCATCGGCTGGCCCGGTCCCTCGGGTTCAGTACCTACAATGACTTCCGGGACATCTTCCGAAACAGCGTCATGGAAGTCTCCGCGGGCTACCCGGAAAAGGCCGACCAGATGCAGGCGGTCGTGGGCGAGAGCGACATCGAAGAAGCACTGGGAGCATTCCATTCGGCTGCAGTCGCAAATGTCAACGGACTGTTCGACGGCATCGACCCCGTCGGGATACGTCGTGCGATCGATGTCATCGCGGCCGCGAGGAAGGTCGTCGTGGTCGGGATGCACGCATCCTTCTCGTTCGCGAACTACATGCACTATGTCGCGGCCATGGGATTGCGCAACTGGCATCTGGTTTCCCGGCTGAACGGGGAGCTTTCCGACCAGATCGAGGACCTGACCTCTCAGGATGCGGTCATCGCCATTGCGCTCAAGCCAAGTGCGGCGGATACCATCCGGGTTGCCAGGCGTGCCCGTGAGTCCGGTGCACGGGTCATTGCCATCACGGACAGCCCTACCTCCGCCCTGGCCGCGTACTCTTCCGAAATCCTGCTTACACCTGTGAATAGCCCGAGCTTCTTTGAATCCTATGTCGCACCAGCTGCCCTGATCGAAATGCTGGTCGGGATGATCGTCGCCCGCAGCGGCAGGACGATCATCGAGAATATCGACAGTCTGGAGCGGTGCCGTCAGGAAATGGGCGAATACTGGCGGGACGAGTAGTCTGGCTGTTCCGGGAATACGCAGATGGCTGTTCTGACGCTTCTTGCCTGCCAGGTGAACGTGCCTGCAACGGATACCGTTGGCAGGCGGGACCGGCATCTTGAGCGCGTCGCCGGCAGGATCCGGCAAAGATTGCGGAAGCGGTCACACGATCTTGTTGTGCTGCCCGAACTCTCCAGCATTGACTACTCCCGGAAGAGCTTTGATAACTTGCAGGATCTTGCGGAACCCCTGGACGGTCCGTCATTTCAGGTATTCGGGCGACTGGCTCGGGAATTCGGTGCCGTGATTGTCTATGGCATTCCGCGGTTGCATGATGGTGCCTATCGTATATCCCAGGTCGCGGTGGACGGGAATGGTGAACTGATCGGCTGCTTCGACAAGCTGCATCTCGCCCAGTACGGCATCTCCATGGAAAAGGAGTACTTTGAACGCGGCAATCACCTGCTGGTCTTCAAGCATCGTGATGTCACCATCGCGCCGATCATCTGCTACGACATCCGGATGCCGGAACTGGCCCGCACACTTGCAGTGGACCAGGGCGTTGAGTTGATCCTGCATTGCAGCGCCCACGGGCGTGACGAGTCGTTCTACAGCTGGCACCACTTTTCGATTTGCCGGGCCATCGAGAACCAGGTTTTCTTTCTCAGCCTCAACCGGGCCGGGGAGAATTACGGGAATTCGATTTTCTGTGCGCCCTGGGTGGATGAGAACAACCCCGGTATCCGGTTCCCTAGAACAGCCGAACAATTCAGGACGATTGAAATGAATACGGAACTGATCGGGCGTGTCAGAAAGAAATATACGCTGCTTGATGACCGGGTGGCCGACTACGTTGCGCTCACACCGAACGAAGTTACCCGGTAGGCATTGACGGATCGCGTCCGGGCCCGGCGCATCTCCGGACGGATTCCGGATGTCTGGCAGCGGGGCGCATTCCGGTTTCGAGGCCAACCATTGCCGTTGCGCTGACAGCCCGGATCGCAGGCGTCGATGCCTCTCGCCAGGTCACCGCATCTCCATGGTTGATTGCGTTTGTCGGACGCTCCGTTCAAAGCTTGTGACTGACGTCGGCGCAATTCGGAAATCGTCAGCACTGGTCAGCCGAACCGGAGTTGAAACTCTGCCGCTGGACAAATCCCGCGCGGGTCCAGACTATGCGTCGACGGCCAATGACTCGCTGATCCGCCGCACCAGGCGTTGGGCGACTTCAACCTTGGACATCCGGGGCCACGGGTCCGCGCCGTCAGCCGTGATGAGGATGATGCTGTTCTTGTCGGTACCGAAGACACCTTCGGGCCCCGCCACGTCGTTTGCGACAATCCAGTCACAGCCCTTGGCTTCGCGTTTTGCCACGGCGGCCTTCAGGGGGTTGCCCGTTTCCGCGGCGAAACCGATCACCAGTTCGGGGCGCGCATCCGGCGCCAGCCCTGCGATCTCGGCCAGGATGTCCGGGTTCGGCACAAGTTCCATGCTCCAGTCCGGAATTCCATTGGCGACCTTCTTGATCTTGGTGGCACGGACCTCGGCGGGTCGCCAGTCCGCCACGGCTGCTGCGGCCACGAAGATGTCCGTCGGCAAGGACGCCAGTGCCGCTTCCCGCATTTCGAGGGCGGATTCCACAGACCGGATTTCGCAATGGCCAAGCGCTTCCCCGGCGCCCGGTCCGGCGACAAGGGTGACCGCTGCGCCTGCCGCGGACAGGGAAGCCGCAATGGCGCGTCCCTGCCTTCCAGAGGACCGGTTTCCGAGAAAGCGCACCGGATCCAGCGGCTCGTATGTCGGACCGGCCGTGACCACGGCGCGTTTGCCGACAAGGGGACACGACTTGGCAGGTGCCGCGAGACGGTCCAGAATCACGGCGGCGAGATCATCCGGTTCCACCATGCGCCCGGGCCCGGTTTCTCCGCAAGCCATGTCGCCGACTGCCGGGCCGACAATCTCTACACCGTCCCCGCGAATTGCAGAGACATTGCGTTGCGTGGCAGGATGTTCCCACATGCGCACGTTCATGGCCGGTGCCACCATGACCGGGGTATCGGTGGCGAGTAGCAGTGTAGAAGCGAGATCGGAGCCAAATCCGCATGCCATGCGGGCGATAAGGTTGGCGGTAGCGGGCGCCACGACGAGCAGGTCTGCGGAACGGGAGAGCTGGATGTGATCGAATTGGGCTTCCGCATCGGCGTCATGCATCGCCTCGGCGACCGGTTCGCCGGAAATGCTCGCGACGGACAGCGGTGTGATGAATTCCCCACCGCCTGCGGTCAGCACGCAGCGCACCCGGACTCCCTGTTCGCGCAGCCGACGAATCAGTTCGAGAGACTTGTATGCCGCAATTCCGCCTCCGATGACCAGCAGTACGGTTCTGGGGTCGGGCATGACATTTCCTTCGCGCATACAAGCATGAAGACCAAGGGCATCGGACAGTGATCAAGTTACAGGGTACGATCCGGGGCGTCCACCAATTTTCTCCCCGGTACGGCCGGGGGTCTTGCGCGAGACTCTTTGCCGCATTCCTGATCCTTGCGGTGTCTTGCGCGTGTGGCACTCGAGCGGAGGAAGTGGACCCCACCGCCTGGAAGATGGAACTGGCGAAGTGCATATCCATGACCGGAACCGCACCCGAGACCGCGTCCGGGCGCGCGTTGCCCCGGTTTGTCGGTCTGCGGTTCCGGACCGTGAACCTGCGCCAGGGGCCGGATCGCGACCACCGCATCAACTGGGTGTACCTGCGCAAGGGGATGCCGCTGCTTGTGATTGCCGAGCATCATAACTGGCGGCGGGTCTGCGATATGGAAGGCATCATCGGATGGATTCACCGCTCGCAATTGGCGGCGGCGACGAACGTCATGGTGATGAGGGAACACACGCCGCTTCACGCAGTGCATTCATTCCGCTCGCGCGTTGTCGCCCAGGCGGAAAAAGGTGCCCTCTTGCGGTTGGAGAGATGCTTCGAGGACTGGTGTCTGGTTGGAAAGGGCGCGCTGATGGGCTGGGCGCCACAGGCGGATCTCTGGGGAATCCTGCCCGAATAGAGGATTGTCCTGGCGATGCGGTGTGGTATCAGGCGCGGTCGGAAACCCGGATCAACACGTCGACGCCTTCTATTCGAGCTCCGGCAGGAGGTGCGGGAAGCTTCCGGATATCTACGGAACGGTCGGGTGCATCCTCGATGCGGCCTTCCGATTCCCAAAAGAAATGTGCGTGGTCGTCTGTCCGGGTATCGAAATAGGATCGGTCCGGACCGACGCGGATTTCCCGAAGAAGGCCGACATTCGCGAAGAGATGGAGAGCGTTATATACAGTTGCCGACGATACCGGCTCACCGGCCGCCTGGGCGGCCTCGTGAAGCATGTCGGCAGTCACGTGCCGGTTGCGGCCGTCTCCGACCAGTAGCCGGGCGAGAGCCATCCGCTGTCGAGTTACGCGGATGCCGCCCTTCATCAGCCAGTTTCGCGCGGCGACTTCCGGCTCTTGCGTGTTCATGATCGGCTTCCCATGGTTCGCAAGTGACGAGTATAGACTCTTTGGCATCCTGTTTGCACCTGCTCGGCTCCATCATTGTTGGGCCTGAACCATGGGCTGACGGGATTCGTACGAGTTCCATTTGCGGCGTCATATCGATGGGGGCCCTGTTGATGGATCAGTCCTGGACATAGAGGTTCGGTTTGTGCGCAAAAGGCAGAGTCTCGCCAATGGACCTGCGATACGAACCCGGTTTTCGCCGCATTGGACATCGCGTGGTTCGCAGGCGACAGATCCGTTTCGTGCTAATGACCTCGGTGGCCTTCGGCCCCGTGCATCGGAACGGTCGGTCGATGGGCCGGGAGAGTCTGTCATGATGCAGCGCGACTCTCTCTGTTTCATCACCGCCTCTGTCCACGTCTTCCGTGCTCGCGTTTCGCATTGGACCGGGTGCTGGCCGGAACGCTGTTACAGCTCTGCCCGGAGGATTGCGCGTTGAGCCTGGAAGAGACAGGCCAGGGAGCACTGCTCGCGGGATTGCAGGATCTTGCCGACCGGTCGCTTGCGCTCTGGTCGGAGGCCGAAGGGGGTTGCGCAGAACTGGTCAATGTCTCGGAGAATGCAACCTACCGGATTACGGTGTCTGGACGGACCGAAGCAGCCCTTCGAATTCACCGGGAGGGATATCATTCTCTCAATGCGATCCGTTCGGAGATCGCATGGATGACCGCCATTCGCAATGAGACCGGAATCTCGACCCCGGAAGCGATTCCGGGCAAGAGCGGGGACCTCATTCTTCAGGGCCGGACACCGCTCCTCCCGCGGCCCCGAAACATGGTGCTGTTCCGCTGGATCGAGGGCCATGAACCCGGCGAGGAAGAAGACCTGCTGGAGCCGTTCGAAGAACTCGGAAGAACAACCGCAAGGCTGCATTTGCACGCCATGAGTTGGAACACGCCGGCATATTTCGAACGCATGACGTGGAACACCGGAGACATGTTCGGCCCGGACCCGCGCTGGGGGCTCTGGCGAAATGGGCCGGGTGTCGATGCCGCTGTGCGCTCCCTCCTTCGGCGCGCGGAGTCTGCCATTATCCGGCGGCTTACCCTGTACGGGACCGGGCCGGAGCGATACGGTCTTGTCCATGCCGACCTGCGGCTAGCGAATCTCCTGATTCACGAGGGCGATACACGCGTGATCGATTTCGATGACTGCGGTTTCGGCTGGCATCTCTACGACCTCGCGACTTCGCTTTCTTTCATTGAGGACAATTCGCGCAAGGGCGAGCTGATCGCAGCCTGGCTCAAGGGATATGAAGAAGTGCGACATCTCGGGGACGCGGAGAGGTCGGAGATTCCTACCTTCATCCTCCTGCGCCGGATGGCGCTTCTCGCATGGATCGGCTCCCACGCGGAGACTGACCTCGCCAGGGAGCAGGCACCAGCGTTCGCACGAGCAACCTGCGACCTCGCGGACGCGTATCTTGGCAGTTGCAGTTGAGCGCCTTGATGCGACGGCATCACGACCCTTGCCGTTGGCACCAATGGCCAGTGGTGGCAATCAGTTCAGGGGCTCTACGTTAAGCCGGCATGCTTCGCTCCGCACGGTGTTCGTGTTCGCGAAGAGAGCCGGAATTGCACTTCGGTCGCCTGTCACGGGCAGAGCGTCGCCAGCGGCCGTTTTTCTTTGATCGGAAACTGTGCGGCGAGAGTGACGGAAGAAATCGACCGGGTTTTCTGTTGCTGAATTGTCAACGGCCCGGCAGCAAAGTCGTGCTTGTCGGCTACACCTGATATCGTAACCTGTCCCTCATCCCTCGCGCCGGGCAGAGCGGGACGGGCAGATTCTCGCTGTGCCGGCGTGTTTCGCGATACTGCGAGGCTTCGCGCCTCCCGCAAGGAGTTTCAAAATGACCCAACACAAACGACCCGGATTTGCGCCAAACCGGCGCCAGATCCTCCAGTATGGAGCGGCGGTCGGCGGCGCGGCCGGCGTTTCGTCTCTGGTTACCGTGAATGCTCTCGGTGCCGACATGGCTCATGTTCAAATGCAGCTTGGCTGGCTCGCAAGCAACGGCATTCTCGGCGAGGTCGTCGCCAAGCGCACCGGAATCTTTGAGGAAGAGGGGATCGAACTCGAGGTAATCCCGGGCGGACCGGGTGTGGACGGCGTTGCATCGGTTGCCGCCGGAAGGGCCGAGGTCGGCCAACTCTCCTCCAGCCCCTCCCTGATGCTGGCTCGCTCTGCGGGAATTCCCGTCAAGGCGTTCGCTGCGGGATTCCAGCGTCACCCGTTCACATACTTCTCCCTTGAGAGCAATCCCATCCGCACACCGCAGGACATGATCGGCAAGACCATCGCCACGCAGCCAACGGCAGTGATTCTCCTTCGGGCGCTACTGGCGAAGAACGGTATCCCCGAGGACCAGGTCGAAATCGTGAACATGGGCAGTGACATGAACCAGTTGATGACCGGACAGGCACAGGCAGTGACCGGATGGTTGACCAACACCAACGCGCTGAGGGTGATTGGCGAGGGACGTGTCGACATGTCGCTCTGGGATGCCGGCATCCAACTCTATGCAAACGTCTTCTATACAACTGACGAAATGCTCGCAGACAACGGCGATGCGCTGGTCCGGTATCTCCGCGGTTCAGCAAGGGGCTGGGGCGCGGCCAAGGCGGATCCCGCCGCGGCTGTCGACCATCTCGTCGCAGAGTATCCCAATCTCGATCATGCCAGCGAAATGGAAGCGGTATCGGGCGTGCTGGGATTCTCCTTCAACGACGTCACCATGTCGGAAGGCTGGGCCGCCATGAACCCTGCCAATTGGCAGGCACAGATCGACAGCTACGCAAGTCTCGGCCAGTTCCAGGGCGATACGCCCACGGTCGACGACGTGATGACCCTGTCGATTCTCGAGGCAACGACAGACATTCGAATGGAAATCGGCTGATTTCCATCACTCGCAGGCAAGAAACCATGACTGCTGCGCCGCAGTGCCGGACGGCCCTCATCCCGGGACGGGGTGCGGGGCCGAACCGGCGCGGCGCGGCAGAACGCCTGGCCCCCGGACGCCGAATCGCAGGTTGCCCCGGGCAACTCTGGCGCCGGAGGTCGGGCAGAACACCAGATCGCGTGGTTGGTTCCGTGGATCCCCGGTCATCAAATGGCTGACCCGGACAAGCAGCGGTCAGATGATGCTCCCGGCGGATCGGCGATCCGTGTGCGGGACCTATCCGTTCGGTTCGACGGTGACACTGGAACCGTAACCGCTTTACAGGACGTCAGCTTTGATGTCCCCCAAGGGGGCTTTCTCACCATGGTGGGACCTTCGGGTTGCGGCAAGTCGACACTGCTCCGTGCCATCGCGGATCTGGTTCCGGTTAGCGAAGGGGGCATTGCGATATTCGGACGCAGTCCTGCAAGCGCACGACGATCCCGCGACTTTTCGTTCGTCTTCCAGGATGCCGCCCTGCTTCCCTGGCGGTCGGCGCTTGACAATGTGCGGCTCCCCCTGGAGGTCGCCCGGTCGGGTCGCTCCGGGGAGGGGGATTCGAGCCCCGAGGAGATGCTGGAACTGGTGGGCCTATCAGGCTGGGAATCCGCTCTGCCGCATGAACTTTCGGGTGGCATGCGCCAGCGCGTGGCGATTGCCCGCGCCCTGGTTTGCCGTCCGCGGGTGCTGCTCATGGACGAGCCTTTCAGTGCGCTCGACGAGATCAAGCGGGATAGTTTCAACGAGGAAATACTTCGTATCTGGCGGGAGACCGGCGTGACCATCATGTTCGTAACCCACTCGGTGCCGGAAGCCGTGTTTCTGGGCAGGCGGTGCCTCGTTCTCTCTGCCCATCCGGGCCGGGTACGCAAGCTGGTCGATATTGAGCTTCCGGAACCCCGACAACTTCGGATGCGGGACACGCTGGAGTTCGTGACAGTAACCGCGCGTCTTCGCGAACTCCTGGAGGATGCCGAATGACCACCACAGCGGCAACGTCCAGACGGTTGCGGGACCGGCCGGCCCGGCGTGCCAGCCGCTGGCGCTACCGTCTGCCTGCCATCCTCGCGGCCGTTGGCGCCATACTGGCCTGGCAGTTGATCGTTTGGGGCTTCCAGGTGCCCGACTACATTGCACCCAGCCCCGTGCAGGTTGTCGGGGTTTTCTACTCGAAGGGCAACATCCTCTGGATCAACTTCTGGCCGACCTTCCTGGAGGCGATCGCGGGATTTGCGCTCGGGAATTCCATCGCCGTCGCGCTCGCGATCTGGTTCGTACACAGCCGTCTCGCTGAACGAGCGTTCTACCCGATTGCGGTGTTCATCAACACCATTCCAATCATTGCGATTGCGCCCATCCTGGTGTTGCTGCTGGGTAACGACTACAAGCCCAAGGTCGTAATCGCGGCCCTCATCTGCTTCTTTCCCACCCTGGTCAACATGGTCCGTGGCCTGAAGGCCGTCAGCCCGCAGATGCTGGAATTGATGCGGATCCTGTCCGCCAGCAATGCCGAGATCCTGTGGAAGGTCCGGCTCCAGAGTTCGCTTCCGTTTCTCTTTGCGGCGCTGAAGATCGCCTCCACCACCTGCGTGATCGGCGCCATCGTCGGCGAATGGATCGGCTCCAATTACGGTCTCGGAGCCCTGATCATCGAAGCGACGTACAACTTCCGGTCGCCGCTTCTCTACGCAACCGTCTTTCTCGGTGCCGGTCTCGCAGTGTTGTTGTTCACACTGACCTCACTGGCCGAGCGGCGGGTACTTCGCTGGAAGCCGGACGCCGTCTACTGATTTCTGAAAGGAATGCGACCCATGAGCACGACTGAATCTGTTGCCGTGTCGGCGACAAGCATACCGGTGGTTGCCGAATCCGATGTGGTGGTCGTTGGTGGCGGGCCGGCCGGAATCTCCGCCGCGGTTTCCGCCGCGCGCAACGGCGCCTCGACCACCCTGGTCGAGCGCTATGCCTATCTCGGCGGTCTGGCATCCGGTGGCATGGTGCTGGTACTGGACGACATGCACAACGATGTCGAGATCAGTGTGCGCGGACTGGCGATGGAGATCATCGAGCGCATGCATGCACGCGGGCTCTGCGTCTATCCCCCGGAGGAGGATCGGGATCCTGCCGTGCGGGCCAGCCCGGAGATGTGGCGGAAATGGTACCGCTGGGGCGTGTTCGACTTCCACACCCGGACGAAGCCGCATCCGATCATCTTCGCGGCTGCCTTCGATCCGGACGGTTTCAAGCAGGCATCGCTCGACATGGTCGGAGAGGCGAAGGTCAATCTCCGCCTGCACAGCTGGTTTCTGTCCACGATCGTCGAGGACGGGCGTGCCGCAGGGGTCATCGTGGGTACCAAGGAGGGTCCGCAGGCGATCCGGGGTTCCGTCATCATCGACGCGACCGGCGATCTCGATGTTGCGGCGAGCGCCGGTGCCACCTTCGTGGAGGGCGGCTACATCGTGACCACGGTTTCGCGCATTGGAGGTGTAGACACCGAGGAGGCCGACAGGTTCCAGTACGAAGAGGCGGAGCGGTTCGCGGAAGTTGACCGGGAGGCGAAGCGCATGATCGGCGGGAGTTGGCAGTACTGGTGGTTGAAGACGCCGCTGCCCGGGATCGTGTGGTGCAATTGCCCGCACATGACGGGATTCAGCGGGCTTCGAGTCGCCGACCTGACGGCTGCCGAGTTCGAGGGCCGGCAGCGGATGCAACGTCTGCTCGCCTTCGTGCGGGAGAACATGCCCGGATTTGAAGAAGCGTATTTTGTCGATTTTGCACCGCAAACGGGTGTTCGCCAGACACGGTTGCTGGAAGGCGAGTACGTGGTGACCAAGCCCGACGTGATGAACCGGGTGCATTTTGCGGACAGCGTCTGTCGCGGGCGAGACTACTACACGCCCTACCGCGCCATGCTGCCGAAGGGGGTTGACCAGCTTCTCGTTGCCGGCCGCCACTATTCGGCGACACCGCAGGCGCAGAAGTTGAGCCGCGAGATTCCTCCCTGCATGGCGATGGGAGAAGCGGCAGGTATCGCTGCTGCCCAGTCACTTGGTGCCGGGTTGCTGGTCCGGGATGCCGATGTCGGCCGCATTCAGAAGCAGATGCGGGCGCAGGGCGCCGATCCGGGGGATCGCCCGGCGGCGAATGCGCTGCTCCAGGAGGCTGCATGATGACGACTGCTGGTGACAACGGGAATGGAACAACGCTTCCTCTTGCCGGGGTCCGCGTGCTCGACTTCACCCAGGTGATGATGGGCCCCTGCTGCACGCAGATGCTCGGAGACTACGGTGCGGACGTGATCAAGATCGAGCGTCCGCGTATCGGCGACCTGTCCCGATGGAGCGTCGGCGAAGATCCGGACGGCGGTAACAATCCTGTGTTCGCCAGCCTGAATCGCAACAAGCGCAGTGTAACTCTGGACATGAAGAGCGAGGCGGGAAGGAAGACCGTCAAGTCCCTCGTCGAGACTGCGGACGTGGTGGTGAACAATTTCCGTCCAGGCGTGATGGAGCGAATGGGCCTCGGCTACGAAGCGTTGAGAGCCTGTAATCCGCGTATCATCTACGCCATCGGAACTGGCTTCGGAACGGAAGGACCCTACGCCGGCAAGGGCGGCCAGGATGTTCTCGCCCAGGCGATGAGCGGCGTAATGCATCGGCGCGCAAGTCCCGAGTTGCCGCTTTCGATCTATCCCACGGCTCTGGCCGATTACTCGGCGGGCATGCACCTCATGCAGGGAATTCTCCTCGCCCTGCTGCAGCGGCAGAAGACTGGAGAAGGGCAATGCATCTCGGTCTCGCTCTACAATTCCATGCTCGCCATGCAGATGCAGGAGGCGGCGACATGGATGATGCGGGGCCGCGAACTGAATTGGGCTGCCATGCCACTGTCTGGTGTATTCGAGACCTCGGACGGGGCTATCGTCATGATCGGAGCATTCAAGGAGAATCCGCTGCGCGAGATCTGCCGGGCCCTGCAGATCGACGATCTGTCAGAGGATTCCCGGTACGCAACCCTGGAGAACCAGAAGCAACATCGCGACGAGTTGCAGGCGATCTTTCGGGAGTGCTACGCCTCGAATACAACCGTGCACTGGCTGCAGCGCCTGGACGAGGTCGACATTCTCTGTGCGCCGGTGAAGAGAATGGAAGAGGCGCTGGAGGATCCGCAGACTGCCTGCAACCAGATGATTGTCGAACTTCCCGCGACAAGAGGTGGTCCGGTGCGCCTGATCGGTTCTCCCATCGAGATGTCTGCTGCACCGTTTTCCGTACGACTGCCGCCGCCCCGTCTCGGCGAGCACACGGATGAAGTTCTTGCGCTTTGCAGGGAGCACGGGTCATGAGTGTCGGGTTCTCGGTCGACAATGGCGTCGCGCGGGTAACGCTGGACCGTCCGGACCGGCTGAACGCGGTCGACTCCGCGACGGAGCGGGAACTTGAGCGGATCTGGGCCGGAATCGAGTCGAATTCTGCGGTTCGCTGCGTCGTGCTGACCGGTTCCGGCCGCGCATTCTGTGCGGGTGCCGACATGAAGGAGGACGCCGGTGACGGGCTGTCCTACTGGGCGGGAACAGGCCGCTGGGGGTTCGGCGGTATCGCGAAGGGTGGCCGGTTGCCGGTACCGATCATCGCGCGCGTCAATGGACTCGCACTGGGCGGTGGATTCGAGATGGTGCTTGGCTGCGACCTCGTGATTGCGGCGGAGTCGGCTTCGTTCGGTCAGCCGGAGCCTCTTGTGGGACGGCTTCCTCTCGACGCCATGGTGACGTTACCACGGCGACTCCCGCGCGCGGTTGCGCTGGGCATCCTGTTGACGGGACGACGAATCAGCGCGTCGGACGCGGAACGTTTCGGCCTCGTGAACGAAGTTGCCGCGGAAGGAGAACTCGACGAGGCGGTTGACCGCTGGGTTCGCAACGTGGTCGCCTGCGCCCCGCTCAGCCTCCGCGCGATCAAGCGCTTTGCCAATGATACGGCACATCTACCGGCCTCCCAGGCCAGGAACATGCTGCTGCCGAGTCTCGCGGACGCCCTGCGAAGCAGCGACGCTGAGGAGGGAGTGCTGGCATTTCGGGAGAAGCGAAAGCCCGTGTGGAAAGGGGAGTAGCGGTCTCCATGGCCTTCGTGATTGCTGCCCCCTGTATTGACGTGAAAGATGGGGCCTGCACCGAGGTCTGCCCGGTGGACTGCATTTACGAGGGCGGGCGGATGTTCTACATCCAACCTGACGAGTGCATCAATTGTGCGCTCTGTGTGTCGGTTTGCCCGGTAGAGGCCATCTGGGAGGATGACGAAATCCCCCTGGATCTCGCGGGCTATCGGGAGGTCAATGCGGAGTTCTTCGGCCAGACGGTGACCGGCTGGGGAGAGCCCGGCGGGTGGAGCCCGGAGTACTGCACCGACTGTGACCATCCGGTTGTGGCCGAGTTTGCGGCTGAGGGTAACTGACGGGAGAGGACAATGCACGCAGCCGTGTTGCGGTATCTCGATGCGGTTGCGGAAGAAGGGTCTATTCGCCGGGCCGCAGAGCGTCTCCATGTATCGCCTTCCGCGGTAAACCGGCAGATTCTGAAGCTGGAGGCCCGGCTGGGGACGCCGCTGTTCGAGCGTCACGCCGGTGGAATGCGCCTGACAGAGGCGGGCGAACTCGCGGTTCGCCACGCCCGCGAGACGCTGCAGGATCATGCTCGGATGCTCGGCGAAGTGGCGAAGAAACGGGGCGTCATCAGCGGAACGGTCAGCATTGCCACGCTGGATAGCTTGACGGTGAAGTTCCTGCCGGATGCGCTGGCAAGGTTTTCCGACGACCATCCGCTGGTCGAGGTTCGGATCACGTCATCGGACCCGATGGGAGCCCTGAACATGGTCTTGCGGGGCGCCGCAGACCTTGCATTGACTTTTGGTTCAGCTCCTCCGGGTGCGAAGACGCTACGTGAGATGCCGGCGCCAATGTGTGCCATCATGGCCCCGGAGCACCCGTTCGCACGTCGCAAATCCGTAAGCCTGCAGGATTGCAATGGGCAGCAGTTGATCTATCAGGATGAAACCGGTTCCATCCAGCCATTTCTGGGAAGCGAGATGGAAGCCTTCAAGCGTGCGAACGACCCGATCATGATCTCCAACACTCTGGCGCTGGTGAAGAGACTGTTGCTTCGCGGCGTGGGAATGGCGTTCTACACGCGGCTGGGCTTTGTTGAAGAACTGGCCGATGGCAATCTGGTCGCGGTACCTCTGGCGGAGGCGCGTTGCGCATCACTTCGACTGGCGCTGATCGCACCTGCTGATCGTGCACCGACGGTAGCCGGACAGGCAATGGCTGATCACCTGGCGGGTGCACTGGTCCGGTTTGCGCAGCAGATGGATTGAACCATGATCGAGATTCTTCACGCGGATCGGCTGTTGGACTCACCGGGGAGCGGTTCCTCGAAGCGGAGGGTGGCGGTGGAGATGGCGGACGGCCGTGTGCACTCCGTTCGTGAGGGACAGGCGGTGGGGGGAGAGGGTCTGCTGGCATTGCCGGCCATGGTCAATGCCCACGATCACGGCTATGGCGTCCGCCCGGTTTCGCAGGGAATTGCTGACGATGCCCTTGAGTGCTGGATTACCTGCCTGAAGGGGAGAAGATCCGTTGATCCATGGCTCGAGGCTGTGGTCGCGTTCGGCCGCATGGCGCTTTCCGGCATTGGCGCCACGGTGCACTGCCACAACTCTCTTGCTGCCGAACGGCTCCCGGACGAAGCTGAGGCTGTGGCACGCGCAGCGCGGGACATTGGTATTCGGGTGGCATTCGTTTGTCCGATCCTGGACCGGAACCCCTGGGTCTATGGCGATCAGCGGGAGTTGTTGCCATATCTGTCCCCGGAGCACCGCGGATTCGTCGAGAGCGCCATCTCAAGCTGCTCGCCCGCGATTCATCTCGTGGAGCAGGTGGAGGAAATCGCCCGGAATCTCGAGAGTGAATTCTTCAACGTGCAGTATGGACCGGTGGGACCGCAATGGTGCCAGGAAGCCACGCTTGTCCGGATCGCGGAGAATTCCGAGCGTTACGGGCGCAGGATCCATATGCATCTTCTCGAATCTCGAAGGCAGCGCCAGTGGCTCGACTCAGCCTATCCGCAGGGGATCGTGCACTATCTCGACGATATCGGGTTCCTCTCTGCCCGGCTCGGCGTAGCGCATGGCGTTCACCTGACGGAAGAGGAAGCGGGAGTCCTCGCTTCCCGGGATGTTCTCGTATCGGTGAACACTTCCTCCAACCTTCGTCTTCGGTCGGGCATTGCGCCCGTCTCGCGGTTTCTCCGGCATCAGCTCCGGTTCGGGCTGGGGCTCGACGGAGCCGCGCACGACGATGATCAGGACTATCTTCGGGATATGCGCCTCGCGTTCCGGCTGCACGGTGGATGGGGCATGTGGAACGAAGTTCTGCAACAGGACGTGTTCCACGCGGCACACCGAAACGGCTTCTCCTTCATTGACGGGAGCCTGGACTACGGGACCCTGGATGAAGGAGCGCGTGCCGACATTCTTGCACTGGACTACGGGGCGATGACCGCGGATCTGGTGGCGGGCAGCGTAGAGGAACTCGATATCCTGTTTGCCCGGATGCGGGCGGAGCATGTACGGGATCTCTTCGTGGCGGGAAGGCCCGTCGTACGGGACGGGGCATTGGTCGGACTGGATCTTGGCGCCGCCGAAGTCGAGTTGACCGAGCGGGCACGGCAGGACGCGGCGGGGCTTGACGAGGAAATGGCTCTCAGACGGTGCATCAGGGAGGGCGTCCGTTCCTTTTACGCGGACCGGGAAGGAAGAACGCCGGGGAAAATGCGGTAACATGCATTTCGCTGCCTGTCGGCAGCGAGCCAGGGAAGGACCGCAAAATGAAGCCTTTGCTTTACGACTATTGGCGTTCGACGGCCGCGATGCGAATCCGGATCGCGCTCGCCTTGGCGGGGATGGAATTCACCTCGGTGCGAGTGGATTTGCTTACTGGCGAGAACATCGCCAGCGAACACCTGAATCGCAATCCGCAGGGACTGGTGCCGGTGCTGGACATTGATGGTCACGTTCTTACGCAGTCCCTGGCAATCATGGAGTATCTCGACGAGACCGGCCGCGTCAGCCTGCTTCCGGAAGATCCGGCCGGCAAGGCCCGGGTGCGCGCGATCGCTGCGGCGATCGCCATGGAAACCCATGCGGTCTGCAATCTTTCCGTCGCCCGATGGGTCGCCGACGCGTCGAATGGGGAAATCTCCATGCAGGACTGGATGGACCATTTCATTCCCCGGGGGCTTGCCGGGGTCGAACGGCATCTCCAGGATCCAGCCACCGGACGTTTCTGTCACGGTGACCGGGTTGGCATGGCGGATGTCTGCCTTTATGCGCAGATGTACAATGTCGAGAGATGGAACATTCCCGTCGAAAGCATGCCGAACGTCCGGCGGGTAGCCGAAGAACTCGCGGGGATAGACGCGTTTGTCTCAGCCCGCCCGGAGCATTTCAAGACCGAGGAGGATGCGGTCTGAACGGGAGGCGATCAAGTTCGGCCTGTCTTTCCTGGCCGCAGGTGCAATTCCGGATGGCAACCCCGGGGAAGAGATACAGGGTTATTCAAGCGGAACATTCTCGATGGGTTCACAAGGGGTGGCAACCCGGTCGGAGAATGTTGCAGTCGTGCTGGCTGCAGCCCTCGATGTCGCTGTGACCGTCTGGGTCGGGCAACCGGGGCCATCCTCGACGCACCCGAATGACACCGCGTCTGGCTGCGGGAATATCGACATATGTGAAAGGAGGCGAGATGGCTGCTTTGAACATTGCGGACTGCATCAATGAGACCTGCCCGTGGTCGGGAAGACCGGTACAGGCGGACTCGCTTACCTTGTATGGAGGTCTGGTAGTCGGGTTTTGCAATACCGGTTGCCGGGACAAGTTCGAGAAGGCGATTCAGCATTTCGACCGGGCGCAGCATGCGACGGGCGGATCGGCAAGTGACGTCGGGCCGCGCAGTTCGGACAGGGATGGAAATTTGGCGGCCTGAATTCGAGTCGCTCGGATGTTTGAACATCCTGTGCCCGTGCGGTTCCGGGAGCCAGGTCGGTTTGGCGCCGGTTCATTCGGTTCACGAATGCATCTGTCATGGCACAGCCGAAGTGTCCCCGGGAGGGATGCTGCAAGTAGCGGAAGCAGCATTCAACATGTACGAAACAGGCGGTACGGGAGATGCAGTTACAACCGCCCTCCGTAAGGCAGCTAGACGGCTTCCAGGGCGATGGCGATTCCTTGTCCTACGCCGATGCACATTGTGCAAAGCGCCCAAGTCCGTCTCTTTCCGGCGATTTCAAACGCGGCGGTCCCTGTAATTCTGGCGCCCGAGGCGCCCAGGGGATGACCTAGCGCAATTGCGCCGCCATTCGGATTGACATGCGGCGCGTTGTCCTCAATTCCGAGTTCCCGCATCACGGCCAGACATTGGGACGCAAAGGCCTCGTTTAGTTCGACCACGTCGAACGCGGTGATGGACAGTCCCAAGCGGGCGCACAGTTTCCGGCACGCGAAGGCCGGACCGATGCCCATGATCCGGGGCTCAACCCCCGCTGTTGCACCACCCGCGATCCGTGCCAAAGGCTTTAGACCGTATCGCACGGCGGCAGACTCCGATGCTATCAGCAATGCCGCTGCCCCGTCATTCACGCCGGACGCATTGCCCGCGGTGACAGAGCCATTCCTGCGAAACGGAGTTCGCAACTGCCGCAATCTCTCCAACGTGGTTTCTGGCCTGGGATGCTCGTCCGATTCGACGAGTGTCTCGCTGTTCCTGCGTTCGCGGACCAGGACGGGAGTTATCTCCTGCGCCAGTCTACCGCTCTTCAGGGCTCTGCCGGTCTTCGTCTGGCTGCGAACCGCGAAGGCATCCTGGTCTTCGCGGCTCACGGCGAACTCCTCCGCCACGTTTTCGGCTGTCTCCGGCATGGAATCAACGCCGTGCAGTTGTTGCATCTGCGGATTCACGAAACGCCAGCCGAGGGTCGTGTCCTCGATGGATGCATTGCGCGACCAGGCGACCTCTGCTTTGGGAAGCACGAACGGGGCTCTGGACATGCTCTCGACACCGCCAGCGACAATCAGTTCCACTTCGCCACTCCTGATCGCGCGGGCGGCCATGATGGCCGCATCCATTCCCGAGCCGCACAGCCGGTTGATTGTCGTGCCCGGGACGGTTGTCGGCATCCCGGCCAAGAGCAGGGACATACGCGCGACATTGCGGTTGTCTTCGCCGGCCTGGTTGGCGCAGCCGTAGATCACGTCATCCAGGGCGGACCAATCCACTCCTGCATGCCGAAGCATCAGTGCCCGTAGCGGTACGGCGCCCAGGTCATCCGGCCGAACCCCCGCCAAGGCGCCCCCGAAGCGTCCTATGGGTGTTCGGACAAAGTCGCAAATGTACGCTTCGTGTGCTGTCATGTTTGCTTGTATTTCTCAATTAATCATTGTATTTCAATGCATTGCATTTTCCGCTCTTCAGATGTCTTCATCAAGAGATCGGATATTTTCCATCCCGCGCTCCCTATTGTCCGCTTGGGAGGCCGGAACGGCGGCGCTTCCTGCTGTGCCCAACCACGCTATCGGCAAGCGGGGCCAGCCGCAACGGCATTCCCGCGCTCAAGGCAACGGCGCTGGCGCGCGACGAGGCGGCGGCTCCGCACCCCGAGATCCGAGACGGGCCCTGTCTTGCCCGGACCCGCACACCCGTGCGGCATGACTCGGTTCGTCGGCGATCCCCTGCGGGGCGCCTCCCGAAAGTATCGCCAGGTCCCTCCGACAGTCCATGGACCGGTAGCGCCTCCCGCCGCCCTGCGCGCCGGTTTCGTCCGCCGACGCTTCGCACGTCCCGATCATTCCTCGGCCGGGACGCGCGGCACGAGCTCGCGCCAGCCGCCCTCGGCGAGCGCCTGGGCCCTCGGGATCCAGCGCCGCATCTGGGAGCGCATACAGCTGTCGGAGGCCCATACTTTCGCCACGTCCTTCTCGCCCCAGATGTCCTCCGCGATGCCGCCCGGCTTCTTGCCTGCCCTGAGGTCGTCCAGCACCGTCATCAGCCTTTCCATCTCCCTCGTTCCGCCCGCCGACCCCGCCCGTTTCGAGGGGCCGGATGGCCCGCCAAGCCCCAGAAGTCGAGAATGCGGCGCACCGACTGCTGGAGGCCGAGGCCGAAGGGATACTTGATGTGGATGCCGCCGTCTTCCGGGAAGCGCGCGATGCCCCGCATCCGGATCTGCACCGCCGCACCGGCATATTCGACCTTGAGCACCAGGTCGCCGCCGAGCAGACGGAGCCCCTCGACCGAACCTTCCTCGCCGACCATTGCAGCCAACGGCACCGCGTCCGGCTCCAGCAGGCCTTCCAGCATCACGTCCTGGCGCCAGAAGTCCGAGGCCGGGCCGTTCGCTCTCCACGGGTGTTGTTGCCGTGAATATGCTGACGCTGATCCCGGACCAGCGAGAGGATATTCACGGCAAACACCCGGTAAGCAGGTGTCTCGCCCGCAAGAGACACTCCGCCGCAGGCCCACGATTGTCCAAGCGGGCGGGACGCCCGCGCTTGCATGGAAGCTCCCCTGCCGCCTCGACTCTCGTGGACGATCATCACCTCGAGTGGACGCTGGAGTAGCGCAGCCGGAGGGCCGAATCGAGCACCTCGCGCGGGCGAGAGCACGCGGTTCCGGATGGGTCGCGAAGACAACGGTCTCCGGCACTCCCGGGGCGGTTCAGACGGAGCCGCGCGCAGGGCAAGCGAGGTTCCGGCGCCAGCGAATCGGACTCGTCGGCTCCGAAACCGGTCGGGCCGTTCCCGCTTGCCGATGGATGCATGCATGGCTCTCTCCGGCATAAGTCGGTAGCCAACGGCATCACGCCCGGACTGTCGCGGATGGTCAACTCACGGTGAACTGTCCCATCATGCCACGATCCTCATGCTCCAGAATGTG
>CAZPXZ010000011.1:40781-55971 GCA_964590405.1 uncultured Rhodobacterales bacterium | reverse complement strand
CCGTCGCCAGGATCTCGCGGTTCAGCCCCGCCTTCGCCTTCACGTTCCTTCCGGGTCTGCCACCGTCCCCTTCGCACTGGAGGTCATGCTCCGCGTGTTCAGCACTTCCACGACAACCTGTGGTGATAGTGTTCCAGTTGAACGGTCCCGGGTATGAAGCGATCACCGACATATCGGCTTCGACGAGCTTGATTCACCGGCGAGAAGGCGCTCGATAGCCACGCCTGCACGCACTACCTGCACCACGGTTGTCTTGAGGTAAACTACGAAGGCGACCGGTTGATTCCACTCGATGAGTGGTTTGGTAACTGGCACGACGGGTACAGGGAGGACGATGAGCAGGTGAAGGAACGCTTCCGCAAGATGAGGCAGCGGATGAAGGCGAAGCAGACCAGAGCAAGTGTGGTGGAGTAAGAGGAATGGATGATCTTGCATTCGGATCCCGTGACAAGCGCGGGAATTGGCGACCGAAGGAACGGTTGGAGACCGGTGCACTCTTTGCCTGGCCCTTCAGCATTGCGAAGTTCCTCAAATGGCTGCCGGGCTATTTTCTACCCCACAACATCGTGTTCATGGCGCTGGGGGCGCTGATCTGGTTCTACCTGACGCCATCCCGGGAAACGTTGCAGACCCTGTCCTGGGACTGGGCGCTGTTCATCCTTGTTCGCAACTCGTTGGCGATCTTGGTGATCTACGGCGTGATGGAATTCTGGCTCTACATCAAGCGGGCCCAGGGCACGCACTTCAAATACAACAGCAGATTTCCCTCGGAACACCCCTCTGGCGTGTTCATGTTCAAGAGCCAGACCGTCGACAGCATCATCCGCACGTTCGGCACCGGACTGCCGATCTGGTCGGCCTACGAAGTCCTCATCTTGCATGCCTGGGCGAATGGATGGGGGTTCTGGACAACATTTGGCGATAACCCGGTCTGGCTGGTGGTCTTCTGGCTCATCATCCCACTTGTGCATGAGGCGCACTTCTTCTGCGTCCACCGGCTGATCCACATACCCTGGCTCTACAGGCACGTCCATTCGGTGCACCACAACTCGGTCAACCCCTCCCCATGGTCGTCACTCTCGATGCACCCGGTCGAGCACCTTCTCTACTGGTCGGGCAGCGTCATCCACCTGATTCTTCCATCGCACCCGCTTCTTCTCCTGTATCACCTGAATGTGACCGGAACCGGTGCGGTGGTCGGCCATATCGGCTTCGACAAGATCGAGACGGGCGAGGACAAGGCCGTCGATACGCATGCGTATGCCCATTATCTACATCACAAGTATTTCGAAGTGAATTACGGCGACGGCGCAGTTCCACTCGACAAACTCTTCGGCACCTGGCACGACGGGTCGGAAGAAGCAGACGAACGCATGAAGGAGCGTTTCAGGGAGAAGAAGGAACGCTTGAAGTCCAGGAGAGCGACTGCGAACTGAGCATTCCAGGATCGCTCGGCGAACCCAAACCGGTTTCCCATTCCGCAATTCGTGCAGATCAAGGAGGACGATGCGGGAAATCTGGCACGGATTCCACTTGCCGATCTGACGGTAGCCTGCAACCAGGGGTGTATTTGCCGGGCTTGTCGCCGATACACTTGGGTAGGTCGATGTCGCTGCAATCCGGCAACATTGCGCAGCAGGGTTCGTTCCGAAAACGTTCGGGGCCACTGGTCGGTATGGTTTGTGCAAACTGTCGGCCCTGATCTCCGGCCTTGATCTCGTGCATCTCAAGCGAGACCGGATGGTCAGTTGTTTCGCGCGCGGAGTTGCGTCAGTACACTGAAGGAGCCGGGGGCTGCGTTCGAGTAATTTGCGTTCCGGTAATCGAAGTCAGGACAGATCGTGACCACAAACCCCTTACTCAAGCCGCAGTGGGATCGTCCCTTCGGCCTCCCTCCGTTCGACGAAATCAGTGACAGCGACTTTGGTCCCGCATTTGACCTGTTGCTGGAGCAGGCGCGGAAGGAATTCCGCGAAATCGCTGACAACCCGGACGCTCCGAGCTTCGAAAACACTGTCGAGGCCTTGGAACGGGCACAAGGACCTATCGACCGTATCGAGAGTGTATTCATGGTCCTGGCGGAGGCTGACGGTAACGAAACCCGTGAAGCGCTGGAACTCGACCTGACCCCGAAAATCGCGGTATTCCGGTCAGATCTCTTCATGGACGGCCCGCTGTTTCAACGGTTCCGCACACTGGTTGACAGTCGAGACACGATGGATCTCTCCGAAGAGCAGCTTCGTGTGCTCGATCTCTACCACCGGGAGTTCCTGCATGCGGGTGCTGGGTTGACAGGAGAAGCGCGCGTTCGGGTGACCGAAATCCGGAAACGCCTGGCGGAACTCGGGACCGCCTTTGTACAGAACGTGCTGGCCGATGAACGCAACTGGACGATGCAGTTGTCCATCGAGGACATGGATGGGTGCCCGGACTTCGTGAAATCCGCCGCGGCTGCGGCCTCCAGGGAGCGCGGGCGAGACGGGTACACCATCACTCTCTCGAGATCGTTGGTTGTGCCATTCCTGCAGTATTCGCCGCGGAGAGATCTGCGCCGGAAGGCTTATCGGGCCTGGACGGCGCGCGGAGCGAACGGCGGCAAGACCGACAACCGCGGCATCATCCGTGAAATTCTCAAGCTTCGCGAAGAACAGGCACGACTGCTCGCGTATGACAGCTTCTCCTCTTACGAACTTGAGCCTGAAATGGCAAAGACTTCCGCCGCCGCACGCGAACTCTTGATGTCCGTCTGGGAACCGGCGAAGGCCGCCGCCCATCGTGACGCCGGGAAACTCAGCGACTTGATGCATGCCGATGGCATCTGCGACAGTCTCGAGCCGTGGGACTGGTATTTCTACAGCGAGCGACTACGGAAGCGTGAACACGATTTCGACGAGGCGGAGCTGAAGCCGTATTTCCAACTCGATCGGATGATCGAGGCAGCATTTGACTGCGCAAATCGCCTCTTCGGCCTTACCTTCAAGCCGGTCGACGTGGTTCTCTACCACGCGGATGCCAGGGCCTGGGACGTTCGCAAGGGAGAACGGCACCTGGCGCTGTTGGTCGCCGACTATTTCGCGCGTTCGTCGAAGCGATCCGGAGCTTGGTGTACCGGTTTCCGGGCACAGTCGAAACTCGACGGTGACGTCCGGCCAATTGTTTTGAACATCTGCAATTTCGCCAAGGCAGGAGAGGGAGAATCCACTCTCCTGACCATCGACGATGCGCGGACGCTGTTCCACGAGTTTGGCCACGCGCTGCATGCCCTCCTGTCGGATGTGACCTATGAATGGATCTCCGGTACCGATGTTCCACGGGACTTCGTGGAGCTTCCCAGCCAGCTCATGGAGAATTGGCTTTTCGTTCCGGAAGTCCTGGAGCGGTACGCGTGCCATGCGGAGTCCGGGGAACCAATCCCGAGGGACCTCTTGCATCGATGCATTGCCGCACAGAAGTTCGATGAGGGATTCCGGTCGGTCGAGTACATCGCATCCGCCTTGGTTGACCTCGCGTTTCACGACGGTACAGCACCGGCGGATCCACTCGCCTTCGAGGCGGCCGTCCTGAGGGAAATCGGCATGCCTGATGCGATTTCGATGCGCCATGCATCACCCCACTTCATGCATGTGTTTCAAGAAATGGCCTATGCCAGCAAGTACTATTCCTACATGTGGGCGGAAGTTATGGCGGCGGATGCCTTTGCGTTATTCGAGGACGCGGGCGATCCGTTTGATCCGGAGATCGCGGCAAGGTTGCATGACCACATTCTCTCGATCGGTGCATTGCGGGATCCCGCGGAGCTGTACACCGCGTTTCGCGGGAGACTTCCGGACGTCGACGCGCTGCTGAGGAAGCGAGGATTTCAGTTGTCCTCAGCACAACTCGGAAAGTGATTGCCAAACGCTGTCTCAAAGTGGCTTTTGCGAGAAGCGGTGCACTGCCTTGGCAGTTGTTATCCAACGCCGGATCGGAGAAGCGAAACGCATTCTAACATATCCAGCTGGACCCCCAGCGATGGATTGGTGTCTGATCCTTGCCTTGATCCGGGCCTATGGGAAACGTGGCCGGGAGCAGCAGCCTGAGGCATGAGTGATATTACGGCGGTGCTCGTGTGGGCACGGCTCAGCGGAGCGGAACGTTTGAAGGATCATGTGGTCATCAGTCGAGGATGGACGAATTTGGGTGGGACCGGCGGGATTTCTTGACCAGTGAATCGAAGGTCAATTCCCGGGGGAATGGCGCCGGGGTAAACCTCCCGGGAATCCAGGTGATCACGCAGTGAATGCCGACGAGGAGACACAATGGAGACTCAATCTGCCGGTGAACGCCGGGAAAACCCGTGTTTGGAGGCTCTGACGCCCGAAGAGCGCCTGGAGGCGCTGGGACTGGTGTTGCCGAGTGTTCCTTCGGCCGTGGGGGACTACGAGCCGTGGGTCGAAGTCAACGGGATAATTTACACGTCGGGCCAGCTTCCCTGGATTGATGGTGAGATGAAATTCACAGGGAAGCTTGGCGACACGCTGACAGTCGAGGACGGATACCAGTCTTTCCGGATTTCGGCGCTGAACGCGATTGCGCAGTTGAAGGTTGCCGTCGGGGACCTGTCCCGCATCAAGCGCATCGTTCGCGTCGAAGGCTCGGTTCAGGCGACTCCCGACTTCACCGAGCAGCCACAGGCCCTGAACGGGGCATCCCACCTGATCAACGATGTGTTCGGAGCGAGAGGGCGGCATTCGCGGATGATCTATACGGATCCCGGTATGTGTCTTGACTGTACGACGCTGGTAGTACTTTGGGCCGAGGTGGAGAGGTGACCGGAGCTGGCTACTTGAACGAGCATGCCCTTCACAGGTGAGCCGAGTCTTGATCTGGGAGGCATATCAGGCCTGCAATTGTTGGCCTCGCCGGAACCGATTCATTTGGCGGTCGAAGCGTTCGACGATGCGGTCGACTTCCCGTGTTCCTCGCCTGTCCACAATCTGGCGGGCGGAACAGACACAGCAATGTGACAGGGCTGTGTGGGTCCCTCGTTGAGGCGCCGTCGTGATTCCGAGAGGATCTTCGAGATCGAATCCGCAGCAGGATCCAGCATTCGCGGACGTGCAGAAATTCCGTCCGCATGTCCAGTCGCGGATCGTCGGCGCTGGTTCGCCGTGTTCGAGTTGGTCCTTCGACGCAGTGCCTTCGTGCTAGTACGGAGCGGACGAGGGAACGTCCCATCCGTGCGCAATCGCGAGTGTGGGTCATCCATGTTGCCGTGAACTGCATTTTCCTGAATGCGCCAAGAAACCGCCAATAGGACCCATTTCTGCTCCGACGGCCAAAGCGGTTCTACGGATTGATATGTGGGTCAAAATTTGAGGAATGGTCCCGCCGGAGAGCACCGATTCGACAGACAAGGATGATGCGGATTGCTTGCAGGCGCGTCGATCTCCTCCAAGGACCTCAGAGTCCGGGCTCGTGCGGGTGCAGGAAGCGCCGAACCGCATCGGTCTCGTCATGCCGGCGGACGGGAGTATCCCGCTTCCGTCCGGACGTGTCTCAAGTCGAAGCAGCTTCCGACAACGATGGATCGACGAGATAAGGTCGTCCGGGCAGATCCAGCGATGCCAGTGGCGCAGGGGTCCAGGCGATGACGCGGCCATGGCGGATTACCGTGAGGCGCGTGGCCCGCAGTCGGATCGCCTCTATGGGATCCTTTGCGTGCAGCAGGACGAGATTGGCCTCGCATCCCTTGGCGATTCCGTAGCTCTCCAGGTTCATGATCCGGGCCGGGTTCTCGGTCACGGCCTGGAAGCACCAGCGCATGTCCTCCATGGAGGACAATTGCCCGACATGGAGTCCCATGACCGCGACATCCAGCATGTCGGCGCTGCCAAGGCTGTGCCAGGGATCCATCATGCAGTCCTGTCCGAACCCGACGGTTACGCCGGCGTCGCGCAATTCCCGGACACGGGTGAGGCCGCGTCGCTTCGGGTAGGTGTCGTGCCGGCCCTGGATCAGGATGTTGATCGGTGGATTGGCGATTGCATGCATTCCCGACTCCACCATCAGCGGAATCAGCTTCGAGACGTAGTAGTTGTCCATCGAGTGCATGGAAGTGAGATGTGACCCGGCCACGCGTCCGGCGAGTCCGAGGCGTTGCGTTTCATAGGCCAGCGTCTCCACGTGGCGTGAGAGAGGATCGTCGGTCTCGTCGCAGTGCATGTCGACCATGAGCCCGCGTTCGGCCGCCAGTTCGCAGAGCGCCGTCACTGATCGCGCGCCATCCGCCATGGTGCGCTCGAAATGCGGGATGCCGCCAATCACGTCTACCCCCATCTCGAGGGCGCGAACGGTGTTCTCCCAGGCGTTGGGAGCACGGAAGACACCGTCCTGCGGAAACGCGACCAGTTGGAGGTCGATATAGGACGCGATCTTGCGTCGCACCTCCAGCAGGGCCTGTACGCCCTTCAACTCGTCGTCGCAGGTGTCGACATGGGTGCGGATGGCTCCGATGCCCATCGAGGCGGCGATGTCGCAATAGCGCAGGGCGCGGTCGATGATCTCCTCGATGGTCTGGATGGGCTTCAGTTCTCCCCAGAGCGCGATGCCCTCGAGGAGCGTACCGGAGACATTCAACCGGGGGCGACCGAGAGAGAGGGTCGCATCCATGTGGAAATGCGCATCCACGAATGGCGGCGATACCAGGCAGCCTCGGGCATCGATGGTTTCGCCGGCTTCTGCCGTGATGCCGGGCTCGACGGCGACGATGCGTCCGTTTGCGCAGGCAATGTCCTGGCCCGTCCGGCCGTCGGGCAGGGTTGCGTTCTTGATCAGCAGGTCAGGCATGGGTTCACCTCTGTCCCTTGAACCATGGAGCGAGAAGCGCGCGCGGGTAGTCGGCGCGCCGGGCGACGATGACGAGTGCGATGATCGAGAGAATGAAAGGCATCATCAGGAAGACCTGGGGCGGGATCAGTGCGCCGGCCTCGGTCTGCAGCCGGACCTGAAGCGCGTCGAACATGCCGAACAGGAGCGCACCGACGAGGGCCTTGCCCGGCTGCCAGCTGGCGAAGATGACCAGGGCGATACAGATCCATCCGCGCCCGTTGACCATGCCGAAAAAGAAGGCGTCGAAGGCGGACATCGTGAGGAACGCACCGCCCAGGGCCATCAGTGACGATCCTGCAACGACTGCGCCCATGCGCAGTCGGATGACCGACAGCCCCTGCGCGTTGACGGCATCCGGGTTGTCGCCAACTGCCTTGAGCGCCACGCCGAGCGGGGCGCGCTCCATGATCCACCAGACGACCGCGACCATGAGCAATGCCAGCCAGGTGAGCGCAGTTTGCTGGAACAGCACCGGGCCGAGGAAGGGAAGGTCGGAGACCAGGGGGATATCGAGTGGGCGAAAGGGTTCGATGCGGGGAGGCGAACTGACCTGGGGCAGCGCGGTCCGATAGGCGAACGAAGCCAGCGAACTGGCAAAGAGTGTGATGCCCAGCCCCGAGACATGCTGGGATAACCCGAGAGGTACGGTCAGGACGGCATGGAAGAGGCCGAACAGGGCACCCGCCATGGCTGCGGCGAGGATCCCGACGGGAAGTGGTGCACCGAGCCAGACAGTCATCCAGCCAGTCATGGCTCCAACCACGAAGATGCCCTCGATACCGAGATTGAGAACTCCTGCGCGCTCACAAAGAAGGGCGCCCAGAACGCCGAAGATGAGTGGGCTGGCGATGCGCAGGCTTGCTGCCCAGAAGCTCTCGCTGACGAAGATCTGGAGGATGTCGATCATGGTCCGAGTGCTCTTCGCCAGCGGATCCTGAAGCGTGCAAAGAAGCCACCCACCAGCATGCAGACCAGTGACATGGAGACGATCAGGTCTGCGAGATAGCTGGAGACACCCATGGCGCGAGACATCGAATCCGCACCGACAAATACGCTTGCCACGAAAAGGCTGGCGAGAATGACGCCTGCCGGCGAGAGGCCCGCGAGCATGGCAACGACGATTCCCGCATAGCCAAATCCGGGCGACAGGTCCGAGGTCAGGTAACCCTTCAGCCCTGCAACCTCGGAGACGCCGGCAAGACCCGCGCAGGCGCCGGAAGCGATGGCGACGCCGAGGAGCGTACGGTTGACGCCGATGCCGGCGTGGCGCGCTGCGGACGCGTTGTCGCCGACCGCACGGATCCGAAATCCCCACACCGTGTATGCCAACACGGCATGCGCGACGACGGCCACGGCGATGGCGAGTAGGAACCCGGCGTGGAGACGCATCCTCTCGACCAGGGCTGGCAGGCTGGCGGAGTCGAGAATGGGCTCCGATTGCGGCCAGCCGAGCCCCATCGGGTCCTTGAAGGGGCCTTCAAGCATCATCTGGACAAGGATCAGAATGATGAAGTTTAGGAGGAGCGAGGTTACGACCTCGTCGGCGCCGAAGCGGGTCTTCAGGATGGCGGGCCCCAGCATGCCCACAGCGCCGGCCACGGCACCGGCGAGCAGGACCAGGGGGATCATCAGGATTGGCGGCCCGTCGATCATGCCGGTCCCGATCCAGACGGCGGCCAATGCGCCGAGATAGAGTTGCCCCTCGGCGCCGATGTTCCAGAGCCGTGCCCGGAAAGCAATGGCAGCCGCTAGGCCGGTGAAGATCAGTGGCGTCGCTCGGGTCAGGGTCTCTGTTATGGTGAACACGGAACCGAAGACACCTGCAGCCATCTGGGCGTAGGCCTCCAGGATCGGTGCGCCTGCAAAGGAGAGGGGGACTGCGGCGAGGAGCAGTGAAACGAAACCCGCGGTGACGGGGATCAGCACCGAGAACCACGGCCGTGTCGAATCGCGTGGAACGATCTCGATCACAATTCTATCCTGCCGGACAGACCGGAGCGGTGTCGGAGCGGCCGGGCCGACATCGTGAGGCGGTTCATGCTGTGCCGCCGCCTGCCATCAATACGCCGATCGCGGCGCGGTCGCGTGCGTCGGTTTCCACCATTCTGCCGTTGTGCATGACCAGGATGCGATCGGAGAGCGTCAGGATCTCGTCGAGATCTTCGGAGATGAGCAAGACCCCTGCGCCACGGTTCCTGGCCGCGATCAGGCGGCGGGAAACATCGCTCGCGGCGCGCACATCTAGGCCGCGGGTCGGCTGGTTGGCGAGAATGATCTCCGGCTCTGCCTCCAGGACGCGAGCAAGGATCAGCTTCTGGATATTTCCACCGGAGAGGAGCGCGGTCCGAGCCTGAGGACCTGGACCGCGTATGTCGTGTGCATCGATGACCTTCATCGCATGGTCGGCGATGGTGCTGCGGCGTAGGACGCCGTGGCGTTGAGCACTTGTTGACGAAAGACGCTCGATAACCAGGTTCTCCGCCACGCTCATGTCGGAGACAATCCCGTCCCGATGCCGGTCCTCCGGAATGCGGCCGATACCTTCCTTGAGGGCACGGGCCGGCGTCAATCCACTGACCCGAACACCGCCGACCGAAATGGAACCGGCATCCGGTTCCAGGAGCCCGGAGACAACACGCGCGAGGGTGCTCTGCCCGTTGCCGGCGACGCCTGCAATTCCGACGATCTCGCCTTCACGCAAAGCAAAGGAAATGTCCGAAAGTCCGCGATGCGCCCGGGAGGTGGGGACAGAAATCTCTTCCAGTGCCAGGACGACTGCGCCGGGGTTCCCGGGGGATCGCTCCATCGCGGCATGTTCTTCGCCGACCATCATGCGGATGATCTTTCCCTCGTCGGCTTCGGCGGTTCGCATTTCCCCCATCTTGCGACCGTGGCGGAGGACCATGATCCGGTCCGAGAAAGCGAGAACCTCGCGAAGCTTGTGGGAAATGAAGATAACCGCGAGGCCGTCTTCCACCAGTTCGCGAATGGCGGCGAACAGGGTATCCGCCTCCTGCGGAGTCAACACGGCGGTGGGCTCGTCCAGGACCAGGATCCGGGCTTCGCGATAGAGCGCCTTCAGGATTTCCACCCGCTGTCGCTCGCCGACCGAGAGGTCGTGCACGCGGGCATCCAGGGGAGCGGTGAGGCCCGACGCCCGCATCAGGCGATCGAGCCTGGAACGGGCGAGTTTCCGGGAACGGCGAAGGCGAAAGAGCGGCTCCGTGCCGAGAAGGATATTGTCCAGAACGGACAGGTTCTCCGCCAGGGTGAAGTGCTGGTGGACCATGCCGATCCGGGCTTCGATGGCCGCCTGGGGCTGCCCCGGAGGAAGCGGTGTTTCTCCGCCGTCGGATTCCCGGATGCGAACCTCGCCTGAATCCGGCGTGTACTCGCCGAACAGCATGTTCATCAGCGTGGTCTTGCCGGCGCCATTCTCGCCGAGGAGTGCCAGCACCTCGCCCTTGTGGAGGTCGAGGTTGATCCTGTCTGCAGCCAGCAGAGCGCCAAAGCGCTTGGTCATGCCGCGCATGGAAAGCACGGCGCCCTGCGTGTCTGGTGCGCCCGGACCGTCGGCCGGTCCGGGCGAAACGGACATCAACCGTCGGAGACGGGCGCCGCGTCGTTCACGTTGACGCGGAACAGGCCATCGCGGATTTCCTGCTCGCGTTCCCGCACCTTGGCAAGAACGTCCTCCGGCACGAGGCTCTTATCCACCACGAGCGAGCCTCCGCCGTAGCCCATGAAGCTGTACTGGCCGTAGTCGGCTGCCTCGAAGCTTCCATTTGCCACGGCGGCGATGGCGCGGTCGATGGTGGGCTCCATGTGCCAGAGCGCCGAAGCCATGATGGTTTCGGGGTAGTCCCCCGAGGTGTCGATCACGTTCCCGATGGCCTTGACACCCCGCTCCACGGCGGCGTCGGAGACACCGAAGCGCTCGGCGTACATGATGTCGGCACCGGCGTCCATCATGGCGAAGGCGCTCTCCTTGGCCTTCGGCGGGTCATACCAACTGTCGATGAAGTTCACCAGGAACTTGACGTCCGGATTCATCTCACGTGCGCCGTCCTTGAAGGCGTTCATCAGGCGGTTCACTTCCGGGATGGCATATCCGCCAACCATGCCGATCACGTTGGACTGGGTTGCCGCTCCGGCGATCATGCCGGTGAGGTAGCTGGGCTCATGGATCCAATTGTCGAAGACGGCGAAATTGTCGCCCGAGGGGCCGAAGGAGGATCCCATCAGGAATGCGGTGTCCGGATAGTCCGCGGCCACCTTGCGGGCTGCGCGTTCCAGGCCAAAGACCTCGCCGACAACCAGCTGCTGTCCGGCCTCGGCATATTCGCGCATCACCCGTTCATAGTCCGTATTGGCAACGTTTTCCGAAAAGGTGTACTCGATGTCACCGCGGTCCGCGGCGGCATTCAACGCCTTGTGGATGCGGCTGATCCACTGCTGCTCCACGGGCAGCGTATAGATGGCGGCGACCTTCAGATTATCTGCGGCAGCCATTCCGGTGGACAACAGCATGCCGACGACAACGGTGGCGCCGACCATTGCCCGACGAGTGAGCGGTGAACGGAACATTCCTTTCTCCCTTTCCAGCTAGTGAGGAACTTGCCTGGCGATCCTGCCAGAGCGATAACGCTTTCACCCCCCGAGGGGAATGTCAACTTGACCTGAATCCCGGCAGCCAGGTTTCCGGAAACGACATCGGGCCAATGGCAAAGGGTACAGGTGTAAATTGCGAATCTCTCGGTCCGCTATGATCCGGTAGTGACCATCAGGACGGAGATTCTACTCCATGTATATCGCCATGAACCGGTTCAGAGTTGCGCGCGGGAGTGAGACGGAGTTCGAGGAAGTGTGGTCCTCGCGCGAAACCCACCTGGCCGGAGTCGAGGGGTTCCTTCGTTTCCACCTGCTCCGGGGGCCGGAAACGGAGGACCACACTCTTTTCGCGTCCCATTCCCTCTGGTCTGACGAGTCGGCATTCCGGGACTGGACACGGTCGGACGCATTCCGCAAGGCCCATGCAGAAGCGGGCCGACACAAGCATCTCTACCTGGGGCCGCCTCAATTCGAAGGATTCGAAGTCATCCTCAAGTCGTAGCGGTCTGGCAATTTCGGCAATCGCGCTTGACGGCGCCCGTATCGCTCACTGGGTAACCATGCTTGGGAGACCATGTTTCTCCCCATGGTCGGGGAAACCCATCCGGTAAACGGCAATTTGGTCTATTGATGGCGTTACGGTTGCATGTTTGGAGATGGGTGAGCATGGCGAACGGGTCCGGACCACCAGAGAATTCCCACCCGCATTCGAGCTCGCAAGAGACTTCGGGAGGGCTTCGGTCATCAAGATTGTTCATCCGCTCGAACAACTGCCTCCACGCCAGTCCTTGAGTTAAATCCGAGATGCGGCCAACGTCAAACGAGTTGCCTGGATCTCAAGGACCGTTCCTGCGGGGGCACGGTTGGTAAACCGTGTTACGGATTCCACCGACCTTCGCACTTTGTCCGCAGACCGTGCACTCGGGTGTTGAAGGGACTGGTTCGGTGAAATCGTCTCGAGACTTCGAGAGCCGATTGCCGGTTTCCGTCGGCTCGTGTTGAGGCGGAAGGCCTCCTGCCACTCTGGACCGGCGCGCGTCTGAAAACCTGAGATCGTCGCTCTTCAGTTTGTCACTTTCCGGGAGTCCGATCCGTTTCCCAAGTTGCGCTGTTCGGGGCTTTTTGCAAGCAGTCGAGACAGCAATGCACGCAAAGAAACTCTCATGCTGAGCCTTTTGGCTCCGCACCCCAAGACATGAAAATGGGGGCACTTTCACGGCAAACAATATGACGTTGCCGCACCGATGCTCGCAAGACACATATCGGCTGAAGGACATCGGAATGTGTTGTCTGTCTCGCGGAGGTTCCTTGGAGGGATGGGTCTCGCTTCGAGCCCTGTACCGTGCGGGTCGGGACAGCATTGTCGGCGGGCGTGTGAGCGGTTGGGCTTGGAACACGAGTGGTCTTCGTCATGACTTTTCTCGGGTCTTACCCATGCGCTGTCACTGGCGTCATTCAAGGACATTGTGGGGGCCGGACCGGCTTCTGTGACGCGATGCTGAAAGGGCCCCGATGGCTCGGTTTGTCAATGATGTTCGATGAGCGGGCGGTATCTTGCCCGTAACGGTCGTGAGCGGGTCGCAGACTCCCTCCCGACGGGCGCGCAAGTCTGTTCTGTTGCGGCTCTGGGCGTCTTGATCTGTCGGAGCGGTACCAGCCCGATGGGTGGTTCGTCGCTTCGTCGCGTGCCGTAGAGTCTTCTGGCCCTGGATGTTCGCATTCGTGGCAGGCCGACAGGACAATGCCTTCGCATCCCGTAGCCGAAACTCAGGTCCTCCTTCGAATCGTTCCTCGCCCCCCCCGCGGGCACATCCCTGTGGTCGTATCCGAAGCCGGCTTGCGCGTTGGATTCGGCGTAAACATCTGCTCTGATCACCGATTCCGTTCAAGAGGGATGGGAACACCCGGACCTCGTACGGAGTATCAACGGCATGTGCGTCGGGTGTGCGAACGACGCGCCGAAGGGCGTCCTGATCGCGGGGCTCGAGATGGCGACCTCCGGGCAGATCCTGATTGGCGACAAGGATGTTACCAAACTGCCCGCCACCGAACGCGATGTCTCGATGGTCTTTCAGTCGTATGCGTTGTTTCCGCACATGACGGTAATAGAAAACGTCTCCTATGGCCTCGGGTTCTCCGGTTTTCCGAAGTCCGAGGTTCGCGAACGCGCTCTTGCCGGTCTGGAACTCGTTGGTCTCAAGGGGTACGGCGATCGATTGCCGAGCGAACTTTCCGGTGGTCAGCAGCAACGCGTTGCCGTTGCCCGCGCACTGGTACTGGAACCTCAGGTTCTGCTCTTCGATGAGCCGTTGTCCAATCTCGACGCCAAGTTGCGCCGCCAGGTGCGCGAAGATATCCGCTCGATCCAGCAGGATCATGGCCTGACCGTTGTTTATGTTACGCACGATCAGGAAGAGGCACTGGCGGTCAGCGACGAGATCGTCGTGATGCGCAACGCGTCCATCGCCCAGGTTGGTACGCCGCGGGAACTGTATGACCTCCCGGTCGATTCCTTTGTCGCGGACTTCATTGGCGAGGCAAACCTGCTGCCCTGCGAGATCGTTTCTGTTGACGGAGACTTGGCCGAGATTGCAGTCGACGGTTACCGCTACCGCCTCGCGTCGCACGGCTTGACCAAGGGCACCGCAAAACTCGCAGTACGCCCATCGCGTGTCGTGTTGGGCGCGGATGAAGGTTTCGACGCAACGGTCGCAAAGGCCACCTATGTCGGCGTTCGGATGGAATACACGCTCGAAACTACATTCGGCTCCATGTTCGCCGTGGAGGACGACGTATCCCACCCGCTGGAGATGGGTAGTCCGGTCAAGGTGGGCTTCAAGCCAACGGGCCCGGTTCTGATCCCGCAGGGATGAGAACCGTGAAGGACGCGCCAGGGAATCGGTGAATCGGCATGGAGGCGTCGAGAACATCCCGTGGATTCACTGGCGGAGCGAGAGAGCTTCTTGCGTCAATGCTATTTGAGGCCCGATCGTCGATGCCTCTCGAACGGGAAGGATTCGATGTCTTGATGTGGGGCGCCGTTCCTTCAACGCCTGGGTAGTGCGGCCAGTCCTGTCTTGGCGCGGGAGCGAAGGAATGCCTGTGTTCGGTTTCGCGCGCGGGAGCCAGCAGCCAGGATGCCTCCGGTAGACAATTCCAGGGCATACGTCATTACAAGGCGGTCGATGCGGGAGACTCGGAAGCCGGTAGCCCGATGGTCAAGCCGCATTCGAAGAATGCGGCCAGATCCATTCGGGCGATGGACGCTTCGCCTGGCCGGCCTCTCGTCTTGTTGGCTGGCTCAGTACGGGCAGTCGACCACCGTTTGCCGCTGCTCACCCAGGCCTTCAATCGCCAGACGCATTTCCTGTCCCGCGCGGAGATACTGAGGCGGCTTCAACCCCATTCCCACGCCGGGGGGCGTTCCGGTCGGAATGACATCGCCAGGTTGCAGACTCATGAATTGCGAAATGTAGTGGACCAGGTGGCGAACCCCGAAGATCATCGTCCGGGTCGATCCGTCCTGGAATCGCTGGCCGTCTACGTCGAGCCACATCGCGAGATTCTGCGGATCCGGAATCTCGTCCTTGGTCACGAGCCATGGCCCCGTGGGGGCAAAGGTATCGGCGGACTTGCCCTTGACCCATTGCCCGGCGCGCTTGATCTGGAAGTCCCGCTCCGACACGTCATTGACGATGCAGTAGCCGGC
>CAZPXZ010000011.1:0-40771 GCA_964590405.1 uncultured Rhodobacterales bacterium | reverse complement strand
GGTCCATGGCGTCCTCTTCGCTGACGTAGCGCGCTTCGGTTCCGATCACGATCGCGAGTTCGACTTCCCAATCGGTTTTCACGGAGCCGCGCGGCACCATGACATCGTCATACGGTCCGCAAATCGCACTCGTGGCCTTGCTGAAGAGAATGGGCTCCGGCGGTACCGGCAAACCGGATTCCGCGGCATGGTCCGCGTAGTTGAGGCCAACACAGATCATCTTGCCGATATTGCCGACGCAGGGGCCGATCCGGGGATTTCCGTCCACGGTCGGCAATTCCAAAGGATCCTGTAGCGCCAGCCTGGTCAGGCTCGCGCGTGACAGGGTCTCTCCTGCGATGTCATCGACTATCCCCGAGAGATCGCGAAGCACACCGTCGCGGTCGAGAAGAGCCGGCTTTTCCTGGTCCTTGGGTCCGAATCGAACGAGTTTCATGGATTTTCCTCACACATTGCTCCAGCCGCCGTCGATAGTGATGGTCTGGCCTGTTACAAACGCACTCTCGTCGCTGGCAAGGTAAAGGGCCAGCGCCGCGATTTCCTCGGGTTTCCCGAGACGCCCGACGGGTTGTCGGGAGATGAAATGGTTTCGCGCCTCTTCGTAGTCGCCGCCAAGGGCGCGCATTCTTCCCTCCAGAGACGGTGTATCGACCGCTCCCGGGCAGATGGCATTGCACCGGATGCCGAGCGATGTGAAGTCTGCCGCGATCGACTTGGTGAGGCCGATGACCGCCGCCTTGCTGACTCCGTACGCGAAGCGGTTTGGTGCCGCAATGATGGAGGAGAGGACCGATGCCACGTTGATGATACAACCGCCTCCGGCCTCGATCATCGCGGGAAGGAATGCTCGCGTCATGCGGTAGGCGCCTCCCACATTGAGGTCCATCGAAGACGCGAAGTCGTCCGGATCACATTCGAGGATGGTGCCGTGACCGACAAATCCGGCACAATTGAAGAGCACGTTGACGGCACCCAGGTTGCGAGACACTGCAAGGACGGCCTCCGTATCCGTGACATCGAGATGGTGCGTTGCGATGCCTTCGGTCGCAAGGGGCGAGAGGGACTCGGCATTGATGTCGGTCGCGGTCACCGATGCGCCCTCCTGTGCGAAGAGACGCGCCGTGGCGAGTCCGATGCCGGCTCCGGCCGCAGTGATCAAAGCGGACTTGTTCTTCAGCCGCATGCGTCCCGTCCCCGATCGCGTCGAATCCCGTTCTTTCCGGCATGTGCGGATTGCAGAGTCCTGACCGCGCCAGCGAGTCAGCGTGGTTGCGCCAATAGCGAGGACCTGCGGGGTTTACCGCCAACTATACCGCGAATCCGGTCTGCGTTTGCGGTCACCGATGCTCCATCTCCGCGTTCATGCAACATGGGAAAGCCGGCGGCGGGCAATGCTCCGGCGGACTCAGTCCGGTCCGTGGCCCTGGACGAACACCGCGATCGAGTCCGCGTCGATCCATACGGCCCCCGAAGCCGTGTCAGTGGATTCGGGCCGACCGTCGGCACAGGTTGTGTCGAGAACACATACCCAGCCACGGTCATGCGGGGCATCGGGAAGGCGATATTCGCTCGCTTCCGCGCCATTGAAGACCAGGAGAACCACGTCATCCGTCACGGCGTATTCCGGCGTATCGGCCGCATCCCGGAGCAGGACGGCGAAACGACGCAATCCGGGCGAGGTCCAATCCGGCGGCAGTCCGTCGGCGCCACGCCATGTGATGTCCGGCCCTCCGTCGCAAGGAACCGGGTTGCCGTGCAGAAAGCGCGGTTGCCGGAGCACGGGGTGGTCCTTCCGGAGTCTGGTCAGCCGTTGGACGAACCGGTGTAGGCTGTCGCCGGTCCCTCTCCAGTCCGTCCAGCCAGTGGCGTTGTCCTGGCAGTAGGCGTTGTTGTTGCCGCCCTGGCTGTTGCCAAGTTCGTCTCCGGCAAGCAGCATCGGGGTGCCTTGCGAAAGAAGGACCGTCGCCAGGAGGTTTCGCTTGCGGCGAGCGCGCTGTGCCAGGATGCCGGCATCTGTTGTCGGTCCCTCGCAACCGCAGTTTGCACTGTAATTGGCGGCGTGACCGTCGCGGTTCTCTTCGCCATTGGCTTCATTGTGCTTGTGCACATGGGATACGAGGTCCTCCAGCGTGAATCCGTCATGCGCGGTCACGTAGTTGATCGAGGCCCAGGGACGTCGTCCCGCGTCGTCGAAATGGTCGGCAGAGCCGAGGATCCGGGACGCAAGTTCCGATGCCATTGCGGAATCGCCGCGCCAGAATCGTCTTGCGACGTCACGAAACCGGTCGTTCCATTCGGCAAAGGGTGGAGGAAATCCTCCGAGACGGTAACCCTCGGGTCCGGTATCCCAAGGCTCGGCGATCAGCTTCAGCCGGCACAGCACCGGATCCTGGAGCAGGGCGTCAAAGAAACCGCCATGCACGTCGAATCCGTCCCGTTCCCTGCCGAGCGTCGTGGCCAGGTCGAAGCGAAAACCGTCAACGCCCGTGAACTCGGCCCAGTAACGAAGCGAGTCGAGAACCAGGCGGAGGACGAACGGGTGCGAGATGTCCAACGTATTCCCGCAGCCTGTGTCGTTGGCGTAATACCTGGGCCGGTCGTCATGCAGCACGTAGTAGCTGGCATTGTCGAGCCCGCGGAAACATAGGGTCGGGCCGAGTTCGTTTCCTTCCGCGGTATGGTTGTAGACCACGTCGAGGATGACCTCGATCCCGGCCCCGTGAAACCTGTGGACCATTTCCCGGAACTCAGCCAGGTCGCCAGACCCCAGATAGCGCGGTTCGGGGATGAAGAAGGCGATGGGGTTGTAACCCCAGAAGTTGCGGAGGCCGCGTTTCGAGAGGAAGGGCTCGTCCAGGCAGGCTTGCACCGGCATCAACTCGATGGTGGTGACACCGAGACTGGAGAGATGGTCCAGAATCGGGTCGGATGCGAGGGCGGCGAGCCTGCCCCGGTCTGCCTCCGGAATCCCCGGGCACTGCATGGTGAGGCCGCGCGGATGAGCCTCGTAGATGACCGTGCGCTGCCAGGGAATGCGTGGACGCCGGGGGGCGCAGGGAATTTCCGGCCGTGCCACGATGGAGCGCGGGACGGAGGTCGCGCTGTCGCGGGGGTCGAAGGACAGGTCCCCATCCTCGGACCCTGCCTTGTAACCGAACATCACATCGTCCCACCGGAACCCTCCTGCGATCTTCCGGGCATAGGGGTCGAGCAGGAGTTTGTTGGGATTGAACCGGTGTCCCTGCTCCGGAGCGTAGGGTCCGTGCGCCCGGTACCCATACGGCGTACCCGGCCCGATCCCGCGTACATGGACATGCCGGATATCGCCGGATCGCTCGCGGAGCGGGATCCGGGCGATCTCATGTTTTCCGTCCCCGGAAAACAGGCAGACTTCGATCCGTTCGGCATGCGCCGAGAACACGGCGAAGTTTACGCCCTCGCCGTCCCAGTGGGCCCCGAGCCGGTCGGCGGATCCGGCTCCGGTTGGCGGGTCAGCCGCGGCTGCCGGAAGCATGCCGCCTTCGTTCGCGGATCAACCGGTCGTAGATTGACCGGTACTCCCTGGCGGAACGATCCCAGCCCACATCCTGTCGCAGTGCATTCCTCTGCATGCGCTGCCAGGCTCGGCGATCCCGATAGACTTCGCAGGCGAGGGCCAGTGCTTCGACCAGGGATGTCTTCGAACCCGGCTTGAACAGGAAGCCGGTCGCCGCTCCGGCGGCGAGCGCCGCCGCATTGGCATCGATGACGGTATCGGCGAGTCCGCCGGTGCGTGCAACGATCGGCAGGGCGCCGTAGCGCTGTGCATAGAGCTGTGTCAGTCCGCAGGGTTCGAAACGGGACGGGACGAGAATGGTGTCGCTGCCCGCATAGATCCGATGCGCGAGTGCCTCGTCATATCCGATCCGGATGCCGACCCGTCCCGGATGCCGGCTTGCCGAGTCTGTGAAGGCACGCTCGAGTGTGCCGTCCCCGGTACCGAGAAGCACAAGGTCGCCACCGAGATCGAGTAGCTCCGGAATTGCCTCGAGTAGCAGGTCCAGGCCCTTCTGGCCGGTCAGGCGGCTGACGACCGAGAAGAGGGGCCGGTCACGGTCGGAGGACAGTCGGAATTCGGTTGCGAGCGCCCGCTTGTTGGCGCGCCGCGCCGACAGCTTGCGGGGCGTGAAGGTCGAAATGCAGGGATCCGTCGAGGGATCCCAGGAGGAAGTGTCGATTCCGTTCAGGATCCCGAAGACTCGGTCCCGGCGCTCCCGGATGACGCCGTCGAGCCGCATTCCGAAGGCAGGACTGCGGAGTTCGCTTGCATAGGTCGGGCTCACTGTCGTGATGGCGTCGGCGTAGACGAGGCCGGCCTTCAGGAAGCTGATGTCGCCGAAGAACTCGTACCCACGCATGTTGAATTCCGCTGCGGGAAGTCCAACCTCGTCCGCCGTATGCTCCGGAAAGATGCCTTGGTAGGCAATGTTGTGGATGGTGAATACGCTTGCCGGTCGATGAACCGGGTTCTCGCGCAGGTAGAGCGGTGCCAGCCCGGCCTGCCAGTCATGCGCATGCACGAGGTCCGGTTTCCACCCATCCGTGCCCGATCCGAGACCGATCTGTGTGCCGAGCCAGGCAAGGGCTGCGAAGCGGAGATGATTGTCGGTCCAGTCCCTGCGATCCGGGCCCTGGTAGAGGGAACCCGTACGGTCATAGAGATGCGGTGCGTCGACAAGGAGGAGGTCGATACCGCGGGCCTCCCCGGAAAGGACACGTACGGGTCCTCCGAACAGGCAGTCTGCCTGAAAGACGACACGGGGAGAGGCCTGGCAGTCGATCACGTCCGGGTAGCCCGGCAGCAACACCCGTACCTCGCAACCCCGGGTGTCGAGGACCGTCGGCAGGGCTCCGACGACATCCGCAAGGCCCCCTGTCTTTGCGAACGGTACGCACTCCGAGGCGATGAAGAGCCCTTTCATCGGGATGCGAGCCATGCATCTACCATGGGTCTCGTGATCAGGCAGATTCCGTTCTCGGTTCGGCGGAACCATCGTGCGTCCTCGTCCGGATCCTCGCCGATGACCATGCCTGCCGGAATTTCGACGTCGCGATCGAGGACCGCATCGGAGATGCAGGCATGGCGGTTCACGACAACTCCGGGAAGCGCAACAACCCGCCGCAATTCGGCATAGGAGCGGGTGTGGCAGTTGGTGAACAGCAGTGACTCGCGGATGTTGGTCCCGGAGACGATGCAGCCGCCCGAGACCAGGGAACTCACGGCAGAGCCGCGCCTGTCTCCTTCATCGTGGATGAACTTCGCGGGCGGTACCAGTTCGCCGTAGGTCCAGATCGGCCATTCCTGGTGGTAGAGGTCGAGCGCCGGGACAAATCCCGTGAGGTCGATATTGGCCTGCCAGAAGGCGTCGATGGTGCCGACATCACGCCAGTATGGCTCCGGCTCGGCGCCGCTCATGACGCAGGAATCGGAGAACCGGTGGGCAACGGCCGTGCCGTGCCGTACGACATGCGGAATGAGATCCCGTCCGAAGTCATGGCTCGAACTCGCGTTGTGCATGTCTTCCAGCAGAAGTCCGCGCAGGAACCGCCAGCGAAAGGCGTAGATGCCCATGCTGGCCAGGGAAAGGTCGGGGTTGTCCGGCATGGGTGGCGGGTCGGCGGGCTTTTCCACGAAGTTCCGGATCCTTCCCGTATCGTCCACCGCCATGATGCCGAATCCGGAGGCTTCGGCGCGGGGTACGGACAGGCAGCCGACGGCGACGTCCGCATTCTCGCCAGCGAGTTGGTGGAGCATGTGCTCGTAGTCCATCTTGTAGATGTGGTCCCCTGCAAGCACGAGCATGAACTCCGGTCCGTAGCTGTCGATGATGTCGATATTCTGGGCGACGGCATCCGCGGTCCCCCGGTACCACTGTTCCTCGGCAACACGCTGCGAAGCCGGGAAGATGTCGAGGAATTCGTTCCGCTCCGCCCGAAAGAAATTCCATCCTCGCTGCAGGTGCCGGATGAGGCTGTGTGCCTTGTACTGGGTTGCAACCCCGATCCTCCGGATTCCGGAGTTGATTGCATTCGACAGGGCGAAGTCGATGATGCGGCTCTTGCCACCGAAGAAGACTGCTGGCTTTGCCCGTTTGTCTGTCAGTTCCAGCAGGCGGCTGCCTCGTCCACCCGCGAGTACGAATGCCATGGTCTGCAGCGACAGGCGTGTGTTGGTCTCGCCTCCCATGTTGGTCCCTCCCTCGTCCTGTCGTTCGCGGCAGCCGGTCCGCGAGGGCTTGGCCGTTCCGTTGCCTATGGTTCGCGCAGCAGGATCAGCGTCGACAGCCCGGGCAGGTCCAGAGTGGCCGACTGGTTCATTCCCTGCCACGGCAGCGGTTCGCTTTCCAGGACCTCCCGTTCGAGCCCGCTGTCGCCGCCGTAGCGCGGATCGCCGGAGTTGAGGGCAACCCGCCAGGTGCCCGGGAGCGGCATGCCGATTCTTCTGCGAAAGCGCTTCACTGGCGTAAAGTTGCAGACAATGACTGCCGGACTGTCCCGCGAGCCGCCGTGCCGCGCAAACGCGTATACGGATTCCTCGGCCGCATCGGCCTCGATCCATTCGAGACCGCCGGGCTCGCAATCCCTTCGGTGGAGCGCGGGTACGTCGCGGTAGATCCGGTTCAGGTCCCGTACCAATTCCTGCACGCCCCGATGGTACCCGGTATCGAGCAGGTGCCAATCGAGCGAGGCATCATGCCGCCACTCGCGGTCCTGGGCGAATTCGCCGCCCATGAAGAGCAGCTTCTTGCCCGGATGCGTCCACATGAAGGCGAGGCAGGCGCGAAGATTGGCAAACCTTGCCGGTCCGACACCGGGCATCTTGGCCAGCAGGGAGCCTTTTTCGTGCACGACCTCATCATGGCTGAGCGGCAGGATGAAGTTCTCGCTGAATGCGTAGGTCGAGGCGAATGTCATCTGGTGATGGTGATGTCGCCTGTGCACCGGTTCCCTGGACATGTACTCCAGCGTGTCATGCATCCAGCCCATGTTCCACTTGAAGCCGAATCCGAGACCGCCCGCAGAGGTCGGCCGGGAGACACCCGGCCAGGCGGTCGACTCCTCGGCCATGGTCTGGATGCCCGGACGGGCCGCGTAGACGCACTCGTTCAATTCCTTCTGGAATGCGATGGCTTCGAGGTTTTCGCGGCCCCCGTGCCGGTTCGGGATCCATTCGTCCTCCCGGCGGGAGTAGTCTCGGTAGAGCATGGACGCCACCGCGTCGACACGGAGTCCGTCCGCATGGTGCTCCTCCAGCCAGTAGAGCGCGCTGGAGATGAGGAAGTTCCGCACCTCGCTCCGGCCGAGATTGTAGATCAGCGTTTTCCAGTCCGGATGGAATCCTTCCCGCGGGTCGAGATGCTCGTAGAGGGCGGTGCCGTCGAAACGGGCGAGCCCGTGCGCGTCTTCCGGAAAGTGTCCGGGAACCCAGTCCAGGATCACGCCCATGCCCGACCGATGCGCGGCCTCGACCAGCTGCCGGAAACCCGCCATGTCGCCAAACCGGCTGGTCGGTGCGAACAGTCCCGTGGGCTGGTATCCCCAGGAGCCGTCGAAGGGGTGTTCGGTGACCGGGAGGAGTTCGAGATGGGTGAATTCCATGTCGCTCGCATAGCCAACCAGTTGCTCCGCAAGCTCGCCGTACCCCAGGACGCGTCCACCTTCCCGTTCGGCACGCCGCCAGGATCCGAGATGGACCTCGTAGATCGAGATCGGGGACTCGACCGATTGGGTCTCGTGCCGTCGTTCCATCCACTCCGTGTCCTGCCAGGAATGGGTGTCGAGACAGCGCACGATGGAGGCAGTCGCGGGAGGGTGCTCCGAAGCGAAACCGACCGGGTCCGCCTTCAGGGGCAGGATCGTGCCGTTCTCCAGCCGGATTTCGTACTTGTAGCGCACTCCCTCGCCGGCGCCGGGTACGAAGATCTCCCACACGCCGGTTCCGCCACGCACCCGCATGACATGCCGCCGTCCGTCCCAGGAGTTGAAGTCGGCGACGACGGAGATGCGCTGCGCGTTCGGAGCCCAGACAGCGAAGTGGGTTCCAGCCACGCCTTCGTGCTCCATGACATGTGCACCGAGCGCCCGCCAGAGGCGACGATGGGTACCTTCGCCAAGCAGATGCTCGTCGATCGCTCCGAGGACGGGGCCGAACCGGTAGGCGTCATCCCGTTGCCAGGACGAGGTGCCGCGCTGCAATTCGAGCTGGTACTCCGGTTTGTTCCGGCACCCGGGAAGAAAGCCGCAGAACACGCTCCCCGCTTCGGGGAGAGGCTCCAGTGCGGTCAGGATCCGTCCGCCGGGCGCCAGTGCGCGGACGCGGTCGGCATCGGGTGCAAGGACGCGGATGACGAGACCGCCAGGCACGGGATGCGGACCCAGAATGGAGAAGGGATCGCCATGCGCACCCGCGGCGATGGCCTGCGCGTCGGCCGGGGAAAGGCCACGGTCATTCTCTGCCGTGGCGAGGGCCTGTCGGCTCCGGGTCATGCGTTTGCGCTCTCCATGTCGTGAACCTCCGCCGGGTTGGCACTCGGAGAGATGCCCCAGATATCGCGGGCGTAGCCCAGGACCGCGCGGTCGGAGGAGAACCATCCGCACATCGCCGTACCCGTCGCGGCCATCCGCGTCCACCTGTCTCGTTCGAGGAACGCGCTGTCCACCCTGCGCTGTGCTGCGCGGTAGCTCTCGAAATCGCAGGTGACCAGGAAGTGGTCATGCTCGTAGAGGCCACTGACGATACCCAGATGCCGGTCCCGCTCGCCCGGCGAAAACAGACCGTCGGCGATCTGGCCGAGGGCACGGGATAGGGCGGGACTTGCCTCGATCGCCCGCCGGGAGAATTCGGGCTCGGCACGGCGGGCCACGACTTCTTCGGCATCGAGACCGAACAGGAAGAAGTTGTCTGCACCGACACGCTCGCGGATCTCGACATTTGCGCCGTCCAGGGTGCCGATGGTGGGGGCGCCGTTCAGGGCAAACTTCATGTTACCGGTACCGGAAGCCTCGTTGCCCGCCGTCGAGATCTGCTCGGAAAGGTCCGCCGCCGGGATCAGGCGCTCGGCCATGGAGACGTTGTAGTCCGGCAGGAAAACGACCCGAAGCCTGTCCCGCGTGGCAGGATCGGAATTGATCACGGTTGCCGTATCGTGAATGAGCCGGATGATCGCCTTTGCCGCCCAGTAACCCGGTGCGGCCTTGCCGGCGAAGATTTTCACACGCGGTGGCCGGACCTGTCCCGGTGCATCGTGCATTTCATTCCAGAGCACAATGGTCTCGAGCAGGTTCATGAGCTGCCGCTTGTACTCGTGAAATCTCTTGATCTGGACGTCGAACAAGGCGTCCGGATTGACCGTGATGCCATGTTCCGCGGCGAGCCAGCGGGCAAGTTGACGCTTGTTCTCCTGCTTTGCGGCAGCGTATCGATCCAGGAAATTCTGGTCGTACAGGTACCGGGTGAGAAGTTGCAGTGCGTGCGGGTCTGCCGGCCATCCGGGGCCGACGGTCTTGGTGATGAGATCGCGGAGAGGCGGGTTGCAGCCATGCAGCCAGCGCCGGAGCGACACCCCGTTGGTCTGGTTGACCACGCGCTCGGGATACAGATCGGAAAGTGCCCGGAAGACTGTCGTGCGGATGAGGTCGGTGTGGAGGGCGGAGACGCCGTTCACCCGATGGCAGCCGATGAAGGCGAGTTCGCCCATCCTGACTTCACCATGCTCGATGATGCGTACTTGCTGGTCGCAGCACGTGTTCAGTATCGCTTGCCGCTCGTCGAGTGCGCAGATGATCTGGTGATGGCGGGGCAGCAGCCGCGCCAGGAGGGGCTCCGGCCAGCGTTCCAGCGCTTCCGGCATGAGCGTGTGGTTGGTGTAGGAGAGGCAATTCCGGGCGGTCTCGATGGCTGCGGCCAATGCCATCCCGTGTTCGTCGGCGAGAATGCGGATCAGTTCGGGGACGGCAATCGCCGGGTGCGTATCGTTGAGCTGAATCGCGGCCCGGGAGGGTAGCGCAGCGAGATCGTCGTGTTTCGACAGGAAGCGGCGAACGATGTCCCTGAGCGAGGCTGCGGTGAAGAAATACTCCTGCTTGAGCCGGAGTTCACGGCCTTCCGGCGTGCTGTCGTCGGGGTAGAGCACACGCGTCAGCGAGCGCGCTGCTGCCTCCGGTTCCGCGGCCATGATGTGCTCGCCGCGGTGGAAGCGCTCGAGATTGAAGGTCTCGACCGGCCGGGCCGACCACAGCCGGAGCGTATTGGCCCAATGGCCGCCCCATCCGAGGATTGGCGTATCGTGGGCGACCGCGATAACCGTGGTCCCGGGATGCCAGGCGGAACGGTCGCGGTCGGTGTGTACACTGCCGCCAAAACCGATCGCACTGGCAGCTTCCGGCCGTTCGAATTCCCAGGGATGGCGCCGCGACAGCCAGTCCTCCGGAGTCTCGCATTGTTCGCCACCGACGAAACTCTGCCGGAAGAGTCCGTGCTCGTAGCGGATCCCGTAGCCGAATGCAGGGATTGACAGTGTGGCCAGGGAATCGAGAAAGCAGGCCGCGAGGCGACCGAGGCCACCATTGCCAAGTGCCGCGTCGGGTTCGTCGGCGGTGATCGCCGCGTAGTCGAGGCCGAGTGCATCGACCGCTTCGCGAATCTCGCCCTCGATACCAAGACTGCGGGCCGCGTCCTCGAGTTGACGGCCGACGAGGAACTCTATGGACAGGTAGTAGACCCGCTTTCGTCGTTCGGAGCGAACGCGTTCTTCAGTGGTGAGCCACGGGTCGACGATCCGTTTGCGCAGGGCGAGGGAAAGCGCGATCCGCCAGTCATGGAGCGTCGCGCATTCCTTATCCTTGCCGAGGCCGTATCGGAGGCAGTCGGTGACCGCGACCTTGAGACAGGCGCCGGCAGGGTCGGTCATGGGTTGAATCCTGTCTCCTGTCTCAAAGTCAGGAATCGCCTCGGTCGTCCCGGGAGTGCCGGTCGTTGGTACCGGATGCCGCTGGTCCACGCAGCGCCGCGAGATGTGCCATCAGCCCGGAGGTAGAAGCATCGAGATCTGCATCCGTGGCGTCGCCCTCCAGTGCCGGCAGGATGCGCGTGGCGAGCGACTTGCCGAGTTCGACTCCCCACTGGTCGAAGGCGTTGATGCCCCAGATCGCCGCCTGCACGAAGACCCTGTGCTCGAAAAGGGAGATCAGTCGCCCCAGGCCTGCCGGGTCCAGTTGGCGGTAAAGGATCGTGGTCGAGGGACGATCACCGGGGAAGGTCCGGTGTGGCGCCAGGCGGTCGATCTCGTGGGCGGGCATTCCGCTGGTGCGCATTTCCCGGCGGACCTCGTCCTCGGTCTTCCCGAATGCCAGCGCGGCGGACTGGGCCAGGGCATTTGCGCCGAGAAGTGTGTGATGGTTGCCCAGCGACTCCTGTGGCTGCGCGGCGAGCAGAAAGTCGACCGGGACCACATCGGTGCCCTGGTGGAGCATCTGGAAAAACGAGTGTTGCGCGTTGGTGCCGGGCTCGCCCCAGACGACGGGTGCGGTGGATTGCGTGGCGGCTTGCCCGTCGAGCCGGATCCGCTTTCCGTTCGATTCCATCTCGAGTTGCTGAACATAGGCGGGGAGCCGTGCCAGGCGCTGGTCGTAGGGGATCAGAGCCACGGTGGGCCAGCCCATGGCATTCCTTCGCCAGATGGCGACCAGGGCGAGCAGGACCGGCAGGTTGCGTTGCAGCGGTGCCTCACGGAAGTGGCGGTCCATGGCGCGGGCGCCGTCGAGAAATTCACGGAACCGGTTCGCGCCGATGGCGATCGCGAGCGGGAGCCCGACCGAGGACCAGAGCGAATACCGTCCACCGACCCAATCCCAGAACCCGAAAGCACGGGATTCCGGAATCCCGAAGGCCGCAGCGCCTTCCAGATTGCTGGAAACCGCGGCCATGTGGTGCCCCGCGGCGCCCCCCAGCGCTTCGGCGAGCCACGCGCGGGCCGAGCGGGCATTGGCCATGGTTTCCAGCGTAGTGAACGTCTTGGATGCGACGATCACAAGTGTACGTTCCGGGGACAGTGATCTCAGTTCGTCCGTGAGATGCGCACCGTCGACATTGGAGACGAAGCACAGGCGGGGACCGTCATGGAATGGGGCGAGTGCCTGGACCGCCATGGCCGGACCGAGGTCGGAGCCGCCGATCCCGACATTGATGACGTGAGTGAATGGCCGGCCGGAAACGGATGCATATGCGCCGCTCCGAACGGATTCGGCAAAGTCGAGAAATCGGTTGAGGACGTTGCTGACATCTGACCTCACATCGCTGCGACCAGCCTTGATGGGCAGGTCACGCCCGGCGCGAAGCGCCGTGTGCAGTACCGCACGTCCCTCCGTTTGGTTGATCCGGTCGCCATCGAACATGGCCTCGCGCTGCGCTTCGATTCCCGCTCTGTCGGCAAGTGTCAGCAATGCGTCGAGCGCTTCAGTGTCCAGCCTTTCCTTGGAGTAGTCGATCAGCAGGTCATCGAGTCGGGTCGAGAATCGTAGGAAACGGTCCGGCTCATCGGCAAAGTGGCTGCGGAGATGCTTTCCGCGAAGGCGCCTCGCTGCGTGGTGGACCGCCTTCCAGGCGGTAGCCAACTGCGTCATAGATTCATCCATTTCGTGGTCGCTGGATAGCACGGTTTGCTGATCGAGGTCGTTTCGATGCGGGTTGCTGGCCTTGGTACGTGGTGCCGGGATGATCCGGAACCGGGAAGCCTCGGCATCCGGCAAGGGGATTTCCTGAATGGCGCTCACAATACCGCGTCTCAGCCAAGAGTGGGCGCCAGATGATGGTCTCAATCGTATGCTCCGGCGCAGGGAGCATGCGGCATGCACCTGTGCACGCTGCCTCGCCGCCCATTCGGTAGCAGCCTGTTCGGTCGGGATGCGGTCGTGTGGCGGGTGGGTTGTTCGTCCACCTGATGTTCTGCGCCAGCCGTTCCCTGCCGCCTCCGGATGCCCGTGGACCATGCTGCAACCACGTGACCGGATCGTCTCGATGACGTGCTCGTGCAAGCGGTCATCATGGAAAGTGCAGGCAGGTTCGGGTTCGCGTTGACTGCGGAGGCGCACAGGAACACGGAAATTCGACCGACCGCGCACGCTGCGCCCGGACGAGATGAAACGCGTTTCCTGCATTTCGCGGGTGACGCCAATTCTTGAATGAACGCACCGCAGATGATACGATTTGCCCCACCAATCCTACTTACTTACTAGTAAGTAAATTGCGGGACAAGAATATTGGGAGAAAGACAAATGAAGGCATCTCTTTGCGCAAGAGTGTGCGGAATCGCGGCTGTCGCCTTGGTCGGGTCGGTCTCGGCGTCCCTCGCGGAGTGGCAACCTGACAAGCCGATCAACATCATCGTGCCTTGGTCGGCTGGTGGCTCCACGGATCAGGTCACGCGAGTCGTGGCTCCCCTCCTGGAGGAAGCGCTCAACACCGAAATCGTCGTTGTCAACCAGCCGGGCGCATCGGGGTCCATTGGAACCAAGGCTGCGCTTGATGCACCGCGGGACGGGTATACCTGGACGGCGAATGCAATCGCGAACAACGCGACCTATTCGGTGACGGGCCTGATCGAGAACACGTCCATCGACGACTATGTCATCTATCTGCATGTTGCCAATGTGCCCGTTGTGAGCGTCAACGCAGATGCCCCGTATGCGGATTTTGGCGCATTGCTCGAGGCAATGAAGATGGGTGATGTGACTATCGGGACCGCCGGTGTCAATTCGTCGGGCGGAATGGCTCTTGCCGCCATTCGCGAAGCGGCCGGAGGCGAATTCACCGCTCGCATGGTTACCTATGACGGCGGCAACCCGGCGGTCATTGCCGCGGCCAGCGGTGAGGTCGTTGCGACGACGCAGTTGGCCGTCGAGCAGACCGAAATGATCAAGGCGGGGCGTTTGCGGGCTTTGGCCGTCCTTTCGGACCAGGCACTCGTCGTGGAGGGCATCGACCCGATTCCGCCGATAACGCAATACCTGCCTGACATGCCTGTGGCTCCGGACTACTTCGGCGTGTTCATTCCAGTCGGAGCGCCGGACGAAGTCTACGAGACCGTGAACCGGATCTGGGCAGACGTCGTCATGCACTCGGAAGAACTGCAAGCCTACGCCAGCGAACGCGGTGCAGTCTTTGCACCCAGCTACGGCGATGAGGCCCGAGCGGTCGCAATGCCGGTCGTCATCGCCGAGGCGTGCGCTCGGGTAACCCGCGGGGAGGCCGTCGTCCATCCCTCCGAGATCGGGATCGACTGTCCCGAAGGCTGACCATGCAGCGGCACGCCCGGCGCGGTATCCCGCCGGGCGTGCCTGCCAGGAAGAACGATCCACCACGCGATGGTCGCAATGGACTTCAATACGCCGCGCGCTGACCAGGTGGCGGCCGTCGTTTTCTTCCTTATTGGCATGGCGATGCTCGTTGGCGGTTACACGATGGACCGTCTGGAGATACGCCAGATACACCCGGCCAGCATTCCGGGACTCGTGCCGATGATCCTGGGTGCAGTCATGATGTTGTGCGCGTCATTTCTCTACGCGAACGCCCGCAGGGAAATCTCGGGGCGTCAGCAGGCAGACGTTTCGGCCGCCGCTGGAAGTTGGGGCAATCTTCTCTTCACCGTTGCGTACAGCGTCGTCTACGCGCTGCTGCTGGTCGGCACCTTGCCGTTCTGGCTGGCGACGGCCCTCTACATCTCCGTTTTCGTGGGACACTTTACCTGGAAGCCGGGAGCGACCACTGCGGGCCGTATCAAGTCTCTGGGCTTGGCGGTTGGCTTCGCGGTGCTCTGTGCAGCGTCCATATCGGCACTCTTTCGCTACGGCTTTCTTGTCCGGTTGCCGTGATCGAGGGGCTATCCGCTTTCACAGGTGCGGTGAGCGCTTTCCTGACACCTGTCATGCTCGGTCATGTCGTCTGGGCAACCCTTCTGGGCATCTTCGTTGGGTCCTTGCCCGGGTTGACGGCAACCATGGGCGTGGCGCTGCTGACCACGCTGACCTACACCCTGGATCGCGACGCAGCGATTCTCGTCCTGATCTGCATGTATGTGGGTGCCATCTACGGGGGCTCGCGAAGCGCCATTCTGCTCAATATCCCGGGAACGCCGGCAAGCGCGGCAACCTCGCTCGATGGTTTTCCGCTCGCCCGGCAAGGCCGTGCCTCCTACGCCATGGCGTTGGCGACAGCGGGATCGGCACTGGGAACGCTTGTCGGCATCCTTCTTCTTGTCTTGCTGGCTCCTCCATTGGCCGAGGCTGCACTCTACTTCGGTTCGTTCGAGTTCTTCTGGCTCGCGGTGTTCGGCATCGTGATCTCGGGACAACTCACCGGCGGGGTCAGTCCGCTGAAGGGGTACATCGCGGGCCTGATCGGGCTGATGGTCGCGATGATCGGATCCGAGGGAATTCACGCCCATGTCCGTTTCAACCTGGGCTATGACCAACTGAACGGCGGCATCGGCCTGATCCCCGCCATGGTTGGCGCGTTTGGCTTTGCCGAGATCCTCACGGTCATGTGGCGCGCCCAGGCGCAGATTGCCGATGCAAAGTCGGCCACGGATCGCATCCTGCCGCGACTATCGGATCTCTGGCGCTACAAATTTACCATCGGTCGTTCCGGCGTCATCGGGACCATGGTGGGCATCATCCCGGGCGTTGGCGAGGATATCGGTGCCTGGGCCGCCTATGCCGCAGCACGGCGGACTTCGAAGGAACGGGCTCAATTCGGCAAGGGCTCGACCGAAGGATTAACGGCAGCCGAGACGGGCAACAGTGCGGTGGTTCCCGGCGCACTGATTCCTGCCCTGACGCTTGCTGTTCCCGGATCGGCGCCTGCGGCGGTGCTGATCGCTGCCCTGTTCATCCATGGTGTTCGGCCAGGACCGATGATCATGATTGAGCAGCCGGGGTTCATCTACTCGGTTGCGGCCATGCTCCTGCTGGCTACCCTCGCCATCCTCGTCCTTGGTCTGACCCTGACACGAGTGTTCGTCATGATCCTGAGGGTCCCCAGGGAATACCTCATGCCGTTGGTTTTCGCGCTCTGCGTGATCGGACCCTACGCCCTCACGCAGCGGCCCTTCGAGATCCTCGTGATGGTCGTGTTCGGACTGGTCGGCTTTGTTCTTCGGCAGATGAACTACCCGATGGCGCCGATGGTGCTTGGCATCATTCTCGGAACGCTGCTCGACAAGAGCCTGCGGCGTGGATTGATCCTGACGGACGGTGACCTGACGCCATTCTTTACTCGGCCGATTTCGGCGTGCTTCGTGTTCCTGATTCTTCTCTCCATCGCTCTGAACGCAGCACCGGTGCGCAGATGGGTCGCCACGCACTGGATCCGCCTCGTTCGTAGCGGCAGTCCGTCGGACGAGAACCCGGGATGAGCAGGGAACCGAAAGCCGGGTCCGTGATGGGCGAGACGCTCGGTGGGCCCAGACCGAAGCGGAATGCGGAGCGCTCAAAGCGCGCGATTCTCGATGCGGCACTGAAAGAGTTCTCGGAATTCGGTCATGACGGGGCTCGGATCGATTCCATTGCGAGGCGGGCCGGTGTTTCGAAGCCTCTCCTGTACGCCCATTTCGGCGACAAGTCCGCGCTCTATGCCGCCGCGTTGCGCGCAGCGTATGTGCAGATCCGGCAGGCGGAGCAGGAACTCAACCTGCAGGCATTCGGACCCGAGGAGTCGATACGGGAACTGGTCCGATTCACTCTCAACCACTTCCGTGAGAAGCCGTGGTTCATCTCGATGCTGAATACCGAGAATTTGCGCGGAGGAACCACAATCCGCCAGATCTCGGACGCAGCCGAAATCCAGTCGCCATTGATCGCGCTGCTCCGGTCGACGCTGACGGCCGGAATCGCGGAGGGCATGTTCCGGGACGACGTTGATCCGGTCGACATCTACATTACGATTGCTTCGCTCTGCTATTTCCCGATCTCCAACCGGCACACGCTGCGGGCAGTCTTCGATATTCCCATTGACGATGCCTGGATCGACAGGCACGCCGTGGAGATCGGCGAACTCGTGATCCGGTACGTGCGGAAGGGCGCATCCGATGAGTGACACGCTGGATCTCAGCCTCTGCAACGAATTGTTGGCAGAGGACGGTCTTTCGCTGGCCGAGCAGTGCAGGGTTGCGGCCGATCTGGGATACATGGGTCTGGAACTGGCGCCCGGCAGCATCGACCCGGTGCCGCATCGGCTCTCGGCCGAGGACTGGCGCGCGGTGCGAAGGATGGTCGAGGGGCATGGTTTGCGGATCACGGGACTTCATTGGCTACTCGCGCCCTATCCCGATCTGTCGATCACGGAGGCCAAACGGACCGCGGGAACGGTGGAAGTCCTGATCGCACTGGTTGAAGCAGCCAGGCTTCTGGGCGCCGACGTCCTGGTACATGGATCGCCGAGTTCGCGCAGGTTGCCGGATGGCGTCGACTTGGATGGTGCCCTGGAAACGGCAGTACGCACATTGCGACCGGTCGTAGAGAGCGCCGCGACGGCGGGAGTGACATATTGCATCGAACCCCTCTCACCTGCGGAGACGTCCTTTGTCAACACCGTGGAGGATGCGCGGGTCCTTGTCATGGCGATGGACTCTCCGGCCTTCCAGACGATGATCGACACAAGTGCGGCCGGACAGGCCGAAGCGGTGCCGGTGGCCGACTTGATCCGGAGAGAAGTTCCGATTGGCGGCATCTCGCATGTTCAGGTCAACGACACCAATCGGGGTGCGCCGGGAATGGGCGAGGATCCATTCGATGAGATCGCGCGGGCGCTACGGGACGTCGGCTGGTCATCGCCCATCGCCGTCGAGCCCTTTCGCACGCAGATCAACGGGACCGTAACGGCGGCCGTCGGTGCCGCGACGATGCGGGCAAGCTGGAGGGCCGCGCGATGAGTGCACCTCGATATACCATCAAGGAAGTCGAGGTAGGGCAGCGGGACGTGGCGCTGACATTGCCCTTCCGGTTTGGCGACACGCAGGTTACCGGGACCGCCGAGGCCTATCTTCGCGTCGTTGTCGAGGGTTCACGGGGTCTGTGCTCCGGCGTAGCGGCGCAACTCATGGTTCCGCGGTGGTTCGACAAGCGGCCCGCGCGAACAAATGCGGAGACCGTGGACGATCTTCGCGCATCGGTTCTGCAAACGGCCGGCATCGCGCCGGGCCTCGCGGGAACCGCACGGGGGCTCGGGTTCGAACTCCGGGAGACCGTGGGCCATATCCTTGGACCGGACATGCCGCGTCTGGCGATCGGGTTCGGTCCCGCGCTTCTGGAGATGGCGCTGGCCGATGCGGTTTGCCGCGATCTCGACCTGTCCTTCCCCGCGGCGACGCGCGCGGACGCATTCGGGGTTGCCGAATCGGCACCCCGGGACATCTCCGCCGATGCTATCGAAACTGCGCTCCGGCGTGTTCAGCCGAACCGGAGACTCCTCATCCGCCACACGGTCGGGTTCGACGCACCTCTGTACCCGGACGAAGTCGGCGAGCCTCCCCCAGACGGACGGCCGGTCGCACTGTCCAGTTGCATCGAGCGCCAGGGCCTGCAGGCCTTCAAGATCAAGCTCAAGGGCGTGGTAGATGCCGATGCGGACTGGCTCTGCCGTGTCGCCCGGATCCTCGATCCGATCAAGGATCTCAAGGTTTCGATCGATGCCAACGAACAGTATGCGATCGCCGACTTCCGGGAGTTGCTGGCCAGGTTGCGCGGCACGGGGTCGCTTGGGCGTTTTCGCCGTTCCATTCTCTATTTCGAGCAGCCATTCGCCCGGCAGGAAGCCCTGTCGCCGGAAGTGACGCATGACTATGGGGTACCGATCATCATTGACGAGAGTGACGACACGGATGACGCGATATTGCGCGCGACTGCATGCGGCTGGGACGGGGTATCCGTGAAAAGCTGCAAGGGGATCTTCCGGGCCATGCTCAATTACGCGCGGGTTTCGACGGCACAGGGTGAAGGGCGGTCTCTCATACTCTCGGCGGAGGATCTGACATGCCAGCCCGGGCTGTGCTGGCAGCAGGACACGTTGATGGCCGCGACACTCGGCGTGAGCCATGCCGAGCGCAACGGCCATCACTTCGCAGGCGGGTTCCAGGGTGCCTCGAACGCTGAGCGTGCAGCGTACCTGGAGAGGCATCCGGGCCTGTACCAGGGTCCTGTTACCGGTCCGGCACTTCGGATCGAGGCGGGAGCCGTGCGCATTGACTCACTGTTCGCTCCCTGTTTCGGATCGGCACCCGGCCCTGAATTCAACGACATGATGCCCATTACACAATAGGAGGAAGCAGTTCCATGAGACACACCCGTATCGGAATCATCATGCACGGGGTGACGGGGCGTATGGGGATGACGCAGCATCTTGCACGCTCGATTCTCGCAATTCGCGAACAGGGAGGGCTGCTTCTGTCGGACGGCAGCTATCTGATGCCGGACCCGATCCTGGTCGGGCGGAATGCCGACAGGATCGAAGCCGTCGCCCGTGCCCACGGTGTCGAGCGCTTCACGACGGACCTCGATGCCGCACTGGACAATCCCGATGACACCGTGTTCTTCGACTCGGCTTCGACAGCGTTGCGTCCGACGTTCTTGCGCAGGGCGATCGAGAAAGGCAAGCATGTGTATTGCGAGAAGCCGGTCTCCAGCGGGTTGCAGGAGGCTGTCGACATCGCGGCCCTGGCGCAGAATGCGGGTGTGAAGAACGGAATCGTCCACGACAAGCTGGACCTGCCCGGATTCATCAAGCTGAAGCGGCTGCGCGATGCCGGTTTCTTCGGCCGCATCCTGTCGGTCCGCGGAGAGTTCGGGTACTGGGTCTTCGAAGGGGACTACCTGCCCGCCCAGCGACCGAGCTGGAACTACCGGGCGGACCAGGGTGGCGGGATCATTGCGGACATGCTGTGTCATTGGCGCTACGTACTCGACAATGTCGTGGCACCGGTCAGGTCGGTCAGCTGCCTGGGGGCGGTTCATGTTCCCGAACGACGGGACGAGTCCGGCACCCGCTATCCCGTCACTGCCGACGATGCCGCCTACGCGACGTTTGAACTCGAGGGCGGGATCATCGCGCAGATCAACTCGAGCTGGTGTGTCCGGGTGCGCAGGGACGATCTGGTGACGTTTCAAGTCGACGGCACGCACGGCACGGCCGTTGCGGGCCTTCAATCCTGCGTTACACAGCACCGGATGAACACGCCAAAGCCCGTCTGGAACCCCGATCAACCCAAGACGATCGATTACTACGAGGCGTGGGAACCTGTTCCGGACAATGTCGTGTTCGACAACGGATTCAAGGTGCAGTGGGAGGCATTTCTACGCCATGTTGCGGAGGACGCTCCCTGGCAATACACCCTTGCAGAGGGCGCCAAGGGTGTTCAACTGGCGGAGTTGGGAATGCAGAGCTGGAAGGAACGCCGCTGGCTGGACGTTCCGGCACTGGATATCTGATCGATGATGGCTTCCGTTGTACTTCCGCTTGCCGACGGCGGCACCGAGTCGGTCACCCTGGTTGAGGCGCCGGCGATCGAGGCCGGTGTCGGCTGGACCCGGGTTGCCTATGCGGCGGCCCATGTCGTCAATGATGCACTTGCCGAGAATGATCCCTGGCTGGACACCAATCTCGATTGGGACCGGACCCTGGCGTTTCGTGAGCACCTCTGGTCGCTGGGACTCGGTGTCGCCGAGGCCATGGACACTGCGCAGCGTGGCATGGGCCTGGACTGGGCAAACTCGCTCGAATTGATTCAGCGTTCTACTGCCATGGCGAGATCCGGCGGTCACCGCATTGCGTCCGGTGCCGGAACCGACCATCTCGAATTGGGCCCGGACACGTCCATCGAGGAGGTGATTGCTGCCTATGAGATGCAGTGTGAGGCGGTCGAGGCTGCGGGCTCGCGGATCATTCTCATGGCATCCCGCGCTCTGGCAAGAATCGCTAGGGATCCGGACGATTACGCGAAGGTTTACGGCCAACTCCTGAACGGCGTCAGGGAGCCCGCCATCCTTCATTGGCTCGGTGAAATGTTCGACCCGGCACTCGAGGGCTACTGGGGTTCTCGCGATCACGCGACCGCCATGGAAACTTGCCTCGACGTAATCGCTGCGAACGCCGAGAAGGTGGACGGCATCAAGATCTCGCTCCTCTCTGCCGAGAAGGAAATCTCCATGCGCCGGCGTCTGCCGGACGGCGTCCGTATGTACACGGGTGACGACTTCAATTATCCCACGCTGATTGCCGGAGACGAGCATGGCTACTCCGATGCGCTTCTCGGAATCTTCGACCCCATAGCCGGAGCGGCGTCCCGGGCACTGACGCAACTCGCGGCCGGTAATGCTCCCGGCTTTCACGAGGAGTTTGCCCCCACGGTTCCCCTCTCCCGGCACATCTTCCGGGCACCTACGCGCTTCTACAAGACAGGGGTCGTGTTCCTGGCCTATCTCAATGGCCACCAGGACCATTTCACCATGGTCGGTGGACAGGAGAGCGCTCGTTCGACCTGCCATCTTGCCGACATCATCCGGTTGGCGAACGACGCTCGGTTGTTCGTTGACCCTGAACGCGCAGCGGCTCGAGCCCGCGCGGTGCTGGCCACGCGTGGGGTTTCAGAGTGATGTGTACCCCTGCTTGAAACCGGCCGGGATCGTACAAGGAGAAGAACCGACGACCAACGGCAACTGCGGATGGCAGGTGGAGGAACGAAACGACCGATGCGGTGGCGTTCCGGTCACTCCGCTGCATGCTGGAGACGGACATCCCGGCTCTTCAGCACGGCGGGCCATGCGCTGGTACCGCGTTTGGAAGCATGCGCATGGCGGGCAACGAGCAAATGGACCCCTAACGTCTACAGGCTGAACCGGTTCGGGCGCTGTTTGTCGGGCAGGCGCCGTCATTTGGTAGTGGAGGTGGTGCATGCTGGTCAAACGGGTTCCAACTTTGCCGATCGAAGGGCAGAAGCCTGGTACTTCGGGTCTCCGAAAGAAGACCCGGGTGTTCATGCAGCCGTCCTACCTCGAGAATTTCGTCCAGTCGATCTTCGACGCCGTTGGTGGTCTTGAAGGCAAGTCCCTGGTGCTCGGTGGGGATGGACGGCACTTCGGCAGGGAGGCCTGCCAGACCATCATCCGCATGGCGGCCGCAAATGGGGCAAACAGGATTATCGTCGGACAGGACGGGCTGCTTTCAACACCCGCGGCCTCCTGCGTGATCCGGCGTCGGCGAGCGGATGGGGGTCTCGTTCTCTCCGCGAGCCACAACCCCGGCGGATTGGAAGGCGATTTCGGAGTCAAGTACAACATCGGCAATGGCGGTCCCGCACCGGAAGCAGTAAGCCGGGCGATCCTTGAACATTCAAGGGAAATCAGAGAATTCCGAACCGTGGAGACAAGGGACCTGGATCTCCGCCGCACCGGCGAGATGCAGCTTGGCAGCACCGTGGTCGAGGTCGTCGATCCGGTTTCCGAGTATGCCGCGCTGATGGAGCAATTGTTCGATTTCGACGCAATTCATGGACTGTTTGCGGCCGGATTCCGGATGCGGTTCGACGCGATGAACGCGATTGCCGGCCCCTATGCGAAGGCGATCCTGGAGAGGCGCATCGGTGCCCCTGTCGGAACGGTCATCCGGTCCGAGCCGCTGCCGGATTTCGGCGGCCTGCATCCGGATCCGAATCCGGTCCATGCCGCGGAACTCATGGCGCTGATGATGTTGGACGACGCTCCGGATTTCGGGGCGGCGGCGGATGGCGACGGGGACCGAAACATGATTGTCGGTCGTGGGATCTATGTTGCACCCTCGGACAGCCTTGCCGTCCTGGCTGCCAATGCACATCTGGCACCGGGCTATGCGGGTGGGCTTAAGGGAATTGCGCGGTCCATGCCGACCAGCCAAGCGGCCGACCGGGTTGCGGAGCGCCTGGGTATTCGCGCGCACGAGACTCCTACGGGTTGGAAGTTCTTCAGCAATCTCATGGATTCGGGTCAGGCGACCATTTGCGGGGAGGAGAGTTTTGGGACGAGCTCCGATCACCTGCGGGAGAAGGACGGTCTCTGGGCGGTACTCCTGTGGCTGAATATTCTTGCCGAGCGGAAGCAGGGCGTCGCGGAGATCCTGCACGGTCATTGGCGGTCAAACGGGCGCGACTATTTCACGCGGCATGATTACGAAGCCGTCGACACGGATACGGCCAACGCGCTTATGGATGGGCTGCGGGAACGACTGCGAGAACTCATCGGGCTGGAATCGGGGGGGCTGGTGGTGTCGGATGCGGACGATTTCCGGTATGTCGATCCGGTGGATGGATCCGTTGCCGAACGGCAGGGAATTCGCATTCGTTTCCACGGTGGTGCGAGGGCGGTATTCCGTCTCTCGGGAACCGGAACGGAGGGTGCCACGCTGCGCGTTTACCTGGAACAGCCCGAGCCGGATCCGTCCCGCCATGCTCGGGAGGTTCAATCCGTACTCGCGCCGCTGGCACGTGTGGCCGACGAAATCGCCGAAATCCGCACTCGTACCGGTCGCGCAGCACCGGATATCCGGACTTGAGATCGCGGGCGGTGCGATATCTTCGTCGTGGCTCTATGGTGCGGCCAAGATCGCGTGGGTGCCCCGGGCGGCGCGTGCATTCCCAAGCACTACGACCCTGGGCGGAAACGGTATCCTGAAATCAGGGTCAAACGGAGCAAACGGAGGCGAAAGTGACCGGGAAGAAGTGTTTCGGAAGGCGGATCTCATGAAGCGGCTTGACGGCAAGTCGGCCCTGATCACCGGCGCGGCAGCGGGGATCGGCAAGGCATTCGCGACTGCCTATGTCGCCGAGGGCGCGACGGTCGCTGTCGCCGACATCAATCTTGCGGCAGCAGAGGAAACGGCTGTCGCGATCGGAGCGAGCGCCTACCCGGTTCACATCGACGTTGCATGCCAGGAGAGCATCGAGGCTGTCATTGCCACCGTGGTCGAGCGCACGGGAAAGCTGGATATCCTCGTCAACAACGCTGCGGTTTTTGATCTCGCACCCATCGACGAGATCACGCGGGAAGGATTTGACAGGCTGTTCACCATCAATGTTGCGGGGACTCTCTTCACATTGCAGGCTGCAGCACGCCAGATGGTCGCCCAGGGTCATGGCGGCAAGATCATCAACATGGCGAGCCAGGCGGGTCGGCGAGGGGAGGCTCTTGTCACGGTCTATTGCGCCACGAAGGCGGCTGTGATCAGCCTGACACAGTCGGCGGGTCTGAACCTGATCCGCCATGGCATCAATGTGAACGCGATCGCGCCGGGCGTGGTGGATACGCCCATGTGGCAACAGGTCGATGCGCTGTTTGCGAAATACGAAGGACTCGAACCGGGGGAGAAGAAGAAACTGGTAGGCGAAGCCGTTCCGCATGGGCGGATGGGAGTGCCGGAGGATATGGCCGGGATGGCGGTCTTTCTCGCATCCAGCGAGTCGGACTACATCGTTGCGCAGACCTATGGTGTCGACGGCGGAAACTGGATGAGTTGAATCATGCGGATCTCAGCGGAGGTTCTCCCGCAGCTCGGTTCCGGGATTGCTCTTCCCGGCTACGACCGGTCCGCGCTCAGCGCGGGTATCCTGCATGTCGGAGTCGGGAATTTCCACCGCGCGCACCAGGCGGTCTATGCGGATGACCTGCTCTCCGAGGGAGGCGAGAGGTGCTGGGGGATCCTCGGCGCCGGCGTGATGCCCTCCGATACGGACATGCGGCGCGACCTGGAGGAGCAGGACTGGCTGTATGCCGTCGTCGAGCAGGACGCGAAACGGGAAGCCGCTCGCATCATCGGTTCGCTGACCGGGTTCCTGCCGGTCGATCAGGGACATGCCTCGATCATTGCCGCAATGCGCAATCCTGCCATCCGGATCGTCTCTCTCACCATCACCGAGGGCGGGTATTTCCTTGATTCGGCGTCGGGTGCCTTCGACGTGGACCACACGGATGTCCAGGCCGACATTGCTTCTCCTGCGCATCCTCGCACCGTTTTCGGGGCGATCGTTGCGGGCCTTCGTGGCCGGCGTGCCGCGGGTCTCGGCCCGCTTACCGTGATGTCCTGCGACAACATCCCTCACAATGGAGAGGTTGCCAGAGCCGCCGTCGCAACGATCGCCGGCCGACAGGATGAAGAACTGGGCGAGTGGATCGCCGAGGCCGTCGCCTTTCCCAACAGCATGGTCGACCGGATCACGCCTGCGACCACCGAAGACCGGCGCCGCGGTCTGGAAGCCGGATTCGGTCTTGAGGATGCACGACCGGTCTTCTGTGAGCCGTTCCGGCAATGGGTTCTCGAGGACAGGTTCTCTGCCGGCCGTCCGGCGTTCGAGGAAGTCGGGGTGGAATTCGTTCCGGACGTCACCCCGTACGAACTCATGAAAATCCGGATTCTGAATGGCGGCCACGCGGTGATCGCCTATCCTGCGGGTGTTCTCGGCATCGAATTTGCGCACGAGGCGATGGCCCATCCCCTGATCGCGGGCTTTCTCGAGAAGGTGGAGCACGAGGAGATCATCCCCGTGGTTCCGCCGGTGCCGGAAACGTCTCTCCCGGAGTACGAGGCATTGATCCGGGAGCGCTTCGCCAATCCCAGGATTGCAGACACCGTGCGCCGGCTCTGCTTCGATGGTCCCAATCGCCAGCCCAAGTTCATCGTTCCCTCCATCCGGGACAACCTTGCGGCGGGTGGGCCGATCGCGGGTCTTGCGTTGGCATCGGCGCTCTGGTGCCGGTACTGCTACGGCGTCGACGAGAATGGCGACGCGATTGAACCGAATGATCCCGCCTGGGATCGGCTTGGCGTCCGAGCCCGCAAGTCCAGGAGCGATCCACTGCACTGGCTGGAAATGACGGAAGTCTATGCGGATGTGGGCGGCAATGCCCGCTTCCGTGATGCGTTTTCAGCGGCTCTGTCCAGCCTCTGGAGCCGTGGTACCGAGTCGACACTCAAGGACTATCTCGCGCAGGCGTGATGGCGTGGCGCGGTGTGTCCGATGCGCGATCCGGCCTTCCAGCAGCAACTCATGCCGGATCTGCCGCTTGATCGGTAGCCGGTTCGATGTTGCCCGGACGGTCGAAGTCGGGTACCGGTCCCGCCGTCAACACTGCCCCAGGTAGAAATTCTCGACCTCCGAACGGGTTGGCATGTCTGCGCCGCGCCGGCTGCAGACGATGGCGGCGGCTTGGGCCGCGAACGTCAGCAAATCGTTGCAATCGCCGGATCCAAGTGCCCGAAGCGGACCGGATGACCGTATGCCGCGCTCTGCGAGCCCGACGATGAGCGCGGCCTGAAAGGTGTCACCCGCGCCGACGGCGTCCATGACGTCCACCTTGGCAGCGGGTACCGAGACCTGGCCAAAGTTGCCAAACGCTTCGGCGCCATCCTGTCCCCGTGTGACAATGACGACGCTGGCGCCGGCAGCCAGCCAGTTCCTGGCAATTTCGCCCGGTTCCGCGCCGGGGTAGAGCAATGCTACGTCCTCGTCGCTCGCCTTGACGAGATCAACCCGGGCGACAAATTCCTCGATTCGGTCCCGCCAGTGCGCGACATCGGGCTCGACGTTGAGACGTACATTCGGATCGAGCGTGAGCAGGCGTTGTCCGGCTTCACGCTCCAGCAGGGCCAGGAGACTGGCGCCGACGGGATCGACTGCGAGCGAATAGGACCCCGCGTGCACACCCCAGGCGTCGGGTGGCAATACGGGCAATTCGCTGGTTTGGACGGACCGATCGGCGGCACCTTCGCCGTAGAATGCATAGGCCGGGCTACCGTCTTCACCCACATCGACAAGGCTCAGGGTGGTCGGATTGGGCATGCGGATCAGGAGGCCGGTGTCAACGCCTTCGCGGACGAGAACGTCATGGATCCGTACTCCGAGCCGGTCCGTCGAGAGGCCGGTAAAGAGCGCTGAATCCTGCCCCAGCCGGGAAAGCCCAACCGCGACATTGAGCGGCGAGCCACCGATGCACGCGTCGAAGGTGAGACCTTCGTCGCCTTCAACTGCAAAGAGATCCCAGAGTGCTTCTCCACAAACAACGAACATGAAACTCGCTCCAGCAAGTACTGCCACGGTTCCGGCGCGCCCGAGTGCCTTGTCGGTCCGAGCCGATGTCGATGATAGGCCCGCGTCCCATGGCGTGCAGGATGCCGTGCTTACGGGGAAGAAAGCCTTCGCCGCAATTGTCCGGGAGATTTCCGTTGGAAGACCATCGAAAGAGGGAGGAAGAAAGACGAGTCAAACCAGTTCCTTCGGCACAACGGACAAGTGAGGACGTTCGAGGATTCTTGTGGTCAACGGGATGCTGACATACTGTAATCACTGACGGTGTGGTTGTTCTGCAGGTCGGATACAAGACTAAGGAGGGGTCAGCCGACAGATGGCAGGGACACCGGAATGACACCATTCGGTAGCGATTTGAAGACCAATTGGCGGATGGAAAATTCGTCGGTTTTCCGGAGTTTCGGAAGCCCGCCCGGTCGCCGGGGGGAAGGAACGAACCGGGTCCAGAACCGCTTCGCCCATGTCCTGCGACAAGTGAGGGACTGCCGCGCATGGGCGCCGTGAAGAGGACCATTGACCGCTTGACCGACGAACGCGCATCCGCTGCTTTCTGGGACAGCGAGGTGCCGGGGAACTGGACACGGGTCCACGCCACCGGGTGCAAGGTGCTCGTCGTCCTGGCGCACTTCCGGGCGGGCTGCCGAAGCGGGCGATGGCGGGCCGCTACGAGGACATGTGCTGTTTCTCCTGTTACTCGGTGTTCGGGGCGAACAGGAAGAGGCCGACGAAGCGGGTGCGGAAGGCGCCCCCTCGAGTTGGAAGGCGCGATGGTCCTCGAGAGGTGCGGTGTCGGAGCGTCGCGGCAGTCTGGGCAGACCGGCTTCGCGGATCACCTTGGCGATGGTGGTTAGACTTGCGAGGCTGCCCCTCCAAAGCAAGGTGGTCAAAATGCTGAAACTGTCAGGTTCTTCGGGCGTGGCCGAGATCCACGGTTCCTGCGAATATCGTTGTGCAGCAGAGACGTGTGTCGCCACGTCGCGGTTTACGTGTAAATATACAGCACCATTGACTTGAACTACCGCGACGGTTTCTACTTGCATTGATACGGCACGTCGAACTTGTGAAATGACGCTGATAGTCCGGTATGGCCACACCGAATGAGAAACTTGCTGCGTCGCTAGCGCATCTCCAGAAGCTCCAGTGCCGGGGCCGGCAGGTTATTCGCTCTGGCGAGCTGACGCGCGTTCACCGCGCGCGACTCGTCAAGAACGGTTTCTTGCGAGAGGTGATGAAGGGCTGGCTGATCTCTTGCAGCCCGGATGCGGAACCGACCGACACGACGCCTTGGTTTGCTTCCTTCTGGGAGTTCTGCGCGGCCTATTGTAACGCCCGGTTCGGGTCGGACTGGCACTTGTCTGCGGAACAGTCCCTGTTGCTCCACGCAGAACACGCAGTCATCCCGCAGCAGGTCATTGTCCATACGCCCAGGGGCGCCAACAACAGCGTCGAACTCCTGTTCGGCACGTCGTTTTACGATCTCAGACAATAGGGCATGCCGCGGGACGCGACGCCGACCTGACGGCCGGGGATGGGCTGCGGCTGTTCGTGCCAGAGGCGGCACTGGTGCGGGTGCCGGAGGCGTTTTTCGTCCGGCACCCGATCGAGGCGCAGGTGGCGCTCTTGGGCATCCGCGATGTTGCTGACGTATTGGGTCGGCTGCTCGATGGCGGCCATTCGGTGATTGCCGGGTGGCTGGCCGGCGCCTTCCGCCGTATCGGCAGGGGTGGCGCGGCCTAGGAGATTCTGGGCGTCATGAAACTTGCCGGCTACGACGTCCGCGAAGCCGATCCGTTCGAGCCGGAGCGGGTCTTTGGTGCGCTTGGTCGGGCGCAGGCGCCAATTGTCGGTCGGCTGCAATCGCTGTGGGAGACGATGCGGGAGTCTGTAATCGCATCATTTCCCGAAGCGCCCGGACTGCCCGAGGACCCCGAAGCCTTTTTGTCCTTCGTTGACGATATGTATCGGAATGATGCCTATCACTCGTTGTCGATCGAGGGCTATCGCGTCACACCGGAGCTGATCGACCTGGTGCGCGCGGGCAACCGGGACCGAGACAATCATGACGGCGACAGGCAGAGTCGCGATGCGCTGGCCGCACGTGGTTACTGGCAGGCGTTCCGGCTTGTGAGGGCGGCGGTCGGTGAGATAATTGGCGGCGGTGAAGCCGGTGTTCTGGTCCGCGAGGCCCAACGCGATTGGTATCGCGCGCTGTTTCAGCCTTGCGTCGCTGCCGGTCTCATCGCAGCTTCGGCTCTGGCAGGTTATCGCAGCGATGCCGTATTTCTGAGAGGATCGCGGCATGTGCCGCCCCGTCGGGAGGCGGTGCGGGATGCCATGCCGGCCCTGTTCGATCTTCTGGAACATGAAACCGAACGTTCCGTTCGCGCCGTGCTCGGGCACTGGCTGTTCGGCTATATCCATCCTTACCCGGACGGCAACGGGCGTCTGGCTCGCTTTGTCATGAACGCGATGCTGGCGTCCGGCGGCTATCCGTGGACCGTCATCCGGGTCGAGGATCGCGATGACTACTTGGCGGCGCTTGAAAGCGCCAGCATAGATCAGGATATCGGGCCGTTCGCACAGTTCTTGGCCGACCGGGTTGCATGGTCAATGCAACAGGCAGGGTGAGTGTACACAAGGGTCGAAAGCCCGGCAGAGGGTGTCCGGTTCTGTGCTGCCAATGTGCCGCCGCTGCATCAGAAATGAACCGCCAGGCGAAGGTCTGAAAGTGGGAAGTCATGAACTAGAAACCTCTCATTGCTTCCGAGCGGGTTCGACACCCGCCCGGCAAACGCGCAGCCGGCCAGCCGGAACCGAGGCTGTCAGCCGAATCCTGGACGCCGAATGGGATAGCAGCCTGCAGGCATTGGAGGCGGCGCAGCGGGAACTCGAGCGCTGCCGGGAGGAGACCGCCCCAGTCCGCTTGCCGCCGCGGAACGGAAGGTGGTCCGTGCCTTGTAAGGGGATCTGGAGCGCGTCTTGGACGTTCCAGAAATTTCCCCGCGGGACTGGAAGGAACTGTTGCGCACCGCGCTGGAGATGGGCTGGCCTTCCTCGACCAGCAGCGCCTCTCCACTCATCGTGTTCGGAGGTGAGTGGCGGACGCCGATTGCCGGGTCACGGCGCATAGTGGCCGCCGGGATCAGACGCGGTCCAGGCCGGTCGGGTCGTCACCCTCGGCGGCGGCCGGGGAGATGCCGGTCAACTCCGGCTGGGGAAGGCTGGGGGGCGAGACGGGGCGATGACGCTGCGCTATGCGCAGATTCATGGTTCAAGCCCAAGGCGCGATGAGGTAGGAGCCGAAAAACTCTCATGCTGAGCTTCGTGGCTCCGCACCCCAAGACATGAAAATGGGGGCACTTTCACGGCAACACAACGAGGGGCAAGCATGGCCGAGACGGCTACGCCTCTCAGCGGAATCACACGCGATGATGGGACCGTCGAGACAACCGCGAGCACGATCTTCCGGAGCCTCAGTTCCCTGGCGTCATTGAAAGCAAGTGCAGACGACCTGACTTCGTGCAACTGGTGGCATTGAGGCTTGTGAGATATCTCCTTGTTTGGCTTAGCGATTCTCGCGTCACGTAACTTGTTGCCACATCTAAGAGTGGCTAAAATAGTGTGAGCAAGTATTTAGGCTCTCAGTGGACTGGAGTACAGTCTCGAAACTGGAATTCTTGTGATTGCTCAGGGCATTGAGCGCTTGACCTGCGATACACGGGATTCGGATGAACTCCGAAAGTGGTTTCACCTCAAGTAGCCAGACTTCTGGTCATCTGAAGTGGGGACTCAGCTCAGGGCCCGTCGGGCGAGGAGAACAAGATGAAGAATCGCGGGCGAAGGGCGCGTCTGAAGGTCATTGACGAAGGAGACGCATTTGTAATGACAGCAAGGATGCTTAAGCTGGCGACAAGCCTGCGCCGCGCGGCGGAGATACTTGACCAGGCGCATAACGAAACAGGGGAAGGCAGAAACCAGGACGATTTCTCCGCCGCGATCCACGGGGCACCAATTCTGCGGGCACAGTCAGCAGAAATTGCACTGAAAGCGCTATGGCGCATCGGACACAACGAGAAACGTCGCGAGCCCCCGCATCACCACAACCTGACAAAGCTGCATGATGCTCTGACCGGGACGATCCAGAAGCTGCTGGCAGAGGAATTTCCCGAGATACGAGACCCAACGTGTCCACACTTCCCAATACCGGCCCGCCAGGGACTGCGGACAATCCTCAACGAACACGAAACTGCCCTCGAAGATTGGCGCTACGCCTATGAACTCCGCAGTCTCAGGTTTGAGCACGTGTTCGACGAGGTGCTGAACACGCTTATCAGCGTAGGCTGGCAACTGCACAACCTGTGGCTCAGACGGCTGCGGGAGGAAGACGCACAGGCTCCGATCCCGCAGTGAGTTGTAACGAGACTGGATGCAGGTACAAGCGGACAGAGTTCTGCAAATGAACGCAGTCTTCGACCGTCAACCACAGGAAACGTTGCAGATCGACGGTTGAGGGATTCCTGCGGGTAACGGTCGAGCGGGCTGGTTGTGACCGGAGGGTCGAGAAGGCGGAGTTGCTGGTGACGAGTCGGCAATGACGAAGATCGGCAGAAACCAACCCTGCCCTTGCGGTAGCGGCAGGAAGTACAAGCGCTGCTGCGGGCAGCGCGACTCCGCCGCGCATATGCCTGCCGTGCCAGCGCAAGCGCCAGGGGGATACCGCTGGGTCGAGACCGATCTCGACCGGTTCTCGAGCAGTGTCGCCAGGCTCGTCGGTGAAGGTCGCCTCGACGAGGCAGACGCGGCCTGCGAGGAGCTGAGAACCCGCTATCCGGAGGTGGTCGAAAGGCTTATGTGCAAGGCCACGGTCTTTGAAGCGCGCGGCGAAACCGAACTGGCGATCGAGTGTTTCGAGCGCACGCTCGCCTGGATCGGTGCAGATCCTGAGAACTTTGGGCCGGAAAGTCGCGAGTCATTCTGCGAAGAGATTGAGCGTCTGCGCGGTTCGCTGGGAGGCACCCGCTGAGCAAGCGAGCTCCATGATGGGACACGGCAGCGCAGCAGGTCGTGAGCGCGCGAATCGTCTCATGCTGATGGAATTGTCGTACCGGCAGTTGCTGGCCGTTCCGGTTATTGCACGGAAGCGGAGCATCTCCCGCGCGGCGGATGAGCTGTCAATGTCACAACCGTCGCTCAGCCGCGTTCTTTCCAGGAGTGAGCGGCGGCTGGGATGCAAGTCTTTCGGGCGTTCGGGGCGTGGCGATGCCCCGAACGAGATCGGGTTGCGCATGTGCGCCCACGCACGCGAAATCCTCAAGAGCCATGATCGAGTTGCCCAGCGTGTCAAGGAGTTGGGCGGTCAATTTGCGGGTGAGGTTTTTGCGACCATGCCGGACGGCGTCGGCTGATTCCTGTTCATTCCTCTGATCGAATCCATCCAGGCTCGGCATCCGAACATTCGGCTGCACGTAAGCCATTCTCAAACGCTGGCCATTCCGCACTATCTCGAATTCGGAACCGCCGATGTCGCGTTCTTGGACAACCAGGGGGTTGCCGGCGAGAACGCCACGCCGCTCATATCCGAGGAGTTCCATCTGGTTTGCCCGACCGGTTTCGGTACGTGCGATGACAAGGCCATCGAAATGAGCGCTGCTGTCGGACTTCCGCTTGTACTGTCGACCCTCGCAGGTAGCACCCGGAAGTTTGTCGACATGGCATTCTCCGCGCGCGGGTTGCGACCGATCGTGCATATCGAGGTCGAGGCGGCGGATGCCCTGCTTGACCTCATGCGGGATGGGTACGATTACTCGATCCTTCCCCCTTCGATGGTCCACAAGAGCGTTGTTGCGAGGAGAGGCAGGGGCGTGCCGGATCACCAATCACTCGATCAAACGCATGCTGTGGACGGGACTGCAGACAAACCGGCCAATTTCGAGGCTCTAGCGTTCCATTGAACAGGTAATTCGGGCAATTGCCGTGGAACACGCGGAAACCGCTCGATGGACGTCCGCAGCCGGCAAGTACTTCGACGTAGGATTCCAGGACGATCCCGCGCAAGGTGTGAGTGTCTCGCAAGAATTCCTGGTCGTTCAGGTTTCGCTGCGCTACCGTCGGGATGTGGTGAAGTTCCGACTCCTGACTTCGAACGGCTTCGTGAAATGCGTCGGAAGTCCGGGTTCCGGACCAGCCGAGGTGCCTACTGCCAAGACTTGGCTGGAAGCCGCACGCCCTACACGATCTTCCGTGCACGTGCCCCTTCGTAGTTCCTTCGGCGGTTTGCAATGTCGGTGTGGTCGAGCAACCCCGCGGTTGTGTCAACCACGCTCACGACCGACGCGGCATTCAGGGCTGCGTCGAGCAACGCCTCTTCCGGTCCCATTCCCTCGATGAGTGCCGCAGCGATGGTCGAGCAGAAGGCATCACCGGCTCCTGCCGTTCCTGCGACCTCCGTGGGCACGTTCGGCTGCCAGTAGAGGCCGTCTGCTCCGCAGAGGAAGGCGCCACCGTGTCCGTCCGTGATCGAGACCCAATTCGGCCCCAGCGAACGGAGCCCACGCATGAATGCGACAAGGCCCATCTCGCAGCCCTGCGAACGAAGCCCTCTACGGATCAGGGGCGGCGGGTCCGAGGGAGGCAGAAACCGGGTTGTGGCTTCTACCCTTGCCGCCAGTGCCGGTACGAGCGTGTCGGCCTCCGGGCGGTTGATCGAGAGCAGATCGATATCCGGAAGAACCGCGAAGAAATCTCCCGCCCGGGTTCCAAGTTGCCGGACGCCTGGATTGGCTGCGACGTGCGCCCCGGCACCCTTCGCCCGGCGTACGATTTCGGGGAAGCAGTCCGCCGATTCACTTGATAATGCTGCAACATATACAAGATCAAACTCTTCGAACGACGGAAGGTCCTCAATCGCAAGAAGTTCGTTTGCGCCCCTGTGAACAAAGATCGAGGCATTGCGGTCGTGGCTTGCGACCATCACGGCCGTTCCGGTTGCCTGGTCGCAGGAAACAAGTCGATCTTCCGTGCCGCACCTGGCGAGGTGCTCGCGAACCGCAGTGGCATTCAGGTCCCGCCCGACCTTGGCCCGCACGACGCTGCTCCAGCCACGTCGGCAGAGACTGATCGCGGTATTGCACGCACCGCCTCCGATATGGGTCGTGATGGACTCCGCCGGCAGTTTTCTTCCGGTTTCCACCATCAGGAACGAAACGGCTTCGTTGGTCAGCGTCAGGCGTTCGATATCCTCGTCCGCAACCAGCACAATCGTATCGACCATCGCGGAGCCGAAGTGCAGTGAGCGCATGAGATTGCTCCTTCGACCAGTGTCTGCAAGCGTGCCGGTTCGGACACGGGCGCGGTGGCTGAATGATAATGAATGCGGGCGGGTCGCGGTGAGCAACCGTTACGCAACCGGACTGTATATCGAGGTTCCCGGATCGTTGCGAGCGTCGAACCGGGTTCCCTGGAAGACCGGGCTGCTCTGTTCGATCCAGAACCGGTCCGAGTGTGGTCTTCAGTCAGAGGGTGTGGTCTTCGGTCAGAGGACAGGGATGAGGAAGGGTCGGATACTGGCGGGCGACAGGAAGCAAATCTTCGGGAAGGGGAGTCAGCCCCGAGGGAGGCGCGCGCTACGGCCATGCCGTGGCATGTTGCGTCCGAGTTCGTCCAGGCGCTCGAGAATTCGGCGGATATGCCCTTGCCGGATCATCGCACCCCACAGTCCCTCGCAGAAGCGTTCACCACGAACGAAATAGGTCAGAAGCACCCGAATCTGCTGGACTGTCGCAGTTCGGACATATGCTGCATCGTTGATCAGCCGCCCCGCCTCTTCGGGGTCGTAGTCACTGTCCATCCAGCAATCCTGGGAAACGATGCGGTCAACGAACCGCCCGACCGTTTCGTCATATGTCGGCCACGGAAACGCCGTCTGCACTGTTTCCTCGGATCTTCCGGTCTCCCAGTTCCTGACGGGGTCCAGCCCGTCCCGGTAGAGTTCCGGCAGGAAGGCGACAAGTTCCTCGATGTCCTTTCGGCGTGGGTTTCGCGGCCGTGGGTTTCGCGGCATAGGGGTACGTCTCCAGTTGAATCGGTTCATGCCAATTCTATCCGGTTTCGCGGGAACTTCGCCCGAACGCAGATCGTCATCATGGTCGTTGTCCGGATGCGAACCGTGCGATGCCGGCGTATCAGGACATCGGCAGCCGGGCAATGGTGCCTGCGGCTTGTCAGTGACGGGTTCGCCGCTCCGGCAAGAATCCGCTCTGCGCGGAATGGGGGCTGGCAGAGTCGATGGGAAGCCGGAATTTGGTATGTTGAGTCGTTTGCCCGGTGGCTTGGACGGTGAAGGAGCATACAGTATGTCCAGGATCGCAATGCCGGAGCCAGACAATCACACGCTGGAGCAGCGGGGCAGGATTGTAGCTTCCCTGGAGTCTGCCGTACCGGGTGCCGTGATCGCCGATCCCGTGGAGACACGGGCCTATGAATGCGATGCCCTGACAGCGTATCGCTGTCCTCCCCTGGCTGTTGTGCTCCCCCGCGCAACGGATGAGGTGGCCGCAGCCATGAGGGCCTGCCATACCCTGGGAGTAAAGGTCATTCCGCGGGGAGCGGGTACATCTCTTTCGGGCGGGTCGCTTCCGACCTCGGACTCGGTGGTTCTGGGGACCGCAAGGCTGAACCAGGTTCTCGAGGTCGATACGGCCAATCGCTATGTTCGCGTGCAGAGCGGTGTTACCAACCTGTCGGTTACCGGAGCCGTGGAGGGGCAGGGGTTCTTCTATGCTCCGGACCCCTCTTCGCAACTGGCCTGCGCGATTGCCGGGAATGTCGCAATGAATTCCGGCGGCGCCCATTGCCTGAAATACGGTGTAACCACGAACAACCTGATGGGCGTCAAGATGGTGCTTTCGGACGGCGAAGTCATCGAGTTGGGTGGTACGTACCTGGACTCCGGGGGCTACGATATCCTGGGCCTCGTTTGTGGCTCCGAGGGGCAACTGGGCATCGTGACGGAGGCCGTTCTTCGGATTCTGCCCAAGCCGGAAGGGGCGTCGCCGGTACTGATCGGTTTCGATTCCCCGGAGACCGCGGGCGAATGCGTGGCGGCAATCATCCGGGCGGGAGTCCTGCCGGTTGCCATCGAGTACATGGACCGTCTCTGCATCGCAGCCGTCAAGGACTTCTCGGGAGCCGATTATCCCGATGTGGAGGCCCTCCTGATTGTCGAGGTCGAGGGATCGGAGTTGGAAATCGCGGAGCAACTCGCGAAGGTAGTCGGTATCGCACGCTTGCTCGATCCGGTGGAACTCAGGAGAAGCGGAAGTTCCGCAGAATCGGCGTTGATCTGGGCAGGGCGCAAGGCGGCCTTCGGTGCCATGGGACGGATCAACGACTACATTTGCCTGGACGGTACCGTGCCCGTGGATCAGCTTTCCCGCATGCTCAAGCGAACGGCGGAACTCAGCGAGCAGTACGGTTTGCGGTGCGCCAACGTCTTCCATGCAGGTGACGGAAACATGCATCCGCTGATCCTCTTCGATGCAAACGAACCCGGGGAACTTGAGAAGGCTGAGGCACTCGGTGCGGACATTCTTCGTCATTGTGTCGAGGCGGGCGGATGCCTGACAGGCGAGCACGGAGTCGGCATCGAGAAGCGCGATCTCATGGCCAGCCAGTTTTCTGCGGCCGACATGGAGGCGCAGATGAACGTAAAGGACTGCTTCGACCCTGGCTGGCTTCTCAATCCGGCAAAGGTGTTTCCGCTCGATGCGTCTGCTTCGCGCCGCACGGGTGACCGGGCCGGTGCGGATTCACTGCGCACTGCGGTGTGAACGCTTCCTGTTTCACTTGTCCCGATCTTGCATGTGCGGACAACCCGATGGGAGAGGACGGATAGCGATGAAACGTCGCGATACGGGATGTTCGCATCGGGAAATCCAGTCTGCGTCTCGCAAGACCCGGGAGGGCATCGAAATGGTGGCGGGGGAACCGTTCGGCCATGTCGGTAGCGGGAGTGCGTTGTGACAGCCGCGGTCGCACCCTCGACAGAGGCGGAGGTTGCCGAGGCTGTCCGCTCCGCTCGGGACCGGTCGGAACCTCTGGAGATCCGCGGAGGCGGCACCCGGCGTGGCTTGGGCCGTCCTGTCCAGGCGGCGAGGACGCTCGACCTTGGTAGTTTGTCCGGGATTGTTTCGTATGACCCGGGCGCGCTCACTATGGTGGTTGCGGCGGGAACGCCCCTCAAGGTCGTGGAGGAGGCGATCGCCTCCGAGGGCCAGCGCCTGGCATTTGAGCCCATGGACCACCGCAGGTTGCTGGCAACGGATGGGGAGCCGACCATTGGTGCCGTGGCGGCCTGCAATGTTTCCGGTCCCCGACGCATTCAGGCGGGAGCGTGCCGCGACAACCTGCTGGGCGTACGTTTCGTGGACGGCACCGGACAGTCCATCGCCAGCGGTGGAAGGGTGATGAAGAACGTAACCGGATATGACCTCGTCAAGCTCCTTTGCGGGTCCTGGGGAACGCTGGGTGTGCTGACGGAGGTCTGTATCAAGGTTCTCCCGAAGCCGGAAAGGGCCGCGACGCTGGTACTGGAGGGACTTACCGTCGAGTTGGCGGTGGCCGCGATGTCCCGTTCCCTGGGTTCCCCATTCGAGGTCACCGGTGCAGCACATCTGCCCGGGGATCCCGCAAGGACCCTTCTTCGTGTGGAGGGTTTCGAGGGCCAGGTGGATTATCGCCTTGCGCGGCTTCGGAGCATTCACTCCGACACGCTTTCGCACGTGGCAGAGAATGGGGTTCATGATCGGCTGTGGCGGAAGGTTCGGGATGTCGAACCGTTTGCCGGAGACACGCGGCCGGTCTGGCGCCTTTCAGTGCGGCCCGGGGACGCACCCGCCATCCACGCTGCCATGCTGCAGCAACTTGGTGCGAAGATATTTCTCGACTGGGGAGGCGGCCTGGTCTGGGTGTGCCTGCAGGAGAACGAGACCGCGTCGGCGGGGCAAGTCAGACGCATTCTGGATGGGAAGGGTGGACATGCGACGCTGGTGCGGGCGCCTGACGCGGTTCGCGCCTCTGTGCCGGTTTTTCATCCGCCTGAAGCGCGCATCGCTTCCCTGTCGCGGGCGCTCCGTCACAAATATGATCCGGGCGGGATTCTCAATCCCGGCCGGATGGCCGCGTAGGGCGCGATCTTGCAGACGAACTTCACAGCCGAGCAACTCCGGGATCCGGATACCGCGCGATCGAACCGGATTCTGCGAAGCTGCGTACATTGTGGTTTCTGCACGGCGACCTGTCCGACCTACCTGGTGCTCGGCGACGAACTCGACAGTCCCCGGGGCCGCATCTATCTCATCAAGGAAATGCTCGAGACCGGGCGAAAGCCGGATGCGAAAACGGTCCTGCATCTGGATCGCTGTCTTTCCTGTCTGGCCTGCATGACGACCTGTCCTTCCGGCGTTCACTACATGCATCTGATCGACCATGCCCGGGCCTATATCGAGAGAAATTACCGACGGCGCTGGGATGATCGCGCATTGCGCTGGATCCTGAGCCGGATCTTGCCCTATCCAATGCGCTTCCGTCTCGCCATGGGGGCCGCAAAGCTGGCGCGGCCGTTCCGCGGTCTCGTGCCGGACGTGCGCCTTCGTGCCATGCTGGAGTTGGCGCAGGGAGCCATTCATTCGCCGAGCCGCAATGACACTCCGCAGGTTTTTCCGGCCGAAGGCAATCGGCAAATGCGTGTCGCCCTGATGACCGGCTGTGCGCAACGCGTGCTCAACACCGACATCAACGACGCGACCATCCGTCTGCTGACACGGCACGGTTGCGAGGTCGTGGTCGCAGACGGTGCGGGTTGCTGCGGTGCGCTGGCCCACCACATGGGCAAGACCGAAGACGGCCACCGATCGGCGGCGCGGAACATCCGCGCCTGGGCTCGGGAGATGGACGGGACCGGGCTTGATGCCATCGTGATCAACACCTCTGGTTGCGGCACTACGGTCAAGGACTACCGGCACATGTTCAAGGACGCGCCCGAGGCAGAAGACGCATCCCGGGTCTCCGCCATTGCCAGGGACCTGTCCGAGGTCATGGTCGAGATCGGACTCCGGGAAACACGCCGTTCCCCGAAGCTGCGGGTCGCGTATCATTCAGCGTGCTCGCTGCAGCACGGGCAACAAATCCGGCAGCAGCCGAAGTTGCTGCTGGCATCCGCCGGTTTCGAGGTTGTCGAGCCGGCGGAATCGCATATCTGCTGCGGCTCCGCCGGCACCTACAACCTGTTGCAGCCCGATATCGCCGCGCAGTTGAAGAAGCGCAAGGCGCGGAATCTCGAGGCGACCGTCCCCGATGTGATCGCGGCGGGCAATATCGGCTGCATGGTGCAGATTGATTCGGCGGTCGGGGTGCCCGTGTTGCACACGGCAGAATTGCTCGATTGGGCTACAGGTGGTCCATTGCCGAAGTCGTTGGGAGAGGCAGTCTGCGGGCGGAAGCCGACGCCTTCACAAGACGGAACAACACGCTCCCACTAAGCGGATCTTCCCCGACCCGGAAGACGATTTCGGCCATGCATGACAGGGATTTCGGCCGGATTCAGGCTGTCACGTTTATGTAAGCATCGCGATCTCGGTCTATGCCGAGCGGCTCGAACGCCCGTGTACTCGCCGCTAATGTAGTTTGTGCCAGCGGTAGTGGATAACACAATGCTGCCCGATATGGGCAGAATGAATGCGCGATCATGCCAGCGCTCAGCAATTGGTTGTTTCGGCGTTCCCGGCATCGCTCTACGATGACCACTCGAATTCCTTCGCGTTATCTTCCTCCACCAAGCAATCCCCGACCAGGTTCTGGGTATAGATAATGAGATTCCTGCACTCGTAGCGGGCACAAGGCACGATCAGTCCGTCATATCCCAGATAGTTGACAACATCGGAAATCTCCTGTGTGCGAGAGTACTCCCGGCCGCCATAGTCCGATTGCGCCACGCGGAGCATCTCGAGCGCTCCAAAGTCCAGTTCCACGGCCCGTTTCAACCGCACACGCAGCTTCCAGTTCAATGCCTGTCTGTCCGGGCGCTGCTCGAACAACGACCAAAAGGCTTCGAACTCCGCACTGGCGCCTTCCGGCATCAGCGACGTGTTGAGGACCTCGAAATGGCTGTCGGGACTGTTCCACCGCCCTTGTGCACCACTGCTGCCCTGCACGGGGCTCCTGTCTGCCCACACGACCCTGTGGACATTACCTTCGAACGGACCCTCGCGGTAGCCCTCCAGATGTGCCAGCAATTCGGGATCGCGTTCCAGCATTAAGACTCGGCGCCATCCCTTACGTGTAGGTCGGCTCGGTCATCGCCTGTATGGCTTCCAGGACCTCCTCGATGCGACCCTCCTGAATAAGGCCTGCCGGTCGGACACCGCCGAAATACTTGTGCCTGGAGTACAGCCACGCCCGCGCCGTTTTCGGATCCGAGTAGAACTCCGACAGCCGTTCAACGACATATTCCAGATCCACAAGAAGGCTCTCCTTTCTCGGCCTGGGATAGGCCCGCCCCTGCTTCCACCGCGACACCGTCTCGGGCGTGGTGCCGAGCATGTTTGCGACGTCCACCGCCCGAATGTCGGCCCGACTCCTCA
>CAZPXZ010000010.1:43998-58535 GCA_964590405.1 uncultured Rhodobacterales bacterium | reverse complement strand
ACGAAAGGTGTTTTCCTGCGTAAGCCATCTCGGCGGAAAAATCACGAAGTCGATGTTGGCCGTTCCCTCCTCAGAGGTCGGCGCGGTAAGCACGCAGAAGATGGAGGGATCAGGGTGGTCAAATGTAATGGAGCCAACTGCAGCATATGTGCGCAGGTCGTATTTGTAGGGCGCATAATTGCCGTGCCAGGCAACCACGTCCAGCGGTGAATGATCAATTTCGGTGCGATGAAATGCACCGCACCACTTGACGGTAACGCCACAGGTCGCGTCACGGTCCTCGAATCGTGCACAGGGGGTCTTGAAATCGCGCGGATTGGCCAGACAGTTGGCCCCTATGGGCCCTCGGCCCGGCAGAGTGAATTTGGCACCGTAGTTCTCGCAGACAAAGCCGCGCGCGACTTCGTCGACAATGTCCACCTTGAAAACCACGCCGCGCGGAAGGATGCAGATTTCCAGTGGCTCCAGTTCAATTCGACCGAACTCGGTATCGATTACGATCCGGCCATGTTGCGGGACCACGAGCATCTCGCTGTCAGCAGAATAGAAGTACTCGTTGCCCATGCTCCGGTTGCAGAGATAGACATGGGCGGACATCCCTACTTGCGTCCCCACGTCGCCGGCCGTCGTCATGGTTCGCATGCCAGATACGAATGTGAGCGGTTCGTCGGGGAACGGAACAGGGTCCCACCGGTACTGCCCCAGCGAAGTAACCTCCGGAATCACATGCGGTGCAGTCTTCCAGTACGGCATCTCTACGAGATTCAAATGCGAGACATGGCGTACCGAGGGTCGTACGCGGTAAAGCCAGCTCCGCTCGAGTGAGGCATGTGGTGCCGTGAACGGAGAACCTGAGAGTTGCTCTGCGTAGAGACCATAGGCACAGCGCCGCGGAGAATTACGTCCGACGGGTAGTGCACCAGGCAACGCTTCGGTTTCGAAGTCGTTCCCGAATCCCGGCATGTAGCCCCGCGGCGTGGCGGTACCCGGCTGCCTTTCCATATTCCGCCGTACCTGCGGAGAAGTTGTATCCTTCATGACAGTTCTCCTCTGTCTCCCCGCCCTCCGGCACAACAGTACGAGGTAGGAAGTCCGTAGCGATGCCAAGACACGCAATCATCCTACTCGAAGGACAATTCGATGGAGCCGAGCGGGCCAAAATCGGCATGGAAGCGTGAACCTGGCGTCACTTCAATCACCCGAATGAATGAACCAGATAGGACAATATCCCCAGCCTCGATGCGTTCGCCAAAATTGCCGAGCCGAGTGGCAAGCCAGCGTACTCCGTTCACTGGATCGTTCAGAACTGCGGCCCCCAGTCCGGTTTCCTCAACCACTCCGTTGCGGACAACAATGGCCCCGGCCCAACGAAGATCCCCGCATTCCGCCGGTCGGTGTGCCTCGCCAAGCACGACACCGGCATTCGCGGCATTGTCAGCAATCGTGTCTACGACCTTGCGAATCGCACCTGATTCCGGATCTCGGCGCAAGATGCGCGTATCAAGAATCTCCAATGACGGGACAATTCGCTCGGTGGCCTCCAGCACGTCCGCCCGGCTTGCATCGCAAGGTACCGGCGACTTCATCAGAAACGCCATTTCAGCTTCTACCCGTGGTTGAATGAACCGGTCCCGGGGGATGTATGCGCCATTCTCGAAAAGCATGTCGTCAAACAGATGGCCGCTGTCGGGAGAATGGATGCCTATGACCCGCTGCATGGCCTTCGAAGTAAGCCCAATCTTCCAGCCGACTCGTTTCCGGCCCGCAAGGATCTTGCGCTGTACTAGCGCAAACTGCACTGCATACGCATCTTCGATGGTCATGTCGGGATGACGAACCGAGAGCAGGCCGATCTGACAGCGCGTCCGTTCTGCTTCGAACAAATCGAACGCCGCCTCTGCAATCTCTTCAGGAGACAGCATGCTCGCCCGCTACAACGTTTCTGAGGACACCGATCCCCTCCGCTTCGACTTCGATCACATCCCCGGCCTGCAGGTATCTCGGTGGATCGAAGCGGGCACCCGCCCCGGTCGGCGTTCCGGTGACGATGATGTCACCCGGTAGGAGTGTCGTGAAGGTGGAAATGTACTCGATCTGCCGAGCCACCGGGAACAACATGCGGCCAGTGCGGTCGTCCTGGCGGAGTTCGCCGTTTACGCGTGTCGTCAGGCGCACGTCAAGAATCTGCTCTCGGGAACGGAAGGGTACCAACCATGGACCCAGCGCACCGGAACGATCAAAGTTCTTGCCTTGCGTAACATTGAACCGCGCATGCCGGGCCCAGTCGCGCAACGTGCCGTCATTGCAGAGCGTCAATGCAGCAATGTGGTCAAGCGCAGTCTTGGCGTCGATTCGGCGCCCACCCTTACCAATGACAACCGCGATCTCGCCCTCATAGTCGAACATGGCAGATTCCGGAGGATGGATGAGCGGCCGTTCGTGCCCCGTGAATGAACGCGGAAATCGGGGAAAGAGCGACATGTTTGGGGGAGCATCCCTTTGCTTCCTGTATTCCTCATTCCGGCCCGGATAATTCACTCCGACACAGAGGATCTTCTCCGGATCAGGAACGGGAATATCAAACTGGAACTCTCCGTCCGGGTGCGAGACCGCGCCATCACGTGCTGCTTCTGCAAGATGGCCAAGCCCTCCTGCGGCGATCACCTGCCGGAGCGTGGACCATTCTGGAAAGACGGCCGAAAGTGAGATCGCTCCACCCGTGACGATCACTCCAAAGTGCCGTTTCCCTTCCGCTGTAAAGGTCGCGAATCTCATGGTGCGACAATCGGTTGAGCGTCAAGCGCAGGTTCGGAAAGCTCGACTCCGGCGAAGTTCGAACCCTCCTCGAACCAGCTTCGGGGTGCTGGCGCTCCCCACAGGGTTTGGCGCCGCGGATCCTTGAGATCCCAGCGAATTGGCTTCAAGTCCGGATCAACGGTCTGGTAGTCCGAACAATAGATTTCGACACGATTGCCGTCGGGATCGAGAATGTAGAGAAAGAACGCATTCGAGATACCATGTCGCCCCGGTCCGCGCTCGATGCTGGAGACATGACCGCTTGTTGCCATGAGATCGAGCAGGTCGATGACATGTAGTGGATTGGCAACCCAGAAAGCGACATGGTGAAGGCGGGGTCCCACTCCGTTGGTGAGGGCAATATCGTGCACGCCGCCCTTGCGATGCATCCAGACTGCCCAGAGACGGCCGCTGGCATCGTCCTCCGTGTACTCGGTAAGTCGGAAGCCGAGCGAAGCGTAAAACGAGGCAGCCGCGTCGACATCCGGAGAGAACAGGTTTACGTGGTCAATTCGCAGGGGTCTTGCACCATGGTAGAGGGCATAGCGCTGGTGGATGGGCTCGAACTGCTCCATTTGGCTGTAGAACTCCAGTGGAGTTCCCCACGGATCCTGAACGCGGAGAGTACGGCCCAGAAATGGACGGTCAGCCCACTCCGCAGCCAGTCCCTGGGTGCGAAAGTGCGCTTCCGCACGGTCAAGGTCCTTCTCTTCAAACACCTTGAAACCTAGAACTTCCACGGACGGTTCGGTACCCTGCCGCAGCGCCAAGCAGTGGTGTCCCCGTTCTTCCATCGCGCGAAGGTACAACCAGCCCGCGTCCTCATACGTTACCTGCAGTCCGATCGTGTCGACATAGAAAGCTCGGCTCTTTGCCAAGTCGCGTACGGAATATCCGACATGACTGACCCGCACGATGTTGAACGGCGGATGAAGGACAAGCTCGGGCATCGGCATGATGGTCTCCCGCCTCAGCCTGCACGCCCAGTCCCGAGTTGGGGGATGAAGTGTCTTCCAAGGGCGAAGGCAACGTGTTTCTGCTCCATGTAAAACTCAAAGGACCAGTCGCCACCGTCGCGGCCAATACCACTCGCTTTGACACCGCCGAACGGTGTCGGCAGATGGCGAACATTCTCCGAATTCACCCAGATCATTCCGGCTTCGAGAGCGTTGCTCACTCGCAGGGCGCGGGCGAGGTCGTTGGTCCAGACATATGCCGCCAATCCGTACCGTACACCGTTGGCGATGGAAAGTGCCTCCGCCTCTGTCTCGAAGGGAATTGCAGTAAGAACCGGTCCAAAAATCTCTTCCTGTGCAATTCTCATGCGCGGATCGGCGTCCGTAAACAGCGTCGGTTGTACGTAGCATCCTGTATCACCAATGCGGTTGCCACCCGATGCAACGGTGGCGCCCTCGTCGCGCGCAATGCGGAAGTAGGAAAGAACTTTCCCGAGATGGGATTCGTCTATCAACGGCCCAACTTCGGTTGCGGGGTCCAGCGGATGGCCGACGCGGATCCCCTCCACGCGGGCGATGAGGCGCGCGAGAAACTCTTCCACGACCGAAGACTGCAGCAGCAACCGGGAGGAAGAAGTGCATCTCTCGCCATTCAGAGAGTAGATCATGAAAACAGCGGCATCGAGTGCCCGGTCAAGATCGGCGTCGTCAAATACGATCACCGGGTTCTTCCCACCAAGTTCGAAGTGGACGCGTTTCAGCGTATCCGCGCCCTGGCGCATGATCCGGGAACCTGTGCGGCTCTCGCCGACGAACCCGATCGCCCGAATCGCCGGATGCTCTGTCAGCGCACAACCCGCCTCTTCACCGATGCCGTTGACGAGATTCCATACACCGGGCGGCAAGCCGGCCTCCTCGGCGATTTCGAGCAAAATGCGCGCAGTGAGCGGAGACAACTCCGCGGGCTTGTGAACAACAGTACAGCCGGCAGCGAGCGCAGGTGCGATCTTCCAGGTCGAGAGCATGAAGGGAGTGTTCCACGGCGTAATCACGCCGACGGGGCCGATGGGGACCCGGGTGGTCACATTCATCAGGGTTTCCGAGGGCAACATCTGCCCATCGCGCGCCGAAGGCGCCCGGTCTCCAAAGAAGCGGAAGTTCTCGGCACCGCGCACAGCAGCCTTCGCCATGAAGCGGATCGGCTGACCGGTGTCCCAACTCTCACACACCGCGATCTCGGCAGCCCGCGCCGCGATCTGGTCGGCGATACGGTGGAGTATTCGCCGCCGTTCCGTGGCCGGGCAATCACGCCACCCGGGAAACGAGTCGGCTGCAACTGTCGCAGCGGCATCCACATCCCTGGCGGTACTTCGCGCAACAACGCATATCGGGCTGTCATCTACAGGTGAAACGGACTCGAATACCGCCCCGCCCTCCGCCTCACGATCCACTCCGCCAATCCTGTTCAAAATGCCCCGACCGCGAAAACGATTGAGGGTCTTGTCGAGGACTGCGAGATTCTCTCTCAATGACGGCACGCCTCAGTTTCCTTTCAAGTGCTTTCGAACGCTACCGGTCTTTAGCGAAGCATCCGGATCGATTTCCCGCATCTCGATGGAAAGTGCGAGTGAACGAACATTCAGGATATCGCGCAGGAAGGATTCCGCGGCAGAGAAAACATGTGATACCGCGGCCTTTCGGACTGCATCGGACCGCCCGGCCCGCAGCCGAATGGACATGTCGATGAACGCATGAGTCGGTTCGCCGTCAGCGATTGCCCAGTGTTCGCAACGCAAAGCCCGCACCCGGATGCCAGCCATCGGAAACGCGCCGGTTTCGACCATTGCGCAACGCAACGATTCACAGAGACCTGCGATGTCGATGTCACCGTCCAGATTACTGGAATACTCAATGGTCAAATGCGGCATCCGAAACCCCGTCCGCCATTCATCATTGACTACATGAGGCTCAAATCAAACGACAACACCGGCCTCTCTCTCGCCTCGATGCACGAGGAGGAAGAACGCGGAACTGTGGGTTCCGAACCCTTTGTCGGTTGGTTTCCGTAGAATACTGCAAACCGGATTCTGAGAATTGTCTCATGCGCTTGCCCTGCGTGTGTCCCGTTTTGCTGTATAGCGCGGACGACAGCGGGTTTCCCGCGCGGTCTTGCGGTTTCTGAGGTTTGACGTGCAAGCGGTCTCTTGCATTCTGTGGGTCTCCCGGTCGGTTCCCGACGGCAAACGGACGGCCATGGCTTCCGCAAGATTGATGGCAGGAGCAGTAGACGGACCGCATCGCAACAGCGCGATGCGGCGAATCCAGATAGTAAAGCCGCAAAATTGAGGCTCACCGAGAACAACGTCGGACTCGGCAACTCCTCCATGCCAATATACTCGAGCTCCGGTCAGGTGCTGTATTGCAGACTTCAGTCCGGTTGCGCGAAGAGACATGAACCGCAATCAAGACCTTCCTGGCAGAAACTGCGATCGTGAGCGCATTGTTCACCGTTCAGGACCAACTTCCGGTTGCGTCTCGTCAACCCCTGTGCGAAAATAGCCCCTCCGGCAAAGGGCTCGCAAACATAAAGGGCAACCAGCTTTCGCTGTGCCAGAAGTCCTGTTGCAGATTGGCGATTCTCCACCCCTCGAATCAACATAACACGAAAGGCACTTGCATGACCGATGTAACGCGGCACCCGGAAACCGCAGTTCTTCACGCAGGATTCCGGGCCGACCCGGCCACCGGCGCCGTTGCTGTTCCGATCTATCAGACGACGTCCTACCAGTTCGAGAATACAGGACACGCGGAAAACCTGTTCGCACTGAAGGAACTCGGGAACATTTACACGCGGATCATGAACCCCACAACGGATGTGCTCGAAAAACGCCTTGCCGCCCTTGAAGGGGGTGTAGCGGCGCTGGCGCTCGCCTCCGGGCAGGCCGCCTCGGCTTTTGCGCTTCAGAACCTTGCCACAGCAGGCGACAACATCGTGAGTTCAACAGACCTCTATGGCGGGACATGGAACCTGTTCAACAATACCCTCCGTCAGCAGGGTCTGGACGTTCGTTTCGCGGACCCCGAGGACCCGGAGTCGTTCCGGAGAATGACGGATGACCGCACCCGCGCCTATTACGCGGAAACACTACCCAACCCGAAGTTGCACGTCTTCCCCATCCGGGAAGTTGCCGATATCGGCCGCGAAATGGGCATCCCGTTGATCGTGGACAATACCGCCACGCCTGTTCTCTGCCGGCCATTGGACCATGGCGCTGCGGTGGTCCTTTACTCCACCACCAAGTATATCGGTGGTCACGGCAACTCCATCGGTGGCGCACTGGTGGATGGCGGCAATTTTGACTGGGAGTCCTTCCCGGAACGGCAACCCCTCCTGAACCAACCGGACCCCAGCTACCATGGCGCTGTCTGGGTGGACGCGGTCAAGCCACTCGGACCGATTGCCTACATCATCAAGGCGCGGGTGACACTCCTTCGCGATCTGGGCTCGGCGCTGAGCCCGTTCAACTCGTTCCTCACCGTGCAGGGGCTGGAAACGCTTCCACTCCGAATTCGGGAACATTCCCGCAACGCAGCAGCAGTGGCCGATTTCCTGGCTGCCCGGCCGGAAGTTTCGCTGGTGAACTACCCTGGACATCAGACCGGGCGAACCCGCGAACGTGCGGACCGGTATCTGGACGGAGGTTATGGCGCCCTTGTCGGCTTCGAACTTAAGAGCGGTGCCGATGCCGGACGAAAATTCATCGACTCGCTCCAGCTTCTCTACCATGTCGCCAATATCGGCGATGCAAGGAGCCTCGCGATTCATCCCGCGACAACGACCCACTCGCAGTTGAGCCGTGAAGAGCAACTTGCAACCGGCGTCAGCCCGGGCTATGTCCGGCTGTCAGTGGGAATTGAGCATATTGATGACATCCTGGCGGACCTGGCGCAGGCGCTGGATGCGATTGGTGCGACCTGATCTGAACATGTGGAACGGGGCGATGCAGGTCCGGGACGGCGCCACGCGGTATCCGGATACCTGTCGCCTCTACCTGAACCGCAAGCCACATGCGCCCGTCTTGAGGCTGAAAGGCGCACAATCATGACCTTCGCCGATCTTGGCCTTCCTCCCGACCTGATGCGGGCTGTGGAGGATTCCGGATACGGAGAACCGACTCCCATCCAGACACAGGCGATACCCGCCGTACTCGACGGCCGCGATGTACTCGGAATTGCGCAAACTGGAACCGGGAAGACAGCCGCATTCACCCTTCCGATCCTGACGGTACTGGCTGAGGGCCGGGCGCGTGCGCGAATTCCGCGGAGCCTGATTCTGTGCCCGACCCGCGAACTGGCCGCACAGGTCGCGGCGAGTTTCGAAACCTATGGAAAGTACAACAAACTGTCCATGGCTTTGCTCATCGGAGGCGTGTCGTTCGCGGAGCAGAATGCCCGTATCGATCGGGGCGTAGATGTCCTGATCGCGACGCCCGGCCGACTGCTGGACCATTTCGAGCGCGGACGGCTTATGCTCACGGGTGTCCAGATCTGCGTCATCGACGAAGCGGACCGGATGCTTGACATGGGGTTCATTCCGGATGTAGAGCGGATCTTCCGCCTCCTCCCCTTTTCTCGACAGACACTCCTCTTCTCCGCGACCATGCCCAGCGAGATCGCGCGCCTAGCCGACGAGTTTATTCCGAGCGCCGTGCGTGTGGAGGTCTCACCCCCTGCGACCACCGTCGAACGCGTGCGACAATGCGTCATCCGTATTCGGAGTCCATCACGGAGGCGCGACAAAGCCCGGTATGACGCGCTGCGGAACTGCTTCCAGGGCCTTGAGGGCGAGATCACAAACGCCATCGTATTCTGCAACCGCAAGAGCACGGTTCGCAATCTACATGAAGCGCTCCGTGATTCAGGTGTTTCGGCGGGTGCACTACATGGCGATATCGACCAGCACCAGAGGATGGCAACGCTTGCGGCATTTCGGAATTCGGAAATCCCGGTGCTGGTCGCATCCGATGTAGCCGCGCGGGGCCTGGACATTCCGACGGTCAGCCATGTTTTCAACTTCGAGGTTCCGCTCGGGGCGGAGGCCTATGTCCACCGGATCGGACGCACGGCTCGTGCCGGTCGGTCCGGCACGGCAATCACGATTTGCGATGACAGTGAACGTGACGACCTTGCGCAGATCGAAGCACGCATTGGCACCTCTCTGGAGGGCCTCCATTCCGAACCGAGCACCGATGATGTCGGCCCACATCGGTCGAAGAAGAGAAGTCGACAATTCACTGACGGAGCAGCAGTTGACGAGGTGGCCGGCAAGGGGAAAATTGCGACGGAAAACGACGACCGTATACGTCCTCCGAAGAAACGGCAGAAACAAAAATCCGTGATGCATCAGGATGCACGCGCAGAAACCGGAGCGCCACTGACCTTCGGGGACATGGCGCCAGCCTTTCTGCTGCAGAAGCGAGCGGCAAGACCGCCGAAGGGTAAAGGCGGCGAATGAAAACAGCTGCGGTCGTTCTTGCCGCGGGTCGGGGCGTTCGAGCCGGAGGACCGGTGCCCAAGCAATACCGTGATCTCGGCGGTCGTCCTCCGTTGGGCTATGTACTCGAGACCTTTCTCGCGCATCCAGGCATCGATATCGTGCAGCCGGTTATCGCTTCGAAGGACCGGCCTCTCTACGATCGGGCCGTCGGGAACCTGGCCTGTCCTCACCTCCGCGACCCTGTCCATGGCGGCACGCATCGACAGGACTCGTCATTGTCGGGACTTCGCGCGCTGATCGGAGACCCGCCCGAGCACGTCCTGATCCACGACGCAGCGCGGCCCTTCGTCGATTCTGCCACGATTACACGGGTTCTGGACGGACTCGCGCACCATGACGGCATCATACCGGCGATCAGGATTTCCGATGGGGTGTGGGGCATTGATCCACAGCGAATGTGCCGACAGCCCATGGACCGCGACGGCCTTCGCCGGGCCCAGACTCCGCAAGGGTTTCGCTACCAGGCCATCCTGTCCGCGCATGAGGCTTCCATCGGCGAGAATTGCTTTGACGATGCTTCTGTCGCGGCACGGGCTGGCATCGCCGTCGCCTGCGTCGAAGGCAGCCCGGACAACATCAAGCTGACAAATCCGGAGGACCTCGCTTCTGCACAACGTAGCGTCCTGGCCGGCCCCGAACTTCGTATCGGCCAGGGTTTCGATGTGCATGCGTTCAAGGACGGAACCGGCACACGCCTTTGCGGTGTCTGGATTCCGGACTGCCCGTCCCTCCAGGGGCATTCGGACGCAGATGTCGGCCTCCACTCGCTTACGGACGCCATCTATGGCGCCATCGCAGACGGAGACATTGGAGAGCACTTTCCCCCATCTGACCCGCAATGGAAGAACTGTGCATCCGAGGTATTCCTGGAAGATGCAGTCACTCGCGCCGCGCAAGCAGGATTCGAACCACTTGGGGTTGATATCACTCTGATCTGCGAACTGCCCCGTATTGCGCCCCACCGGCTTTCCATGAGGAAAACCGTGGCCTCAAGGCTGGGCGTGCTCCGGGATCGGGTATCAATCAAGGCGACCACGACGGAACGCCTCGGTTTCACCGGACGAGGTGAAGGCATCGCAGCAATTTCGCTTGCAACATTGCGTGCCCGGGCATGATCGCCATGGGGCCTGCCCCTCGGCTTTCACGACTCGTTGCGGAGGGATTTGGGCTCGGACGCTTGCCCTATGCACCGGGAACCTTCGGTTCCGCTTTCGCACTGCTACTGGCTCTCGGCCTCGTGATCGCGGGCGGATTCTTCCTGGTACTGGCTGGCTTTGCCCTCTTCACCGCGGCGGGACTTTGGGCGATACGGCATCTTCCCCATCGGGGAAGAGATGATGCGCCGGAGATCGTGATCGACGAGATTGCTGGACAGTTCCTCGCCGTTCTCCCGCTCTCCGCCATACTGCACCATGTCGACGACAGTCCCCTTGTGCTTTGGCCCGGTTGGGTCATGTCCTTCGTTCTTTTTCGTCTTGTGGATATCGTGAAACCATGGCCGATTTCCTTGCTGGATCGTCGCAGCGGCGCATTCTGGATCATGGCAGACGATGTCGCAGCCGGTGCCATAGCTGGCATGGGCACCCTGCTGACTGGTTGGGCGTATCATGCGATCCTTGGCTGAAACCGCATCGGCCAAGCTAGAACTCGCGGCATGCGTGGTGGCTACACACCGGAAGGCTGGTCTACGCATCGTGACCGCGGAGAGTTGCACGGGAGGGCTGCTGGCGGGCGCCTTGACCAGCATCCCGGGTTCTTCAGAAGTTCTTGACTGTGGCTTTGTCGCCTACTCAAACCAATCCAAGGTGGACTTGCTACATGTACCTCCAGACCTGATCTCGAGACATGGTGCGGTCTCGGCGGAGGTGGCGCAGGCAATGATCGAAGGCGCGCTGGCGGTTTCGCATGCCCAATGCGCCGTCTCCATCACCGGCATCGCCGGACCGGGGGGGTCGCCCTGCAAACCGGAAGGGCTCGTGTTCATTGGTACCGCGCGTAGGGACCAGTTGCCCATTTCGCACCGTTTCGAATTCGGTCCTCGGGGACGGGCAATGGTTCGCGAAGTGAGCGTCCAGCACGCCTTGAAGCTGCTGCTTCAACTCGGAGACGTCCACGACTGACTGAAGCCCCGTCCCATCGGCAAGCAAGTGCACGCTCACCGATCAAATCGGACACATGCCGTCCATAGATCCGAAGGCCTGGAATGCAGCCGGGCCCGCAGAGTTCAGGAAATTTTGGTCCAGCGACCGTCGTCGCCTCGACAAGCCACTCCAACCACGGTTTCGGTCTCCCCGGCGATGGTTACCTCGTGGTTGTATTCCCGGCATGTTCGACCGCGATTGTCCTGGCCGGATTGCACCACAACCACCTGGCCCGAAGCTGGCCCACCCGTGTTGTTCGGGCTTTCCCAGACGATCGCCTCGCCGACCTGGCCCTCATCAAGGGCTCTCTGCTGGGCATTCTGCGCAACCAAGCGGGAATGCTCATCGAGCCGCCGTCCAACTTCTGCACCAAGTATGGCGCCGAGCACCGCTCCTGAAGCAATGGCGATATCCCTTCCGCTGCCACTACCGACCTCTGAACCCGCCAAACCGCCAATCACCGCACCGGCTACGGTCCCTATCGCCTCCCCTTCACCCTGGGGGCCACAAGCTCCGAGCACCGGAATGGCGACAATTGCAATTCCTTTCGCCAGCGTTTTCATCGCGTCCACCTTTCCATACAACCTGACAGTCAGGGCAACATGCGAGTGGCTGCTGGAGCCGAATCGAGGTTCCCTTGAGACTCCACCAAATTATACCCAGCTAGATCATGGCTGCGCCACGCAATTCGACGTTGCGAGTGCAATTCGGCGGCAAGGACATTGGCGGCTCGCTTCCGGTGGGAACCCCGGAGAGAATCTGGCCGATGCCTGGATTCGTCGGATCCCCTGGCCCGATTCCGGCAGCACCCTGAACTCACGTAACCAAGCAGCACGAATCGTGTCGGCCTGCAATGATGCATCCGGTGACCGCCAGCCCAACTCCGCTGCAATTTTCGCGGTAGGGGCCGGTCACGTGCCGCAACTACCGGAACACGAAGTGGCTGGTCGCAATGATGTCCGGGGACACCGTCTGTGCTCGCCGGCGGTCCGCTGCGTCGGCCGTGCGGTTCACGACGTCTCTCCACGTCTCCACTGGATCGCGGCCACCCGCTCCTCCCGGATCACCACCACTGCCCATTCGTCTTTCCTCTTCCCACCGCGAAACTCTCCCTGCGGGACCCGGTGCCGTTCTGTTCCCGAATTTCGTGAAAGGGAACCAGTACAGACGGGTCACAACGCTTCTCGATCCAGCATGCATTTCCTTGATGGAAGCAGGCAAACTGCATGGCCATCTGTTGTCGAACAATGACATTCGCACCGCAATCCCTCGGCGTCTGACAACCAGTAGGGCCTGTTCTCCCTCAATCGCCCCCGTTCGGAGCTTCAGCACCCTGTTTCCGCGCATCCGTCCCTGTGGTGCGGTACAGCGCCTCGGCACGGGCCTCGAAGGCGATTACGATTCGCTCCATGGCATGATGGAAGAGTCCCCCGACGATCCTGTCGAGTACAGCGCTCCGGAACGCGAAGTCGACACTGAAATCCACCTCGCAGTCTCCGCCTTCCAGCGGCACGAAACGCCAATGCGTATCCAGGTGGCGGAATGGCCCCTCCAGATAGTGGACATCGATGGTACGTGTGGCTGGATGGAGGGTAACCCGGGAGGTAAAGGTCTCCCGGAACACCCGGAAGGAGATCAGGAGCCGTGCGAGCACCACTTCTCCATCCCCTTCAGGTAGTACTGTTCGCTGATAGATTTTCGACGCTGCGCACCAAGGCAGGAAGTCAGCATAGGAATCGACATCGGCAACCAGCGCAAACATTTGCTCCGCGCTGTATGCGACGCGCCTCTTTTCGGCATGTCCCGGCATACGACGACCAAGAGGCGGCCAGAGGCCCGTTAGCCGCCTAAGCGCAAACGGCGCCGCTCGACCAACGCCGCGAAGTCCTCTCCGGCATGATAGGAAGAACGGGTCAACGGCGTGGCCGAAACCATCAGGAAACCCTTCGCATAGGCAGTTTTTTCGAAAGCGCTGAACTCGTCCGGCGTGACAAAACGGGCAAGGGGATGATGCTTGGGCGTCGGTTGCAGGTACTGACCGATGGTGAGGAAATCCACGTCCGCAGATCGCATATCGTCCATCACCTGGTGAATTTCGATGCGATTCTCCCCAAGTCCGACCATCAGCCCGGACTTGGTAAAGCTCATTGGATCAAGTTCCTTTACCCGTTGCAATAATCGCAGGGAATGGAAGTACCGGGCGCCGGGACGAACGGTGGGATAGAGCGAAGGCACAGTTTCCAGGTTGTGGTTGAATACATCAGGTTGGGATTCGACCACCATTTCCAAGGCGCCATCCTTGCGCAGAAAATCGGGAGTCAACACTTCGATGGTCGTTTCGGGATTGTGCCGGCGGACGGCCCGCACTGTTCGTGCAATGTGCTCGGCACCGCCGTCGACAAGGTCGTCCCGATCCACCGAGGTCACCACAACATGACGCAATCCGAGGCGTTCCACGGCCTGCGCAACCCTTGCGGGCTCGAAAAGGTCCAGTGGCTCCGGCCGCCCCGTCGCCACGTTGCAAAATCCACAACCGCGCGTACATGTATCGCCCATCACCATGAATGTCGCATGGCCTTGACTCCAACATTCGCCGACATTCGGGCAACTGGCCTCCTGGCAGACCGTGACCAGCCCGTTCTCCCGAACGATTCTGGATGTTCTCCGGTATCCCTCTCCGCTCGGCGCACGAACTCGGATCCATGGCGGCTTCCGCAGCGCGCGGGAATCTGGACGGTGGGCCTTCTCCGGATGCCGGATTGCTGGATTCGTGGACGACCGGGCGGCACCGCCCGGTCGACTAGAAGTGGATGGCTCGGTCATAGGCATCAAGCACGGATTCGTGCATTGCCTCCGAAACTGTGGGATGCGGAAACACGGTCTGCATTAATTCTGCCTCGGTAGTCTCCAGCGCAATACCCACCGCAAAACCCTGGATCAACTCGGTTACTTCTGGTCCGATCATGTGGGCTCCGAGCAGCGCTCCGGTGCGGGCGTCGAATACGGTCTTCACAAACCCCTCCGAATCTCCGAGCGCGATTGCCTTGCCGTTCCCGATCAAGGGAAACCGGCCAACCCGCACTTCCT
>CAZPXZ010000010.1:31441-43988 GCA_964590405.1 uncultured Rhodobacterales bacterium | reverse complement strand
GGCTGGAACCGTACCCCGCGCCAGCCAGTGCGGCTCCTGTCCCGCGATAGCTTCCGCCACGGATACGCCTTCGTGTGATGCCTTGTGCGCCAGCCAAGGCGGACCGGCCGCATCCCCGATCGCCCAAATTCCCTCAATTCCGGTACGGCACTGCCCGTCTACCTTGATATGGCCACGGTCGACCTCGACACCGACATCCTCGAGACCAAGATTCTCGACGTTGCCGGTAATTCCAACGGCGGAAATGACGCGGTCGAACTCCCGCTCCATGGAATTCCCGCCTTGCTCGATCATAGCCGTGACGGAATGCTCTCCTCTTGCCAGTCCCGTCACCTTTGCACTGGTCAAGAGTTCCATACCCTGCTTTCGGAACGCATTTGCCCCAAACGCCGAGATCTCCGCATCTTCCGCGGGAAGGATTCGGTCCAGGAGTTCTACAACACAAACTTCCGCGCCCAGAACCCCAAAGAAATGGGCGAACTCGATACCGATCGCTCCCGACCCAATCACCAGGAGCCTTTGCGGCATGCAGTCCGGCAAGAGGGCGTGGCGGTAGCTCCAGACCAGCCTGCCATCCGCCTCAATTCCGGGCAATTCCCGGGCTCGGGCCCCAGGAGCAAGAATGATGTTCGGAGCCTCCAAGCGCTCGGTTGCGCCATCGCTGTCGCGTACTTCGACGACACTCGACGCAAGCAATCGGCCATCCCCCATGTGAACCGATACCTTGTTCTTGCGAAGCAAGTGCTTGACGCCGGCATTGAGTTGTCCGGCGATTTTGCGGGACCGCGCGACCATGACCTCAAGATCAAAGCCGACCGCCTCCATCTTGAGGCCGAATTCGGTGGCGTTTCGGGCGAGGTGGTAAACTTCGGACGACCGGAGCAGTGCCTTGGTCGGGATGCACCCCCAATTCAGGCATATGCCGCCCAGGTTTTCCCGTTCCACAATCGCCGTATTCATGCCGAGCTGCGCGGCCCGAATCGCCGCAACATACCCGCCTGGGCCCGCACCGACCACGATCACATCAAAATTGGACTCTGACATCGCCAACCCGTTCCCCTGTCCGTCAGAACGCATCCCTGAATCAGGGAGCGTAGCCGCCTCCGGCCAGGAACGCCTCTTCCTCCGCGGTCGTCTCCCTGCCCAACGCCGCATTGCGATAGGGGAAGCGGCCGAACTGTGCGATCACTTCACGGTGTTTCCCGGCATGATATAGGCCCAATTCATCATTCGGGAGACCGGCCTGATAGAGTTCCAGACAACGATCCTGATCCCCCAGGTCCTCCGAGTGCATGTACGGCAGATAGAAGAACCTTCGCCGTGCCTCGGAGACCGCTCGATCAAAGCCCCGGGCTATCGCACGGGCCGCGATGTCTCGGGCCGCCGCATCAGCCTCGAACGCTCGCGCTTCGCCCCGAAACAGGTTGCGAGAGAATTGGTCGAGCAGAATCAGGAGGGCGAGCGAACTGTCCGCTTCCTCCTCCCACGGACGCAGCGCACCCCGCAATGCCACTTCCCGCACAGTTGCGAAACCCTCTCGTATCTTGCGATCAACCTCCGGGTCCGCCCGAAAGTGCCTTTCCGGTGGCGTCTCATCAAACCAGAAGTGCAGCACCTCGGATGCAGAGGCACGACACGCACCGGTCCCGTCCGCGGCCGGCAAGCCGATCGCAGCCACACTGTCGCCAATTGCGGACTTGCCACCTTCGACCACAGTACAGGTCAGCCCCCCACGGCCGAATGTCTCCAGCGCTGCACACAACCCATCGAATGCCCGATCCATCCTGCTACAAGGATCGCAGACACCGGTCACCTCCAGCACCACTTGGTCTCCTATCCGGATCCTCTGCGGGACGGCGCCTGGATTACGCATTCCTCGGATCAGGAAATTGCTTCGCCGCGAGGTCCAGGGAAGTTCCCGCCCGACGGCTGCGCAAGCCTTGTGCCATTGGTCCTCGAACAGGAGCGTGATGGACCGGGTCCGGTCTGCACGCAAGGAGCGCCAGTCGTCGGTCATGCCACTGGCATCGACCGTGCAGGATTCTACTTCCTCCATGGGAGCGAACGGTTCTGCCCGTCGGGCAACCCCCGCAAGCTCGGCGCGTTCCAACATTTCCACCCTCCTGCCGGGGCTAACGACCGGGCACAGCAGTGCCATTCCACGCATTGCACCCCGAGGAGACTATACCGGAGGAAAGGCACTCAGAAAGCCCCTCCACCAATGGCTCCGAGTTGGACATGGGGCACAAGGGAACAATCCGAAAGTTCTTTCACCCGCCGGTCAGACGGGTTCGATCAAGCGTCCGACGGTTCCGTTCCGTCCTGCTGCACGGCTTCCGCATACATCTCGGCTGCCACGACTGTACTGCGGACCGGAAGAGGCACAAAACCAACCGTTTCCTCGGGAGCCTCCGGCTCCCGCTGGGCAACACGCCACGCCGCAAGGATGCCGAGAGATCCTGCCAGCAACGCGATCAGTGGAAAGTAGGCTGATGGACCGACGATGGACATTGCGGCGCCGGCTACAGGCGGCCCGATGGCGGCCCCAAGCCCCTGCAGAAAAATGAGCCGGGCACTGCATGCCGCCATGCGGTCGAACTCCACCCGGTCGTTGGCATGAGCGCCGAGAACGGAGTAGATCGGCGAAATCGCCGCGCCCATGATCCCCACAAGCGCAAACAGCATCCATCCTCCCGAGCCGATCAATCCTGCGGCCAGAGAAGCGGCCGCACCCGTGATTGCCAGCCCGATCACGATGGGTCGCCGCCCCAACTTGTCGGACAGCCAGCCCGCCGGATAGAGCCAGAGGGTGCCACCAATGTACGTGGCAGAGACCAGCACGGCGATTTCCACAACCGATAGTCCGATGTTCACTCCGTACACCGCCATCATCGCAGACATTGTGCTGAACAGCAGACCCATGAAGATCATTCCCATGAAGGCGAGTGGAGAGGCACGAAACAGTTCCGCAAAGGACATCGGCCCGATGGTCGTGTGCAGCGGAACCGGCGCGGTGCTCAGGAGGACCGGGCCGATTGCGAGAGAGACAAAGACTGTACCGACAACGAAAAGCACATATCCGTCCGGATTGCCATATCCGATAATCACCTGGCCAACGAGGATTCCAACAAGCTGTACCAGCAAGTACAAGCCGAGCGCCTGCCCACGACGCTGGTTTGTGTTGATCCCGTTCAGCCATGCTTCAGCAACCACGTATGACCCCGCCATGCATGCTCCGTTCAGCAGCCTCAGGATGAACCAGAACACCGGGTTCTCCAGTGCCGGAAAGAGGACAAGAGTGGCGGAGGCTGCTGAGGCGAATGCGGCAAAGACGCGGACATGGCCAACGCGCTGAATCAGGTGCGGTGCGACCACCGAACCCGCAAGAGATCCGATGAAGTAGCCGGCCATGATCAGGCCGAGATACAGATCTCCGAACTGCAGTTGCGCGCCCCGAACACCGATCAGCGTCGAACTGAGCCCGTGAGCGGTCATGATCATGGCGGTGCCAAGCATCAAGGCCCAGGAATTGCGCAGCACGGAGAGCATTGCCTGTTCCCGCCAAACGAATCGCGCTCCCGCGAGGGGCAGGAATCCTGCGTTGGGACGAGTAGGAATGATTGTGGAAATACGACACTTGCGTGTCGCAAAGAACAATATCCGGCATTCAATCTCGATAGAGCAGGCTGGCGTCGCCGTACGAGTAGAACCGGTAGTTGTTGTCCAGTGCGTGCCGGTATACGTCCCGGCATCGCCGGGTACCAAGAAATGCGCAGGCGAGAACGAACAGCGTCGAATTGGGAAGGTGGAAGTTCGTGAGCAGACCTCGGACGATCCGAAACCGGTGGCCCGGCCGGATGAAGAGCGTTGTTTCACCTTCCCAGGGACGGAACGGACTGTCCGCGGCGGCAACCGTCTCGAGCAAACGAAGGGTTGTCGTTCCAACAGCAATCACTCTGCTGCCGCGCGAAAGCGCGGAATTCACTTCCGTCGCTGCGCCCGCTCCAACGGTACCCCACTCCGCCACCAAGGCAGTCGACTTACCACCATCTGGACGGACCGGCAGAAACGTTCCGCCGCCAACATGCAGTGTAACCCGCGCCATTCGCACCTCCCGCTCCCGGAGGGAATCGAGGAGCGGGCCATCAAAGTGCAATCCGGCCGTTGGAGCAGCAACTGCACCAGGCGTGTTCGCAAAGATGGTCTGGTAGTGTACATCGTCGCGCATGTCGACCGGCCGATGCCGTGAGATGTAAGGAGGCAAGGGAAGTTCCCCGATTTCCTGCAAGGCGCGGTGGAATGCCTTGCCCGTCCGGTCGAACTCCAAAATGGCCGAGTCCCTGGTGCGGGCCTCAACCTTTGCCAACAGTGTCCTCCCGAATTCGATCCTGTCGCCGGCGGCCAAGCGTTTCAGTGGCCGGGCGAGAACCTGCCACCTCCCGCGATCCAACGGTCTGAGCAAAGTGATCTCGATGCCCGCCTGGCCGAACCCCCGCAGCCGCTTCCCACGAATCCGGGCGCGCAATACGCGGGTGTCGTTGACAACCAGCAGGTCGCCGGGCGACAAGCAACCAGGAAGGTCGCGGACGAACAGATCACGGATCCCGCAACCGGGACCTGTAAACAGCATTCTGGCAGAACTCCGAGGCTCCGCCGGCCGAAGTGCTATCCTGTCCTCGGGAAGATCAAAACCGTAAGGGTTGTCGTCCGTTGCCGCGGAGATGTCCGGAACTCCGCTGTCTATCACTGACCATTTCGGGCCGCGTTCGCCATCGAGCCTCCGCCAAGTTGCCATTTGCCATCCGGCTGAAACGCCAGGAAGACGAACGCGAAGACAATCTCGTGTGCGACAGGATTGCCTTCCTCATCCTCGACAAGGATACTTGGAATCGGACGGCCTTCGGCAATCGCAGCAGTATCCAGGGCGGAGGCATGGGTCCTACTCGTCCAGGAAATCTGGAGTCCTTCTTCACGAATCACGCCCTCTTCGCGAACGCGTTCCAGTGGCCAGGCATGCCCTCCCACGCGAACGACCCGGTCCAGGGGATTCAAACCAGTTTCCGACAATGCGGACAGGTCCCCGGAATAAAGAAAGGGTCGCGATAGCGAATCGTAACCTCTGTACGGGTTATTGCCATACGGTCGAATCTGCGGATCCTGAGCCTTGAGGACCAACTTGGTGTCGTCCTCGCGCTCCAGGAATGCTGCCCAGCTTTCTATCGCTACGGGAATTTGCTCCAGCACGGCGCCCTCCTTCGCGTAATCTCCGATGATCGCCTGGCCCTCGTATTGTTGCCACCAACTCTCCGTCTCCCGGTCGTACATGATCAAGTCGGAATTCCGCAACTTGCCGGTTACACCAAAGGTCAGCTTTCGCCCATCCACCATCGCCTTGAACACGAGCCCGGCGTTACAAAGGGGACAGAAGGTAACCACGACGGGTTCGCCACCAATCTCGTCATTCACGATTTCATGCCACATCAAATAGCGAATCGGGTATGCACGGGTTTCGCCCCGATGGATGAGCGTCATTACCGGCTCCCGAGCGTGAAGTTCCCCATCCGCAACATCAGCCGGAACGAAGCGCGGTCTGTCGATCGCGGGAATGCCGTCCTTCGGCGGTCCGCCGGACATGATTTCTCCGAACTGAACATGAGAAGCTGAGAAGTCCGTGTCCGGCCACTCCCGCTTCCAATCGGACGGCGGTTCCTGCGACGCCTGCGCCGCAACACCGAAACCCGCAGCGAGCAAGACGCCAGCAATTGCTCCACGGAGTGCAGACCCGATCATTGTTTTGCTCCCCGTCGCAGGGAGCGCACACGTACCATGTGGTCCGGAGATTCAACGATTCCGTTGCGGTTGGGATCGCCTGCACGAATTCCATCCACATGCTCCATGCCTTCGACCACTTCCGCGAAAATCGTGTACTGACCATTCAGGAAAGGAGCATCGGCAAAACAGATGAAGAACTGGCTGTCGGCGCTGTCCGGGTGTTGGGCACGCGCCATTCCGACGGTTCCCCGGCGGAAGGACTCCGCACTGAACTCGGCCTGCAACTTCTGTCCCGAGCCACCGCGACCGGTTCCGGTTGGATCGCCGGTTTGGGCCATGAAGCCGGTAATCACCCGATGAAAGACAACACCGTCATAGAAGCCAGCATCGGCAAGTTCAACGATCCTTTCCACATGCCGGGGGGCAAGGTCCGGTCGCAATTGCAAGAGCACCGTGCCTCCTTCAAGCTGGATTTCCAGATGGGTTGCGTCGGTGGCAGTTGCATTGGAAGGCATTGCCATAAGGCTAGCCAAGAGAATCGGCAGGACGGTCAGGTGTTTCATGAAGAGTCTCCCGTATGCGTCTGGTGACGCGGCCACAGCCATCATGCTGACAATTCATGGCGAGATCCCGGCAAATTTGTGCTCGAGTCGCGTCAGGACCGCGGGCGGCACAAACCGGGAGATATCGCCCCCAAAACGTGCTATTTCCTTTACGAGGCGGGAAGAAATGGCCTGATGCTCGGCCCCCGCCATCAGAAAGACGGTTTGAATGTCCTCGCTGATCGCGCGGTTCATGCCAACCATCTGAAACTCATACTCAAAGTCGGATACCGCCCGTAGGCCCCGAATCAGCACGCAAGCGCCAACTCTCTCCGCAAACTGCATCAACAACCCATCAAACGGCACTGCCTCGACGTCGAGGTCGTAAGCGAGCGCTGCCTCCCGCAGCATCGCCACGCGCTCGTCCACATGAAAGAGCGGCTTCTTGTCTTCGCTCCGGGCAACTCCAACAATCAGCCGGTCGACCAGAACGCCCGCGCGGCGAATAATATCAAGATGCCCGCAGGTAATGGGATCGAACGTCCCTGGATACAGACCGACACGAACCATGGGAAGAATTGTGCGTTGCGCTTCAGCCGCTCTTGATCCAGTCGGCGAGGGCCGCGTTCTCCCTCTCCAGCCCATCGATCCGAGCCTTGACGGCATCGCCAATGGAGATAACACCAACCAGCATGCCGTCTTCCACAACGGGCATGTGGCGGAACCGTCGCTCGGTCATGGTGGCAAGCACACTGTCCATGCTGTCCGATGGTGTGGCACAAATCACATCTCGCGTCATGAGATCGGCCACACGCCGCTCCAGGCAGACTGACCCCTGTTGCGCCAACGTGCGAACAATGTCCCGCTCGGAAAGAATGCCGGAAAATTTCCCTTCGCTACCGGACTCCGGTGTCACGATAAGAGCACCGATCCGCCGATCTGCGAGTTTCCAAGCGGCTTGGGCCACCAGTTGACCTTCGGCAATGGTTTCCACTGCCTGTGATGGCTTTCCTGCCAGAATCTGGCGAACGTTCATGAATGTACCCCTCTCTGTCGGACGGAGCACCGTATTATATAGGTCCAAGGCTCCCACGCCAAAGTGCCTTCCGCCCCGTGTTGCCGCGGCCGGTCCGGAGGCGCGCACAGGTGCGAACAAGAAAATGGGGAAATCCGATGGGAACAAAGGTCCAGCGCTCAGACGCTGATTGGCGCGCGTCGCTATCACCGGAGGCATACAGGGTCACGCGCCAGGCTGCGACCGAGCGCCCGTTTACGCATGACAATTTTCCAAAGTCCCCTGGCCGCTTCCTCTGCATCTGCTGCAACGCCGAGTTGTTCGACATGGCAGACAAGTTTGAATCCGGGACCGGCTGGCCGAGCTTCTCTCGTCCTGCAGTTGGCGCTTCGGTCGGGGAGCGAGCGGACTGGAGTCTCTTCATGCGCCGTACTGAGGTCATTTGCGATACTTGCGATGCCCATCTCGGCCATGTCTTCCGCGACGGGCCCCAACCTACCGGGCTTCGCTACTGTATCAACGGCATAGCCCTCCGATTCAAGGCAGCGGACCCCGTGAAGGCCGTCAACGACTGATTTCGAGGGGCGACACTGTACCGGAGCACAGGACCACAGGAAGTATGCTGGAGAAGGATGTCCTCGTCGTCGGCGGCGGACCGGCTGGCATCGCCGTCGCCATTGCTGTCGCCCGAGCCGGCCTCAGGACGGCATGTGTCGACCGGGCGCCGATGGGGCCGTCAGAGGAGGATAGCGGACGTACGGTTGCGCTTCTGCCGGCATCTGCCGAGTTTCTCCGCGCCATCGGCGTTTGGGAACGTCTGGATACGATGCTGCATCCCATCACAGAGTTTCGTTTCCTCGACGCAGGTTCCGCCCATGCCGCCGTCCACTTCCGGGCCGCCGAAATCGGTGTCGACGCACTTGCCTGGAACACGCCCAATGCAGCACTGCGAGAGGCGTTGGACTGCTGTGCCTCGGAGGATGCCGCCATGATCGAACGTATCCAGCCCGGTGGGATTGTTGCCATCTCCCGGCGAGAGGATGGGGTCCTGGCGTTGCTCACGGATGGTAGGCGGCTACGAGCGCGCCTTCTCGTGGCCGCGGACGGTCGAGGGTCCACCACCCGCGAAACCGCCGGAATCCAGGTCCGGCAATGGAACCACGGCCGACGGGTAATTGCCTTCGAAATTGCATCGCACCGGCTGGAGTCCGGCGTCTGCATAGAAATTCATGGAGAGCGTCAGACTACGGCCCTCGTGCCCCTGTCAGGCGGGAAATCAGCCGTCGTCTGGGTTCTGCCGGGAGACCGGGCCGCCCGCCTGCTGCGCGCTGGCCGTTCCAAACTTGAAGGAGCCTTCAATCGCTTGATTGGCAACGGCCAGCACTGGCTCCAGATAGTCTCGGAACCCAAGTCTTGGCCGGAATCCTACCTCGTCGCCCGGACCATCGTCGCGTCCCGCATCGCACTTGCAGGAGAAGCAGCTCACGTTCTTTCGCCGGTTGGTGCACAGGGCCTGAATCTCTCCCTTTCTGATGCCGCCGAACTTGGTCGGCTCGGGAAACGCGCCTTGGAACAGAGCCTGGATCCTGGTGATCGACTTCTGCTCTCTGAATATGCACTCCGCCGCCGAGCAGATATCACGCTCAGAACCACGGCCGTGGAAGGCTATTCCCTTCTTGCCGGCCTGCCGGGAGAGGTCGCTTCGCGCACCCGTGCTGGAACAGCACAAGTAGTAGAACGCATTCCCGCCCTGCGTAGGATGCTGGTTCGAGGGGCCCTGCGTGCCACAGCCAGTCCCTGCCGGATGGGAGTAGACGTACACCGTTGTTCCCGTCGAGCGGGTCAGAACTTCCAGATGGGAGAATTCGGATGAGCATTTCGCTCATGGAGCATGAAGCCATGATCCGCGTCCTGGCATTCGGCTCAGTGTTTGCGGTCTTGGCACTCTGGGAACTCGGCGCTCCCCGACGCAGTCTCCGTGTTTCCAAGCCACGCAGATGGTTCACGAACTGGATGATTGTGATCCTGGATACGCTGGTGGTCCGCATCTTGTTTCCCGCTGCCGCAGTCGGTGCAGCGTGGGATGCTCAGCGATCGGGATGGGGTCTCTTCAATCACTGGGGCGCACCCGTGTGGCTGGAGATCGTGCTTGCGATGCTTCTGCTCGACCTCCTGATCTACGGGCAGCATGTGGCTAGCCACAAGATACCGGTGCTATGGAGGATTCACCGCGTACACCACGTCGACCGCGACATGGATGTAACTACTGCGATCCGCTTTCACCCGATCGAAATTGCGCTCTCAATGGTCTTGAAAATCGGTGCCGTCTACGTCCTCGGCGCATCGGCGATCGCTGTAATTCTGTTTGAGATTATTCTGAACGGATCTGCGATGTTCAACCACGCCAATATCACAATTCCCCGGCGCATTGACCGTTTCCTGCGCTGGATGCTCGTAACGCCGGACATGCATCGCGTGCACCATTCTGTTCATCGTGCAGAGACGGACGCCAATTACGGATTCAATCTTCCATGGTGGGACCGAATCTTTGGAACCTATGTAGACCAGCCCCGTGACGGCCATACCGCAATGGGAATCGGCCTGAGCAGTTGCCAGGATGCACGGCCAACAAGACTGGGTTGGTCTTTGTCCCTTCCCTTTCTGAATCGACCGCGTTGACCGTTCGTTTTGCGCAAGTCTACCGAAGGCTCGCAGAGCACGGACTGGAGGCGGTTGGAACGGCAATCCGGCCCGGAGACGGCTCTCCTCCCGGCGTTCGTACGATAGTACTCGCCGCTGCAGCCAAGCAGGATGCCTGGCAGTGCTTCTGTGCATCTCCCGAGTATCTGGATGGGCTCCCTGACCCGCTGGACCGCTGGAGCAGAAGGGTCATCTCCACCGTGGCGGACGAACTGGGTGGTCTTGCCGTCTTTCCCTGCGAAGGCCCGCCCTACTGGCCCTTCCTGGCATGGACCCGTCTTGCTGCCCCGGTCTGGCCGTCACCGCTGGGAATTCACATTCATGCGGATTACGGCCTCTGGTTCTCGTGTCGCGGTGCCATCGGCTTCCGAAGTCGCCTTTCCCTACCCCGACCCGCGCCACGCGCGAAACCCTGCGACAGCTGCGCGGCCCGTCCCTGCCTGAGCGCATGTCCGGTCGACGCCTTCTCCGGCGGGTCATACGACGTGGATCGTTGCCGCGCATGGGTTGGGAGCGAATCGGGGCGGGACTGCCGCTCCCACGGCTGTCTCGCGCGCCGGGCATGCCCAGTTGGTGATTCGTTCACACACTCGCCCGAGCGCGCCGCACTGCATATGGATTCCTTCCTGCATCCGAACACCAGCGGCTGTGCCGCAGGAACCGTTCCGCAAACACCGGGACAATGATCCTGGAAGATTCCTAGAACGGATGTTTTTGTGATTTTTTTGGTACCGACGGGCTTCTTTTCCGCGCCCCAATCTTCAAATCTAACCCTCTGAAACACCGAGTTTTCTGATCCCTGTCCCGGGCTTCGGTGTTGAATCCGGGTGCTGGTGCAGCGCACCGTCTGCATCAACACACCACCAGCGCAACCAGACCCATGCCCAGCCACACCCACCTTCTTGTTCCCTTGCTGACTGTCCTCGGCCTGCAGGGCTGCCAAGGTCTCGATGACCTGACTCCACCTGGCGGAGAGCGCAGCCGCATCATCATCACAGCACAATCCGGATCTGAGGTCGTGCTGACCAAGAATGTTCACGGACCGTCAGACGTCTTACAAGTGCAGAATCCTGAAGGAACCGAACCCGGCGACAGCGTTTTCGGTGCAATTCCCGTTGACGAGCATCCATCCCCGCGAGTCGAGTCAGTCGCGCCTGCACCGGACGAACCGACACCATCTGGACAAACCGGGCGACTCGGGGAAATCCGAGACGAACCTTGGCGGGTGCAACCCGGAGAGACTCTCTTCGAAGCTGTCTCGCGCTTTGCAACTCGTGCCGGGCGTACGGCGCAAAAGGCGGATCGCTACCCCGTCTGGGAGATTACTGCCAATGCCTCGTTTTCAGGCGGATTCGAGGAGGCACTCGAATGGCTCATGGGTGGATTTGCTCATGCCAGCCCGCGCCCGGTCCTGAGCCTTTATCCGAACGGCATCGTCCGCCTGGAAGCAGAGTGACTGCTTTGCGCCAGCGTGCCCCGGGCATTCTTGCCCGGTTCATTCTCCTGGGGACCGCTTCGATCCTCTGTTCAGTCGTTACCACGGCATGCGACGAATCCGACCCAAAGAAACACGCCGTTGCGGCGCTTGAGCAGGAAGTAGTTCAACGCGCCATTTCGGTCGCCGATCAAAGTGCGTCGCATAGTCAGGTGATTCGCGAAGTCTCCCCCTATCTCGGCGATGTCGGAACCATAGAAGCACCGGAGCCGGACTTTCCGGCCGGTCTCGAGGGTCCTGACGGATTCGCCTTGACTACCCATGAATCGATTTCCCCTGCGAGTATTGCCGAGCGGATCACGCAGGCCACCGGTATTCAGGTGGTTACCGACATTGGGCTGCCGGGATCACGGGCCCGGATTGACGAGGGATCAGGCGCGATCAGGTATCGGGGCTCCCTGTCCGGCTTTCTGAACCTCTTGGGTAATCGGTGGGACGCCGGCTGGTGGTTCCGCGACGGTGTCGTGAGATTCAGCGATCGGGTGTTTCGGACCTATCCCGTTCGCGCTTCTGTCGCCCAATCCAACCTTTCGCTTGAGACCGCCGAGTCCGGGGCCGAATCTGGTTCGCTTTCTACCGGCGTACGCCTTGAATCGGCCGCATGGCAAGAAATTGACGCCAATCTGGCCAGCATCGTTGATCGCGGCCACTACAACCTTTCTCCCGGGGCCGGTCTTGTCAGTGTCCAGGCGCCGCCAAGTGTTCATGCGGCGGTGGATGCCTACCTCACCCAAGCAAACGAAGTCTTCGACACCCGCATTGCCATAGAGGTAGCGGCGGCATTTCTTGATGTAACCGACCTCGAGGAATACGGACTCTCGTTGACGTTTCTGGCTTCACTCCTGGATGGGGAAGCAGATATCCGGGTTGGACGCGATTCGGGGACGGATGCGCCGGCTATCGCCACATTCACCATCCTGGAATCCGCGACAGGAGGACTGGCTCGCCACATTGGCACTTCGGCAATGCTTCGAGCGCTCTCACGCACGAACCGCGTCATTGACTACCGGACTGCCAACGCCC
>CAZPXZ010000010.1:0-31380 GCA_964590405.1 uncultured Rhodobacterales bacterium | reverse complement strand
GCATGGGTCCCCGGTTCCCATCCGGCTGAGCAGACGCCGGGACATCGTTCGTCGTATCAGTGTCACCGTAGAAGGTGACAACAGCACAACAGCGATTGAATCCGAACCGCTTGATACGGGATTGTCGATTTCCGCACATCCGCGACTGCTCGACCCGGGGAAAGTACATCTCACCCTCTCCGTTGCCGCACGCGATCTGGTGAGCCTGGAACCGTTTCAGTCCAGCGGGAACAGCACGGTCCAGCTCGCAACTGTGGACGAACGCAGGCTGACTCATGACCTCGTCATCGGCAATGACGAATTGGTCATCCTCGCCGGCTACGAGCAGCGCAGGTCAGGCCGACTTGGCGCGGGCGTGGGTGCACCAGAATTCGTCCTGTTGGGTGGCAGCCGGAAGGAGGAGATCCGGCGCTCTCGTCTTTATCTCTTTGTGTCAGCTCGAGCCATCCAATGAAGTGCCAGCCGGTCGTTCCTCACAGAAACGTTCCCGCCACAGGGACTCCGTCGTGCACGAGGCATTTCCCCGAGACTGGCCACGACTCGAATACTGCAGCGGTAACTGCGGACAACCCTGCTGCCCGCATGTCGGTACCTGCGCCTTCCATGGTTCGTTCCCATGCATTCGCGTGGCGTGGACGGGTATATGCATTCGGGGGTGCCTGGTTTGCATTCCGGCACCCTGACCGGAATGCCATTCGCAATTCCCTTCGCGGCGCTCACGCCACGCACTGGGCAAGATTGCCCGGCGACGACGCCACCCATGTGGGCGCCTTCCGGCTACCTGACGAACGTGGCCGTATCCATTGTGCAGTCGAGGCCGCGCGAACGTTTCTGGGCGGAGATTTCGTTGGCGCTTTCGAAATCGGCAGCGCATCGCTCCCGAAGGGCTGGTGGATCGTTGCGGTAGCGGACGATGCGGTTCTCCTCGACCGAGTGTACACCGATCTCCGGACGGCTCAAAATACGTACCGAAGCCTGTTCGTACCGGGCAGGAAGTTCGATACCCAGATTGCCCCGCGCGAAATTGCGTCCAGCGATGCGCGAGAAGTGCCGCTGGACGAATTCCTGGAACTTTCGGATCTTCCGCTACGGCGCATCGGAGCGCGAGGCAGTACGCTGCTGCGGGTGGCAACGGCGGCAACCCTGGTCCTTCTCGGCACCGTCCTTGCCGCATCGCATCTTAAGGATTCCGCTGAATCCGAAACCGGCACAGGCCCCGAAACCCTTCAACCCACCTACCCGCAATTCGCCGATCCTGCGGCGTTTGGCCTTGCATGCGAAAGAGCAATCGCTGACGCCCTCGCCGCCGAACTCGATGGTTGGAAGCTCGCATCCGCCTCCTGTACGGACGGAGAAGCGCAACTCTCCTTTCTTGGTGGGCAAAGCGGCATGCTAAGGCATCAATACCGAAATGTGACAGTGTGGGAAGCGGAGAGGCGCGCGAGTGTGTCCGTGGCGCTGGAAACTCCTAGGCGCAATCTTCTACCCCAACAACTCGACACTGCGACCACTGAAGATCTTGCAGATCGTCTCTCCGTTCTCGGTATCGAACCACGCATGGAACTTGTTCATGTAGGGACCGAATCTGCTCCCTTCGATTCCTACAGATTTCAAGTTTCCTCCACGGAAACCATGCCAATCCTCATAGGTGCACTCAGCAACATTCAGAACGCGGAATGGACCATGGTCCGGTTCGCCCCCGACCAACTGCAATGGCTAATCCTGGGAATGATCCATGTTGGTCAGAAATAACCGAAGGACGTGTCTCTTGCTTGCCGTCGTTCTGGTTGCGGCGAGTCCTGTTGCGTTGGGCCAGGACGCTGACCCGGTCCGGGAACTCCGGCACCGACAACAGCGCCTCAGCAATCTCGAATACGCGATCAAGGAGGCTGAGCTCCTTCGAAGATTGTGCGACCTCTCCCCCGAAAATCCCGAATGCGTTGCAACCATTCCGGAAAATCGCGGACACGCGCCGATGCCAGCCTCCAGTCAAGAGCGCAACTACCGGCTCGTGGAAGTGTTCGGGTCGGAGAACCGCCTGCAGGCAGTACTGATGGAACCCGACGGAAAGCGGAGGATTGCACAAGCCGGAACACAACTCTCACCCGGTCTCGTCGTCGATCGCATCCGACCGGACGCGGTACAACTACTGACTCCGGCCGGTGTCAGTACGCTGCGCATCGGAGATGAGTAATGGCCGAGGACCTCAGGATTGCCCGAAGGGAGGCCAGCAAAGCACAGGAAGTTCTGAGTGCGCCCGGCGGTCCACTGGAGGCGTCTCCCCGGCTTCGACGCTTCCTCGCAATTCTGTCAGACGGACGCGTTCTCGCGTCTCCCGCCGCAATCGGCGATCCCGAGTTTCGGACGCTCCGGCAACGGGCGACCATTGCCGGAATCAAGTTGCAGAACCCAAGCGAAGCGACACTGGACGAGATCGCTGCCGCAAACGCAAATGTCAAGAATGTGAAGGAGTACGCGACGCAAGCGCGCCAGACACTCCTGTTCACAATTGTGAGGGCAGCGAAGCACCGCGCCTCCGATATTCTCATTGCGCGCAACGAGAACTCGGCGGAGATCCGCTTTCGCGTGAACGGTGCCATGCGAACGGACCGGCAGCTGGATCCGGAGCGGGCGATCGCAATGTCAAATGCGGCATTCAATCTCTGCGATGCGGGAGATTCCCTCGCGTCGACTACCCGCATGACTCGCGCTGCCATCACGGAGAACCGGGCCTTGCCGCGCGGAGTCATCGGTGCACGGCTGCAATACGTGCCGACGGCGTCCGGGTTCGCACTTCTGATCAGGCTCTCCTACAACGCAGACGCAATTCAATGCCACAGCCTCGAGGACGCCGGTTACTGTGGTGAACGGGCGATGTCGGTTCGCGCAGCACTACAGTCTGCGACGGGTGTTTTCCTGATCGCGGGACCCACCGAGCACGGCAAGTCGACAACGCTGAATCTCGCGATTGAGGAGTTCGCGCGGGGATTTGCGCAACATCCGAATGTTGTCGCCGTGGAGGACCCGCCCGAGTCTCGCGCCCTGCCTTACGTGCAGGCATTCTCCATAAACACTTCCATTGAGGCAGAGGATGTGGCGTTCGAGAACGCGCTCCTGGCCAGTCTCAGGATGGCACCGGACGCCATCAAGATCGGGGAGATCCGCAATCAGGTATCCGCGCAGACCGCGTACCGTGCCGCTGGTTCAGGTGCTCTGGTCTTCGCAACTCTGCACGCACCGTTTGCGACAGACATCCCCTTTCGGCTTCTGGACCTGGGTCTTGAGCGCCACCGAGCGTTTGACCCATTGAATCTCGTGTGGATATCCCAACGGCTGGTCCCGAGACTCTGCAGGGATTGTGCGCTTCCCGTAGATCGTCCTACCAGCAGCATCCAACAAGCCCTCCTGTCCGAATTCGAACGGAATCGAGTTGGGCTTGGGCAGGCCTGTTTCGCAGGACCGGGCTGCAAGTCCTGTGAGCACTCCGGCTGCACGGGACGCTTGCTAGTAAGCGAAATTGTCCGTCCAGACATCGGCCTGCTGGAATTCGGCCGCACGGAAACAACAACCAGACGAACGTTTCGCCGCGGCTGGCTCCAGCGAGGCGGAGAGCCAATCACGTCCGAGGCCTTCCGACTGGTCCGGGAAGGACATGTCTCGCTTGAGGCATTCAGCCGGTTCGTTGCGCCAGCCACCATGCTCCGCTCCGATTTCGAGCACAGTGGCAGGGACTGCTAATGCTTCTGGCGGCCGGACGACTCGACCAGCGCCCACCGACTTGGATGGTCGCCTGCGCTCGCAGACTCTTCGCCATTCGGCAACGACGTGAACTCTATACGCAGTTGGCACTTGCTGCCGAGGCCGGAATGCGGGAAGCGGAGGCAGTGACATTCATCTGGCGCGTTCGTACCCGGGACGGACGCAACGGCAGACTGCACCCTTTCGGTGTCTTTTGCCGCGATGCCGCGTTTGCGCTCAATCAGGAGGGCCGCTCACTGCCGGAAGTGATCTTGAGATGGTCCAGCGGGATCGAACGGCCCCTGCTGGTGGCCGCAGTAACCCGAGGCGGAAGCGCAGAAACCTATCGAGAACTCGCCTCGTACCTACAATCAGCCGTCGCGCTTCGCCGCGCACTCGCAAGCGTGCTTGCCAACGCCCTGCTTGTGGTCCTCGTAGCATGCGGAACAGGAGCCTTTCTTGCATACTACTTCTTTCCAGCGATTGAGAATTTCGTCGACGGCCATAGTTTGCCCGGCTCCGCGAAGTACCTCTTTCTGACAGCAATAGCATTCCGCAGCTACTGGCCCGTCCTGGCGTTGGGCACAATCGCCCTTGCCACGAGCCTCACGCTGGCGCTGCCCAGATTGACTGGAACCATACGGGATGCCCTCGACCGGGTAGAGCCGTTTCGAACCTACAGAATGTTCACCGCCGGAATCTTCCTGGCAGGAACGGCGATCTTGCTGCGCGCCGGCGTGAGCGAGCGCAAGGCACTGGCCCTCCAGCGTCACCACGCCACTCCCTATCTCGCCGAACGCATTCGACGCCTCGAGCGAATAGATGCGGTATTTGGGCAGCGCCTGAGCTGGCTGCAGGGCATCTGGCCTGACCATCGGGTCAAGATTGAAGCACTGTTTGCGGCTTCAGCGTCAGACCCGACGGGAGAATATGGGCGCATTGGTGCTGGTCTGGTACAGCGGACCCTGGAGCATTGCAGGCGACTCGCCCACGCAAGTTCGTGGATTGCAAGTTTCTTGCTGGTCGCCGCGATCCTCTGGATCCTTATTGCTACCAACGAATTCAGTGACCACGTCCGGAGGGATTGGCAATGAACCGTTCCGCGGCGCCCGGAATCCGGGACGCGCAGGAACGATGCGGACGCTATCCAAGCGGGCCGGCACCACCATCCTGGCCCCTTCGCGCGCTCGCCCCCCCACCCTTCACATCGTCCCCGTGCACCCAAACCAGGAAAGAAATCGAACATGCGAGACCTGATCGGCTACGCACTCTACTCGCTCGTTGGCCTTGTTGGCATCGCGCTTCTCTTCTCGATTTTCGCAGAAGCCGAAGAAGATGCCCAAGTCGAGCAGATCAACACAGAGCTCATGTCCTTCATCACCAATGTCCGAAAGACCCACCGAGGACATCCCGACCGGTACGGCACCGCGGTTATTAGTGACAAGTCGCTTATCGATGCCGGCATCGCGCCCAGCACCACCGTTGCCGGAACCAGCCTGTTAAGGAACTCCTTCGGTGGCGGCATCACGATCGCGGGACTCGCAAGTGCCACCTTCTATGTCGACTACGAACAGGTGCCCAAGGAAATCTGCATCCAGGCTCTGTCTCGCTTTCGTCCCGACGCAGGTGTGCTCGGCGTCCGTGTCGCTGCGACACAAGGAGCTGTCAGTACCGCGACCCGCAACGCCTTTCCGGTGTCGTTCAGCACCGCCGCCACGGCTTGCGGTTCGACGACAAATGTCATTCGAGTCGAGGCACGTTGAGAATGCTGGGCATCTTGCTCGCCATGCATGCACTTCTGGTGGCCGAGGAATCAGTAAGGCAGCCTGCAACAGAGCCTTGGAACCTCGGGACGAATGCGTCCCGCAACACCGGCCTTGCGTTTCTCGCCACACATGAGTTGGCGCTCTCCCGGATAGTCGCCGGCGCACATCCTCAGGATGCACTTCGCAACACCAGACGGGCCGCAGCTGTGGGCATTCTAGTCTGTGCCGACACAACCCGAATGCTGACCATTCTCGGGCCCGTCAGCGCTGCAGACGCGCCGGAAATCCTTGATGTGATTTTCTCGGGCAGAACTCCAGCGGTGCAGGCGGCAGGGTATACGGGAGATTCAACTCTGCCTCCCGATGAGAATGTTCCAACGGGTTGCGTCGTCCCAACATCTCACGTCTGGGTTGGCGCAAGAGTCGACTAATCCATGCAGCAACTCATGGGACTACTTCTGGCCAGTGTAATCACACTGGCCATCACCACGACACACCTCCCGCGCATTGCGAAACTCGAAAAGCAGAGATACGACAACGGCAGTGCCAGTCAATTCGCCGAGTTCACACGAGCCTCTCTGCGATACATCAACCAGGAGCGCGAATCTCTGCTCGATCAGTTCCATGTCAACCCGGCTTCCATGCCACGGTCATTTGCAGCGAACGACCTCGTGTCGGCAAAGGCGCTCAGCAGCCGGTTCGTCGACGAGAATACCTTTCGCCAACGACATGCACTGATTGTGCGGAAACATCCGAGCGACCCACACCATCTTGAAGCTCTCGCAATGACCTATGGCGGGGATCCCATGAGCCGGGAAGAGACCGTCCGGATCGCATTGAATTCCGGTCCCCGTGCGGGGCTGGTTCGGGAAGGACACGAACAAGACGTGTGGGGTGCCAGCGGGCAATGGAGCGTACCTGTTGCAGAGTTTGCCGGGGGCTCGGTCGATTCTCGGCATATACCTGCAAAGGGCCGCCTGGCTGCCCTGCTGTCAACGAGGTCGGCACTGGCACCGTCTGGACTCACCCCAGCCGGAATCCTTCAATCCGGCCAATTCGTGAACGCCCCGTACTGCCCATCGGGAACACCGGAAATCTACGTAATGCCGGTGCAGTTTTCTGACAACGGCATGGGCTATCCGGTGATCGGATTGCAGTCGCTCGCCCAGGCTGCCACCGACGGTTCGGGCTGGACCGTTCGCATGTACCTCTTCCGGGAACACCCGACGCTTGCTGCCACGGACGAACGAATCGAGATTGATGGTCACCATGGTCGGGCTGCGGCGTTTACCTGGTGTTCCTAGATTTCACCGATGGAACGGAATCCCCACTGCGGCCACATATACGAGCCGCGGCGCAACTACCTGTTTCACGCATAACCGCGCTTCGTGCTTCGGCTGGATTGTGCGGAATCAATTCAGTTTATCGGACGACCATCCCAATCCCCTGATCCTGCCGTGCTCTTAGTGCAATTGGTAGAACTCTCGGCTTCCTGTTGACGTCCTGAACAATGTAGCAATGGCGTGAACATTCTTGAGACGCAGGTACCTCACCACATCCTCATACTGTTGAGGGAGCTTCTCGCTTAACCGGTCCGGTGGACCAAGATCAACTGACACTCTGCCCAGATTGACCTGGAACTGGTCGCGACAGCATGTTGTCTCTGGCGAACATTTGTTTCTGGCCAAATGGTTACGTTCTCTCCTGCCATCGACGATACGTGGCGCGGCATAGTTGTACCCATGCCGGACGCAGGAACTTCCCAGGTTCCAATCCCGTCCTGCCATCCACCCGGGAACGCCGTGCACCCCGCCTGGAAGTGGAATCGATCCTGGCAGAGACAAACGAACCTCTCCGACAGACGGAGATCAAGTCCCCACTTGGTTGGAGACGCATGGAAACCGATAACCACCGTTGTCCGTCGCCGCCAATGATGGCAGAAGCCGAGCAATCCCACAGGAGAGGTACCTGCCGTCTCGCACAGTACAAGGCGCCAACCCTGGGATTAACCGTTCCAGCATTTCGCGACAGGAACTGGACCAAAATCGAACACGGCTCCCCTTCCCTTTTCTTGATCGGATGCCACTGCTCGGCAGTCCAAAGGAGTTTCGTCCCACGCGACAAATCTATATACTGTTAGTTCAATAGACGCTATTGGGATGCTTAAACAACATGCAAGACATTGATACAAGACTCTTGCGCTCCTTTATCGCGGTTGCAGCGGAGCAGAGCGTATCCATGGCGGCCAAACGCCTCGGGTGCTCGCAGGGCACGATGTCCCTCCGTATTCGCAAACTTGAAGATCAACTCGGCCTTCGACTATTTGACCGGGGACGATACAACTTGAAACTGACGGCTGCCGGCCGCGACTTGCTACCAGACGCCCAAGCGCTCGTCGACATGCATGATCGCATTTTCGACCACGCGACGGTCAAGCTGGCCACCGGCACGGTTCGGCTCGGCATGGGTGAGGGATGCGATTTTGGCCTGCTGCCCAAACTCTTGCGACGCGTTCAAGACCACTACAACGGAATCGACCTCAGCATCCAGTGCGAGGCAGGCGCGGATCTCGTCGCCAGCATTCAAGCGAAATCAGTTGAGTTGGCTGTCGTTGCGCTACCCGAGCAAATTGCGTCTGCAACTGTGCTTGCCCGGCCGCGACTCCAGTGGGTTGCCGCACCTGACTTCCCCTTCGAACGACAGAAGACGATACCGCTTGCGTGCTTTCCGGACGGCTGCTACTTCCGGACGGCAGGCATTGCGGCGCTGGAAAGCAGGGACATCGCGCATCGGCTGGCACTCATTAGCCCGAGTGAAGAGGCGATTCACAACGCGGTACGAGCGGGTGTCGGGATCACCATCATGGCGGAAGGTACCGTTCCCGGAGACCTTCGGGCTATAGTCCGGCCTTCTGTACTGCCCGCAATCGGCTCCACCTGTATACAATTGCTACAGGGTTCCAATGCAATGTCCGACGCGGCGCAAGCGATCAGGCGCGAAATTATCGGGGCATATCAGGGCAAGTAGTGCTGTGCGGAAGCCCTTCTCCGGTGACTGCCGTCGAAGGCCATTCCCTTCGTAACACCATACCTGCAGCCGCCCCTCAACCGGCTGCCACGGAACAACCCGAAGGTCTCATCAACATCTCCGCGCGACAAGACACACCTTGCGACTCCAAGCCCGAGACCTCCCAACACCACTTCATGCCCGATTGAATTGCCGTCCGCGGCGTAGACAGATGTCGTAAGCCTGTCCCTTGCCAGCAGCTGCGAACTGATCCGGCCCCGAGATTGTCGAAACAGTTTCGCTGGCTGGTCAGCCGGAAGAATGGCCGTGTCGCAGCGAGTACGACCACTCTCTTCGTCGCAGAATACGCCAGCCCGAAATTGGCGAGTTTGGCCCAGACAACCTGTGAACAGGTTGAAAAATCACTCCCATTCAAAGCAATTATCCCGTATCCACAGCCATTCGCATAGCCCGACGGGATGCGCGTCGTACAAGAGAAGCAGGTATGACGCATTCCTCCAGGGGACTATGACCTCGATTTGAGGGTGTGCCGGAATCGGGTCTGAATGTCGCCCGAATCAGAGGAGAGAATCGGATACCATGACACATCACAACAATATAGTTATGACATATAACCGGTGGGATTGGATGAATTAATCAATGTCTGCAGACGGAGCGTGTATATCCGGTACAATGGTATATGATGCTATATCATAACTAAACTAATGTGAAAACTAGAGATTTTAAATCAACGGAGTAGCAAAATGGATATCTACAATGACAATGCGCGATATTGAAACAAAGCTATTGCGCTCATTTCTGTTCGTCGCAACAGAACAGAGCTTCTCTGCGGCCGCCGAGTTGCTCAATTGCTCGCAGGGAACGATGTCCTTGCGAATCAAGTCCCTGGAAAGGAAAGTCGGCAAGACTCTTTTCCATCGTGGTCGACACAGGGTTGAGCTGACAGGAGCTGGGCGCACCCTCCTGCCCGCCGTCCGGGACTTCATCGAAATGCATGACCGGTTGAAGAATCGCATCTTTTCCGGACTTCCGTCGGGCTCTGCCAGGCTCGGTGTTACGGAGTCTCTCGGCATGCTACTGCTGGCAGGTCTGCTCAAGTCGGCACGATTCCCGCCTGCCAGTCTCGAACTGACGGTCCGATGTCAATTGAGCCGTCAACTCCTGCAACGGATTCAGGCCAAGACCCTGGATCTCGCGGTCGTAGCTCTCCCTGAAAGAGACCCGTCGGCAACAGTACTGGCCTGCCCGCAAATGCGTTGGGTTGCAGCACCGGATTTTGCTTTTGACGATCGAACACCATTGCCCCTGGCATTCTATCCGTCGGGATGCACATTCCGGGAGGCCGGAATCGCTGCACTGGAGACGGCAGGAATTCCCTATAACATTTCAGTATGCAGTTCCAGCGGCCAGGCCATCTGGGGTGCAGTGGATTCCGGCGCTACAGTCTCGGTCCTTGCGGACGGGATGATTCCGACCGACTGGACAGTCGTGCAGCCATCCACGAGCCTCCCGCAACTTGAACGCACTTGTATCCAATTGGTGGAGAAAGAAGGGCAACACCCAGAAGCTGTTGAATTGGTCAAGCGGGCAACCATAAGCGTTTTCGAAGGGATCTACCAACGAGAGCGGATTTCTGAGGCTGTGGATACAGCGTCCTCCGTCATGTAAGCGTCCTCTGACATCCGTACAAACCGCCCCACGATGCAAACACGGCTACTCCGAGCCATTGCCTTCGCGTTCGGTATCCCTATCTTGGAATCGAACCGACTCCTTTCGAGTGACGGCGACGCGTGCGTTGATAAGCTGATCCCCGGCCAACGTGTACCGAGGCCGGGCTTGAAGAGGAATCCACTGCGAATTCCGCATTGACCTTGCGAGGAGGCGATCTTGACCGAGGCGCTCATCGTTGATGCTGTACGCACCCCCCGCGGAAAGGGACGCCGAGATGGCGCCCTTCATATTGTGCCCGCCGTAACCCTCGCCGCAGTGCCTCTTCGGACCATCCTGGAGCGCAATGCGCTCGCCTCGGAATACGTAGATGACGTTGTTCTCGGCTGCGTCAGCACCGTCGGTGAACAGGCGGGATGCATCGCCCGCTCGGCCGCGTTGCTGGCCGGGTATGGCGACAGCGTGCCTGGTGTGCAGGTGAATCGCTTCTGCGCGTCTGGACTCGAAGCGGTCAATCTGGCCGCAGCACAGATCCGGGCCGGCTTCGGAGAGGTCTTCGTCGCCGGCGGCATAGAGTCAATGAGCCGGGTTCCCATGGGCTCCGATGGTTTTCCGATGGCCGTCGACCCGCAACTCGCGCGAATCGCGCGTTTTGTGCCGCAGGGCGTGTCTGCAGACCTCATCGCAACAAAGTTTGGCTTCACCCGAAATCGCTGCGATGACTTTGCGGTTGAGAGCCACAAGCGTGCGGCCAATGCCTGGCAAGACAACCGGTTTTGCGAGAGCGTGATTCCCGTATCCGACTCCGCTGGCCTTCCGCTCCTGGATAGGGACGAACATATCCGACCGGACACCACTGCTGCCCGCCTTGCAGAGCTGAATCCCTCGTTTCGGGATATTGGCGAGACGATGCCGGGGTTCGACTCCATCTGTTGCATGCACCATCCCGACCTCGACCACATTGATCATGTGCATCATGCTGGAAATTCCTCCGGCATCTGCGATGGCGCCGCAGCGGTCCTGCTTGCGTCTCGCGATGCTGTACAACAACATGACCTCAAGCCCCGCGCTCGCATTCGTTCCGCTGCCCGTTCCGGTTCGGAACCGACCATCATGCTCACCGGACCCATTCCCGCCACACAGAGGGCACTCGCGGCTGCCGGAATGGAGATGCCGGATATCGACCTGGTGGAGGTCAATGAGGCATTCGCGTCGGTTGCATTGCTGTATCTGCAGACCTTTGACCTAGACCCGGTCCGGGTAAACCCCAATGGGGGAGCAATTGCCATGGGTCATCCCATTGGGGCGACTGGTGCCATGCTCCTGGGAACCGCTCTGGACGAACTTGAACGACTCGACCTCGAAACCGCTCTCGTCACGCTATGCGTCGGAGGCGGTATGGGGGTGGCCACAATCATTGAGCGGGTCTAGTTCATTGGCGGGTGGTTTCAACCTACGTGTGCAGGGCGGCGTTGCCGTAATTGATTGGCGTGCCGAAACGCATCGTCTCAACCTGCTGAACCTGGAAGAGATCCTGTCGCTCCAAGAAGCCATGGATTCAGCCATCGAGGACCGGTCGGCCCACGGCATCGTAATCGGAACGACCCGAAAAGACCTCGGCGGTGGATTGGACCTTGCGCTTCTGGAGGCGCAGACCCGTACAGAGCACGCCGTACGATCCGCGTACGCCCTCGCCTCCCGCCTTCACAACCTCTTTCGCCGAATCGAGACCTGCGGCAAGCCGGTTGCGGCAGCGACACCGGGGTCGGCTCTCGGTGGCGTATTTGAACTCATGCTGGCCTGCCATCGTAGGTATGCGGCGCCAAACCCAGTTGCGCGAATTGGCCTTCCCGAAATTCGTGTCGGCCTGTTCCCTGGCGCGGGTGGAACAACCCGGCTGACGAGGATGCTCGGGCTGGCACAATGCGGGGAACTACTACTCGCCGGACGCGTCCTGCGGCCACGGCAGGCACTGGAAGCAGGCTTGATCGACGAAATTTCCGACGACCCCATGGCAAGTGCCATCGCCTGGGCTCGCGCCGCAAGTCCCGATGATGCCATAAAGCCCTGGGATCGGCAGGGATTCCGGATCCCCGGAGGGGGACCCTATTCGGGGAACGGATTCAATACCTTTGCAGGTGCAGCTGCAATCGTTCAAGCCCGGATGCGGGGCAACTATCCCGCTGCAGACGCCATGTTGCAGGCTGCCTACGAAGGTGCGCTCACATCCTTCGAGACCGCGCTCGACATTGAGGCTCGGCATGCCGCGAAACTGGTCGCCGACACGCGCACGCGGGCGATGATCCGGACAAACTTCCTGTCCCGGCAGCGCCTGCGGGCTGGCGCTCGACGTCCTGCAGGAATTGTTCCCGCGGAACTGAAACGCATTGGTGTGGTAGGAGCCGGAATGATGGGCGCCGGTATTGCCTTTGTCGCCGCAAAGAGCGGAATTCGCGTTGTCCTGCTTGATCGAAGCTCCAAAGAGGCTGAGCGCGGTCTCGAGACGATACGGCAGCGCGCGTCGCGGGACGTGTCCCGTGATCGCCTCACCCCCAAAGAGGCAAATGGACTAGTTGAAAGAGTCGAGGCCGGAGCAAGTCTGGAGCATCTGGATGGTTCGGATCTGGTAGTCGAGGCGGTCTTTGAGGATGCGCAGCTCAAGGCCTCTGTTCTCGAGAGAGCAGCAGAGGTTGCCGGGGATGGCGCATTTCTCGCGTCCAATACATCCACCCTCCCCATCTCCGGACTGGCAAGGGCATTGCCACGGCCGGACCGCTTCCTCGGGATTCATTTCTTTTCGCCTGTCGAGCGAATGGATCTTGTCGAGATTATCCGCGGACCTGCGACCGGCGACGAGGCCGTCGGACGGGCGCTTGACCTGGTCGCCGCACTCCGCAAAACCCCGATTGTCGTCCGAGACGCCCGGTTCTTCTTCGCAAATCGTTGCATTATTCCATACACGCTGGAGGCTGCCGGAATGATCTCGGAGGGCATTGCTCCAGCCCGGATCGAGCAAGCGGCGCTCGGCGCCGGGATGCCTCTCGGCTGCCTGCAGCTGATTGATGAAACATCACTGGAACTCGGCGTTCAGATTCTGCACGCATCCAAGGAAGCGCTGGGGAGCCGCCATATGGCGCACCCCGGAGAGGAAGTGTTTTACCGCATGGCGGTCCGCGAGAAACGCCTTGGCCGAAAGTCGGGAGCCGGCTTCTACAACTACGAGAAAGGTAAACGCCTCCGTCTCTGGCCCGGCCTGCGAGATATCTGGCCTGTGCACGTTGAACAGCCGGGTGTTCCTGAGTTGGCAGAACGGCTCCTAGCAATTCAGGCTGTGGAAGCAGTACGCGCGCTGGAAGCAGGTGTCCTTGAGGACATTCGCGAAGGAGATGTCGGAGCAGTCCTGGGCTGGGGGTTTGCACCGTGGTCTGGTGGCCCTTTCTCCTGGCTTGACGGGATGGGTGCCGGGCAGGCCTGCCAGATGCTGGAGCGGCTTGCGGAGCAGCATGGGGAACGGTTTGCGCCTCCCGAGATCATCCGTGACATAGCCAGGAAGGGTACATTGTTCTACGAACAGTTTGCGCCTCCATCTATGTGAACTGCCTGCCGTGCCGAGAAGCCGCTATAGTCGGATTCTCAACGTTGGCAAATGCAGCAAACCTTCCATGTCATGCGCAATCGGATCAGGCGGACCACAACAGTGGCCGCTCCGGGTTGGCCGCATTCTGGATCATGCAGCCCGCTTCCACGCGGGCCGGCTGATCTATTCGCGTGCGGCAGACGGAAGCATCCTGACCACGACCTGGCTGTCGATTCGAGATCGTGCACTTCGGTTCTCCCAGGCCATGTCGCGCCTGGGCGCCGTGCGCGGAGATCGAATTGGCATCATGGCTTGGAACAGTGCCCGGCACCTCGAGGCTTGGTACGGCGTACCCGGAGCTGGTTGCGTTTCCCACAGCCTCAATCCGCGCTTGTTCGACCATCAACTGGAATACATCATCAATCACGCAGCAGACCGCTGGATAATTCTGGACGCTGATCTTCTGGCACTTGCGGAACGGCTCGCTCCGCGACTTCCCTCGGTCGAGGGTTACATCGTCATTGCGAACGATGGCACGATTCGTGCAGCCGCCCTTCCGAATGTCCTGGATTTCGAGGAATTGATCCGGGAGTCGGACGGAGATTGGGTTTGGGCCGATGTAGAGGAACAGGCTCCGGCGGGCCTTTGCTATACTTCCGGTACCACGGGGGACCCCAAGGGCGTGCTCTATACACACAGATCGCATGTACTGCATGCAATGGCCTGCCTCCAACCTGATGTCCTTGGCTTTTCCTCGCGTGAACGAGTACTGCCGGTCGTACCTTTCTTCCATGCAAATGGCTGGTCAACTCCTTTTTCCGCTCCGATGTCGGGCGCCGGCATGGTTCTGCCGGGAAGAGACCTTTCTCCCCCTGCATTGCATGAAATGGTTGAATGCGGCGCGACAGTTGCACTGGCGGTACCGACAGTATGGTTCGACTACCTGCGATGGCTTCGGGAAACAGGATCAAGAATCAGTGATCTGAAGCGCGTCGTAATCGGCGGCTCGGCATGTCCGGCAGCCGTAATCGAGGAATTCCAGAACTGCCACGGCGTGCGTGTGATACATGCCTGGGGCATGACGGAGATGTCTCCCCTCGGAACGCTGGGTACGGAGAAGCCCGAGGTCGCTGCCCTCGGAGAAGAGGAGCGGCGGAGGACCCAACTGCGTTGTGGGCATCCATTCTTTACGGTCGACCTCGATCTCCGCACCGAAGATGCTGAATCCGTCACTTGGGATGGAAGAACTGCGGGCAATCTCCGTGTCCGTGGCCCCGCCGTCGTGGAACGCTACTACGGTCAGAATTCGAATGCCGTCGACGACCAGGGTTGGTTTGATACCGGCGATATCGCGACTATCGATGCAAATGCCTACCTGCAAATATCCGACCGGGCCAAGGACTTGATCAAGTCAGGGGGAGAATGGATCAGTTCCATAGAGCTTGAGAACGCCGCCGTGGGACATCCGTCGGTCGTGGAAGCAGCTGCTGTAGCAAGACCTGACGTTCGCTGGGGTGAACGCCCGGTCCTGTTCGTGGTTCCCGTAGTCGATGCAGAGCCCCAAGCCGAATCTATTCGCGCTTGGCTTGCGGAACACCTCGCCCACTGGCAAGTGCCCGACGAGATTTACTTCGTGGAGAGCATTCCACATACGGCTACGGGCAAAATTGCAAAGAACGAGCTGCGAAGACGATTGCAGGAGAAGACGTGCCATGAAGACGGTTCGTCCTGAAGCGGACCAATCCGTCAGTTCGCTGCCTGCATTCGTCCGAACTCCGCCGTGCAGGAGAGTTTTCCTGTTCGCCCTCGGTCGTCGTGTATCGTTACAGCAAGGCAGCCACGAAAAGGTCCTATGGTAAAAACCGGCGTCTTTATCACGTGCGCAGTAACCGGGTCCGGCGATACAGTCGCCAAGTCACCGCATGTGCCGGTCACACCGTCAGAAATTGCCGATGCCGCTATCGAGGCGGCAAGTGCCGGTGCGGCGATCGTCCACTGCCATGTACGAGACCCCGAGTCAGGATGTCCCGCACGCGACCCGGCGTTATACCGGGAAGTTGTAGCACGCATCCGCGACTCAGGTACGGATGTGGTCATCAACCTAACCGCCGGCATGGGCGGGGACCTGGTACTTGGTGGCGTTGAGTCCCCCCTCCCCCTTGCAGCAGATGTAACCGACCTCGCGGGTGTCACCGAACGTCTGCAGCATGTCCGGGACCTGATGCCGGATATCTGCACCCTGGACTGTGGATCCATGAACTTCGGCGAGGGCCATTTCGTCATGACCAACACGCCGGCCACCCTTCGGGAAATGGCAAGGCAGGTACAGGCAATCGGGGTACGGCCGGAAATCGAGATCTTCGACACGGGTCATCTCGCCATGGCCAAGGCCCTGTCCGTGGATGGCCTGATCGACAGTCCTGTCCTGGTCCAACTCTGCATGGGTATACCCTACGGCGCTCCGGACGACCTGACGACGTTTCTCTCGCTCGTCAACAATCTGCCGCCAAACTGGATCTTCTCGGCCTTCTCCATCGGACGGAGGCAGTTGCCTTATGTCGCACTTGCGGCAATCGCGGGCGGCAATGTCAGGGTCGGTCTGGAAGACAACCTCTACCTGTCTCGAGGTGTCCTGGCAACCAACGGCCAACTCGTGGAGCGGGCCGTCCAAATCCTTGAAGCCATGAACTTTCGAATTCTCGGGCCCTCCGAAACCCGTGAACGCCTGGACTTGGGGAAGAGATCCTGAGCGTGTCATCTGCGTTGACGGCCGCCATCATAGGAGGCGGCTTGATCGGGGGTGGTTGGGCGGCCCGGATCATGCTCCATGGCGGCAAAGTTCAGGTCTTCGACCCGGACCCGGAAGTCCCTGGAAAGCTGGATTCTCTATTGGCCAATGCGGAGCGGGCGATGGCAATGATGTTTCCAGATTGTGCGCCCGACCGTGGCACGCTGACGTTCGTCAATTCTGTCGAGAAGGCGGTTGACGGTGCTGCATTGGTAGTCGAAAGCGTTCCGGAGCGCATCGAACTCAAGCGAGAGGTCCACAGGAAAATCGAATGCCATGCATGTCCGGAAGCAGTGGTCACATCTTCCACTTCGGGCATTCGTCCGAGCGAAATTCAGAGCGTTCTGATTCGACCCGAGAGAATGATGGTCGCCCATCCATTCAACCCGGTCTACCTGCTGCCACTCGTGGAACTTTGCGGTGGACCGAGGACCGCACCTGATGTGATCCGGAGAGTAACTGACATGGTCGTTGCACTTGGCATGCAGCCACTCGTACTTCGCACCGAGGTCGACGGGTTTCTGGCCGATCGCCTGATGGAAGCGTTGTGGAGAGAGGCCCTCTGGCTGGTCCATGACGGCCACGCGACGACCGAGGAAGTGGACGACGCCATCCGCTACGGCGCCGGCCTTCGCTGGGCCATGATGGGCACCTTTCAGACGTTCTGGCTCGCGGGCGGCGAAGGTGGTATCCGGGCAATGCTGGAACAGTTCGGACCCTGTCTGAAATGGCCGTGGTCACACCTGACTGATGTCCCGGAACTCACCGGCGACCTCGTCGAGAGAATTGCGGCCCAGTGTGAGGCACAGTCCCGCGGCATGACACCTGGGGAACTCGAACGCATCCGGGATACGGGCCTTGTCAGGATTCTCCAAAGTCTTGAGGAGATTGGCTGGGGTGCCGGAAAGACCGTGTCCGAGCATCGGAAGCGGCTTGGAGGCGCCGCGCCCGACAGCTACCCAAATCCAGAGAGGTCCGCCTAAGCCTCACCGAACGGCCACGCCTGCGACCTGTTGCGCGACGTGCAGCCAGTACCCGAGTTCATTCCTCTGCAGGTTGAGCCAGCCCGCCAGAGAGTTCGCCGGATAGAGCGCGGTCTATGAGATGAATCGTGTTTTCGACACCGTAAACAGCGACAAAGCCGCCAAATCGCGGCCCCTCGGATTGGCCGAGGAGCGTCCGATACAACATTTGAAACCAGTCGCGAAGCGAATTCCATTCTTCCCTTCCAACCTCATACGCTATCGACTGAAGAGATTCGGCGTCCGCCCCGCCTGAATGGGCCCGAAGCGCGTCGCGAAGCGCGACAAGGGCCCGCGATTCACCTTCTCCCGGTTGTTGCCAATTTCGCTTGGGTCCTGTCACGTCTTCTGCATACCGGACCGCATGCTCTATCAACTCGGTCCACTCCCCTACCTCCTCCACAACTGCACGCTGCGAAGTTCGACGGAGAAACCGAGCCAGTGACATACCATCCTCGGACCCGGTAACCGACGCCAGATTAACAAGATTTCGGAAACCGAAACTCGGCCAGGAATCGGGTGGGTCGCCAGCATGAACATGCCAGATGGGACTGTCCGGACGTTCTCCCTTCGGCAGTTTCCAATACGCGGCCAAGTCTCGGAAATAGGCATCCACCGTGCCCGGAATCGCCTCGATGAACAACCGCTTTGCAGATCGTGGCTTCGCAAACATGAAGTACGCAAGCGTGTCCTTCGGTGCGTAGGCCAGCCATTCGTCCATCGAGAGCCCGTTGCCCCTGGACTTTGAGATCTTCTGCCCATCCACATCAAGAAAATGCTCATAGTTCAACCCAATCGGCGGTCGGCCGCCGAGTGCACGTGCGATTCGGGAGGAATCGCGTACCGAATCAATCAAGTCCTTGCCCGACATCTCGTAATCGACGCCAAGAGCAACCCACCGCATTGCCCAGTCGGGCTTCCACTGCAGTTTCACATGCCCACCTGTCACCGGGATTTCTGTGCGCTCCCCATCCTCGATCTCGACCACGATCGTTCCGCGCCTCGGGTGGCGCTCCAATGTCGGAACCTGCAATATTCGCCCTGTCTTCGGACTGACCGGAAGGAATGGCGAATAGGTTCCACGACGCTCCGACCCCAGCGTGGGAAGCATGATTGCCTGCACGTCGTCGAAACACTCAAGGACCCGCAGCAGGAATTCGTCGAAGGCACCTGCACGGTACTGTTCGGTGGCGGAAACAAACTCGTACTCGAATCCAAAACGGTCGAGAAATTTGCGCAGCCGTGCATTGTTCGAGGCAGCAAACGATTCGTGCCTGCCAAAGGGGTCGGGCACACGGGATAGGGGAAGGCCGATTGCCTCCCGCAACAGTCCCTGATTGGGAACATTGTCGGGCACGCGGCGAAGCGCATCCATGTCGTCCGAAAAGCAGATCAAGCGTGTGGGACGGTTCGCAATCTCGCCAAATGCATGGCGAACCATGCTTGTCCGGAGTACTTCGCAGAACGTCCCGATATGTGGCAATCCGGACGGGCCGTAGCCGGTTTGGAATAGTATCGGTCGGTCGGCCAGGGTACGCTCCCGCTGCAGCAACTTGCGGGCTTCCACAAAGGGCCAAGCCTTGTATTGCCTTGACTTGCATCGGGGCCGGGTCATGACAGATCCTCCGAACCAAACCACACTTTCCCACGTCCGTCGCGGGAATTGACTCGCTCTGGCTCTTGTCCCTTTAGACCGTTGCAGATCACGATTGAAGCGCGGATGTTGCCCCGCGATTCCCTACGACAGCGCTTCGATCCAGTTCCGCAGTATTGCTGCCTCGAGTTCGACAGCCTTCACCCGCCATCGACGCGCCTCTTCTACATCCGGTGGCGGCGCCGGGGCAAAATGATCTACTTCCATCGCCCGCCTTCGGCGAAGATCGGCGGAAAAAATCGCAAATCCCAGATCACGGGCGCTGCCGTTTCCCAATCGGATGTATCCAACCAGACCACGGACAAAATACAACGTTCCCGTCTTGGCCTGAATCATCACCGGGGGCAAGGGATTCTGGTTACCCGCATCTTCCAGGTTTCTGACAGGAAGGAGACTCCGGATGTCAGGGTCCGATGAGCCTGGAGGAGCGGCACTTCGTGTCAGAAGTTGCTGAAATGCTGCCGGGGTGGTTCGCGCTCGATCACTTAGACCGGAATGGTCTATGAGCCGGTTGTACAATGCAAAATCCGACCCGATCCAGGTCGCCAAACGCCGGGCGCCAGGTGTCAATCCCTCTGCGGGTTCCACGCCGGTCGCGTTTGCAGCGGTCAGTCCCAGGATTTCTGCAGTGAGATTGTTCGAAAACTCCAGCATGCCAGAAACAACTTCGGCAAGTGGGCGTCCACGGTGCAACGCAACCACCGTCCCGGCCGCTGGTCCAGATGTACGCTCGGGAGGAGACAGCGTGAGACCCCTTCTTTGCGCGAGTGTTCGGAAGACGGATGCTGCGTAAAGGCCGGTGTCACGAACCGGAAGCCAACGAGCGGGCGTTTCACGGATCGTTTCAGAATCAATCTCCCAGATCTCCCCATGATCGGTATCGCGATGGCGCAACAGTCCGCCGCTGTCGTCCGGCGCACGATTCACGACCTGAACCCCGATATGCGACACGGGAACCGCCAACTGGTCGGCTTCCGCGGTTAATCGAGTGTTGAAAACACCACTTTCCTGAGAATCCGCTTCAAGCAGAACTCTGTTGAAATTGAGATTCAGGCCGCCAAATCCCGTGCTCGATGCCATCCCATCTCGTTGCGCCGGGTCGATCCAGGATCCCCGCGGTAGCGCCGTATCATCAAACAGGAACCTTCCTTCCACGCTTTGAATACCGTATCGAAGCATGGCGTCCGCCAGCGCGTCAAGCGCCAGATTATCGAGAGTCGGATCACCTCCACCCTGCAACACGAGGTCACCCAGCAACCGACCGTCGACCACGGGTCCGTTGGCGAGAATACGTGTCTCGAAGCGGTACTGTGGCCCGAGCACGTCCAGTGCCCAGACTCCCGTCGCGACCTTGATCGTGGACGCCGGAGGCAGGCTGATATGGCGCGCATGTGCATCGATCACCGTTCCACTCACGAGATCGAAAAGGATGGCGCCTGTAATTCCGCTTACGTCGGCACCGGCGATGATCTCGCGTGTGGAGAAGGGCACACGCAGGTTTCGACGCGCTCCGGTACGCGCTCCCTCGGAGGACGACTCGACCACTTCGGAGAAGAAGTCTGGTCTGGGCGCTGGAGGCCTGTACACTGACAACGGCACGTAGTGCTCAAGCGTCGAGAGACTTGATGGCCGGCCGGCCGGCCGGGTACGCATGAACCCGGGGACCTCGATTTCGACGGCAGTATTTTCCGAGTGCACCTGTTCCTGATCCGCAGCAGATATCCCGGATTGAGCGGCAGCCGAACCGGCGTGTGCCGCCAGGACACCGCAAAGAACCACAAACGCCCGCGAACCGCGGACCAATGTCGATTGATGACCCACCTCAGCCTCTCACTTTCATCCCCGCTCGCGCAAGCGTGTCGACGACTCGTTCACCAAAGGTCCGCCCAGCAGGCACCATCGCGGCGGGCTACAACCCACGAGAGCCGTTGCGGCCCGTTGTGGGGCTCGCCACCGTGCGAAACGGCGGGCGGCGGGTGACAACCCGGCCCGCAACTGCACGCCCGGCCTCGGCATTACGGCAATCGGTATCCGCACAACCAGCGCGGCCCAGTTCTTCCACCGGTGAAGAAAAACCAGATTATCGGCACCCATGATCCAGATGTACCTGTGCCTGGGTGCCCGCCGAAGAATATCCGAAAGAGTATCCACAGTATAGCGAGTGCCAGCCCGGGCTTCGAAGTCGCTTACCACGATTCTGGGTTCACGGCCCACCATACTCCGGGCGGCCGCGACCCTGCAGTGAAACGGGGCCGAGGGTTCCCCTTTGAGCGGACTCCCCGGACTGACAATCCACCAGACCGCGTGAAGCCGAAGTCTACGGATGGCCTGGCGCGACACATGAAGGTGCCCCGCGTGCGGGGGATCGAAAGAACCGCCCATGAGCCCCACACTCCTCGCGGAATTCCTCCGAACCTCCCGTTCTGCCCGTATACCAGGGGCGCGAGTCGACGCCTTCTCCGGCGACAGTTGGAAACCCGAACGGTAGGTGGCGTTGCGCCGCCCCCGGACTCCCGTTAGTAGGCCGGTATTCCTGTTCACGTCGCACCTCAAGCAACCGGAGCCTTGCCGATGGCCCCGCAATACATCTACCACATGGACGGCGTCAGCCTCAGCCGGCTCGGTGGCCGGACTGTGCTGGAGAACATCCACCTGTCGTTCCTGCCGGGCGCGAAGATCGGCGTTATCGGACCCAACGGTTCTGGCAAGTCGACACTCCTGCGCATCATGGCCGGACTCGAGAGGGAATATTCCGGGGAAGCCTGGGCCGCAAAGGACTGTACCGTCGGCTATCTGCCTCAGGAACCACATCTGGACCCGAACCGCACCGTTCGCGAAAATGTACTCGATGGAGTGGCGGAGGATCATGCGCTTCTTCAGGCGTTCGAAGACGTGTCAAGAAGACTGGGCGAGGAGTACAGCGATGAACTACTGGACGAGATGTCCAGACTTCAGGAACAGATCGAAGATCGCGACCTCTGGTCTCTGGACCAGCGAGTGGACCTCGCGATGGAAGCACTTCGGTGTCCACCGAACAATACACCAGCAGATCAGCTCTCCGGCGGAGAACGCCGAAGGGTTGCGCTATGCAGACTGCTTCTAGGCCGACCCGATCTACTCCTGCTGGACGAACCGACCAATCACCTCGACGCTGAAAGCGTGGCCTGGTTGCAGCAGCACCTGGAGGACTATTCGGGCACGGTCATGCTGGTTACCCACGACCGGTACTTTCTCGATCGAGTAACCGGATGGACGCTTGAACTGGACCGAGGTCGCGGCTTGCCGTTCAAGGGTAACTACACTTCCTGGATGGAGCAGCGATCTGCCCGCTTCGAGCAGGAGGGGAAAGCTCGTGAGGCGCGTGCACGGGTGTTGGCCCACGAATTGGAATGGATTCGCCAGTCTCCCCGTGCCCGGCAGGCGAAGTCAAAGGCCCGGATTCGTGCTTACGAACAACTTGCAGCTCAGTCTGAACGTGAACGATTCGGGCAGGCCCAGATCATCATCCCCCGTGGTCCCCGACTTGGCAGTCTTGTCATCGAGGCAGACGGCATCGCGAAAGCCTTTGGAGACCGGCTCTTGTTCGAGAATCTGGACTTCCGCCTTCCTCCAGGGGGCATTGTAGGAATTATCGGCCCTAACGGCGCCGGCAAGACCACGCTATGCCGGTTACTTGCCGGGTTGGATACACCGGATCAGGGAACGCTTCGTACCGGCGAATCCGTCCGTCTCGCCCATGTTGATCAGGTGCGCGATGCCTTGTGCCCGGAGCAGACGATTTGGGAAGAGATCTCGCAAGGAGAAGATGTCATCATGTTGGGCGACGTTCACATGAATTCACGTGCCTATGTCGCCGCCTTCAATTTCCGGGGAGCGGACCAGCAGAAGATGGTCGGAGAACTCTCCGGGGGCGAACGAAACCGCGTTCATCTTGCGAAACTCCTGAAGTCCGGCGCGAATGTCATCATTCTCGACGAACCGACCAACGATCTGGACGTAGAAACCCTTCGCGCCCTGGAGCAAGCGCTCCTGGACTTCGCTGGCTGCGCGATAATTGTGAGCCATGATCGGTATTTTCTCGACCGTGTAAGCACACACATTCTGGCTTTCGAAGGTGATAGCAGAGTCGTGTGGTTCGAGGGAAACTTCGAGGCCTATGAGGAAGACAAGATTCGAAGGCTGGGACCGGAATCCGTCCGGCCAACGAGAATCAAGTACAAGAAATTCCATCCCGGATAGCTCCCGTACCGTTCGCTTCTGCAACACATTCTCGTTCGCTGGACCAGTTACACGTTTTGGGAGCAGCAACGACTTGTTTGCAAATGCATGAATCGGATCAAATCCGGATAGCTGCAAACCAATGTCAGAATCGTCTGGATAGCCGAAGTTGCCAATCCCTGGATTGCAGCACATTCCGGGCAGTCTGTCTCTCAGGTCCGCCCATGTCTGGCTTCGCTTTTCCTGCTTCGCCGCGACACGTTCCACGCGACCGGAGCGCACCGATGACTTTCGGGAGGCAGCCACCCGAACGCTTCCCTACCAGGACCAACACCTGAGAGTTCAAGCTCAGCGCAAACCGGAACTGCCAGAGTGGTTTACACAATCAGTCTTGGATTCTTGGAGCGGGCGATGGGGATCGAACCCACGACATTCAGCTTGGGAAGCTGACGTTCTGCCACTGAACTACGCCCGCACAAGAACAGATTGCCAGTATTCCTTCATCCACGCAACCAGCAATCGCGCACAAGAAACTGGAACCGCGGTCCCGACCAGCGGCCGCAGGAAGCACCCGTTCCAGCATCGCAGCAACAACTGCCAGTCACAGAAAACTCTGCGGATCGACATCAAGCACTACACGTACGGACGCCCGTGGCGCCACCGAATCCCGCCAAGCCGCCACAATTCTCTGCATCCCTCCGGCACGTCGAGAGGTGATCAGGAAGCGCCAGCGCCAGTGATCACGGAGACGGGCAATCGGTGCCGGCACTGGACCCAGAAGCCGGATCCCCTCGCGTTCCAGTATCGACGCGTTCCTGCGCAGTTCAAGAGCCGTTCGCCTCGCAGCGTCCGCGTCACGAGAGGAGACCACAACCGCGACATATCGGCCGAAGGGCGGGGCCTTTGCGGCCTCCCGTTCACGTGTCAACCGCGAAAGAAATGCCTCCTCGTCCCCATTCACGATTGCGCGAATTACCGCGTTTTCAGGATCGGCCGTTTGCAGGAGGGCGACGGATTGCCCACCCACCCGGCCTGCCCGGCCTGTCACCTGTCGTATGGTCTGGAACGTCCTTTCCCCAGCACGAAAGTCGCTACCCGAAAGGCATAGATCCGCGTCAACGACCCCGACAAGGCGAAGGCGAGGAAAGTGATGACCCTTTGCAACAATCTGGGTCCCGACAACGATGTCGACTTCCCCTGACGCCACGGCAGCAAGTTCGCGACTGAATGGCTCCCCGTCTGCCACGGCATCGCTCGAAAGAACCGACAATCGAGCGCCAGTAAATCGTCGCCCGGCCTCCTCCGCGAGTCGTTCAACGCCCGGTCCGCACGCAGAGAGAGTATTCGGGGCACCACAACCAGGACACTCCACGGGCTCGCGTTCCTGATACCCGCAATGGTGACATAGCATGGCCCCACGTGATCGATGGGCGACAAGTGCAACATCGCAATGCGGGCACCCAATACGATGACCGCACGTGTGGCAGACCAACAGTGGAGCATAGCCCCGACGATTGAGAAACAGGAGCGCCTGCCCCCCTGCCCCAAGCGTTTCGTTGACCGCCCGCACCAGAGGCGGAGCCAGCCACTCTCTCGGTCCGGGGCGACTCTTCCGGAGATCGATCGTGCGGACCCGGGGAAGGTCGGCCATCCCGAACCGACGAGGCAGGCTCAGCCGCTCGTATAGCCCTTTGCGCACGTTGACATAGCTCTCAAGCGAAGGCGTGGCTGTCGCCAGGATCGCAGGAATGCCGGCACAGTGGGCACGCAGGACAGCCATGTCACGTGCCGAATAAATGACCCGATCCTGCTGTTTGTAGCTGGAATCATGCTCTTCATCGACAACAATCAGGCCAAGCCGTGCGTAGGGCAGGAACAGCGCCGACCGCGCTCCGGCGACAATCTGTGCGGTGCCGGCAGCCACCGAATGCCAGGTAGCCCTTCTTTCACGATTTGACAGCCTGGAGTGCCAGACCGCCGGAGTTGCTCCCATTCGTTCCGTCATGCGGTCCACGAACGCCTCTGTAAGTGCAATCTCCGGTAGAAGTACCAGTGCCTGCAATCCCTTCTGAACGGTCTTACGCACCGCATCGAGGTACACTTCCGTCTTGCCCGAACCGGTAACGCCCTGCAACAGGAATGTCCGGTGCGACTGAAGCCCAACCGCCTCGGAGAGCCTGGCAGCTGCCTTTGCCTGGTCGGAATTCAACGAAATCACATCGGGCGCGCATCCAATCTGCGAGTCTGTGGACGGCAACGCGAGCTCCAGGGCACCAATGCGGATAAGTCCGTTGACTACGCTGATTCCAACGCCCGCCCGCCTGGCAAGTTCGGAAGCAGGAACCGCGTCATCACATTTGGCCAACTCCAAAAGAACTGACCGACGCCCGGCAGTGACGCGTTCAACCGGCGCATTGGTGCGGCGTACACATCGAGCCATCGATCTCGTTGTTACCCTCAACCATGCGGGGCGAAAAGACAGCGACAGCATCATGCCGAGGGGAGTAATGGTGTAGCGAGCCGCACGGGTTAGAAACTCACGCAACTCCCTCGACATCGGCGGAATTGCCAACCGACCGGAAACTTCCCTCAACCGACTTGCCGGCATGTCACCACTAGCGGGGCCCCAGACGACACCGTGTACCGATCGTTGTCTCAGAGGCACCTGCACATAGTCGCCGGGAGACAGGTTCAATCCCTCGGGAACGAGATAATCAAAGGGAATTGGTACTGCCTGGGGCAGCAAGACCGCAATTGTTGCTCCTGACCCTTCCCGTTTGCCGTCAGGCATGGTGCATGTTTCCGGAGCCTTGACGAGGCCTATCCGGTTTCGAGTCCGACCGTTGATTCGCAATGACAGCGGCACTGGAACGAACTCTGCAAGCCAACCGTACTTGCGGCTTGCGCGCAGCGGTTGTAGAAGCATGCGCAACGGGGCGGAACAGGCAAACGAATATGAAGATCTTTCTCGATACGGCCGAGATTGACGAAATCCGCCGCTTCTCCAAGTCCGGCCTCGTCGACGGGGTAACCACGAATCCGTCTCTCATCCGCAAGTCTGGTCGAGACTTCAATGAGGTGCTGCGAGAAATCACCGAGGCTGTATCCGGACCGGTCAGTGCTGAGGTCGTGGCGACTGAAACGGATGCGATGGTGGATGAAGGCCAGCGCCTGGCGGAGATCGCGCCCAACATTGTCGTCAAGATTCCTCTTACCTGGCCCGGCCTCGAAGCTTGCCGAACGCTCTCGCAATTGGGACACCCGGTCAACGTCACACTCTGTTTCTCGGCCACGCAGGCACTACTCGCCGCCAAGGCAGGAGCGGCATTTGTTTCGCCATTCATTGGACGGCTCGACGATATTGGACTGAACGGCATGGCACTGATCGCAGAAATCCGCAACATTCTTGACAATTATCGATTCGACACCAAGTTGCTGGCTGCGTCCATCCGTTCTCCACGCCATGTCGCTGAAGCGGCAGCAATGGGTGCCGATGCGGCTACCATTCCGGCCACCACCCTACAGCAACTCGCTCAGCATCCTCTGACCGACAAGGGCCTCGCTGCCTTTCTTGCCGATTGGGCCGAAACCGGGCAAATCATCTGACGGTATGCCTGCCATGCAAAGAGGCATGACGCTCCTCGATTCCTGGTGCGACCATCTACTGGGAACCCGGGACGTCAGTCGGCACACACTGGCGGCATATCGAAAGGATGTGTCCGGATTTCTGGAATTCCTCTCTGAATATCATGGGAATCCGGCTGACCGAGACCATCTCGCCAGCGTAGATCAACGGGACATTCGGGCATGGATGGCCTCACTTCGAAGAAAGGGAATCACGTCCGCCAGCGTCAGCCGAGCGCTGTCGGCGCTCCGAACATTCTACCGCTGGCTAACGGATGTACACGGCATCGATTCCTCCGCCATTTCCGCCATTCGAGGACCGCGCTCCAAGAAGCCCCTACCCCGGCCGATTCCAGCGGACGACGCTCGCACAATGATTGGTCTCGCAGGGGACCATGTCGAACCGTGGGTTGCGGCCCGGGATACCGCTGTTCTCGGCATTCTCTATGGGTGCGGCTTGCGGATCTCGGAGGCTCTTTCCCTCAGGGGCAGCGATGCCCCCTTGCCGTCTACGCTCCGCATTCACGGCAAGGGCGGTAAGGAACGCGTTGTGCCTGTTCTTCCTGGCGTACGGGACGCGGTCGAGGATTATCGTCGCATCTGTCCATACTCCTTCGCTCCGGACGAACCGCTCTTTCGAGGAAAGCGCGGCAAACCGCTCGGACCAAGGAGCGTACAAAGGACCGTGGCCGGACTGCGGCGTTCTCTCGGACTACCTTCATCCGCTACACCACATGCGCTTCGGCACTCGTTCGCCACGCATCTTCTGGATGCTGGAGGAGACCTTCGAGCAATCCAGGAACTCCTCGGACATGCATCGCTCTCTACAACGCAACGTTACACTGGTGTCGAAACAGAGAGACTCCTCGCTCTATATGAACGTGCACACCCACGCGCCAAGGCAACCGGATGAGGAAAATGCCTGATTGCGCGTCTCTGTTCGGCTAGCCAATGGGATTCACCTGCGGGTTGGTCGGCCTGCCAAATGTGGGTAAATCGACCCTCTTCAATTCATTGACGAAAAGTGCCCAGGCTGCCGTTGCCAATTATCCATTCTGTACTATCGACCCGAATACTGCAGAAGTCCCGGTGCCCGACACACGCCTCGATCAGGTTGCCAGAGCCGCCGGATCACCGAGAATTGAACCGGCACGACTTGGCTTTGTGGACATCGCAGGCCTTGTCCGTGGAGCATCGAAGGGGGAAGGACTCGGCAACCGGTTTCTGGGTCATGTCCGCGAAGTGGATTCCATCGTACACGTGATCCGTTGCTTCGAGAATCCCGACGTAGCTCACATCCACGGAACACCTGATCCGGCATCGGACTGGGAAACGGTTAACACTGAACTTCTGCTGGCCGATCTTGAGCGGGGAGAGCGCCTGCTCGCGACACTTGGCCGACGACTTCGTGGTGGCGACCGAGAGGCGGCCCGGGATGCCAGACTCCTGGAGCAGGCGTTGTTCCTGCTCAGGGAGGGTCGCCCTGCCCGCCTTGCGACCATCGGCAACAGTGACCGCACAGCATGGCACCGCCTCGGTCTCCTTACCGCCAAGCCTGTCTTGATTGTCGCCAACACCGAAGGACTAGGCGACGGACATATCTCGGAATCTCTGCGGGAACTCGCTGAGCTTGCGGCAAGGGAAAACGCACGCTGGATCGAGGTTTCCGCCGCGCTGGAAGCCGAAGTGGCGGAACTCGAACCGGAAGACGCAAAGGCGTTCATGTCGGAATTCGGGATTTCAGAGCCAAGCCTCAATCTCTTGGTTCGTGAAGGCTACGCTCTTCTCAACCTGATTACTTTCTTCACCGCCGGTTCCAAGGAGGCCAGGGCATGGACCCTTCCTCAAGGTTCATCAGCACTCGACGCGGCCCGAAAGATCCACACCGATTTCGCGCGTGGTTTCATACGTGCCGAAACCGTCAACTGGAGAACATTTTCCTCACTTGGCGGCGAATCGGCAGTGCGTGAAGCGGGCCTCATGCGTTCCGAGGGACGGGACTACCTCGTTTCCGATGGTGACGTAATCCGAGTCCGGTTCAACGTTTGACGCGGATACAGCCTCGGCCAATTCCAGGCGTTGATGATTCCGCATTCAGGGCAGAGAGCCAAATCATCCGCCCATGAAATGAATCCGCGGGCCAGTCCGGCAGTGTTGGCAGACTGCAAGATCCGGATGACGAACAACAGGTGCCCGTCCTCGCATCCACCCATCCTTCTGGTGGCATCCGTCCTGTGACTGCTGTTGCGCTGCCCAAGTCGTGCTCTGCGAGCCAGTGAGCAACAGACCGGTGGCCTGGGTTGGAGGTTGCGCCTCCAGGAAGGCATTCATGGCCCCGCTTTTCGGACTAACCGGTACGGCGCCATACCTGCAGAACGCGCCGTTCATATGCCATCGCCGCATCATCGGGTGGCATCGGCCGAATATCCAGATCTCTCAGCATTCGCAGACGCGACCGTCCCCACAGACGGTCTGCTTCGGCTGGCGTGTATCCCGCCAACTGAATTGCCTCGACATGAGCGGCTGCCCTGTCGGCACGCTTGATGAGTTTACGCACTTCATCGGGGGTCGTGCGGGGCAATCCAAAGCGTTCATGTATCGCCTCCTGCAATCGTGATTCGAGCTCAGCCTGCCGCTCGCCTGCATGCCGCTTCAAGGGGCTGATCATGTCCCCGAAGACGTACTCCGGTGCGTCGTGAAGTAGCGCCGCCAACTGCCATCGAGGTTCCAGTCGGCGTCGGAACGCCCCTGCGATCCGCTCAACGAGCAGACTGTGCTCGGCCACCGAAAGAGCCCAGTCTCCAGTGGTCTGTCCGTTCCACCGCGAGACGCGCGCAAGACCATGCGCAATGTCCTCCAATTCAATGTCCAGCGGGGATGGTGCGCTCAGGTCGAGGCGCCGACCACTGAGCATCCGCTGCCACACTGGACCCTTTGCAGACGTCATGAGTGCCTATGAGAAATTCGTTAACCCGGCTTTCAAGTTCATTGAGGATGCGAGAGGTTTGCGTGCCAAGCCCACTTCAACACGGCAAGCAGCACGTTTGAGGGTCCAGCGTAAGGCTGATGGATGCTCCTGTCCACGGTCGCGCAAACTGATTCCCGAGCCAAGGTCCCCTCAATGCCCGGTCATTTGGAGACCATGGTGTACCCTGTAACTGAAGCTTGGCCAGGAAGGGCACATTCGATCCCGGCACTCAGACGCGAAGTGCTTGAAACTCGGAATACAATGGATTGCAGCGTGCCTCCATTCCATGCCAGTCTTCGAAAGACTGACTCGTCCCTGAAATCCTGTGGAACGGTATTCAATTCTCCAGTGATTGCGGTTCTGGGATGAACGCACAGTGGATGACCGTCTGCAGGTCGTCCATCGGGTGTTGCACGCAGTATCACGAGATACGCGACACGCGAATCGCTCCCGTGATCATCGATTCACATGACCAGCGCAGACCGTGTCAGACGCCCCCGTGACGCGAACCGCACAACCTCCCGTTCCCCGGGCCATTGAGACAGGCAACCTCTGGTACTAGCGGCAGTCCTCGACATGAACGCTGCATGGCGATAGGTTCGCTGCCGCCGGTATGTGGCGCGAATCGTCAGCAAGCCGCAATATGGCGTTCCCATCCCCGAAGAATTTCGGGGCTTTCGTCGTCTGGCGCAGACCGCGAATCAGTGCTCGTCGACCGGCTTTCGTGTTCCCGACCCGAAACCGTGTGAATGGACCAAGAAATGCATCGCACGACCCATTGCGTTGTCCGCGATCTCGGACTGGCCGCCAGAGGAAGGCACGAGATTGAACTGGCAGAGAGCGAGATGCCCGGCCTGATGGCGTGCCGCACAGAATTTGGTCCGCAAAGGCCACTGGCGGGTGCCAGGATCGCCGGAAGCCTCCATATGACGATTCAGACGGCAGTGTTGATTCGCACGCTCGAGGAATTGGGTGCCACGGTCCGATGGGCATCCTGCAACATCTTCTCCACTCAGGACGCCGCGGCAGCAGCCATCGCAGACTCAGGCACACCGGTTTTCGCTTACAAAGGCGAATCGCTACGAGAGTATTGGCAATTCACCGACAGGATTTTTGACTGGGGAGACGGACAAACCGCAAACATGATCCTTGACGACGGCGGAGACGCTACGCTCTTCGCGCTACTCGGTGCTCGCGCCGAATCTGACCCATCGTTGCTCCAGGATCCGGAAACAGAAGAGGAGCAAGAGTTGCACCTCGCCATCCAGTCTCGAATTCGTCGCTCTCCTGGTTGGTTTGCAGACCTTAAGCGAAATCTGAAGGGTGTCAC
>CAZPXZ010000009.1:0-60558 GCA_964590405.1 uncultured Rhodobacterales bacterium | reverse complement strand
ACCCGTGAAATGGATACGCGGCTGGCCGATGCCTAGTCAAGTATATAAGTCCCAAGGCAAAGTCATTCGCAATCGGCCATTCGCTCGCCTCAAGAAACTCTCGCAACCAGTCCTTGTTGCTCTCGAAGGCTCCAAGGTGAAGCTTGGCGAGTTCGTAGTGTCGGTCGGTAATCGTTGCATCGCCCCAGTCAATGATGCCCACGAGGCGGCCCCCCGGACATAAATATGGTTGCCCGCGAGGTCGCCGTGTAAGAAGACGCGGTCAATCGGCCCGAGCCGGGCCATGTATTCTTCGACCTGACTGATAAGGTGCCTCGGTAGCGAACTGTGCATGGCTGCCCGGGCAATCTCCGAGGCCTGCCAGTCGCGGCTCTCCGGCATGCTGCGCGGTCGCAACCTGTGTACACGCTTGATCTGCCTGCCCGCATCCCTCACGTCCGAAACTTGCTGAGTGGCCGACAATTTCGCACACATCCAGGGAGTTCCGGAAACCCGTTCTGTGATCAGATAGGGCCAAGGGGCCACGGGATTCTCAAACAGGTTCCCTTCTGCCAACATGCGCGGTGCGGCGATCTTTGGATCGGACGCGATCAGGGCATTTGCGTGCCTCTCGACCCAGTAGCTCTGACGCCAGGCCGGGATGTGGCCGAACAACTTCAGGACGAGATCGCCAAAGATGAATGTGGGGTAGGTAGGGTTGTACCCGGCCTCCAGCTTCGGTCCCCTGCTTGTCAGATCATGTCGGGCCAGGATTTCGTCGACATACGGTCGCCAGAAGTCGACATTGCCTATCTGTGCTACGTAGTCCCGAAGTGCCCTGAATGCTGGCGGTGCAATCATCGCTCGAGCGTCAAGTTCTTGTGTGTCATGATGCAGGTCGACGCTGGCACTTTCTCCGGATCGGCGTACTGCGGCGAGAAGCCGCATGATCCCGGGACAGAATTCGTTTGATCCACCGTGCGCGCGCCACATTCTCGGCAAGCAGCGCTTGCACCTGTCTTCCAGCGCAATTGGCTTCCAATGGCATTCGCCTTGCCAGAGTTTACCGGATTCGGGGCCACATTGTGGCTTAGCGGACGCTCTTGCGGTGAGATCCCCGTTTGTAACTTTCTGAATTCACGCGTGTTATTCCGCGCGGATCCGGTTGGGCACGCGTTCGAGCGACGATACACTTGTGTGACCTTCAACATGATGGGCATTATCGGGAGATCCATCAACGGAAACGCCAACGATTACGAGCAAAGGTCCAGACGGACAAACGGCAAGCCCGGATCGTCGGGCAGAAATACGCGGGCCGGGCCGGGCCGAAGACATCGTGCATGCTGTAGAGGACAGCAAGCCCGAACATGCCGTCGTCCGGGAATTCGGTGCCGTCGCCGCACTGTTCGACATCGCGACCCAGTTGCGCCTGGTGGAACACATCGACCGCCATGTCCCCAAGCGTAGCGGCGAAGTCTCCGTCGGAACCTATCTGCTTACCGCCAGCCTCAACCGCTGCGTGGCTCCCTGCTCGAAGGCCAGCATCGGCAACTGGTTCGAGGCGACCATCCTGCCGCACTGGCTGGACGTTCGGCCACGGCAGCTGACCAGCCGGCGGTTCCGGGACAACATGGACCGGACCCCGGAGAACACCATCGCCGACATCGAGCGCGACATCGCCGCGACCAAGATTGACCGGTTTGCCGTTGACTTGCGGCAGGTGCTGTTCGATGCCACCAACTTCTTCACCTTCATCGACAGTTTCATCGACCGGGCACCGTTCGCGCAACGCGGCCACAGCAGGGAGGGGCGCAAGTCGCTGCGCATCGTCGGTCTCGCCGTGCTCGTGGTTGCCGACAACCGCCTGCCCCTGCTGCACAGCGTCTATCCGGGAAACCAGCCGGACGCTCCCACCTTCTCCAGCCTGCTCGACGCTCTCACGGTACGCTTGCGGGAGTTGTTCGCCCGCCGCGGCGAAGACTTCACCCTGATATTCGACAAGGGGAACAACTCTGTTGTCAATCTTGCCGCGCTCGACGAGGGGCCCTATCGCTTCGTCGGCTCTCTCGTGCCCAGCGCCCCGAACTGCTGGAAGTCCTCCACCGCCGACTGCAACAACTCGACGGGATCGAAGGCGTGCGTGTCTGGCGAACCCGGTACACTTTCCACGACGCCCAGCGCACCGTCCGGGTCACCTGGAACCGGAATCTGTTCGATGCACAGACCGCCACCCTGCTCCGCGAGATCGCCAGGCGCCGCCAGTGCTTGCGCGAACTGCAAACGCGGTTGCGCCGGTGCCGCAAGGGCACGACCCGCCAGGGACGGCCGTCAAACCTCGAAGGCACGCGGAAGAAAATGAAACTGCGGCAGCGAGGGGAAACTTCAGCCGAGACGACCCCGTCCCATACGTTCAGGTAGTCCGCAAGCGCTTTCTTTCGACCATACACTTCATCCGAAGTCGCCCAGAAGCACGACCGGACCGCCTTCAGAAGACCCGACTTGCTCAAGTACTTCCGAAGGGCCGGTCTATTACCCGAAATGGACCCTGCCGCGTCATTGTCGCTCGAGATTTTCTGCAACGATATCTGCATGCCGGGAATGCGTCCCCCGCAACGCCGAGTCGCACATCCCGGCACAATCCATCCGACCCGACGTCCGCCCTGCAAGAACCAGCCCTTCGTCGCCCCGAGGATAGCCAGAAGTCTACGAAGGACTCTTGTCATCGCCCGCCACAAACCCAGAAAACACTCGCAGTTTCGCCCTCAGCGGAAGTCGCTGAACGAGTGCCATTGGGTTACGCCTTGGCTGGCCAAGCTATTCCCGTGTGGCGCGACTCCCTGCCAGATCCGGAACCAGCCGAGATGGGGATGTCGAGCCTCGGGACCATTCCAATCCGCCACATTTGAAGGTTGCCGCATGTATCCCGGAACAGCACCAACGCATGGGAAGAACTGCCCCGCCGGTCAAAGACCTCGCTGGGTGCCCAAGCGATCATATGCGGCATTGATCGCCTTGAGGCGCTCGGTTGCCTGCGCAACGAATTCTTCCGCCATGCCCTGGGCGACAAGCCTGTCCGGATGGTTTTCGCGTACGAGTTCCCGGTAGCGCTTCTTGATCTCCTCATTCGTGGCGCCGGAACCAAGACCCAGAATGGCAAGGTTATCCGCTTCGGTCGGCTCACTTCGGCCAGCCCTGGCACCCGAAAACTCGTGTCGCTTCCGTACCATCTCCACCAGTTGCGGGGGAAATCGGAAGATTCCGGCGACCCGATTGAGAAAGGCCTCCTCGGCATGGTTGAGGTCCCCGTCCGCCAGGGCGACGGCGAACAGGATCTCAAGCACCTGCACGAGAACGGCAGGTCTGCGCCGAAAAACCGTGTAGAGCTGTTCCGCGTATTCCTCGAAGCCGTCGGCCGTCTTCTTTGCCTCGTTGTACAGTGCTGCCACGGAAGCCTGGTCCACCTCGCCCGGCGGAAATACCGTCCGCAGCACACGGATTTCGTCCTGCCGCACCACGCCGTCGGCCTTGGCGAGCTTGGCCGCCAGCGCAATCACGCCAGCTGCGAAGACAGCCTGGTCGGGCAATCGAGAAGAGTCCTCTTCGTAACCCAGAAATCGGGCACCACCAGAAGTCCTGTCAACCAGCTTGTGGCCGGCAAAGACACCGATCAGCGCACCTATCGGCCCACCGATCATGAAACCCGCGACGCCTCCGACGATCTTGCCCAATACTCCCATCGTCATACGTCCCCGCCACCGACCCGCATACTGCCTGCCAGGTCTATGGAGAACTGCCAGGCCACGCGACCGGAAATAGCGCCGCGCGCCTGTCGCCACGCGATCGCCCGCCGCCGCAACTCCCCGTCCGAAATCGTGACTCCGAAGGCTTCTGCATAGCCGCGAACCATTTCCAGATAACTGTTCTGCGTGCACGGATGAAATCCCAGCCAGAGGCCGAAGCGGTCGGACAGGGAGACCTTTTCCTCGGTCGCCTCGGTGGGCGAGATGGCTGTCTGCCGTTCATTCTCGATCATGTCGCGCGGCATCAGGTGGCGACGGTTGGACGTCGCGGCGAACAGCACATTTCCCGGGCGACCACGAATTCCGCCGTCCAGCACCGCCTTGAGCGATTTGTAAGCGCCGTCCGGAGACTCAAAGGAAAGGTCATCGCAATAGAGGAGGAACCGCCGTTCCACAGCCGCTTCAAGGCTTGCCAGCAGACGATGCAACACGCCAATGTCAGTTCGATCAATCTCGATCAAGAGAAGCGGGTGCGCCGCCTTCCGTGCAACCTCCGCGTGAGCCGCCTTCACCAGTGAACTCTTTCCCATTCCTCTTGCGCCCCAGAGGAGCACATTGTTGGCAGGAAAGCCGTCGGCAAACCGCTGAAGATTCTCCAGAAAGGTGTCCCGCACCAGATCTATCCCCTTCAGGAGGCACAGGTCGATCCGGTTAACCTCCTGAACCGGCTCGAACCGGTCAGGCTCGGTTCGCCAGAGAAATGCGTCGGCAGCAGCAAAGTCGGGCGGGCCGGGCGGTTGTGGCGCGATTCGCTCCAAGGCAGCTGCAATTCGCTCCACCTCCCGCAGAAGGCCCACCGTTCCCGTTTGTTCGGCCACTTCGTCAGCCACCAGCGGGCTGTCCTTCCGAAGCCTCGGCCTCCTGTTCCTCCTCCCAGCGCTGACGCTCGGCCTCCCGGCGACGTTCCACGGCACGCACAAGATGGATCGAAATCTCGTACAGAAGGTAGATAGGAACGCCAAGCCCGATCTGGCTGATCGGGTCCGGTGGCGTCAGAAGCGCCGCGGCAGCGGCAATTCCGACTACGGCGTAGCGACGCTTCCTTGCCAAGCCCTCGGAGGTGGCAATCCCGACGCGCCCGAGCAGGGTCAGGAGGACGGGCAACTGAAAGCAGACTCCGAATGCGAGAATGAAGGTCATGACCAGGCTCAGATACTGGTCGACCTTTCCAAGGAAAGCGATCTGCGTCGAGTCATCCCCACCAGGTACTTCGAAATTCAGGAAGAAGTCGATGGCAAGTGGCATCACCAGGAAATAGACGAGGCTGCCACCAGCGACAAAGAGGAGCGGCGTCGCAAGAAGAAAGGGAAGAAACGCCCGCTTTTCCTTCCGGTAGAGGCCCGGAGCAACGAACATCCACAATTGTGTGGCGACCACCGGAAACGAAACGCAGATCCCCCCGAAAACGGCCAGCCGCAGATAAGTGAAGAACGCCTCGTGCAGCGCCGTGAAGATCAGCTCCGCCTCCTGTCCCCTTGCTTCCAGGGCCCGAACCAGAGGAAGCGTGAGCAGCCGGTAAATGTCCTCGGCGAAGACATAGCAGCAGATGATCGCCACGGCGAGGGCGGCAATCGACCACATCAACCGCTTGCGCAACTCGATCAGATGCTCGATCAGTGGCGCCTTGGTTGCTTCGATATCCTGCTGACTCATGGGCGTAAACCGCTCCCTTCGGCGTCGCCCGGCGCAGGCGGAAAGCCTGATTATCCGCTGCTGGCCTTGTCAGCCTCAACGGGGGCTTCTGCGACCGCGGCCCCCGGTTCGGCCAGACTGGGTTCGACAACCTCGGAGGCAACCGGTTCCGCCTTGGCGGGCTTCGCCGCGTCTGCTACCGCCGGGGCAGACCCGGAAGTTGCTGAATCCGGCCCGTCTCCAGCGACAGCTGTCTTTACCTTTTCCTTGGCCCAGCTACCGGGATTCGGGAGGCCTTTCTGCACGTCGGACTTGATGGAACGCACATCGTCCATCATCTTGCGCGCCTCCGCAAGTTCCTGAATATCGGCTTCGCGCGCGACATCTTCCATTCCGCGCTGGAAATCACGCGCCATCGTCCGGGCCCGGTTCACCCATTGCCCGACGGTGCGCATCAGGCGCGGCAATTCCCTGGGCCCGACGACTAGGAGTGCCAGCACTCCGAGAACGAGTAGTTCTGACCAGCCTACATCCAGCATGGACGGGAACCGTCAGATGCGCGTGGCGGGGAAGGCTCTGTGATCACCTTCCCTTGGCGTCCACCGTCTCCGTCGCGGTCGCGGGCGCCGCTTCAGCGTCGATCGCCGAAGCCTCGACCTTTGGCGTATCCTGCGGCTCCTCGCGCATTCCCTTCCGGAAGCTCTTGATGCCCTTCGCGACATCACCCATCAGTTCGGAAATCTTCCCACGTCCGAACAACAGAACAAGCAGAACCACTACGATCAGGATCTGCCAGATGCTGATACCCATTTCATAACCCCCATTTCACGCGCGAATGCTCTCCGGCGCAGCGTAGTACCACATCATACAGAAAGCCGCGGGCCGCCGCGCGCCTACTACGCATGCCCGCCTTCATGTCCCGCGCAGGAAAACGAAACACCGGTCGCGACGAAGCGAAATCCAGATCGGTGCGCCTTCTGGAGGAAGAAATGTACCCGGTACCGTAGCCCGCAGCAATGAGCCATCTCGTTCGACACGCACCTCCACGAGACTCTCCGCACCAAGGAATCGTGCACGGGCGACCCGGCCAGCGGCGGGAATGCCCAGTTCGGGAGAGGCGACCGGAGCAGGACCACCGCTGTCCAGTTGCAATGCCAGGTGTTCGGGACGGATGACGATCTCCACCTCGGTTCCATCCCGGTTTCCGACAGAGAGAAACGGGCCAAACGGCGTGTCAATCTGCTGCGAGGCCACGGTCCCGTCCACAACGTTGATCTCGGAAAAGAACGCCGCCGCGAGTCTGTCCCGTGGATGGTTGTAGATGTGATAGGGCTCTCCCGTCTGAACAATGCGCCCATCGCGCATCAGGGCAATCCGGTCCCCCATGCGGAGCGCTTCGCTCGGCTCGTGTGTCACCAGCAGCACAGCCGTACCCTCCTCCTTCAGCAAGGTGAGCGCCTCGTCGCGAATTCCGTCCCGGAGCCTCGTATCGAGGCTGGAAAACGGTTCGTCCATCAGCAGAACGCGGGGCCTCGGCGCAAGTGCTCTCGCCAGCGCGATTCGCTGCTGCTCCCCGCCGGAGAGCTGGTGCGGGTACTTTTCCGCATGATCTGCGAGGCCCATACGCCGCAAGAAGTTCTTTGCCTCGCCATTTTCCCGGGAGTTCCTTCCCCGAAAGCCGAACGCCACGTTTTCAATGGCCGTCAAATGCGGGAACAGCGCGCACTCCTGAAACATCAGGCCTACGGACCGATGCTCGGGAGGCACGTGAACCGCACCTTCCGAGACCATCCGGCCGTCGACACGAACCGCACCGGAGTCCTGCTGTTCGATACCGGCAGCAATTCGGAGCGTGGTCGTCTTCCCGCATCCCGAAGGACCGAGAAGGCACACGACCTCGGCGACCGCCACAGCCAGATCGAGTCCGGCTACCGCCGGTTGACCGTGGAAGGAGAGACGGATGTCCTCAAGCTCAAGACGCGCGCTCATGACCCCAGAGAATCTGCCGAAATCCAATAGCCAACGAATCTACTCGGATATAGCGTGTATCCGCGACCACTCAACCCACTCTGGCAGACCGGTCGCCCCCCGGGGTGTCCTTGTCGGCGGACGAGAGTTCCACGACAGACCCTCGTTGAAGCGCCACGGACCGGCCAAGTCGCCGCGCCAGACCAGAATCATGCGTCGCGGCAAGTACGGCCATGCCCTCGCTGGCAGCAAGGTCCAGGAGCATTGTCGTTACCGCCTCCGCGGTCTCAGCGTCGAGATTGCCGGTTGGCTCGTCTGCGAGCAGCAGCAGCGGCTTGTTCACGACAGCCCGACAGACTGCAACGCGCTGTTGCTCGCCTCCGGAGAGTTGCGCGGGCCGATGGTTGATTCGGTCCGCGAGTCCGACTGCCCGCAACAATCCCTGCGCCCGTTGACCCGCGCTTGCACGGCTGGCTCCCGCAATCATGCTAGGAAGAAGCACGTTTTCCAGTGCGGAGAGTTCTGGCAGGAGATAGTGAAACTGGTAGACAAAGCCGATCCTGTCGCGCCGCAGCCTGGTACGAACCCGGTCAGTGGCCCCCCTCCCCTCGGTTCCGCCTACCCGCACGGAACCACTGTCAGGAGTGTCCAGCAGGCCTGCAATCTGAAGCAGAGTGGACTTGCCGGAACCCGACGGCCCGATCAGTGCCACGCGTTCTCCGGTCGCAATCGTGAGACTGGTCCCGGAAAGGACCTCGAGCCACGCACCGCCCTGACGGAACCGGCGACGGATGCCCTCCATCTCAAGCGCCAACTCAGACACGGCGAAGAGCCTCGACCGGATCCGTTCTGGCTGCACGCCAGGCAGGATAGAGGGTTGCGATCAACGAGAGACCCAGGCTCATGCCGGTAATCGCCGCCACATCCTCCCAGAACAGTTCTGCGGGAAGCCGGCTCAGGTAGTAGATGTCCGGACTGAAGACATTGGTTCCTGCCAGGCTGGATACAGCATCTTGCAAGGACTCGATGTTCAGGCAAAACACCACTCCAAGAGCAACGCCCGCGATCGTCCCGGCAACACCGATGCTGGCTCCACAGAGAAAGAAGACACGCATGACGGACCCGCTGCCGGCTCCCATCGTCCGGAGAATGGCGATGCTCGCGACTTTCTCCTTGACCAGCATGATCATGCCGGAAACGATATTCAGTGCTGCAACTAGGACGATCAATGTGAGGATCAGGAACATCACATTGCGTTCGACCGCCAGCGCCTCCAGAAAAGCGCTGTTCGAATTCATCCATGTGTTGTAGCGGATACCGGGGATCTGGTCTGCGATCCTGGGACCAAGAATCGGCGCCTCTTCCGGCTGTCCCAGCATCACTTCGATACGGTCGGGACTCTCCACTCCGAAGAACGACATTGCATCGGCAAGTGGCAGGAACGCCAGCGTTCGGTCGAGATTGGACATGCCGATCTTGAAGATGTACGCAACCGGGTAGCTGCGCACACGCGGGAGAAGTCCCAGTGGGGTCCGGTCGCCCTCGGGCCAGAGAAGCGTAACGGAGTCTCCAACCTGCACACGAAGCCGGGTAGCAAGACTGTCGCCAAGCGCGAGCCCCTCACCCGAAGCAAAGGCGTCGATGGAGCCCGATGAATATTCTGGCGTGGAGACTGCAGGCAACCGCGCAAGATCGTTTGCGGGAATGCCACGTACGAGTGCGCCTGAACTCCAGCGGCCCGCTGAAGCAAGCACCTGGCGCTCAACGAGCGGCAAAGCCCGATCCACTCCATCCAGTGACGCGATCCGCGCCAGAAGTGCGTCCGGGTCATCGAACGTCTCTCCGCCGGGAAACACGGCGATATGCGGATTCACACCAAGGATTCGATCCACCAACTGATCGCGAAAACCGTTCATGACCGACATGACGACGATCAGGGTCCCCACGCCGAGCGCGATTCCGACAAGCGAGAATATGGCAATGACCGAAATGAATCCTTCGCGCCGACCCGCCAGGAAGCGTCGAACGAGAAGCCATTCAAACGCGCCGAATGGACGCGCGGAGCTAGTTGCCGCCATTCCCGCCAACTAGCCGCGTGATTGCCGAATCCTGCCCGAGGCTCAGCTTCTCACCGGTCTTGCGGCAAGCTACCTCCACCTGTCCCGAAGCGGCATCCCTGGGCCCGATTGCCACGCGCCACGGCAGTCCGATCAATTCCATGGCTGCAAATTTCTGTCCCGCACGGGCATCGCTGTCGTCGTAGAGAACATCGATCCCAGCCTTCCGTGCTGCCTGGTAGAACTCCTCGCAAGCCGCATCCACTGAGGCGGCTCCCTGCTTCAGGTTGACCAAGCCGACATCGAACGGCGCCACAGGTTCCGGCCAGATGATACCGTGCTCGTCGTGACTCGCCTCGATCACGGCGCCCACAAGGCGGGAAACGCCAACCCCGTAGGATCCCATCTGGTAGTGCACATCCTCACCGGCCGCGTTCCGCACGCTGGCACCCATGGGTCTGGAATACTTGTCACCGAAATGGAATACGTGCCCAACCTCGATACCGCGCCCGGACACGCGATTTTCAGGAAGAACATCGGATTCGAACACGGCCGGATCATGTGTCTCGTCAGTGCGCGCATAACGGGATGTCCAGGCCTCGAAAGCCATTCGCAGGCTCGCGGGATCCTCATACTGAACGGAACCTCCGGCCACATCGACATCGAAGATGCGCTTGTCCAGAAAGACCTCCGACTCCCCGGTATCCGCGAGAATCAGGAACTCGTGGGTCAGATCGCCACCAATCGGACCGGGGTCGGCACGCATCGGAACCGCCGTCAGGCCCAGCCGTGCAAATGTCCGCAGGTAGGAAACGAACATGGTGTGGTACGATACCTCTGCTCCAGCGCGATCGAGGTCAAAGGAATACGCGTCCTTCATCAGGAATTCGCGACCGCGCATTACGCCGAACCGGGGACGGATCTCGTCCCGAAATTTCCACTGGATGTGATAGAGAATTTTGGGCAGTTCACGATAGGACGTTACCGCGGTCTGGAATATCTCCGTAATCATCTCCTCATTTGTAGGCCCATAGAGCATGTCCCGGCCGTGCCGGTCCCGAATCCGCAGCATCTCCTCGCCGTAATCGTCATACCTCCCGGACTGACGCCAGAGGTCGGCCGGTTGAATGGTTGGCATGAGAAGCGGAACAGCGCCCGCCCGTTGCTGCTCTTCGTGGACAATTTGTTCGATTTTCTGTAGGACCCGCAAGCCCAGCGGAAGCCAGGAGTAGATGCCGGCCGCCGCTTGGCGAATCATGCCGGCGCGCAACATCAGGCGATGCGAAACGATTGCCGCTTCGGCAGGGGTCTCGCGGAGGATTGGCAGAAAATATTGCGACAGGCGCATCGTAGTCCCCTGGTCAGCTCGGGAAGGAACCCGGCCCGACCTGCCGGGTGCCCTATGATGCGAAAATGAACCCGCCGGTCAACCGACGGAAAGTTGCCGGGCCCGCCCGGAGAGTGCCGGTTTCCTGCGGATTCCGGATTTCTCCCGGCGCATTGGTCCCCTGGAACACGTGATTGCTTCCGCCCGGTGGTCGGCTGACCGTCGCCTCCTGAACCAGATGGCTGGATCGGCATAACAGGGTACATCTTTCGCGGCGCGGGTTCCCCAAGATTTCGAGCAGACCGTGGGGCGACCCCCGGGGGCCGAGTAACGCGTCCCGGCCAGGATGAACGGAAAGAAGGGAAGGTTGAAGGAATGGCCAAGATAGTCCTCATCGGCGCAGGTAGTGCACAGTTCGGATGCGGTACGCTCGGCGACATATTCACGAGCCGGATACTCGCTGATGCGGAGATTGCCCTCCATGACATCAATCCCGAATCTCTCGCACGGGTGCATTCCATGGCGGAGGCTTACGTTCGGGTACATGGCCTGCGACATCGCATCTCCATGGGGACGGACCTGACCGCTGCGTTGAAAGGGGCGGACTTCGTCATCATTTCCATCGAGGTCGGCGATCGCTTCACCCTGTGGGAGCAGGACTGGCGCATACCGCAGCAATACGGGATGCACCAGGTCAACGGCGAGAACGGGGGCCCGGGAGGACTCTTCCACGCACTCCGCATCATTCCGCCCATTCTCGAGATCTGCAGGCACGTTCAGGACATCGCTCCCGAAGCCACGGTATTCAATTACTCCAACCCGATGAGCCGTATCTGCACGACCGTACACCGGAGATTTCCAGAGTTGAGCTTCATTGGTCTCTGCCACGAAATTGCCGCACTTGATCGACACCTGCCACCGATGCTCGGCTGCAGTCAACAAGATCTCCATTTCCGGGCGGCCGGACTCAATCACTTCTCGGTCCTCGCGGAGGTGACCGTCGGCGGCAGGGATGCCTACCCGGAAGTCCTGGCAAGGGCCCCCGACTATTTCGAGTCGCTACCGGGATTCTCCGAACTGCTTGACCACGCTCGCAGAACCGGAAACACCGCCCACACCGAAGGATTTGTCGCTAGTCCGCAGTTCCAGTTTGAATCAGTTCGGCCCTGGTCGGACCGCAAGTTGTTCGCCGCCGTCCTGAAGCACTTTGCTCGGCTTCCCATTACTACGGACAGCCACTTTGGCGAGTACATCTCCTGGGCCCAGGAAGTTGCGGATCACCGGGGCATTCTTGACTTCTTCCAGTATTACCGAAAGCACCTCGAAACGGACGAACCGAGAATTACCGCCGTTCGGAACGAGCGAGTGGTCCCGATCATGGAAGGAATGCTGCTCGACAGCGGCTACGAAGAGGCCGCAGTCAACGTGCCGAACCGGGGGGCGATCCGACAATTGCCCGACTGGATCGTCGCCGAGGTTCCCGCCAAGATCCACATCGACGGTCCCAAGCCCATCCCGGTAGAACTTCCGCCCGGTATTGCCGGGCTGTTGACAAACCAGATCGGCATTCACGAACTCACTGCGGAGGCTGTGATTCAGGGTTCACGCGATCTGGTCGTACAAGCGTTGCTTGTCGATCCCGTTACAACGTCGTACCACGGCGTTCCCGACCTGGTTGACCACATGATCGCGGAGCAGAACCGATGGCTGGGTTACCTCGAATAGGCCGGGGATCGCAACGTGTGCCCGGGAACTGACAGGTCAGGTCGGCCCGCGGAGTCGAGCAAACGGGTGTCCGGTTGCTCCTGTCCTTTCGGCAGTTCCCTGATGTGGACAACTCTACTGGTTGTCCATACACTCGGAACCCATGGGAGACTCCGTTACATCTACGCTAACTGCTTTCCTGCTACGGAGTAATGGGATGCCAACTCGTCTGGTAAGGGCTGCCGGAACGGTTCGCGGCCGTACGGGGGGCGTGCCCTGATCATGAAGCAGGAAGCTCTCCAGTACCATGAATCCGGCCGTCCCGGAAAACTTGCGATCCGTCCGACCAAGCCTCTTGCGAACCAGCGCGACCTCGCCCTCGCCTATTCTCCCGGAGTTGCGGAAGCGTGCAACGCGATCGTAAAGAACCCCAAGAATGCGGCCCGCTACACCGCGCGCGGAAATCTGGTGGCAGTAGTCTCGAACGGCTCCGCGGTGCTTGGGCTCGGCAGCATCGGTGCTCTCGCGGCAAAGCCTGTGATGGAGGGCAAGGCCGTCCTGTTCAAGCGCTTCGCCGACATCGATGTGTTCGACATCGAAATCGACGAGAGCGATCCGCATGCACTCGCAGACACGATTCGGCGCCTTGAACCGACATTCGGCGCCATCAACCTTGAGGATATCAAGGCCCCGGACTGCTTCATCGTCGAGAACCGCTTGCGGGCGGAGATGGGGATTCCGGTGTTCCATGACGACCAGCACGGCACAGCCATCGTCGTGGCAGCAGCGGTCCTCAATGGATCGTATCTGGTCGGAAAGAACACGGCGGAAATGAAACTCGTTTCCACAGGTGGTGGCGCCGCCGGCATCGCCTGTCTGAACCTTCTGCTCGAGATCGGAATCCAGCGGAAGAACGTCTGGCTCTGTGATATTGACGGGCTGGTTTATGAAGGCAGAAACTCGGACGAACACAAGGCCACGTTCGCACAGCAGACCAGCAAGCGCACACTGGACGACGTGATTGACGGCGCAGACATATTTCTTGGTCTTTCCGGGCCGGGTGTACTGTCGCCCGACCAATGCAAACGCATGGCACCCGACCCCCTCATCCTGGCGCTCGCCAATCCCGATCCGGAGATCGATCCCGAGGCGGCTCGGGCATGCCGTCCTGACGCCGTAATCTGCACAGGCCGAAGCGACGCGCCGAATCAGGTCAACAACGTGCTGTGCTTTCCGTTCATATTCCGTGGAGCGCTGGATGCCGACCATCAACACGGCGATGAATCTCGCCTGCGTCGATGCCCTGGCTCAACTCGCAAGAGATGGCGCCGGCGAAGAAGTGGCCCGTGCCTACGGAGATCACAAGCTCAAGTTCGGCCGTGACTATCTGCTGCCGCGCCCCTTCGATCCGAGACTGCTCGGAACACTGGCACCTGCCGTTGCGGAGGCCGCGATGCGAAGCGGCGTGGCGAGTCGGCCAGTGCCGGACATGCCAGCGTATCGGGCAAAGCTCTCCCGGTTCATCTATCGCTCAAGTTTCCTGCTCCGCCCGGTCTTCGAAGCCGCCCGCAAATCGCCAAGGCGAGTGATATTTGCGGAAGGAGAGGATGAACGCGTTCTGCGCGCCATGCAGGCGATGCTCGACGAAGGAATCGCGATACCGATCGCAACTGGCCGGCCGGATCGCATTGCCAGGCTCTGCGCAACCTTTGGACTCCGGATCGCACCGGATCGAGACTTCGAGGTATTCAACCCGGAAGCAGACGGAATCGCGGAGGAGTTTGGCTCAAAGCTGCACGCTCTACGGGCTCGCGACGGGATTGGCCCCGACCTCGCTCGACGGCTCGTACGATCCGATGACACATTGGCTGCGGCCATGCGTGTTCGGGAGGGCGATGCGGAATGCGTCATATGCGGGACGCTTGGCGCCTATCTCGATCACCTTCGGAGCATCGCCCAGGTGCTCCCCAGAACCGGTCCCGGTTGCGCTGCCGCACTCGCGCCCCTGATCATGGATGCGGGTACCGTCTTCATCGCAGATGGCTACGTGAACTACGAACCGTCCGCGCAGGAAATCGCTGAGATCTGCCGCATGGCTGCCGGCACAGTCAGCAGTTTCGGGCTTGCTCCCAGGGTCGCCCTGATCAGCCACGCCAATTTCGGAACCAACGCGACACCGAGTGCCACACGCATGCGGCGAGCGACCGAAATCCTCTCTGAGACGGAGGCAGACTTCGAATTCGAGGGTGAGATGCGGCTGGACCTCGCCTTTGACAAGACGGCTCGAGATCGTTTTCTTCCCGCGGGGCGCCTGACGGACCGGGCCAACATCCTGGTCTTTCCCTCAATTGATTCCGCCAATGCGGCTATCAACGCGCTGCGAACCCTGGCCAATGCACTACCCGTCGGCCCCATACTGATGGGTTACGGAGGGGCTGCCCATATTGTGACCAGCGCCGTTACAGCACGCGGATTGCTGAACGTCGCGGCAATCGCCAGCGCAATGCGAGGATAGTCGGCCGAATCTGCCTACGGTTGGAATGCCACCGGCTGCACACGGGAAGAACACGGGAAGAGTCCGTGGACGACCTGTGGATGACATGTGCAATGCCGCAGATCGGCATTGAAACTCACCGGCAACAGTTTGCCGGGTGCTGAAATTCCGGATTCTTCCAATCCGGACGCCTCTTGTAGTTTAAATGGCTCGATGAGTACATGGGCCGCCGCGAAACCGTACAGGCGAAGCCTGAGTGCAGCCCATTGTTCCGCTGGTCCGGCAAAGCCAGGAGGCGGTGCGAATGCCGATCAGAGACGAGGTCCGGCTGCCGCTACAGCAACTGCTCGGCGATGGCGAACACCTGACTCAGGGAATCTCCACGAACAGGTACGCTACGAGTGCCCTCGGAAGGAGCGCTACACAGGCGAACTTCTGCCCGAGAAGACCGTCCGCCAAATCGCAACCGACGGCAATGCCCCCGCCGACGGAAGGTTGACGGAGTAGCATGGCGCCAACATGACCGTCCGGTCCACGGAGGGGTCGGTAAACCGGCTGCGGTACTGGCCACCGCAACCAATACAGATTCCGGATTTTCCGAATCAGTTGCTGAACGAACGCCAGCAGAAACCTTCGACGACTTCCTGAAACACGCCGAAGCGTATCAGCGAGAAGGAAGGAAGGCTCAAGTCGCAGCGATCGCCGGCGTCGTGTTCGAAGGCACTTCGAGGCACATATGTCGCAGTTTTTCCATCGAAGAGAGAGGGAGGGATCTCGACCCGTGTGTCTCCAGCCGTTGCTGCAACTGAGTTCTTCCCGGAATCATGGCCAAGTGCGCTCCTGTCGCTGCCAGCGTAGGGACGAAGGCGACTCATGCCCAATGAGACGAATTTGTGCTCAACGATGTTCATGAAGCCGTCGAATCGATGAGTCATCTGATCGAGTCCAGCGTCGACACCATGTGCTGGTCAGTGCATCCAGATCAAGCGAGCGGCAGACACCAAGCTGGCCGTAAGGCGCCGCGCGCCGGAGAGAGGAGGCACAGTTTTCTCTTGGAAAGCGGCAACCGACCGCGATCAGGCAGTCAGAGCTGGGTCGAGACCGTGCAGAGTCCGTTCAGCTCAGAATCGGCAGGTCACCGCCGGATTCCGCTGCCAGGAACTCCTGTTGGAATTCTTCCAGCCGACCGGCCTCGATCGCCCCCCGCATAGCTGCCATCAGTTCCTGGTAGTAATGGAGATTGTGAAGGGTCAGGAGAACGGACGCACCGATTTCCTTTGTGCGAACAAGGTGATGGAGGAACGCACGGGAGGTTGACGGGCAGCAGGGGCAGTTGCATTCGGGATCCAGGGGGCGCGGATCGCATGCATGTCGCGCATTCCGGAGGTTGACTGCGCCACGGCGCGTCCAGGCCTGTGCCGTACGCCCCGAGCGGCTTGGCAGCACGCAGTCAAACATATCGACACCGCGTGCGACAGCTCCCACAATGTCGGAGGGTTTGCCAACGCCCATGAGGTAACGTGGCCGATCCGCGGGCAGCAGCGGAACCGTCTCCTCGAGAACCCGAAACCGTTCTTCTTGCGGCTCACCGACTGCAAGCCCGCCGACCGCGTAACCGTCGAATCCGATTTCCACAAGGCCCTCTGCAGATTCCGCGCGCAGATCGATTTCTGCACCTCCCTGCTGAATTCCGAATAGGGCTCGACCTCCACCACCTCGGAACGCGTCGCGACAGCGTGCAGCCCAGCGCAGCGAACGGCGCATGGCAGAAGCCGCCTCGGAACGGGTAGCCGGCAGACCAATGCACTCGTCAAACACCATCGCAATATCACTGCCGAGTAGTTCCTGGACCTCCATGGAACGTTCGGGGGTCAAAGTGTGCATCCGTCCATCCGTATGGCTCCGGAACCGAACACCTTCCTCGTCGACCTTGCGAATGTCCGAGAGCGAGTAGACCTGGAAACCGCCGGAGTCGGTCAAAATCGACCCACCCCAACCACAGAAACGGTGAAGCCCGCCGAACTCGGCAACCCGCTCGGCACCTGGGCGCAGCATCAGGTGATACGCATTGGCGAGCATGATCTCCGCCCCCGATCCCTGAAGCTGGCAGGGAAGGACGGCCTTGACCGTGCCGAGCGTTCCGACTGGCATGAAGGCGGGCGTTTCCGCTGTACCGTGCGCGGTTCGCACTCGCCCACGCCTCGCGGAACCGTCGCACGCGCCTACCCGGAATTCGAAGGCGGCTGCGCCGCCCGAAGCGACCGAAGTGTGATCGGTACCCGACCAACTTCCCCCGGTCACGAGTAGCACTCCGGAGCAGAGATAGAACGAGGGCAATTGCCTGTCCCGGGCGAGTTCGCTCTAATTGGCGGCGGCATCGGTGCAATCGCGAACTGAGTTACGGGTGGGGAAGACAAGTGCCGAGGCGGTTCCTGGACAGCGCATATGACCTCGGGGACACCGACGCCACGAAACAATTCTATCGAAATTGGGCGGAAACCTACGACGATGAGGTAACTGGAGAGGGCTACATCACCCCGAACCGGTGCGCCGAGGCGCTGGCGCAGTTTGCAGGCGATCCGGGCCAGCCCATTCTTGACCTGGGCTGTGGAACCGGTCTCAGTGGAGTTGCGCTCAGGTCCGTGGGATTCCGGGTCGTGGACGGCACCGACTTTTCGGATGAAATGCTGCAGATCGCTCGGCAACGAAACATCTACCGGCGAACATTTGGTCACGATCTTGCCGACCCACTTCCGCTCCCAGCCGCCAGCGTCTCGAACGCGATCGCAGCGGGCGTGATCAGTCCCGCCCATGCTCCACCGGCGGCCATCGACCACGTGATTGAGGTGCTCGCACCGGGAGGTGTGTTCGTGTTTTCGCTGAACGATCATGCAAGAAAGGCGCCTGCCTTCGAAGGGCGGGTGCATTCCTGGGTGGATAGCGGCGTTGCTGACCTCCTCCTCCGGGAAAACGGCCCTCATCTTCCCGGAATCCAAATGGAGGCCATGGTTTACGCGCTCCGCAAACGCGACTGATCCGTCTCATCCGTCGAACCGCCAGCCGTTCGTAGCAGGCGGTAATTGATGCTGTCCAGAAGCGCCTGGAAGGACGCATCCACGATGTTCGGCGAAACGCCAACGGTCGTCCAGTTGCTTCCCTCTCCATCCGCGGAATCGATCTGCACCCGTGTAACCGCTTCCGTTCCGGTGCTGAGGATGCGGACCTTGAAGTCCACCAGTCGCATCCCGGCAACATAGTTCTGATAGCGGCCGAGGTCCTTACCCAGCGCCCGGGCCAGCGCATTGATCGGTCCCCGGTCCCGAGAATCGACGGGGTCGATGCTCTCCGATGCGGAAATCCGCCGCTCGCCGTCGACACGCGCAACGACGACTGCCTCGGACGCGGTAACTTCCTGACCGTCTGAACCGCGGCGCCGTTCGACCGAGACGCGGTAACGCTCGACCTCGAAGAAGCGTCGGTCAAGGCCCAGAAACTCGCGGATGCGTAACACCAGGCTGGCCTCTGCTGCATCGAATGCATAGCCGGCCTCCTCCAGCACCTTGATGTGCTCCAGAAGAGTCCCCACACGCTTGTCTCCAGGATCGATCTCGATACCTGCCCTCTGCAGCAGGGCCCGGAGATTGGCCCTTCCCGCCTGTCGAGAAACAGGAAGGCTCCGCGCATTTCCGACAGAATCGGGCACGATGTGTTCGTACGTATCCGGATTTCGGATAATTGCGGAGACATGGAGCCCAGCCTTGTGCGCGAATGCAGATGCCCCGACATATGGCGCGCGACGATACGGCGGTTCATTCAGGATTTCATCCACCAGGCGAGACACAAGTGTCAGGCTGTGAAGACCATTCTCGTCCACGCCAATATCGAATTGACTGCGATACGGTTCCTTCAGGACAAGCGCAGGCAGAATCGAAATCAGGTTGGCATTGCCGCACCGCTCTCCGATTCCGTTGACTGTTCCCTGTATCTGCCGCGCTCCCGCGTCGACGGCCGCGAGCGTGGATGCAACGGCGGTTTCTGCATCGTTGTGCGTGTGAATACCGATGGAGGATTGTGGCGCTTCGGCACAGATCCGATCGACCACATGTCCGATCTCGGCCGGCAGTGTCCCGCCATTGGTGTCGCACAGTACCGCCCAGCGCGCTCCCGCATCGAGCGCAGTTCGGACGCAAAGCGCCGCATAACCGGGATCCGAGCGGAAACCATCAAAGAAATGTTCCGCATCGAACAGCGCTTCCCGTCCCTGTTTCACGACATGGTCGATCGACGCTCGAATCGCCTCAAGGTTGGCGTCGAGGTCAATACCGAGAGCCGTCTTCACATGGTAGACGTGGGACTTTCCTACGAGACAGACCACTGGTGCGCCAGCGTTCAGCACGGCAGCAAGAGTCTCGTCATTGTGCACCGAACGTCCGGCACGACGGGTCATGCCGAACGCCGCTATCCGCGCCCGCTTCATCGACGGGGGAGACTCGAAGAACGCGGAATCCGTCGGGTTCGCTCCCGGCCACCCTCCTTCCACATAGTCCACACCAAGCATGTCCAACGCGTGGGCGATGCGCCGTTTCTGTTCCGCGGTAAAGTCCACTCCCTGGGCCTGCTGACCATCGCGCAATGTCGTGTCATAGATCCAGATTCTCTCTCGGACAGCCATCACGCGTCCTCCCGCATCAGTTCCGGCGGCAACGCTCCCGTGAACCCCTTCCCGAGCCGCCAGGACGACTGTTCCCGTCCGTCCACAATCTCGACGCCGGCTTCCTGGAGCAGTTTCCGAATCCGGTCGGCCCGCGAGTAATCCCTTTGCGCCCGTGCCGCAGCGCGCTCGGACAACAGGGCATCCAGCCGTGCGGCAATCTCCGGCGAAGCCGTCTCCACCCGCGCCCACGTTCCCATTTCATCTGTCAGAAGCCCGAGGAGTCCCGCGCCCGCGCGAAGCGCGCTCGAATCCCCCGACTTCGCCAGCCTGTGAAGCACGCCAATCGCCTTCGGGGTGTTCAGGTCATCGCGAAGCGCCTCCAGGACATCGTCAGGAGGGGCCGCGTCGCCATCGCTCCCGGAGACCACACTCCGCCAATGCTCCAGAATGGATTCTGCCTCTCGGAGCCCGCGCATGGTCCAGTCGAGAGGTTGACGGTAGTGAGTCGCGAGGAGTGCAAGGCGCACGGCCTCACCGGGATGGGTTCCCAGCAATTCATCCAATGTGACGAAATTACCGAGCGACTTCGCCATCTTCCTTCCCTCGACAAGCAAGTAACCATTGTGCAGCCAGTAATTCGCGAACCCGGAACCTGGCCGGGCCGCGCGAGATTGTGCGCACTCGTTCTCGTGATGTGGAAACGCGAGATCAATACCGCCACCGTGAATGTCAAAACTCGGGCCGAGAAGTTCCGTCGCCATCGCCGAGCACTCGATGTGCCATCCGGGTCGTCCCCGTCCCCATGGGCTTGACCATCCGGGCTGGTCGGAGTCCGACGGCTTCCACAGCACGAAGTCTGCCGGATCTCGCTTGTACGGCGCGACCTCGACTCGTGCCCCGGCAATCATCTCCTTGCGAGTTCGACCAGAAAGGCGCCCATATTCCGGGTCGCCAGCGGTATGGAACAGTACGTGGGAATCCGCCTGGTATGCGGCGCCTGCCGCAAGCAGCTGACCGATCATGTCGATCATCTGTGGAAGGAATTCCGTAGCCCGAGGCTCATGTGTCGGGAGAAGAGTGCCAAGAGCCGCACAGTCATCGTGAAACCAGCGGATGGTCTCCTGCGTTACGGCCTCGATACTCCGGCCGGCCGCGCGTGCCGCCGTAATGATCTTGTCGTCGATGTCCGTAATGTTCCGGACATACACGACCTTGGCCGCACCATAATCGTGCCGCAGTAACCGGTACAGCGTGTCGAACACGACAACCGGGCGGGCATTGCCAATATGCGCTCTCGAATACACGGTCGGGCCGCAGACATACATCGAGACTCGTCCCGAATCGCCCGGAACAAACACCCTCTTCCGTCGCTGGGCGCTGTCGTGCAGATGGATCACGGCCATATCGGTTCCCCTTTGGGACAACTTCCGCGGCCGGTTGCGTTCAGGATAAAGAGATTCGCTCCGCCGCGGACTTCGGTCAGCGGCAGGTAATTCGCTTGCCGATAGTGATTACGGTTGCGCGCATGAGCACACTATCCCACGCGATGCGTACAGGCGTCAACGGCGTCAACGGCGGTGTCATCAGCCTGAATACCGGCAGGTGATCGGATACCGGCGCTCCAGCCAGAACGCCCTCCGCGTAATCTTGGGCCCTGGAGGTGATTGGTAGCGCTTGAATTCGGCGTTCCGAACCAGGGTTGCCACACGCGCCGCGTCTGCGCGAGCGTGTCCGGCCTCGACAACCTGTGCTGCGGAACGGTCGCCTTCGATCAGCATCTCCAACATGGCGTCAAGTTCCGGATACGGTGGAAGTGAATCCTCATCCCGCTGGTCGGGACGCAATTCCGCCGTCGGCGCCCGCTCAAGGACAAGGTGCGGTATGACTGGCCCAGCGGGCCCCCTGAGCCAGTTCGCACCTGTGTCATTCCGCCACCGCGCCAAGGCGTAGACATGGGTCTTGTAGACATCCTTCAGACAAGCGTAACCACCGCACATGTCACCGTACAGGGTCGCGTAGCCCACCGCCATCTCGGACTTGTTGCCGGTCGCCAGCAATAGGTCTCCCCTGGAATTCGCAATTGCCATGAGAAGCAGCCCGCGCGCACGCGCCTGTATGTTCTCCCCTGCCGCGCCAGAAGGAGGTCCCCCCAGCACTCGCTCAATGGTTCCGCGAATCGCCCCCACTGCTGGCTCGATATCGACATTTTCCAGGCTGCAACCAAGCATCCGGGCTGTGTCCCGCGCGCATTGCACGCTTTCTTCACTGGTGTATTGCGAGGGAAGCAACACCGGACGCACGTGTTCCGGGCCCAGTGCATCCACCGCGATTGCGGCAACAAGTGCCGAATCGATCCCACCGGATAGACCCAGGATCACATTCCGAAATCCATTCTTGCCAGCGAAGTCCCGCAGACCCTGCACGAGGCATCGGTAATCCCCCGCGGGCCCGACTTCGACCGGTGCAAGATCTCCCGGAGCGCATTGCCAGCCGGACGCCGTTCGTGACCAGTCGGTATACAGGACCGTCTCCTCGAAGAACGGAGCCTGTGCTGCAAGTGGACCGCCCCGATTGAGCACAAAGGAGCCACCGTCATAAACCTGGTCATCCTGGCCCCCGACGAGGTTGGCGTAGATCAGTGGCAACCCGTTCTCGACCACCCTGGCAACCATGAGACCGATGCGTTCGTCGTGCTTTTCTCGCTCGAACGGAGAACCGTTCACCGAAACGAGTATTTCCGCCCCCGTCTCGGTCAGGGTCTCCGCGACATCCGGGCACCAGAAATCCTCACAAATTGCGAATCCGATCAGGACACCGCGAACATTGACGGGACCGGGAACATTCCCGGCACGAAACGTCCGCAATTCATCGAATACGCCAAAATTGGGCAGGCGATGTTTGCGCACAATGGCCCGGACTTCGCCACCATCGAGAATGTGGAGAGCGTTGTAGACCTCCCCGTCCGCCAGCAATGGACCGCCGACGGCAACCGGCACGTCGAACGGGTCCACTCTCACGGCAAGACTTCGAACACACTCCATCGCGGCTTCCACGAAGGAACGCTTGGAAACAAGATCCTGCAGTGGATAGCCCGTAATGAACATTTCCGGAAGCACGACGAGATCGGCATGCGATGCCACGGCCGACTCAACTGCCAGCAGTGCCTTGCGCCGGTTACCGTCCAGGTCGCCGACCGTGGGATTCAGTTGCGCGACGGCGATCCGCATCCTGTCCATTGCATTCGCCTGCCCGATTCTGGAACGCCATGCAATACGTACACGATTTGCTAAACTAGCGTTTCCGGCTTCTGTTCTGTGGCCGATTCTAGACAGGGTTGAACAAGATGTCTGCCAGTGCACTCCGAAATTCTCTTGCTCCGCTTGCGCTGCTCTGTTTGCTTCTTGCCTTTCCGGATACTGCGGATGCGCAGGATGGCACGAGCGCCGACAGTGGCGACGGCCAGGAACAGCCTCCCGTTGTAGGCCTGCCCGATCCAACCGGGGACGTGGAGGTGCAGTACGCCGACGGCTCGAAATTTGTCGGCCGCTTCAACGCTGAAGGGCTGCAGCACGGCTTCGGAATATACGAAAGCAAGGATGGCACAATTTACGAAGGCCAATGGAGTAACGGCAAGCGTGAAGGACGCGGTGAAATGCGTTGGACGGACGGCCGCATGTACATTGGCGACTTCAAGGACAACATGTTCCATGGCCGCGGAAAGCTCGAGCGGCCCGACAACAGCAGTTACGATGGCGATTGGCGTGAGAACCAGCGCTGGGGAAGCGGAATAAACCGGGGCGCCGATGGTTCGGAATATGTAGGCCAGTTCGAGGCCGGGCTGCATCACGGAACCGGCCAGATCACGTATCCCAACGGTGATCACTACACCGGCCGATGGACACAGGGACGCAAGGACGGCGACGGCAAGTACAGTTTCGCGGATGGCCGGGTGTACGACGGAGCGTTCGTCAACGGCGAGATCACCGGTAAGGGCAGGATGACGTTCCTGGACGGTACCGTCTACGAGGGACAATGGAGCGCAGGGCAGCCCGACGGAGAAGGCGAGTTGAGAACGCCGGCCAATGTCGTGCTGCGCGGAAAATTCAGCGAGGGATTTCTTCTGGAGGGTCCCGGATCCCGCGAAGCACCGGATGGAAGCGGATTTGTCGGCGAGTGGATTGATGGAAAGCCGGACGGTAACGGACGCGAGTCCTATCCCGATGGCAGTTGGTACGAGGGAGATTTCGCGAACGGCTTGCGAGCCGGTTCCGGAAAGTATGTGAAGGACGGCGAATTCACGTATGACGGCGCCTGGGAGAATGACCAGATGCACGGATTCGGTGTCCTGACCTTTGCAACCGGCGAGGTGTTTGAGGGACTCTTCAAGAACGGCCAACGGCATGGGCAAGGTAAGCTGAAGTACCCCAACGGCACCGAGATCACCGGTCTCTGGAACGAAGGCAAATCGCCGTTCGGACAGTAGCGAGCCGCAGAGCCATCATTGATCTGAGCATTGCGTGCAAAGGACGGATCCGCTACCCTAGCGGCATCATGCGCAGCCGCCAGACATACCGGTTCCCCGAGACTTCTCCTCTGCATGCAGTCGGGAATACGCGCGGAGCGCAGGCACTTCTCCTATTGGGCCCCTGATCCAGCCGGTCATAGACCGCGGGTTCAGGGGAATGTCCGTACAACAGGCTTAGGCCTGTTCCTGCGTCCTGACGGAGAAGCCCACCATGACAGAGAAAATCTCATCGACCGAAGCCGCGCCCGACGACAAGGACCGGGTCCTGATCTTCGACACGACATTGCGCGACGGAGAGCAGTCTCCCGGTGCCACCATGCCATTCGGCGACAAGATTCGCATTGCGAGGCAACTTGCGGACCTGAATGTAGACATCATTGAAGCCGGCTTTCCCATCGCGTCTCAGGGTGACTTTGAAGCAGTCCGCGCCATAGCTGCGGAGGTTCGCGGCCCCAGGATCTGCGGCCTTGCAAGGGCCGCAGACGCCGATATCGACCGTGCCTGGGAAGCGGTACGCGAGTCCGACCGACCTCGCATCCATACCTTTATCGCGACCTCTCCTATCCACATGAAATTCAAGCTCCAGATGGAACCGGATGCCGTGCTCCGGGAGATCGATCGGAGTGTGCGGCGAGCCAGATCACTTTGTGAAGACGTACAGTGGTCCCCGGAAGACGCGACCCGCAGCGATCACGATTTCCTGTGCAAGGCCGTCGAGACAGCCATTCGGGCCGGTGCATCCACCATCAACATCCCGGATACGGTCGGCTACACAGTTCCGGGAGAAAGCGCCAGGATCATCCGAATGCTGCGCGAACGCGTAGCCGAGATCGAATGCGCGGTCATTTCCACGCATTGCCACAACGATCTTGGGCTCGCGGTCGCGAATGCCCTCGCTGCGGTCGAGGCCGGCGCGCGACAGGTGGAATGCACGATAAACGGACTCGGCGAGAGGGCTGGCAACGCGGCCCTTGAGGAAATCGTCATGGCATTGCGGGTCCGGGGAGACGCCCTGCCCTTTCATACAGGCATCAACGCCAGCCGGATCTCGACCATCTCTCGTCTGGTGTCCTCGGTGACGGGTTTCCCGGTCCAATTCAACAAGGCAATTGTCGGGAAGAATGCATTCGCTCACGAGGCGGGCATTCACCAGGACGGCGTGCTCAAGCACGCCGGGACCTACGAGATCATGCGGCCGGAGGATGTCGGTCTGGCCGAAAACAGCCTGGTGTTCGGCAAGCACTCCGGTCGCCATGCCCTGGCAGCAAAACTGTCAGAATTCGGTATCGAGGTCGGTGAAAACCTCCTCCAGGATATCTTTAGCCGGTTCAAGGCCCTCGCCGACCAGAAGCGCGTTGTCTATGACGATGACATCCTTGCGCTGGTGGATGATGCCGCCGCGGGGGATGGCGAGCAGCGCATCCGGCTTGAATCCCTGCGAGTCAGTTGCGGTACGGTGGAACCCAAGACTGCCGAAATTGTCCTGCTGGTCGACGGCAAGCGCAAGGAGGGCAGCGCAACAGGTTCAGGACCGGTCGACGCCACCTTCCGGGTCATCCGGGAATTGAGCGGCTCCCGGGCACATCTGGACATTTACAATGTATCTTCAGTCACACGGGGTACCGACGCACAGGCGGAGGTGTCCGTTCGGCTGGTTTCCGACGGACATATGGCGACGGGACATTCTGCTGATACGGATACGGTGGTGTCGTCAGCACGTGCATACATCCATGCCCTCAACCAGTTGGATATCCGATCACGCAAGGCCCGACCACCGACCGAAGTTCGATCCGCAGGCTGATTGTCGATACCCGCAGGTACGATAGAATGAACTCGTTCGCCGACCGTCCGGTCCGACCAACCCTTGCCGCCATCAAGGCGATCTGCTTGGTTCTTTGCGTGGGATCTGGAACGGACCATCAATACGTTGCCTGAACATGAATATCTTCAATTTTCTCCGCTCGTATATCGCAATTGACCTGGGAACAGCCAATACGGTCGTAAGCGTGCGAGGCAAGGGCATCGTGCTCAATGAACCGTCAGTCGTCGCATACCGCTACGATTCAGGACGGCGGCAGGTTCTGGCAGTGGGAACCGAAGCGAAGACCATGTTGGGCCGGACCCCGGAGAACATTCGCGCCATCCGTCCGCTTCGCGACGGGGTGATTGCGGACTTTGATGTCGCCGAATCCATGATCAAGTATTTTCTGCGAAAAGTCCTGCAGAGCCGATTCCTAACCAGCCCGGTCGTCGTAGTCTGCGTTCCAACCGGCGCAACGAGCGTTGAGCAGCGCATCATTCGCGAATCGGTCCTTCGGGCGGGTGCCCGTCAGGCACATTTGCTTCCCGAACCCATGGCAGCTGCACTCGGAGCCGGACTGCCGGTAGCGGACGCCTCGGGTTCAATGATCATAGATATCGGCGGCGGCACCACGGAAATCGCGGTGATATCGCTTGGTGGCGTTGTCTATGCGACATCCATACGTACCGCGGGCGACAGTATGGATGAGGCAATCGCAGCCTATATCCGCCGGAATTTCAATCTTCTCGTAGGCGAATCGACTGCCGAACGAATCAAGAAGGAAATTGGAACCGTCAACCCGATGGTCACGGAGAACCCGCAGCGGACCAAGGTCCGGGGGCGCGATATACCCTCTGGCAGTCCACGGGAAATCACTCTCGAGGAAACACACCTCGCTGAAGCCCTGAACGAGAGCGTGGTGAACATCCTCGAGGCTGTGCAAACCGCGTTAGAGAACACTCCGCCTGAATTGAGTGCCGACATTATCAGCAGGGGCGCCATCCTCACGGGTGGGGGCGCAATGCTGCACGGGCTTGACGATTTCATGCGGGAAAACCTGGGAATCCTGGTCACTCTCGCGGAAGATCCGCTCCTCTGCGTTGCCAAGGGAACCGAAGTCACCCTCGAGAATCTAGGTCAGTTCCGCAGCCTGTTCACCGAAGCAGGGTAAAGAAGACCGGAGCATCCATTCCAGCCCCGGTTCCGTAGAAAGCAGGGCCCCACGCCACCATTCGCTGCAGTCGCCTTCCGCCCGGGAGCGGGACCTGCTGCGCGCACCATCCAGCCGGATACGATGCCCGCGCGACCGGCCATTCGGGCCCTCCCATACCGCTGGGTGACCGGGCAAGGGAATCACTGACTGCTCGAACCTGTTTGATGCCTATACGGGCGCAGTTCCTGGAACTCCCTGTGAGAGGATTTCAAGGACGGGGAGTGCGGCTGCCGGTTGCCCCGCATGGCTGAAAGATCCGCACGGGAGACTGGGGGCCAGAATTCCACACGAGACTCGACGAAGGAGTAGACGGCATCAATATATACTGGTGTCGAACAATCGGGCCACAGCATCAGGGCATAGCAACAATCCTGCGATTGAGGAATCGGCAATTCCGCTGTACGGTGTACGTGATCGGCAGAACGGCGGTGGAATTCGTTTCTTTTCGCCTCCCCGATCCGAATTGTGTTCCACGCGGGGAGTTCCACCTCCTTGATCGCAAAGAAGGCACCACTCAGCAGTGTACGGAGTTCTGCGGGACGCGGACTGCGTTCGCCGATGCGGAATCTCATACTTGGCGGACTGATTCTCCTTTGCGCAATCCTGGCCGTCTCCTCGGTAGTCTTTTCCGGCCCGGCCCGGCAGGTTTCCCTGGCAACTGCCGATCTCTTTGCACCGGCCCTTGGCGCAATCAGCAGCGCGTCCAGAGAAACCGAGCGCATACTCGGAGACCTGTTCGGATTGTTGAACGAGGAAGGGATAACCGAACGACTGCAGACCCTGGAATCCCGCTCCCGCTACTGGCAGGACCGAGCTCGGGAGCTTGAAGTCGAGAACGCCGAACTCCGACGGCAACTGGACGTCACCCAGGCCAGCAATCACACGATTGTCACGGCACGCATTATCGGTGGCCCCACTGGCCCGTTCGCTCACTCCGTCATCATCGATGCAGGCGCAATCAACGGCTTGCGCGAAGGCAGCACGGTAACCAGCGGTCGATACCTCGTTGGCCGAATCATCGGAGTCGGAGAAAGAGCAAGCCGCGTTCTCCTCTTGACAGATCCAAACAGCCGCGTGCCGGTGCGAATCGGGCCGGGAGGCACCCGGGCCATCCTGACAGGCGATGGAACGGACTTCCCGTTGCTGCAACTGCCTTCTGATCGGGAACAACTCGAAACCGACGGGCGTGTTGTAACCTCCGGCACCGGTGGGGTTTTTGCTCGAGATGTCCCGGTCGGCCATGTCGAAGCGGCCACCGGACGGGTCCGGCTTGCAGCTGGTCCTGGCACTAGCCTCAACTTCGTCCGGATACTGCTCCCGCCGATTCCCCATCAACTTCCAGAGCCAGGGCTCGTACTACCGAACCTCAACGAGACAATCCCGCAAGGAACGATCCCCGCGCACAAGTTGCGCGATGAACCGGGTACTGCACTGGGTGCTCAGGCGACTGGCATTCCGGCCCCGCGGAAACTGCAATGAAGGTTCGGGAGGTTCTCCATGTCATTCCGTTCGCGCTGATCGCCGCTGTATTTGCGCTGTTCTCGGCAGGTATTCCAGCTGGCGGGGCCTGGGGAGGGTGGATGCCCGACCTGACGCCGATTCCGCTCTTTTACTTCTTGCGCCATCGTCCGGACCGGGTCCCAATGCTCGCGATCCTGGCGGTTGGGTTGCTGGCAGACCTGCTCTACGGACGCATTCCGGGAACAGGTGCATTGGCCTTGCTGGCGGCCGGTGAAGCCGCCAGGATCGGTTTGGCTGGTGCGCTCTCGGCCACCGCACTCGGCCGCGCCATCCTCCTCGTTGGGTTTTGTACCGCCCACGCGGCGCTGCTTGGAATCGCCTTTGTGGCGACCGGAGATATTTCGCTATACACCCTCGGGCACCAGGCCTTGTGGACGGCGGTGAGCTATCTGCCCTCTGCAATACTCCTGAGGCACGTCTTTCGGATACGCGCCGAACAGAAACGGGAACTGGTGTAGTTACTGCGATGACACCTGTTGAACAGCCCGCTCGAAGGTCGCATTACCTGAGTCGCCGGGAACTGCTGCTGATCGGCGGCAAGGCCATGATCATCGGCGGACTCGTCGTTCGCGCCAACGACCTGCAATTGCACCAGTCACCCGAATTACGCCAGGTTGCGGAAGACAACAGCGTTCGAACAAAGCTACTTGCCCCGGCGCGAAGTGAAGTTCTGGATCGTTCAGGCTATGCGATCGCCAATACGCGACCAGTCTACTCAATCGTTCTGGACGTGGGCCAAGCCGGCGATCCGGCCAAGTCGATCATGCGGCTATCGCGGATCGCGCCGCTGTCGCGCGAAAGCCGAAGGGCCGCGCTCCGTACCATCGAGGAGCAACCAAAGCTTGCCACCATCGTACTGATCGAGAGCGCAGATCTCCAGACGGTCGACCGCGTCGCTGCAAATGCACCCAGCCTTCCCGGCATCGGCGCACAGCAACGCTGGGTGCGCAACTACCCCTATCGGGAGACCTTTGCACATACCGTCGGTTATGTCGGCAAGGTCGCAGATCGGGATATCGCAAGAAATCCGGAATTGGCCCGCCTCGCGAACCACCCGAATTTTCGCGTCGGCAAGCGGGGGGTCGAACTCCGCCAGAACAAGCGTCTTGCCGGCACCCCCGGTCTTCTTGCCTACGAAGTCAATGCACTTGGCCTGACACAAAGGGAGTTGAGGCGTAGCGATGCAGTTCGTGGAGAGGATCTTCGCCTGACCCTGGATGCCTCTCTCCAGAATTATGCGCTGGAGCGATTCGGAGGAGAATCGGGCGCGGCCGTCGTCATGAGTGTCCAGGATGGTGACCTGCTTTGCCTTGCCTCGACACCGGCTTTCGATCCCAACGAATTCGCGGATGGCGTTTCGAATCAATACTGGTCCGAGGTGCGAGAGAATCCCCGAAAGCCGCTCATCGACCGGGCGATGAATGGCGCTTATCCGCCCGGATCGACTTTCAAGATGGTCGTTGCGCTTGCGGCCATGGAGAAAGGCGTTCGCATTCCGACGACCAAGACATTTTGCACGGGCCAGCAGGAACTGGGCAAACGCGTTTTCCATTGCTGGAAACGCGGTGGACATGGCAACGTCGCCCTCCGCGATGCCGTGAAACAGTCCTGTGACGTGTATTTCTACAATGCGGGCGATGCCGTCGGCATGGATGCCATTGTCAACATGGCCCAGCGCCTCGGGCTTGGCACGGTCCACGATGTTGAATCAGACATCCCGATCGCGGGCGTACTTCCGAATTCGGCGTGGAAGCAGTCGCAACTGGGCCAGGCCTGGAGCCGAGGAGACACCTTCAACGCTTCGATCGGCCAGGGGTTTGTCCTCGCTACCCCTTTGCAACTAGCCGTGATGACGGCAAGAATTGCCAATGGTGCAAAGCGCGTCGCCCCGCGACTCGTCCTGCCCGACGCAGACTCCACACCACCGGAAGCGGAGCCACTGGACATCAATCCACAGCACCTTGCACTTATCCGAGACGCAATGTTCGCCGTCTGCAACGAACAGCGAGGCACGGCGTACGCCGCTCGCATCACGGATCCCGAACTGGCAATGGCCGGAAAGACCGGAACGTCCCAGGTCCGGCGAATACTCCGCGACTCGCTGGGCCGGTCTCTGCGCCAGGAGGACATGCCCCGGGAATTCCGCCATCATGCTCTGTTTGTCGGCTACGCTCCAGTGGAACGACCGAGATACGCTGCTGCCGTCATTGTCGAACACGGAATCAGTGGCGGCAGGACTGCGGCCCCCATTGTTCGCGACCTCCTGCTGCACGCAATGACCGGCGCCCCACCGGACGGCATCGCAGAAAACTCCAGAGCTTGAGCCAGGACGCGGAGAGCAGGAGTGCTGCAGGAACAGCCCAGTACGCTGGTTCGCATCGGACGATTGAACTGGGCGCTACCCATTCTCGCGATTGTCCTCGCCCTGGTCGGCTACTTCATGCTCCGCTCGGTTTCCGTCGGAGTCGGTTCCGGCCTCGCAAATTCCCATGCAATCAAGTTCGCCTTCGGATTGTCGCTCTTCTTCGTGGTCGCCTGCGTTGATATCGAGAAATGGCTCGTGTTGGCGTTTCCAATCTATATCGCATGCTTGGCGCTGCTTCTGGCCACGATGCTTCTCTCTGGCTCCGATGACCAGGCTGCGCGCTGGATTCTGATCGGCGGGTTCCGATTCCAGCCCTCGGAGTTCACCAAGGTCGGCGTCATCCTCGCTGTCGCCGCGATCCATGCCCTCACCTTGCGGAACGCCCTGCCCCGACCGCTCGCATATCTATGCTCCATTCCGATCATTCTTCTTCCCGCACTGCTCGTTTACCAGCAACCAGATCTCGGTACCGCATTGCTGATCGTTGTCGGCGGGTTGACGGTGGTGTTTATGGGCGGAGTCCCGCTGGTGCTTGTGCTGTTGGCGATCGCAGGAGCAGTTGGGCTGCTCGTGGCGGTGTGGCAGTCCAGGAACACCAGTTGGCAGATTCTGCGTGATTACCAGTATGACCGCATCGATGTATTCCTGAACCCTGACCTCGACCCGCTCGGTGCGGGTTACAACAAGCTGCAATCCGAGATCGCCTTTGGTTCCGGCGGCATGTGGGGAAGGGGCTACATGCGCGGTCCGCAGGCCAATCTGGACTTCCTGCCGGAGAAACACACTGACTTTATCTTTGCTGCGCTTGCCGAACAGTTCGGATTCGCCGGCGCGATGGCGGTCGTCGGTCTCCATGTGCTGGTGCTCGTCGTGTTAATCTATATGCTGGCGCGAGTACGGGAACCATTTGCCCGACTAATCGTCGGGGGTGCCATGACGGTTTTCTTCCTGTACTTTGCGGTCAATATGTGGATGGTGGTCGGACTCTTTCCGGTCGTCGGCGTTCCACTGCCGCTCATTTCACACGGAGGATCCGCAATGCTGACGGTTCTTGTCGCCTTGGGGTTAGCGGAGAGTGCATATTCCAGCAGGAGACCCAAGAGCCAATGAATCTGCCTACACGATACCTGTCAGTCTCCTTGGTCAGACCATGAGCGTGAAACCCCTGGTGGTCTTCGGAGGCTCCCCCAGCGTCCGCGAAGTCTGGCGGCCGAAATTGGAGTCGGCCTTCCTCGAATGCGGACTCTCTGTCCGTCTGGAAATGGATCCTGCCACCGTACGACCGGAGGACACTGACTACCTGATATGCGCAGATCACGATGCCGCGCGCGATCTATCCGCCTATCGCAATGCCAAGGCGATCCTCAGCCTATGGGCCGGCGTCGACTGGCTACGCCATCGAACCCCGCCGCCGAATGTGCCGGTCGTCCGGATGGTGGAGGACGGTATGACCCAGGGCATGACCGACTACGTTCTGGCGCATGTGCTTCGCTACCACGTCGGACTTCATCAGGCCGGACCGTGCGATGACAGGGTGATTTGGGGAAAGGCGACACGGCCGCTGTCGCGACACCGATGCGTCGGTATTGCAGGACTGGGAGCCCTTGGAGCCGAAACGGCACGGCTCCTGAGGGTCATCGGGTTTGATGTCCGGGGATGGAGTCGCAGCCGGAAGTCCATTCCGGGAATCACTTGCCACGCCGGCCCCGAGGAGTTGTCGGAGTTCCTCTCCTCAACGGAAATCCTGGTGCTGCTGCTTCCCCTGACCACCGATACGGAGAACATGTTCGGAAAGAGGGAATTTTCGATGCTCCCGGATGGCGCATTCCTCATCAATGCGGCACGCGGCGGCGTGATAGATGACCAGGCGCTGATCGAAGCCCTGGACACAAATTGCATCGCTCACGCGACCCTCGACGTGTTCCGGACCGAACCTCTCCCGAAGAATCATGTGTTTCGGGTGCACCCGCAAGTAACCGTAACCCCGCATGTCGCCTCCGTTACCCGACCGGAAACGGCCGCACGTTCCATTGCACGGCAGTTGCTTCGCAGTGAAACCGGACTTCCCCTGGAAAACCTCTATGATCCAGTACGAGGGTACTGACTGGCGGATGTGACATGGCGGCATCAGGTGAAACCGAACAGGAACGGTCTTCGAAGCCGTCGGATTCTCCAGCAAGCCGCCCTAAGGCCCTCATTCGGCCAGGTCCGCGCCCGAGCATCCTTCACCGAATCCGGAACAATTTCCTGACCGGATTGGTGCTTGTCGCACCTGTATTCATCACCGCATACCTTGCCTGGGCCTTCGTCAATCTCGTCGACGATACAGTCTTTCCGCTAATTCCGGCCCGCTACCACCCGGAGAATGTCTTCGGAGTGGAAATCCCGGGCCTGGGACTGATCGTTTTCATCCTGTTCACGACGATGATCGGTGCCTTTGCCACCAACCTCGTTGGGCGCACCCTGATCAACTGGGGCGAGCGGATCCTCCACCGGATGCCGGTTGTCCGTACCGTCTACAACGCCGTAAAGCAGATTGCCGAGACTGCCCTGAATCGCTCCAACTCCAGTTTCCGGCAGGCCTGCCTGATCGAGTATCCGCGACGCGGCTTGTGGGCCGTCGCGTTCATCAGTACGGAAACCGGGGGAGAGATCAACCGCAAGATCTCGATCGAAGGCCAGATGTTGAGCGTTTTCCTGCCGACAACGCCGAACCCGACCTCCGGATTTCTCTTGTTCGTGCCGGAGAAAGACGTCATCTACCTCGACATGAGTGTCGAGGAGGCTGCCAAGCTTGTGATCTCGGCCGGCCTCGTGGATCCTGAACAAGCCGCAAGACGCCAGGCCCAGGGAACCGGGAAAGGTGCCGCGTCGTCGCAAAACGGCGACGCGGCTTGAGTTTCGGCATTCGCTTCAATTTGAACCGGATTCACTACTCCACCACGGCGCGGTCAACTCGATCCAGGCACCGTAGAGAGGCGGTGGAGGAAAGTGCTGCTCCTCCCAACGGGCGATCCATGTAACGCTGGCATGCCAGAAGGGAATCACAAATGTGCCCGCGCTCAGCACCCGGTCGAGTGCCCGCACCGCCGCCGTGAAATCGTCCCGACTCCGTGCCTCGGTGATAGCCGTAACCATGGCGTCGATGGCGGGCGATGCAACGCCCATATAGTTTCGCGTTCCCGGAGTCTCAACTCCTGCACTTCCCCAGTAGAATCCCTGCTCCGAGCCTGGCGAAAGGGACAGACCCCACCGTTCGATGACTACATCGTAGTCGTACTCGGTCCGGCGCGCCTGGTATTGGGCCCCGTCCACCAGGCGGACGGACGCTTCCATTCCGAGCAATTCCAGTGACTTTGCGAAGAGTTCGGAAATTTTCTCGTCGGACGAAGACTTCACCAGGATCTCGAATGCGAATGTCTCGCCATCCGAATTGCGCAACACACCGTCCTGGATCGACCATCCCGCCTCTTGAAGCAGATTTCGCGCCTTGCGGAGCCGCTGACGGTCTCTTCCGGAACCATCTCCCGTGGTCGGACGCCATTCGGTTTCCAGCGTCCCGGCAGGCAACTGGTCCGAGAATGGGAGCAGCAGTTCCCGCTCCCTCCCCTCCGCGGGTCCCCGGTGCGCCAGATCCGAATTCGAGAAATAACTCGTCGTCCGCGCGAACGCGCTACGGTGCAGCGTCTCGTTGATCCACTCGAAATCGAACGCCGCCTCCAGCGCTCGGCGCACCCGAATGTCCTGAAACATCGGTCGACGCGTATTGAGTACGAAGCCGCGCATGCCACTTGGGCGACCGTGCTTCATCTCTTCCTGCTTTACCCGACCTTCGCGCGCAGCCGGAAAGTCGTAGCCTTCCTGCCAGTGGACGGGATCGCCATCCAGATACACGCGGACTTCGCCGGTCTTGAATGCCTCGAATTGCGCATTCCGGTCCCGAAAATACTCGTACCGGATCACATCGTAATTGTGCAGCCCGCGGCGAACCGGCAAATCCCTTGCCCAGTAGTCGGGATTCCGGCGGAACTGGATCCTGCGGCCTGGCTCCATGTTCTCGACGACATAGGGTCCACTGCCGACCGGAGATTCGAGCGTCGTCTCGTCAAATGCCTTGCCTTCCCAATAGGCCTTCTTGTGGATCGGCATCAGACCAATGAGCAGCGGCAGCTCGCGGTTGCGATCCTCGCCCTCCCCCGGATCCTTGAAATTGAAGCGCACGCCACGCTCCCCGATCCGGTCGAAACTCGACACTTGCCCATAGGTTCTGCGCATGTTGCCCCTGCCCTTGTCCCGCAGAATCTCGGCAGAGAAAATGATATCGTCAACCGTTATCGGCGTGCCGTCGGAAAAGCGAGCCTCCGGCCGCAGGCGAAATTCCACCCATGAGCGATCATCGGGTGTTTCGATCGACTCCGCGATCAGACCGTACAGTGTGAACGGCTCATCCCACGACCGCGCCATGAGGCTCTCGAACACGTGGACGCGCATCCCCCAGGCATATCTTCCCTTGGTGATGTGCGGATTGAGATTGTCAAAACCGCCAGCTTCGCCCAGAACAAGCTCGCCCCCCTTCGGAGCATCCGGATCTGCGTACGAAAAATGCGTGAAGCCTGGCTGCAGCGCAGGCTCTCCAATCATGGAAATTCCATGCATTGGGCCCGCTGACCGCGAATCAGCGGCGTGCAAGCAAAGGAAAGCTGCAAGCAAGAGCGTACCCGACCATCCGGCAACTCCCGAAGCACCGGCGTTCAGGCAACGCCCTAATTTCAATACATGTTTCATGAGTGATTCTCCCTGTCTTTCCTCTGTCTACCGCTGCGATGTGCCCTGCAACCACCGGAAAACAATTCCGGAAACGGAAACCGCAACTGGCAAAACGTCCTGCTCGACTGTCGGCCAAGCCGACGAAACTCACGATATATTGTGGCGGGCTTGACAGCAAGTGGAACAAATTGATATAAGACATATAAGAATTGTTGCGTCGTGCCAATGGTCGGGATCCGCTACCGCGTCACAAGATTTAGAATTTGCGATTTTTCAGGTGACGCTTGCAATAAAGCGAATAGCCGGTTATCATTTCATTACTGCTCGAGAGGTTTCTTGCCTGTGAGAAACCTGCCTCAATCTACTGCGCCTCCGGCTTGTCCGGAGGCACTTTTTTTGACCTGAACCGTTGACCATGTGTTGCATGTTCTACGACCTGTTTCACAGGACACATGGGCCACCAGCGTAAACGCCCCGCATCGTGTCATCGCGTCGCGAGAACCGTTTGGCGATGCGTGCCACTGACGGCCCGCTGTAGGCGTTCGGGTTCAGGATGACCTGCGGGTCCAGTCATTCACGAGTCTGCAATGTCAGGGAAAGGGTTACTCCTTACTTCCCCCGCCATTGGCAGCGAAGAATCTGGGAGCCGCCGCAGGCTGCCACATTCCGTCGTGCTCACGGAATACGCCGCGCGCCAGATTGGCTGGCCATGTGCGCGCCTCTTCAAGTGTAAGTACGGGTTCGACGCAAGCCTCCCTTCCGGAAAAGCGCCGTATCCATTTGTCCCGCGCTTGATCGAGGAATAATTCTTCCAGACGGCTGGCCTGACGGGGCCAGCGTTCCCGGTCGTACTGGACGTCGAAGAGAGCATCTCCCGCGAGGTCCATGACTTCCAGGAAATTCCGGTAGAACCTGTCCTCCAACGCCCCGACGCTCAAGAACCCGCCGCAGGCAGTTTGGTAGCACCGGTAGAATGGAGCACCGCCATCGAGAAAATTCGAACCTCGCCGGTCCGACCACGCACCTTGCGAATGCCACCCCATCATCTGCGCTCCCTGAAGCGCCGCGCCATCCAGCATCGCGGCATCCACAACCGTTCCCCCGTCTCCTGCCCGAGCGCGAAGGACGGCGGCAAGGATGCCAAATGCCAGCATCATCCCGCCTCCTCCATAATCGCCGACAAAGTTGATCGGAGGCGAAGGAGGCCGGTCTGGCGAACCGATGGCGTGGAGATTGCCGGACAGTGCCAGGTAATTGATGTCGTGCCCCACCTCCAGCGCCTTGGGTGATTCCTGTCCCCAACCGGTCATCCTGCCGTAGGCCAGATCCGGGTTGACGGCATGGCAATCGGCGGGTCCCAGGCCCAGCCTCTCCATGACCCCCGGCCGAAAACCCTCGATCAAGGCGTCTGAGCGGCCGACGACAGCCAGCGCCTGCGCACGTCCCTCCACGGTCTTCAGATCAAGCTTGAGAATCTCGGCGCGCCCGCGCCAGGTTACATCTCGCAATCCGAATACTTCGCCACGCGCTCCGGGTCGCTCAATCCGGACAATGCTGGCTCCGGCATCGGCGAGCATCATGCCGGCGAACGGACCGGGGCCGATACCGCCAAACTCGACGACACGCAGACCTTTCAGCGGACGCATCTGCCCGCACTGACTACCCGTTCCCATGACAACGAACCTCTTGCAGCTCCGTGCAGATCAGAGATCCGCAACCGTGTCTGAAATCAGCATCCGCACCACTGCGGCCAGCGCATCCTCGTTCGACGATCCGACCTTTCGCGTCTCCTCGTACACGGTTCGCTGGCTGTGAGCGCTTGTCCCCCGGTCAAGAATCTCCCGGATGATGGCCATTTCATCCACGCAACCAAGCGCCTCCGCGTCCTCCGCGACCAGTTCGAAGAGTTCGTCCAGCAGGTCGGAATACGGAACCTGGCGACCGATGCCGAAGTCAATCAGCGTTTCACCGGTTCCGTAACGCTGTGCCCGCCACCGGTTCTCGTCGATGAACGTCCTGGGATAGACCCGCCAGCGCTGGTTTGCCCGTCGCAACCGGTACAGCATCCGAAGCACACAGAGGTAGAGAGCGGCGATTCCGACGGTGTCGATGACCCGTGTCGGCACATCACAGATTCTCATTTCCAGCGTGGGGTAACGACTACTCGGGCGCAGGTCCCACCAGATCTTGGTGGCATCCTCGATGACACCGGCTGCCTCAAGGCCCGAAACAATGCGCAGATACTCGCTCCAGGACTCGCAGCGCTCGGGCACACCGGTCCTCGGGAGTTCATCCCAGACCGATATCCGGTACGACATCATCCCCGTGTCGCGCCCCTGCCAGAAGGGCGATGAGGTGCTGAGGGCCAGTAGGTGAGGCAGAAAGTATGCCATCTGGCCCATCAGGTCGGCCCGAAGATCATTGTCCTCAATGCCTGCATGCACGTGCATGCCGGAGATTACCATTCGGCGGCCAACAGCCTGCAGATCCCGTGCCAGGTCCCGGTACCGCTCCTTGTCGGTCACCAGAAGCCTGTCGTGCTCCGCGAATGGATGCGTGGAGGCGGCGATGGGTGCCAGACCGTACTGTGCAGCGGCGTCCGCGATTTCGCGACGTAGGCGTCGAAGGTCTTCACCCGCCTCCCTTACGGTGGCACAAGGGCGCGTGCCAACTTCTACCTGTGCACGCAGGAATTCCGCGCTGACCTGATTGCCGAGGCGATGATTGCATTCCTCCATGAACCCCTTGGGAGGATCCCTGGCCAGACGGCCCCCGACCGGGTCGACAAGGAGATATTCCTCTTCGATCCCGACAGTAAAACTAGGTTCGATGACTCTCATCCCCATAAGCCCCTGCTCTACTCTGGCAACCGGCGCTACCGGAACGCTAGCCGCTTTCGGTCGAAGCTGCATCCGCCAGGGACTGCTGGCCTGTGTCCAGAACTGCGGCAACTTCGCGGCAGAATCGGGCAGCGAAGCGCAATCGATGATCCGCCGTGGGCAGACGACGGTCCACCACCAAGGACCCGTTTCTGCGCAATCCCACTTCCCCTCGCCTGGCAGACACAAACTTCACAAGCCGGTCCGGCTGCCGAATCGCGCTTTCGTGAAGCCTGAGCCGGAGACCACGCATCCCGGCCTCGACAGAGCGGATTCCAGCGCTACGGCAAACGGCCTTGATTGCCAGAACCTTGTACAAGGTCTCCACCTCCGGCGGCGCCTTACCGAAACGATCATGGATTTCTGCTGCTATGGAGGCGATTGCATCGGGACTGCGGACATGTGCCAGTCTCCGGTAGAGCGCCATGCGAGCCGAAAGATCCAAGATATAGGTCTCGGGAATACCGACCGGAATTCCAAGTTCGATGCGCGGAGACCAGTCCTCTTCGATCTCGGCGCTGCCGCCCTGTCGGAGCCGTCGAACAGCATCTGCAAGCATCGACTGGTAAAGGCCCACCCCCACCTGCCGGATCTGTCCGGCCTGCTTCGCGCCAAGAAGATTGCCTGCACCTCGGATATCTAGGTCTTCGCTCGCAAGCGTGAACCCACCGCCAAGCTCTTCGGCCATGCGGAGAGCCTCGATCCGTCGCTGGGCCGGCCCAGTCAACTCCAACCGTGGATCCAGTGTGAAATACGCAAATGCCCTGACCTTGGAGCGTCCCACCCGACCCCGAAGCTGATGCAGTTGTGCAAGGCCGAATCGCTCCGAATGGGCGACAACAAGCGTATTTGCCCGCGGAATGTCGAGGCCAAATCCCACGATGGCCGTTGATATCAGAATGTCGTATCGGCCGTCGTAGAAATCATTCATCCGTTGCTCCAAATCTCCGCTGGGTAGCTGGCCATGGGCAACGGCGAACCTGGCCTCGGGCAACATCTCCTCAACAAAGTCCGCCAGCGAATCGAGATCTGAGATGCGCGGCGCAACGATGAAGGCCTGTCCGTTTCGGTACCGCTCCCGAAGCAGTGCCTCGCGGATGGAGAAGGGATCGAAGGGCATGACATAGGTACGAACCGCAAGCCGATCCGCGGGAGGAGTCTGAATCAGGCTCATGGGACGCACGCCGCTCATCGCGAGTTGCAGGGTCCTGGGTATGGGCGTTGCGGTGAGGGTCAGCACGTGGACATCACCACGCAATGCCTTCAATCGCTCCTTCTGCCTGACTCCGAATTGCTGCTCCTCGTCAACAACCACAAGACGCAGGTCGGCAAAGCGCACAAAACTCGACAACAACGCATGCGTGCCAATTGCGATGGAAATCTCCCCGGTGGATATCCCCTCGCGGACGAGGGTTGCTTCACGTCCCCGCACAAAGCGCGACAGCATTCCGATCTGCACCGGAAATCCGGCGAAACGCTCGGTAAAGGTCTGATAGTGCTGCCTCGCGAGAAGGGTTGTGGGCGCGATCACCGCAACCTGACCGCCGGAGAAGGCTACCGCATGCGCTGCACGAAGTGCGACCTCGGTCTTCCCGAAGCCCACATCTCCACAGATCAGCCTGTCCATCGGGCGCCCGGAGCAAAGGTCTCCAAACGTCTCTTCGACGGCTGCCAATTGGTCGTCCGTCTCGAGGTATGGGAAGCGAGCACAAAACGCGCCGTAGCCACCCTGTCCCGGTTCCACCTGAACGGCGTGCCGGACCTCCCTCTCGGCAGCCGTTCCGATCAATTCTCCGGCCAGACGGAGAATGTCTTCCGAAGCTGCCCTCTTGCGAGCCTGCCAGCTCCCACTTCCCAACCGATCCAGCGGCGCGTCACCGCCCTCTCCATAGCGATACAGGAGATCGAGATTCACAACGGGAACGCGGAGCAGGTCACCTCGTGCATACTCGAGGGTGACGCAATCATGAGCGACACCGCCGGCGTCTACCGTGTCCAGTTGTCTGAACCGTCCGAGGCCGAATTCGACGTGCACGACAAGATCACCCGGTTCAAGTTCGTCCAGTTCCCGGATACGCTCCCCGGCTGAACGAGGCCGACGTCGGCGCATCGATCGCGCGACGAAGCGGTCCCCGAATATGTCCTCTTCGGTGATCACCGCCACCGAATCGGTAACAAATCCAGAGCCGAGTCGCCAGACCGCTATCGCAACCCTGGTTTTGCCTGCACCCATCCTGCGCTCAAACAGGCGCCAGTTGTTGATGCGTTCGGGCTCAATTCCCGCCGAATCCACAAGCGATAGTACGGTACGCTCCAGCGATCCCTCCGAGAGCGCAGCAATCAGTACACGCCTTCCGCTCGCGCAAAGGGAATTGACGTGCTGACCGACAGCCAGGAACAGGTCCGAGCCACTGTCCAGGCGCTCGGCTGTGAATCTCCGGCCAGCCCGGCCGCCAATATCCAGCGCATTCGCGCCCACGGGAATTCTCCCCGCCACCAGCTTTCGGACCGGACGGCCACGGAGATGATTCGCAAGCTCCTGGCTGTCCAGGTAAAGCGCCTCCGGCGAAATTGCCTGATATACGGGAAGATGCCTCCGCTCGGCATCAACCTGAAACTCCAATCTTGCACGATGGAGATCGGAGATCAGGTCTTGCCGCTCTCGGAAGGCTTCTTCGGCCGTTTCGTCAAGTACGACGGGGGCATCCGGCAGATAGGCAAACAGCGTTTCCAGGCGTTCGTGCAGGAAGGGCAGCCAATGTTCGAAACCGGGATGCCGCTTGCCCTCCGCGAGGCTGGCAAACACAGCGTCCCTTGGACCGGGAACGCCAAATGCCGCGAGGTAGCGGCGGCGGAACCGCGCAACCGACTCCGGCTCCAGCACAGCTTCGCCAGCGAAGGAGATCTCGGCCGTATCCACCTCGGCGCCGGATCGTTGCCCTTGCGGGTCGAATCTCCGTACGCTCTCCAACCGGTCAAAGCCGACTTCAAGGCGCAATGGCGCCTCCATTCCCGCACCGTAAACGTCTAGAATTCCCCCGCGTAACGCGTATTCGCCCGGGCCCTCCACCAGCGGAACGCGGATGTAGCCCTTCTGACTCAACGCTTTGGACAGGACCGTAAGGTCAACCGAATCTCCGACGCTTGCCCGCCAGATCGCGCCGACCATCCGCTCCGGCTCCGGAACCCGCTGAATGAGAGCGTTAACTGTCGTGAGGACCACTGACGGTGTGCGTTCCGGTTCCCCAAGTGCAGTCAGTGCCGCAGAACGCCTAGCGCTGATCTCCGGATGTGGAGAGATACGGTCGTAGGGTTGGCAGTCCCACGCAGGGAACTCGAGCAATGGCAGTTCAGGAGCGCGAAACGTCAGAGCTTCCGACATCTCCGCAAGGCGCCGGTCGTGGCGTGCAACGAACAGAACGGGACCCCGCGCCCGTCGCACGAGATCCAGAAGAACCGTCGCATCATGCCCCGGCGGCGCACCTCCGACACGGAACGCGCGGGCTTCGAGCGCATCCGTGGCCATTCTCGACATGACCTACAACTGGAGTTCGTCAGCACCGAGCGGAGCGAATGCCCTCTCGATCGCCTCCGGATCCACGCGGTCGAGCGAAGGCGGATCCCAGCGCGGCGCCCCGTCCTTGTCCAGAATGATGGCCCGGACGCCCTCATAGAAATCATGCCCGTCCATGCAGGCACGAGCGAGCCGATACTCCATGCGCATGCAGTCCTCGAAGGAAAGGGACGCACCGTTGCGGATTTCGCGGAAGGTCATACAAATGCTTGTCGGCGATTTTCGAGCAAGTTCACGCAAGGTCGCAGCCGACCATTCAGTTGCCTCCTCCCGCAACCGCTCGAAGATGGCACCGAGATCCGGCGCCGAGAAACAGCGGTCGATCGCCTCACGGTCAGCTGCCAGCCGGCCCGGTCCGGGTGGCGAAACGAAGCATTGCAGGCGACGCCCCACTTCCGCTGCCGCCCGCTCCAGGCTCCCATCCCAGGCAACGCTGTCAAGCGACGCAAGCGCCTCCCCGGAACGCTCACTGGCAACATGGATTTGCGCAATGCCGGCATAAACGCAGTCCGCAGCACCCAGGCGCACGCCGGTCAACCCGAGATACATGCCGATCTCTCCAGGCAACCGTGGCAGAAAGTAGCTCCCACCAACATCCGGGAACAGGCCGATCCCCGTCTCCGGCATGGCGAATTTCGTGGCCGGACCAGCAATCCGCACGGAACCATGGACGGAAACCCCGACGCCACCCCCCATCACAATTCCGTCGATCAAGGCCACGTATGGCTTCGGAAATCGTTTGACCAGTGTGTTGACCCGGTATTCGTCAGCGTAGAAGCGACAACTTTGGCTCCCGAATTGCAGCCCATCTGCATGCAGCTTCCGGATATCTCCACCTGCAGCAAACGCCCGGCCGCCGGAACCGGATATGGAAACGACCCCGACCGAATCATCCTCTGCCCACCTGCGAAGCTGCTCCTCCAGTCGCAGCACCATGTCATGCGTAACGGCATTCAGCACATCTGGCCGATTCAGAGTCACGTGCGCACGTGCGCCATGGCGCGCAAAGAGCACCTCGTCTTCGATGGATGTCATGGCCGGACGTCAGCCCTCGGCAAGCAACTGGCGGGATATGATAACCCGCATGATCTCGCTGGTTCCCTCCAGGATCCGGTGCACACGGAGATCCCTGAGCCGCTGCTCGATACCGTAATCCCGGATATAGCCGTAGCCGCCATGGATCTGCAGCGCTTCATCGACAATCCGCCAGCAGGCCTCGGTGGCAAAAACCTTTGCCATTGCGCAACGTTGCGTAGCGTCTGTCTCGCCCAGGTCGAGCGCGACGGCAGCCCGCCAGACCATCAACCGGGAGGCCTCTAGGGCCGTCGCCATGTCTGCGAGCTTGAACGCGATTGACTGGTTCTCCGCTATGGGTCGTCCGAACGCTCGCCGCTGCAGCGCGTAGTCGCGCGCCGCGTCAAGCGCCCACGCGGCACCACCGATGGAGCATGCCGAAATGTTGATGCGCCCGCCATCGAGACCCGCCATTGCGTAGCGAAAACCCTCGTCATCAGCACCCAGCCGGTTCGCGGCAGACACCCGAACGTCCCTGAAATGCACCAGCGCCGTGGGCTGGTTGCGCCAGCCCATCTTCTGCTCCTGGGATCCGAAAGAGAGCCCATCCGCGTCGGCAGGTACCAACAGGCAGGAAACCCCGCCGGGCCCAGCGCCGCCGGTCCGGCACATGACCGCGTAAACATCCACCGCGCCCGCACCGGAAATGAAAGCCTTGGTTCCGTTCAGGCGATAACCGACATTTCCCTCGGGCTCCGCGCATGTGCGCAGCGCGGCGGCATCCGATCCCGCTTCCGGTTCGGTAAGGCAGTAGGCGGCGATCTTGTCCATGCGCGTAAGGTCCGGCAGCCATGCGGCTCGAATCCCTTCGTCCCCGAATCGATCCACCATCCACGCAACCATGTTGTGGATGCTGAGAAACGCGGCGAGTGAAACGTCCGCCCGAGCGAGTTCCTCGAAGGCAAGCGCAGCCTCAAGTCGGCCAAGACCTGAACCCCCGTGCTCCGGCGAAACGTAGATGCCGGCCAAACCGAGAGCAGCGAGTTCGCGGAGCATGTCGGCCGGAAACCGGCACTCCTCATCCCATTCCCGTGTATGTGGTGCGATGCGCTCCTCCGCAAAACTGCGGAGCATATCGCGCAACTGGGTCTGCTCCTCCGTCAGCGAGAAGTCCATACGGCGCCGTCTCCTCGAACGTGACCGGTCAGTGGACGGCTCACGCAATCACCACACGACACGGCAATCACCCGGTGCTGGTCGGGGCGAGCAGATTCGAACTGCTGACCTTCGGTACCCAAAACCGACGCGCTACCAGACTGCGCTACGCCCCGCCCCATCCGCGTCACCGGCACTTGCCGGGCACCCGGCCCCTTCGCAATAGGCGCGAATCGCCAAATGCTGCGTGATGCACCCGGTCACCCGGCTGCACCCCCACCTTATCCGCCACACCAGCCGCAATTTCAAGCACTGCGCGAACCGGAATGCCGGACGGGACGGACTCCAGCGACAGCGGCTGCACGTTGTACTCGATCCGATGCACCCTTCCGTCCACAGCAATGAACAGCATGTCCAGCGGAATCAACGTGTTTTTCATCCAGAACGACGCATGGCGCGGTGGATCGTACACAAACAGCATGCCACGGTCCTCCCGGAGGTCGGTCCGCCACATCAGGCCGAGAGACATTGTTTCCGGAGAATCTGCAACCTCGACCTGGAACGCAGCGACCGCGGACTGCGTTTCGATGAGAAGGCATTCCCGCTCTGTCGTCGCGGCAAGCACCGGTGCGACGACAGACATGATGGCGAGCCAGCTTACGCTGCCCAGGCCGAATGTCCCGGTCGACAGGATGTCTTTCGAAATCCGCTGTATCATTTCAACGCCACCCCAATCTGGCGAGACAACCATGCCGCATGTAGAAGGTCCGACAATCGACCCGGAAGAAACCGCCCGCTTCGATCAGTCGGCGGCGAGCTGGTGGAATTCCGACGGGCCCCTCGCATCATTACACAGCATGACGCCCGTCCGTCTGGACTATATCCTTGGCCATGCGGCCTCGCATTTCGGGAGGAACCTGAACACCTGCCGGCCACTCGATGGCCTGCGGGTCTTGGACGCCGGTTGCGGAGGGGGCCTGCTGGCAGAGCCGTTCGCCCGACTCGGTGCGTCGGTGCTGGGCATTGATCCCGTCGCGAGCGCCATCCGGGCTGCGGCAAATCACGCCGATGATGCGGGCCTCGTGATCGACTATCGCGTGGACACCATTGAAACCATGGAGAACGGCAGCGGCTCGTTCGATCTCATCCTGGCCAGCGAAGTCGTAGAGCATCTCGCGGACGTTCCCGTCTTCCTGCAAAACGCCTCGCGGCTCCTCGCAGCAGAGGGCCTCTTGGTTCTCACGACGCTGAACCGTACCCGCAAGAGCTTCGCCCTCGCTGTTGTCGGCGCAGAGTGGGTTCTCGGCTGGCTGCCTCGTGGCACACACGACTGGCGGAAGTTTATCCGGCCCGAGGAACTCGAACGGATGCTCCGCGACGCGGGAATGACAGCCGTCCACAGGGCGGGACTTGTCTACCATCCGCTTTCCGCAGATTGGCGGATCGACGAGCAGGATCTTGCCGTCAACTACGCGATGCTGGCGGTACCTGCTGCGGCACCGGCAGGTGCCGGCCCCTGAGATCAGGATCCCGCCACCACCGGATCTTGGCCGCACGAATTGGCTGGCAGCCAGGTGCCAGCACGATGGATGCGCACCTGTCCATGGCCCGTGCCTCGAACGGCCGCAGCAGCGGCCGTTCGACAAGCGTGACCGACACGGACCGCGAACTCCCGGAAAGCAACCCGACTGGCCGGGACCGGGTCCGCTGCGGGACAAGCACGGAACCCAAAGCCGCGGACAGAGCTGCCGCCTCGTCCGTGGCCGCCGGAGCAAAGTAGATCCGGTTGGCGCAATTCGAGATCAGGGTTTGCGCCCCGTCTTCACCATAGACCGCTCGAAGCTGCGACTCGCTTTGGGCAACAATGCAGCAACGCAGTCCATAGGAGGCCATGTACGCGATCGCGTTCTCTATCACCCGCGCCCGACCCAGCGCCGGGAATTCGTCAAGCATCAGGAGCACGGGCACGGTGTTCCCCGTCTCCCGACCGAACGGTGCTCCGGTATTCGCCTGCACAAACTGCTCGAGGAAGAGCCGCAACACCGGAGCGAGACGGGCCAGTGCCCCCGGTGCCACGCGAATGTACACCGCGATGCGGCGGCGCCTAGCTTCCGTGAGCCGAAAGTCGCTAGCCGAGGTCGCACGATCCAGCAAGGGCTCGCCCCACGGTAGAAGGCGTTCCCTGGCGGAGGCGAGTATGCCGGCCTGCATCGGGTCCGAACCGCATTCTGCCCACTGCAGGAGTCTCTGGATGCATGCCGCCGACACGCCGGTTGCACGACCCTCCCGCCCGCTGAATTCCCGCCGCATCTCACCGGCAAGGTCCGGTGTGGACAGGAACCGATGGACGTGCCCCAGGGAGGCAGCATGGCCCCGTGTCTCAAGAGCAAGCATTGCTGCACCGACAAACAATTCTCTTGCCTGCTGCGTCCAAAATGCCTCCGCAGGGGTTCTCTCACCGTAGAGAATTGCGGCCAGCCGCTGAAGGTCGCGGACTCGAAACTCTGCCTCATCGGACACGGCGTGCAGCGGGTTCCAACGGTTTGAACGCGGCGAATCCGGATCGATCAGAATGATGTCGTGCCCGTGGAATGCCCGGAATCCAGCCGTCAGCGCGTGATTCTCCCCCTTGATGTCAAAAACCACCAAGGATCCCGACCAGTCGAGGAGATTTGGAACCACGAATCCCGCCCCTTTCCCGGAACGCGTCGCAGCAGCGATAAAGACGTGAGTCGCCCCCGCCGAGCGGAGGAAGAGGCCACGCCTGCCCCACTTCCCGAGGATGATCCCTTCCGGACCAAGAAGTCCGCAGCGCTTCACATCCCGCGTGCTTGCCCACCCCTGCCGGGGTTGGCGACCACGAAATGCAACGTAGACGCGGCGCAGAACCGCAACCACGCTGAGCACTATGGCGCCGACTGCAATTGCGGAGAGGTTGGGCAAGGATTCCAGGTCCCCTGCCCGGGAAAGGGGCGAATCCACCATGGCGAAGGCGAAGTCCACAACCTGCATGGCGGGTGTCTCAGGATCGATCAAGAATGCGGTCAAATACGGACACCGCCCGACGGTTCTCCATCTGCACGACAACATCAATCAGACCGGCCGCAAAGTTCCGCATTTCCTGAACGCCGTACCCCCTACCCTCTTCGCTCTGGCGCGCGAGCAGCGCAATCTGGTCGATCGCTGCGGACGCACTGTTGGCGTGAAGGGAGGTAACGGATCCAGGATGTCCAGAATTGATGTTGCGGAGGAAATGGAAGGCCTCGCCACCGCGCAACTCGCCGAACAGGATCCTGTCCGGACGCATTCTCAGGCATGCCTCGAGCAGGTCACGTGGGCCCGCACCGGCCACCCCCTGAGAACCCTTCGAGTACCGCAGCCTAATGGAGTTCTCGTGCGGTAGGTCGAGCTCCCTCACATCCTCGATGGTGATGATCCGCTCGCGCAGCGGAATCTCGCGTGCCAGCGCCTTGAGAAGTGTTGTCTTTCCTGAACCGGTCGGCCCCGACACGACGATGTTGCGGCGCGCGAGGACCGACAGGCGCAGGAATTTCGTCCAGTCACGCGCCCGATGCGCCGCACGCAGGGGCGGGAACACCGGACATGACAACTCGGACCGTGCAGCCTCAAATGCACCGAGTTGCTCCAGTTCCCCCAGCGTCCAACCCGAACGGGCCGGCTTCCTGATTACGATGACCGCGGACTCTGCCACGGGTGGACGAACGATCTGAACTCTCTCTCCGCTCGGCAGTTCCGCCGATAGCAACGGGTTGTGGGCGGAGGAACTTTGACCGGAAAGGTTCCCCACGGAATCCATGAACGCCTGCAGATACGATTCCGTCAGCGCCTCAGCCTTCTCGCGCCGCCAGTTGCCGTCGTCAATCCAGATCTCGCCCTGTCGCTGAATGCTCACATCAGAAACATTCACGCTCTCCAGGTACGGACGCAATGCTTCCGTCGTAATGTCGGCCAAATGGTCTCCTCGGGTCATTGCCGATCGAAAGCCGACCAGCCGGCCCTCTGGCCGGCGAGGTCGATACGTCGCTGCATTGCTTTGCTGAAGTCCAGGTCGCGCGCGACAATGATCGCGATGGGCTCTCCCTGCAATTTGACAAGTTCGGGGGCCGCAGGCAGCGCTGCCTGGATGACCTCATTCGTGGTGGTCCGCAACGCGGCTCCGGCGGCATTCGCTGCAGAACCACTGCCTCCAAAATCCACGTCCGCAATCAGCGAAACCATCAGCGCGGATGCGAAGCGCTCACTCCACTTCTGATCCAGGTATCCCTCGTGCCCCCCACGGCCGAGTGGACCGGCACCAGGCGAAGACAGCGCAACGGACACACCATCGGGCGTGATCAAACGACGCCAAAGGACAAAGATACGAGCCTGCCCCGACTGTGCGCCCCCCTGGTATTCACCAACTACACGTGAACCTGCAGGAATGAGTTCAAACGCACCATCCTCTGAATAGACCGAGACACGAGTCCGGCAGAGTGTCATGCCCGGCACCGCAGAAGAAATGGCGGTTTCCAGGATGCAGGCGATCACGGTCCCTTCGAGGATACGCGAATCGAGACCGCCCAAGACCTCCGCGCGAACGGGATCGAAGGAAGATGCCTCAAGGCGACCGGCAAGGGACCGGGCCTGCGGATCACTGCCATTTCCGGCTCCGAGTACATCCGGAAACCCCACTGTATCCGTTGCCTGGACATCGGGTTTGGCCGTCCCCCCGTTACGGCTGTAGACGAGAATCGCAGAATTTCGCTTTCGTCTCCAGAGCACCGAGGATGCATCCTCCCCCACTGGCAAGAGATGCACCGGGGGGGAAGGAATTGCCGGTGGAGGCTGCATCGAGGAGTGAACAGCAATTGGCTCAGACGGGTATTCCGCCTCGGGGATTTCCGGCTCCGGGAGCACTTCCTCCGGAAGTGGTTGCCGAAGTGCCCGCAGCACCACATCCGCCTCCGGTCCGGAAATCTCGGTAACTACCTCATCCGGAGATCCGGCCACCGATCCGGCGACCAGTTGGTTCCGAACGCCAACAATCGCCATTCCCGCAAGAAGCGTGCCCAAGGCGATTGCGCTCACCCGCAGGATCCTGACGCCGGGTCTCGGCCGCGCACCTGCCGGCGGTATCGCACGCCCGGTCGCGCCAAATGCCCCCCGGTTCGCATCCGAACCACTCACAGGTCGTGCCCGGATTCTCGGAACACGCAAGCGACAAGGGCGCCGTCTCGAAGAACGAGGCGCCTGGCAACTCTGTGGATTACCACCCAGTGATCACGAATGTGCAGATTGACGATGGATTCCGTGCCATCCTCCTCACCGATGTAGATCGCCGGGAGCGGTGCCCGGTTGGCAAAGCGGAGATACGTAAACCGGCCGTCATCGAAAGCCTGAACGGGACGGATGGACTCGCTCCCTGACCAACTGTAGTTGCTATGGCGTACCGTCGCGCCTTCGGCAGGGGATTCACTGCGCGTGCTTGCACCGGCAATCATGGCATCCGCACCGGTTGCAAGTACTTTGCGACCTGCCTCCCGACGACGCGCAAGGGTCTCAGCGACGCGGACATCCGAATCCGTCGGATAGACGAACCGCACTGCATATGTCCTCTCACCCGAACCTTGCGAACGGGAGGCACGCAATTCGAAGAAGTACACTCTCCTGTCGGTCCAGACGGTCATGTTCGTGTCGGATTCCGACGCTGCGTGGCCCGACGCCGGATAGGGATCGTCTCCTCTCGGCTTGAGACTGATTCGGTTGCCCTCGGGTGCAATGTGCCAGGCGTCGTCACCCACCGCGACCGACTCCACGACCTCTTCGCGCTGGAAGAACACGGTAGTGGCGTAGCCGACATGACCCGTGATCTCGACGACCGCATCCGGGTCATATCGGACGCTTCGAATTCGAGGATCAGCAAGAGCTGCGGTTGGTTCGGCACCCAGAATGGTTGTTACCGCAAGAAATACCCGGATCCATTGCATGGCATGTGCCTGCATACCTAACGCTCGACCTCAGGATCACGCCGATAGGCTGAGACCTGCATCCCGAGAGGGTTTCGCCAAAGGTCGCGTTCCTTCATCCGGGCGGGGCTGAATTTGAATGCGATGGTCGCGGTCCAATGCTCGTCGCGCGCGGTGACAGCCCCCTTGATTCGTCGCCGGAAACGGACAGAAGCGAGGCCCTCCCGCAGGAACGAGATGGAGAGAACCCGCGCCTCGATCTCAATTCCGGGTTCGAGATTGAGGGGCGAATCCGGATTGGCCGGACGGTAAAACCCGGCCCACCGCTCCTTCATCCGCGAATCCAGGAACAGGGAGACGTACAGAAAATCTTCCTCCGCTCGTTCCCGCATGAAACCCTCCCTGCGCTCTACAAACCGGTGCAGGAATGACTTGGCGACAGCCTCGTCCGGCGCATAGTCCACGGCTTCCCTCACACGGACTGGCCTGTCCACCTCGCCGGCCATGCGATCAACCGTGATCACGACTGGTTCGGTGGACTTGAGCGGTACCAGGGATGCAAGGGCAAACGCCTCCGCAAGCGCGACAATGGACGCCGCTGCAGCGACAATCCACGCCGCCCGGCGACTCGCCCCGTCCCGGGCCGACATTTGTTCTGCAAAGGTTATTTCACGGCGAACCGCCTGGTTGGACCGGCGGTCCTCCTGGCGCCGAAACAGGGCGTGCAATGTACTGATCGGTCTCATCTCCACAGCCCCGACTCCAGATTCACAGGTTTCCTGTCTGTCGCGTCACAGGCCGGCGGCTGAGGTGCTGTGCAAGCGGTTGCGACGACGAGAACCAGAAAGAGGGACAATCTGGTACCCAATGAACAGAGCGATTGCAGCTGTGATTCTCCGTTCCTCACCATGGCCTTCTCCACCGATCTCCCGAGCGAACCGGAAGCGCCCCGCGTGCACCCGCCACGCGATCCAACTGCGACCTGCGGGCATGGTCCGGGTACTCGCCGGCAACTTCGACAAGTGCCGATGGCACCGCCTTTGCCTCCTCCATGATGCGACGGTCCACACCGTGAGATGCGAGCTGCAATCCGCCTCCCAGTGCCGAAGCCAGCCCTGGAACCTGCCAGTAGAACAGGACCTGGGCTATCGAAAAGAACAGGATCACGATCAGCGTAGAGACGGTGTCCGGCCCACTCTCGAACGCGCCCGACATCGCCTCCAAATTGGTGTGAAAGTGGTGAAGGAGAATCCTCGGTACAAGGATTGCAAAGGCGACCGTAAGCGCCTTGGTCAGAATTTCCGACAACCACCGGTCAAATATGCCCCGGGTACGATCAAAGAGGGTCAACAGGATCACGGCTGGCCCAACGGCCAGCAGAACACCGAGATAGAGCTTGGAAAGCACAATGAGAAACGCCGCAAGGGCAGCCGGGATCGCCACCGACACCCAGATCAGGATGGCAACAAGGAACAGCCCGACGCCGCCGCCCAGAATGCCGCCCTCCGACCAGTATGCCGCACCGACACGAAACCCCTCGGTCAACACCTGGTCGACCAGAACGACAACGCCATCCCCTGCCTCCCGGCCCACCATGACGGCTGCCAGATCGTCCGGAAGACGAAAGACGGGCGCTTTGACGAGACGATTGTACGCCTCGTAATTGAGGATCAGAATGAGTACGGCGCTGATCTTCACCAGTTCCAGCACAAGTCCCCGGGGGGTTCCCAGACCACCAAACATGCGGTATCCCCAGAGCACCACATACAGGATCATCACAAGTGGCAGTACCGTGGCCAATTCCTCCCGCACCGAGGCCACAGTGCCAACGATGAAGTCGTCGACAATCTGCGCAACGACCCTGTCCAGGAACCGGACGATCCCAGCCTCTTCCGAAGCAACAATTTCGGGCATGGCGCATGCGATCCAACTATCTGCTCAATCGAGGATTGAGAAACCGGGGAGTTGCGAGCCGGCGCAACCTGAAGGACCACTCCGCCTCAAGCCGTCTCCGCCTGGCAGCCGCTACCTCCGAAGCCGCAATCATCCGCGCGGCGGCGAGGACGGATGCAGCATTTTGCGCCATCAGCCGATTCTGCAGGTCCGTTGAGGCCTTCATGCTGTGCGCTTCATCGATCGCCGCGGACAATGCGGCGATGGCCCTCTCGTCATGCACGGCTTTCTCGTACGCGGTCCGTGCAAGCGCCTCGAGACCCTGCAATCCCCAAACCCTCTCGTTGTGAACGGATGCCGCAGTTCGGACGGCTTCCGGTGAAGCCTCGAGTTCGAGTTGGAAGTACTCCCGCAACCGGTCACGCAGGACTGCCGAAGCGCCGGCATCTCCGCGACCGCTAAGGACGCTTGCGAGTTCCCTTTGACTATCTGGCAGGGTGGAGACCAGGCTATCGGGGTTCCATGCTCCGTATCCCGCAGTACCCGTGAGCGCCTGCAAGTTGGCCCGGGCAGCGTCGAGCTGCCTGCGCATGGTTCTCAACTGATCAGCGAGACGGGCAACCTGCTCCAGCCGCGTGGCCTCTGCCGCTCCATCGTGTACCGGCACCCCGCTACCAGCCGCCGGCGAGGCGATGCACTGTCCCAACAGGGCCAGCGCCAGAATGCGGCCCCGGACCATTCGACACGACTTCATTCTTGCTACTCCCTTTCTGCAACTCTTGCACTGCGGCGATAGCCGCATCACGTTCGTTCATCCCCGACCGGACTCCTCGTTCGAAGGCCCGGATGTCCGAAGTTCTTCCGGAAAGGAGACGAAGCACATCGCCAAGCGTGGATAGATCCAGCCTGCAAACGCTGCTGCGCCCCCCTTGTCGAAGCAGAAACGTCTGGTCCGGAAGCGCCCGCACGAGTTCCGTCTCCTCGTGGGTCAATCCGAATCCGTCCACATAGTCACAGTCACGGCCTGTCCGATTGCCGAAGAAGACCTTGGTCGGGGCCTGCTCTATGACCGTACGAGCGATCCCGGAGCCCGTGACGTCCGCAAGACTCTGTGTGGCGAGCAGCACGGCTCCATTTCGTTTGCGAACCGTCGCCAGCCAGTCGCGAACATATCCCGCAAACAGCGGATCGCTCGCGACGCGCCAGAATTCGTCGATCACGACAAGAGTCGGGGTACCGTCCAGCAGTGGTTCCACACGGGCAAACAGGGCGTGAAGGACAGGTGCCCTCAGATCGGGATCATCCAGGAAGATACCTACATCGAATCCATGGAGACCCGATGTATCAACCGGATCGGCATCCTCCGAGCCATGATCAAATACCCAGGAGTAGTCCCCGTCCCGCACCCATCTACGGAGGTCGCGATGCAGGTCGCCCGCAGGATTCAGTGCATCCGCTATATGCCGCAGGCGCCGACGACTGGCGGGAACGGCCATTGCTGCCCGAACTGCCCCATCGATCTCGCTCGACGCCGCCCCGTCCGTGTCGGAACGGCGCAGGAGAACTTGCAGGAATTGCCGGATTGCAGCGGGATTGGCCAACGCCGGATTGATTCCGGTCGGTTGTCCATCCCGAAAATGGACATACCGCCCGCCAAACCCGGAAACGGCCAGATTGGCGCCTCGATCCTTGTCGAAAATCACGACATTGGCACCAAGTGCGCGGGCATGGAGGAACACCCATGCCAGCAGGACGGACTTGCCCGAACCGGACGGTCCTGCGACAAATGCATTGCCAAGGTCATTGACGTGCAGTGAAAGGCGAAACGGCACGCCGTAGGGAGTGGCAAGGTAACCAAGCGGCGGCCCCCACGGACTTCTTGCAGGTCCCGCCGGTGCATTGTGAAGCCCGGCGAGGGCCGCGAAATTGCGATTGGTCAGTGTGACCACACGCGTTGCAAACCGCCACGAACCCGGAAGCAGGGCCCAGTGCGAACACGCCATGGCTAGATCCTCGCGGACAATTGAAAAGCCCTGCTCGTTCAGCGCCCGCTCAATATTCTCGACTGCGTCGTTGAGTGCTTCCGCACGCCGGTCCGGAGAGTTACCTCGACCAAGTGCGAGAATGCTGAACCAGCATCGTCCCAGGAGCACGCGGCCGGCAACCGCTCCGTCCAGCATGCCGGCGATCTCCGCGACCTGGCTGTGCGAATCATCGTGCGTCGCCACCAGCTTGCGACGCTGCAATCGGGCCTGCTCCAGGGCGAACTCCCGACTAACAAATCGCCATGCGACACAACCGACAAACTCCGCGCGAGCCCAAAGAAGCGGCAAGGTCGCGTCGGCACCGAGAACGTCGGGATAGGTGGACACACCGAGCATCGCCCCATGGACGACTTCTGCCGGAAGCCGGAATTCGATGTGGTCGAGATGGGGGTACACCACCCGTGCCTTGCCCATGCGTTGCGAAAGTTCGACTCGTCCGGCCTCGACGTCTCGCAGGCGTGCCTCCAGCAGGAAGTTGAAGAACGACGCGATCTCCGAAACCCTTTGTCCCTTTCGACGCACGATGCCAAGAGAACGTGGCCCGAATGACGAGAGAGAGGCCGAAAGCCGGTCGGACGCAGCATCGATTTCCGCCTTCGCGGCGTCCACCCCGGCGGCGATTGATTCCGCGCTGGACATCCGGAAACCGGACAGGAGGTCTCGTCCTGCCACGCGAGCGCTCTTCTCGAGCACGACGACGATACGGATCTGATAACATCCCGACGATTCAAGGGCTTCGTTGTAGCGAGCCGTCAAATCATGCTCGGAAACCTTGGCGACGGCGTCGACGTCAAGCGAAACCCGGTGTTTTACCGTGTAGACCTTGATAACGAGGCCCATGCACTCCAGATTCTTGATCGCTTCCGAAATCGTTCGGTAGCGTGCTGCCAGTGTCTCGTCGGAGGCTGTTTGCGGATCCAGTCCTCGGAATTCAATCGCTCTGACCAACTGCAGTTCGCTGGTAATGACCGTCTGAGCGTCCAGATGCTCGCTCAGTGCTGCCACGCTCGCCGCCTCCGCTTCCCTTGCAGCCATGGCAAGCCCCCTAGACAGCATCACCGCTGACCCGTGCGGGCGACAAGGAAACGCCACGCCAGATTGACCATGTGCGGCCAAGGCAGACGGAAAGCAGAAACCTGTGCAACAATTCGAATGCCCGGGGCTCTGCGAGACAGATCAGCACCGCGCAGCAATGCATTGGTACGAGGACGGCAGGCAGCCAGACCAACTCGCCCAATGCCAGACAGAATGAAACACTGAACATCCCGTTCACGACGGTCGCATCGTAGGGCGCCATCAGGAACATCGGGGGACGGCAGAGGCCTCGCGCCACGGGATCGCTCGTTGCATCCACGCGTCAGATTCCACGCGCTGCACTGATCAGGAGATCTACCAGGGCTGGCGCACCAAACACCAGAATGACCCCAAGCACGATGAAGACGGCCATTCTCCGGTCGAAGAGATTCACCATCAGGCCAAGACCGGACAACACGATCGCGGCAACGCCTCTTGCCCAGCCGCTGGTAAGAATGAAGACCACTTCGTCAAGTACGGAATTCCAGGCCGCCGCTTCGGCCGGCAGTCCGCTCATCGCAATCAGGCAGGCAGCGATCAGCACTCGCGTCGCGCCCTTGCGCAGTGCCTTGCCAAGCCGGTAGCTCATGTCCTTCACCTCCGATGCGGTCCCACCTGAAGAAAGACGCTACGTGCGGAACAGGCGTCGGCAACAGTTCCAGTACTGTTCGACATGCGAACAAAATCATTCAGGTATTTCCCACAATGGAATAGTGGGCGGGAATGATCGGAAGGAAAGAGTCCGAAAAATACCGCATGTAGCCTCTGCACCCCGATGAAATCACCGCGAAAGCACCATCCGGGGATCGAATCGGCAATTTCCCTTCGACTCCCGCGATTCGGCTACGAACCGGACAAACCACCCCGGCAACCATTGCCGACCTAGCCGGTGAACGCCATGGAACTGCCACGGCCAACCCGTTTGCCTGTACTCTCGGCCATCGGTGCTCCGGGCCTGCCACCCGGTACGTGGCTATGCACCTGGGATGGTGACAACAGGAATGTCTGATGACCCGATCCGTCGCTGTATGGATCACGATCTTCTCAAATCGTGCTGAATCCGGCTATCAAGTCAAAGGTAACTTCCATTAAATTTCATCAGACGTTTACCGAACTCTGTGCGCCCTCTTGAAACGACTTGAGAACATTCGGCGAAAATTTGCCGTCCACTGCTGGAACTTTACGCTACAGCCGGCTGCAAGTCTCGGCGCAACATCCTGCTTGCGCGCATTACAAGACACCGGCTGACACAACTCGACGCAAGCGTCATTGGTGCGCAATCGAATGACGATTGGCATATAACAAGTATTGATGAAATTGCGGGATCACGGAATTTGTTATGTTCTAGTTTCAGCCTTGCGCAATGCCTTCCTTGTGTTTACTCTGAAGTTTAAGTGGTAGCGGTCCATACGAACGGAATGCCCTTGACAAGTGGCTCCGAGCAACACCGGACCAACATTTAAGTTTCCGGTGAAAACTGGCTGGATCGCAATTGACATATAGGCAAGAGGAATAATGGCTCAAAGACAACGGCGGCAACGCGGCGAAGCTGCGATTGCGACAAGTATCGCTTCCAGACGAAATGACTTTCTCAATGATGTTCAAGTGCGCCAGAAGCAGGCGCAGCAACTTACAAGGATTGCGCAGTCCAACAAGGCCGCAATTACGAAGGCACAGACAAAGTTGAGCCGGCAACGGAAGGCGGTTCAGGACGCCGAAAGGCGCCTCGCCAAGCAGCAGCGTGCGTTCGAAAGGGCGGAGAACAAGGCGAAAGCGGCGGAGACCGCGCTTGCTGTGGCAGAGGAGGCTCTTGGTGACTTTGACAAGCGGTTGGCGGAACTGGTCGGCGGATCTGCAGCGAAAAGAGCCGGGCGAAAGCGGAGTGCGACGAAGTCAACCTCCGGTGGCCGGAAGACGAACTCAGGCACCAGACGCGGCAAGCGCGCGCGCAAGATTACCCAGCGTCAGGCGCTCTCCGAAGTTCTTCCGAACGATCAGGGCATAGCTGTCGAAGAGGTCCTGCAACGCGTCAACGACAAGTTCGGAATGGAGATAAAGAAATCTTCGGCCGGGACTACTCTTTCGCTGTTGAAGCGTGACGGTCTGGTCGCTCATGACGGCATTGGATGGCGCGCGGCGATCACAAGTGCGCCTGAGACGGGAGAAGTCGATGAGGCACCTTCCGTTGAGCCTTCCACGGAAGAGGGTGCCTAACTAGTCAGGCCAACGACCCTTCAGCGGTCCGGTTTCGGGCAGCGAAAGGTGTGAACAACGGGGTTTCCCGGGTGGATCTGCAGTAAACTGAATTTTGGTTCGGCGAGTCGACCGGCATAGGCCGGACCTGTGTCGATCCACCAACGGTTTGCTGCATGAACCGGTGCACTTAGCGGCACGTGCCCGGATACAACGATATCTACTCCTGCAATTGCTGTGTCCTCCTCGCGACTTGCCCCGGAAAGATACCGGCCCAAGCGAGTACGGGACCACATTGCATAGGCAATATCTTCTCGGGAACCGAGTCGCACCGCCTGCAGGAAGGAACCCCAGTCTCGATCCGGCGGCACGTCAGCGTGGACGATTCCAATGCGTCCACAATCGCAGTCGACCTCGGTGGCAACAGGCAGCCCCGCCAGGGCCTCCGTCACCCGTTGCAAGGAGGAATCATCAACGTCCAGACTCCAGGATCCACCATTGTAGTAGATCCATAATTCATTGACGCCCGGACGCATCTCCGACGGTCCCGTGAGTGCATCAAGCAGCATCTGGTCATGATTTCCGCGCACGGCTCGAAACCAGGGAAATTCCCGGATCCATCTTTGCACCAGGAGTGAGTCCGGGCCCCGGTCTATCAGATCGCCGACGGAAAACAGCCGGTCTGTCGAGGAACAAAAGGCAACCGCCGCCAAGGCATCCGACAGAACTCGGAACATTCCATGGATATCGCCAACCACGAAATCCCGTCCTGCAGAATTGCGTCGCAGGAACGTCACCGCCCCCTGACCACCCAGTGATGCGCGAATCAGTCCGGGTTCAAAGCCGTCCATGATCCGGCTCCGGTCAAAATCTGTCACGTCCGCACACCAGCAATCTCGTGGCCTACTTCACGGGGCGCGCGACGCATACCGCCACAGGGCCGTCCTAGATCAGGATGTTGACCCTGCGGTTGTTGCGCCCCTTCTTCTCGATCTTGCCGAGGCTCAGTACGCCTATTTCCGCCGTCGAGCGAACATGCGTGCCTCCGCAGGGCTGCAGATCAATTGACTCCCCTTCGGATCCAATCCTCACCAAGCGCACTCGTCCTGTACCTGCCGGAGGCCTCGCACCCACAGTCTTGATCAGTTCCGGACGCTCCTGCAACTCTCCTTCGTCGATCCACTCTTCCCCAACCGGATAATCCGCTCCGACAAGCGCATGCAAATCGGCTTCCAGCGATTCCCGGTTCGGAGGCTCCGGCATGGCAAAGTCCAGCCGTGACTTGTGGCTGCCAACTGCACCCCCTGTAACGGGAAAGGGAAGCGCAACCGAGAGAAGGTGCAGCGCGGTGTGCATGCGCATGAGCCGATGTCGCCGTTCCCAATCGATACGAGCGCGCACCGTGATACCGGGACCAATTCCTCTGGTATCACCCACAAGGTGGTGCAAAATTGCACCGCCGTCGCCGTGACTCGCTGCGCGGACCTCCGTACGGTTTCCTGTTCCGTCCTCTGCTGCTAGCCAGCCGACGTCACAGGGCTGACCCCCACCGCCACCAAAGAAGACCGTGCGATCGAGCACGACGGTCTCCTCCCCGATGAACTCGATGACCCGCGCCGTGCAGTCAGTCAGATACGCATCCTGCCGAAACAGACCCTCCGTCCGCATCGCTCCCCCCGCTGACTGCATCATTCAAAGACCTCCGGCAATTCGGCGGGCGGATCTGCCAGCCAACCCGGCACCGGGAGACCCTTGCCGCGCAAGACCTGCGGATTGAACAAACCAGACTGGTACCGCTGTCCATAATCACATAGAATGGTAACTATGCGATGGCCCGGCCCCAGATCTCGGGCGAGCCGCATGGCGCCGGCAAGGTTGATTCCCGTGGATCCACCCATGCAGAGTCCCTCCTCCTGCAGCAATTCGAATACCAGCGGAAACGCTTCAGAATCGGGAATACGGTAAGAGTAATCGACCTTGAGCCCCTCGAGATTGCGGGTGATCCGACCCTGTCCAATCCCTTCCGTCATCGAACTTCCCTCAGCCTTTAACTCGCCGGTCGTGTAATAGGCATGCAGGGCCGCGCCCTCCGGGTCGGCCAGCGCAATCTGGACCTCGGGCCTGTACTCCCGCAGGGCAATCGCTGTGCCGGCGAGTGTGCCGCCGGTTCCCACCGAGGAGACGAATCCATCGATCCGACCACCTGTCTGAGCCCAGATCTCTGGTCCAGTGGTTTCTATGTGGGCCTGCCGGTTCGCCAAATTGTCAAACTGGTTGGCCCATACTGCTCCGCCCGGGAGTGACCTGGCAAGGACGTTTGCCAAGCGCTCGGAATAGCGAACATAGTTGTTCGGGTCCCGGTATGGCACGGCCGGCACTTCCACCAGCGCGGCACCCGCCAGGCGGAGCATGTCCTTCTTCTCCCGACTCTGTGTTTCCGGAATGACAATGACAGACTTGAACCCGAGTGCCGATCCGACGAGGGTCAATCCAATCCCGGTGTTCCCGGCAGTGCCTTCGACGATCGTCCCTCCTGGCCTCAGTTCCTCCCGCGCGACCGCGTCCCGGATGATAAAAAGCGCCGCCCGATCCTTGACAGACTGTCCCGGGTTGAGAAACTCTGCCTTGCCAAGGATCTCGCACTGCGTAGCCTCCGACGCGAGGCGAAGACGAATCAGTGGTGTATTGCCCACGGCTGCTGGTACGCTGGCGTGCACCGGTGCGTAATTCATGTGCACTATCCCCTTTTGCCCGCTTGGTCCGAGCGCCAAATCGCTTTCTCCGAACGGTTGGACATGGCCTCGGCACAATTCCACCCGATTGACCTGGCGGAAGGGGCGGGATTCGAACCCGCGGTGGTGCGAACCACGCCGGTTTTCAAGACCGGTGCATTAAGCCAGACTCTGCCACCCTTCCGCACGACAATACTAGCCTGGATCTCCACTCGCAGCGAGAGTG
>CAZPXZ010000008.1:58901-65733 GCA_964590405.1 uncultured Rhodobacterales bacterium | reverse complement strand
CTTGAGGTGATCGGGGAAAGCGTGGGACAGGTTGACGGCATCAAGATTTCACTCCTTGATCGGGACAAGGAAATCGCCATGCGTCGCCGGCTTCCCGAGGGTGTTCGAATGTACTCGGGCGACGATTTCAACTATCCGGAACTGATCCAGGGTGATGAACTGGGCTACTCGGATGCTCTCCTCGGAATCTTCGACCCACTGGCACCGGCTGCAGCACTTGCCGTATCGCTGCTGGGGAAAGGGGACCGCGCTGGATTTCGACGTGTGCTCGACCCGACTGTGCCTCTGTCCCGGCTGATCTTCCGGGCGCCAACCCAGTACTACAAAACGGGTGTCGTGTTCCTTGCCTGGCTAAACGGGTTCCAAAGCCATTTCGTGATGCTGAACGGGCATCAGGCGTTGCGGCCCTTACCCTACTTTACGGAGATCTTTTGCCGGGCGGATCAGATCGGGCTATTTCAGGACCCGGAACTGGCAGTATACCGGATGCGCAAACTCCTGGAAATCTATGGTGCGTGATGCGGGACTTCTCAAACGACATCTCGGCTCTTGCGCTCAATACTGCGACACTCGGGCACAATCTCGACAACCATGGAGCAGGTTGGCCAGTGGAGCGCGTGATCGACGCCTGCGCAGAACGGGGTATCCCGGGAATCGTCTTTTGGCGCAGGGAGATCGGCTCCCGAGCGATCGAAATCGGAGAGCGGGTACGTGCGGCCGGCATGAGTGTTGTGGGGCTCTGTCGAACTCCCTACCTGACAGGGTCCGAAGCACCTGCAGGACTGGATGAGGCCAAGGCGTCCATTGACATGGCGGCGGGTCTGGGGACCTCGATTCTGACCATCGTGAGCGGCGGGACGGAGCCGGGAACAATGGGCGTTCTGGAAAGCCAGAAAATCCTGGCCGACCGTGTGGCGCAAATTGCGCCGTATGCTTCGGATCGAGGTGTACATCTGGCGATCGAGCCCTTGAATCCCATGTTTGGGGGCAACCGTACTTGTGTGATGACGGTGCGGGATGCACTGCGGGTCGCGGACATGGTCGGTGCGGCGAATGTGGGGGTGGCGGTCGATGTCTATCATGTCTGGTGGGACACATCGTTGGCGGAGAACCTGATGACCGCAGGCGAACGGATTCTCGCCTATCACCTCTGCGACTGGCTCGAGAACACGCAGGACATGCTGCTTGATCGCGGCATGATGGGGGATGGCGTAGCCAATCTCCGCTCAATCCGTAACAGTGTGGAAGCAGCCGGTTATGCGGGACCATGTGAGGTCGAGGTCTTTTCTGCCCATAACTGGTGGCGGCGGGACCCGGGTGAAGTACTTGATGTGATGGTGGAGCGGTTTCGATCCGTTTGCTGACCCGCCGGGTGAGGCGACGTATCCGCAGGCGATCGTAATGTAAGAGCCGGGAATGACCTGGAAAGCCAACCCGTAGTAAATTCGCTCTTCGGATTCGGATTGCAGTAGGCCGATCAGGCGGGCAAATCGAACAGCGGGGAATCGGAATTCCCGGGGCAGTTTGGATGCAATGGCGGATTCGTTGCAAGACTTCTGCAGGGCAGAGGCAGTGAATTCCATGCCAACTGCCTGTGCGGGCACAGAAAACGGGTCTGACGTGGGAACATGAACCCGGATGCGCGCGCAGGGCGGTCATGGTCATCGGTTGCCCACCCGGCATGCAAGTCGTTGGGGCCGATCTTTCCTGACTGAACCGGTTTCGGACGATTCCCCTAGGTGAGAGGTGCCGCGAATGCACTGGGCGTTTGCCGTGCAAACCCATTGCCAACACGGGCACAATTTCCTTCCCACGAGCAGTATTCCGACTGCCGGACACGCTGATAACCGGGTCGAATGACTCATTAGCGAATCAGCCGCATGAAAATGTTCGTGAGTTGTACTAGGCAGGGGTTGACGAAACCGGTTTCGGGAATTATGATGATGACACGATGGATCAAGATCTCGACGATAACGCTCGCCCGAAGAAGCGCGCGTCCCGAAGTCGGGCGCCGGGAACGGCCAGGCAACACAAGGTTGTTGGCGGCCGCACGACCATTCGGGACCTGGCGGAATACCTGCACCTGAGCAAGGGCACGGTGTCAAGGGCGCTGAATGGCTATTCCGACATTTCAGCCGACACGCGGAGGCGCGTCGCGGAGGCCGCGAGTCTGCTCGAGTACCGGCCCTCCAAGCCGGCGCGGGCCATCCGGACGGGCCTGATCGAGTCCATCGGACTCGTGCTCAATGTGGATGAGGATAACGCATACGAGCCGTTTCTTTCCAATTTCCTTGACGGCATTTCGCGTCGCCTGGGCGAGGAAGGATGGGTACTCTGCGTGGCAACCAGCTTTTCGCCGGCGGAGTCGCTAGAGGCACACTCAATGCTGGTGGCAGAGAAGAAAGTCGATGGTTTCATTCTGCCGCGAACCAAGATCGACGATGCACGCGCCGACCTACTCCAGAAGCTGAAAATACCGTTCGTTCTGTATGGGCGGACCGCGAGGACGGACGGTCGCTCGTGGTTCGATGTTCGCGGAGAGCGCGCCATGGAGGCCGCCGTCGAACGCTTTGCCAGGCAGGGGCACCGTCGGATCGCCTATATCGGCGCCAGGGCCGACAACATGTTTCAGGTTTTGCGCCTGAACGGATACCGGGAGGGATTGAAGTCACTGGGGATTTCCTGGGAGCCGGCTTTGGAGACCGAGGGAGCAATGTCGGAGGCGGAAGGCTGCGCTGCCGCGCGATTGCTGCTGCAAAGTCGTAATCCACCTACCGCAATACTCTGCGCGGTCGATCGCGCCGCGCTCGGTGCCTGTCGGGCGATCCGTGGATTTGGGCTGGTCCCGGGACACGATGTATCGGTGATCGGCTATGACGGAATTCCGGAAGGCGCATATGCACAGCCACCCCTGACCACTTTCTCCGTAGATATGCGGCGAGCCGGATACCGGCTTGCCGACATGCTGATTCGACGCATTGGCGGCGAACCGGCAGAGATGCTCCGGCAAGAAGTTGATGCCGATCTGATCGCGCGCCAGTCGGATGGGCCGCCTTTGATGACGCCGGAACAGATTGCCGCACATGTGGCAGCGATGGCGCAGACAGACCCATGGGGGGATACATGAGACTAATTTCCACTACCCGGTGGCTGCTTGTTGCCGCGCTGACCTTCGGCGTTGGCGCAAACGCGGCTTTCGCACAGTCAATTCGCTTCTGGACGACGGAAGAGCAACCAGACCGCCTTGCCAAGCAGCAGGTGATGGCAGCCGAATTCGAAGGGATGTCCGGCATTTCCGTGGACGTAATCCCGATTACCGAGTCGGATCTGGGAACACGCGCAACCGCGGCATTTGCCGCTGGCGACCTTCCCGACGTGATTTATCACACCCTGCAATACGCGCTCCCTTGGGCCGAGGCCGGCATTCTGGATACCGACGCGGCGACGGAGGTAATCGAGGATCTGGGCACGGGCACATTTGCGCCTGGCGCCTTGAACATGGCTGTGGTTGAGGGCGGATATGCCTCGGTTCCGGTTGATGGATGGACGCAGATGGTCGTGTACCGGAAGGACCTTTTCGAGGAAAACGGCCTCGCTCCGCCGACTACGTTCGCAAATGTGATTGCGGCCATCGAGAAGCTGCACAATCCGCCGGAAATGTTCGGATTCGTCGCAGCGACGAAGGTTGACGAGAATTTCATGTCGCAGGTCTTGGAGCATGTGTTCCTGGCAAACGGCGTGAGTCCAGTGAATGCAGACGGCTTTGCGCCACTCGACGAGACTGCGACCACGGAGGTTCTCGATTTCTACAAGGCCATCGCTCAAGCCTCGCCGCCGGGCGAACTCTACTGGAAACAGTCGCGAGAGCTGTACTTTGCCGGACAGGCCGCCATGATAATCTGGTCTCCGTTCATTCTTGATGAGTTGGCCGGCTTGCGTGACAGCGCACCACCCACGATCACGGACGACCCCACCTCGCAGGAACTTGCGTCGCGCACCGGCATCGTGACCCGCTTCGCCGGACCATCCAACCCGGACGGCGCCGCATGGGGCGATATCCGGTTCTTCGGCATTAGCTCCGACGCAGATATCGACGCCGCAATGCAGTTCATTGCCTTCTCCATGGACGAGGGCTACACGAACACCCTGGCGATCGCTCCGGAAGGAAAGTTCCCGGTGCGGAAGGGTACTGCGAACGATCCTGACAAATTCTCGGAGGCTTGGTCGATGCTCCCCGTCGGCGTCGACCGCAAGGCGCCGCTGGTCGAACTCTATGCGCCAGAGATGATCGCGGAAATTGTGGGAGGCCTGGATTCTGCTCAGCGTTGGGGTGTAGAGGAAGGCCAGCTCTCGCTGGCGTCCAAGATCATCAATAGCCAGGAGATCAATCGATTGGTGCGCGAGTACATCGACGGCGTTCAGGATGCGCCGGCGACAGTCGCCGCCATGAACCAGGCGCTTGCCAAGATCGAGTAAGCGCAATCTGCGGGGCGGTCACCGAGCGGGGCCGTCCCGCCCCCTCACTCTTGCCAGAAGCCAGGGAGGCGACTGAGATGTCCGTGCAGCCACCAACTTCTCTCGGCCCCCTCTCGAGGCGGGAAGCGCGGCTGGCCTGGGGACTGCTGGCTCCAACCCTTGCGAGTGTTGCACTGGTGATCGTGCTCCCTCTCCTTGCAATCTTCTGGATCAGTTTCAAGCCGATCGGTCTGGCAGACCTCCGCTCGCCGACACCGGGAGCGTATGAGCGCATCCGTGGTGACCTCGAGGCACCGGGAGACGAGGCTCAACTGGAATATCGCCTGACGAACTCGTCGCGGGAAAGACCGATTGCGGATGTGCGGATGCGGGATGTGCTCCCCGAGGGCCTCGAAATCCTGGAGGTCGATCCACGCTGCACCTTGGATGGACGTGTTCTCGCATGCGACTTCGGAGATTGGGAACCGGGCCATCGGGAGCGCATGCGAATGCCAGTAACGGCCGCGAGCGCATACTTGGAGAATCCCGTGAATCCACGCGAATTCGCGGCGGAGTTCACGGGAGAAGCGGATTCCGCACTCTGGAATGCGGAATTTACGCTGGCAAACTTTGCACGGGTATTCGACGGTGACGAATTCTGGGGTGTCCTCGGTGCCACGCTCTTCTACACGATATTTGGAACGCTGGGAGCGCTCATCGTTGGACTGTTCGCGGCCCTGCTGTTGAACAAGGCCTTTCGGGGCCGCGGAATTCTGCGCGGGCTCTTCCTCTTTCCCTATGTGGCTCCGGTGATCGCGGTTGCGTTTGCCTGGGTTGGCCTGTTCGATCCGTTCTCCGGCTCGGCAAACGCCCTTCTCGTCCAGATGAATGTAGTCAGTTCGCCCATCAACTTCTTCGGTGCGCGGCCGCAGGCACTCATCATGGTGACCGTGTTCGAGATCTGGCGGTATTTCCCGCTGTCGTTCCTGTTCATTCTTGCCCGGATGCAGTCCATTGACAGCGACATCTACGAGGCGGCTGACATGGACGGTGCGTCGCCATTCCAGCAATTCTGGTACCTGTCCATTCCGCAACTGCTTGGTATTTTGAGTGTTTTGTTCCTGCTCCGGTTCATCTGGACCTTCAACAAGTTTGACGACATCTTCCTGCTCACCGGCGGCAATGCGGGAACGCGGACGCTGACAGTGAACGTCTACGAACAGGCGTTCGCGATCTCCAATATCGGAGCAGGGGCGGCCGTGGCGGTCGTGATCTTCGGCTGCCTCGTCCTCTTCTCCATCTTCTTCTTCAAGACCATGAGCCGGGAGGAAGGCTTATGAATGTCATGCGACGAGGCAACGTGACTGCTGTTGTCGTCGGCTTCCTTTGGGGAGCCAGCATGGCGATCTGTGCTGCCGTAATTCTTTCGTTGGCGACCGGGGCCGCCGCGAATCCGGCCTTGTTTCCTGCCGGTCTCGCGGGAGCTGCTTGTGGTCTGACCCGCATCCATGCTAGCCGGTTGCCCTTCCGTCCGGATTGGCTGTCGATCGGGGTTTGCCTCGTGGTCCTTTTCGTCGCAAGTCTCGGCCATCCGTTCCGCCTGCCGCTGGCAACTGCACAGCCGATGCACGGCGCTGCGATTCTTGCGCTTGTTGTCGCCACCGCCCTACCGCTCGGCGTGATGCTCGCGGAACTTCCCGCTGGCATTCTGGACAGGCACGAGTTCGAGCGGAGCGTCATCCGTTTCCTTACGGGCTGGGGGTACGTCTTCCTGACCGCCATCGTGCTGATTCCCTTCTTCATCATGGTGATGACTTCCTTCAAGTCTCAGCAGGAACTGCTCGCCAATCCACTGGATTACTCCTTGAATCTGGAGAAGGGATGGGCACTGCTGCGCTCGTACGTCGAGCTCTTTGCCGACTTCAATTTCGGACGGTACCTGCTGGTCTCTGCGTTCGTCTCGGTGGTAACCGTATTCATCACACTGTTGTTCAGCGTGCCCGGTGCCTACGCGGTTGCTCGGCTGCGGTTCAAGGGCAGATCCCATTTCTCCCGCTCGATCCTCCTGATCTACATGGTGCCGATGATCGTTCTGGCACTTCCGATCTATATCGCCTTCTCCATGACGGGTTTACGGAATTCCATATTGGGAATTCTACTGATCTACCCCGTCACGACCATTCCCGTAGCGCTCTACATGTTGCAGGGGTATTTCCGTAGCCTGCCCGCAGAGGTCGAGGAAGCGGGCCTGATGGACGGTTTGTCGCGTCTGGGCGTGATCCTGAAGATCACCATCCCGCTTGCGCTTCCCGCCATGGCATCGGTTTCGCTCTACGTATTCATGATCGAAACCGATGCCATGGCGGGAAGCGCAAGC
>CAZPXZ010000008.1:50041-58891 GCA_964590405.1 uncultured Rhodobacterales bacterium | reverse complement strand
CATGATCGCGTGGAACGAGTTTCTGCTGGCGTTCATGCTGCTTGATGATCCATCCAAGTTCACCCTGACTCGCGGCGTGGCAATGCTGAACTCATCCGAAATTCCTAGGCAACACCTGATGGCTGGCTCGGTCATTGCGACCGTGCCGATCATGCTGATCTTCCTTGCCCTGGAACGATTCATGACCAAGGGCCTGACTGCCGGATCCGTGAAGGGATAGACATGGTGCAGACCAATGGGCTCGACGAGCGGGCCAGGCAAATCCTGCGTGCCAACGACTGCGGCCGCTATACGGTTCCCTCGCAGGGGATATACCCCTACCAGTGGAACTGGGACAGCGTACTCTCAGCCTGGGGAATCTCATCATTCGATCCAGAGCGCGCCTGGGTAGAACTGGAAACGCTGTTCTCTGCCCAGTGGGACAACGGGATGGTTCCGCACATCGTGTTTCATTCTGCGGATGACGGGTATTTCCCTGGGCCGGAATTCTGGGACACGGGCACCGATCCTGCGACAACGGGGATTTCGCAGCCCCCCATCGCAGCCACGTTTGCGCGCAGGATCTTCGAGGCAGCACCTGAAGTCGGTCGGCCTTGGCTTGCTGCGCTCTATCCGAAGCTGCTTCGATGGCATGCGTGGTTTCATGCGCACCGAAGTGACGGTGGTCTCATTGTGGCGACCCACCCTTGGGAATCGGGCCGCGACAACTCCCCAGACTGGGATCAGGCGCTGGCGGGGATCGATGTTTCCTGCGTTGGCGAGTATGTCCGGCGTGACACACTTCATGTTGATCCCTCCATGCGACCGCGCCGAAAGGACTACGATCGCTACCTCGCGATTCTGATTTCCGGACGTGAGAACGGCTGGGACGAAGACTGGATCCGTGCGCATGGCCCTTTCCGTGTTGCGGATCCGGGTCTCACCTTTACCTTGCTGCGGGCGCATCGCGACCTTCTTGCGCTTGCAGTCGAACTTGACCGGCCGACGGACCGGATTGAAGCGTGGATCGGCGAGGTCGAAGCCGCGGTTCCTCGCTTGTGGAATCCGGACATCGGTTGCTTTGGTGCGCTGGACTTGCGCGCCGGCAGTTTCGCGGGGGCGATCGCATCGTCGGCGTTTCTCTGCTGGTACGCAGGGATCGGCGACAACCGGATGCTCGCACGGCTGGAGCGCTATCGGCGGAATGCGCGTCTTGGGGTTCCAAGCTTCGATCCGGAGCACGAAGCCTTTGAGGGTCTCCGCTACTGGCGCGGATCGACCTGGCCGACAATGAACGCCATGATCTCGATGGGACTTGCGGCGGCCGGGCATGCCGGCATGGCGGAGTCGATCCGAACGGAGACGCGTGCGCTCATCTGCAAGGGCGGATTCAATGAGTATTTCCACCCGATCAGCGGCGCCCCGGCCGGCGGCCGGGAATTTTCCTGGACTGCGGCAGTCTGGCTTTGCTGGGCCTCGCCGAGCGCAAATTGAAGGAGCGGGAACATGGGTTCCATCGAGTTGCAGGCGGTCGAAAAGTGGTTTGGAGAACTGCAGGTAATCAAGGGCGTAGACCTTTCGATTGGAGAAGGCGAGTTCATCGTATTTGTCGGTCCCTCCGGCTGTGGGAAGTCAACCCTGCTGCGCATGATTGCCGGCCTTGAGGAGGCAAGCAGGGGCAAGATCCTGATCAATGACGAGGACATGACTGCTGAGCCGCCGTCGAAGCGTGGTCTCGCCATGGTGTTTCAGTCCTATGCCCTCTACCCACATATGGACGTTCGTTCGAACATGGGCTTCAGCCTCAAGACCGCCGGCCGGCCCAAGTCGGAGATTGTCGAGAAGGTCGCCGAAGCGGCACGAACACTTCGTCTGGACGACTTCCTGGACCGTCGTCCGAAGGAACTGTCCGGTGGCCAGCGTCAAAGGGTGGCGATCGGTCGCTCCATCGTGCGGGATCCGACCGCATTCCTCTTTGACGAGCCGCTGTCGAACCTCGAGGCTGCCTTGAGGGTCGAGATGAGATACGAGATCGCCAAGCTGCACCAGTTACTGAAGTCCAGCATGATCTACGTGACCCACGATCAGGTTGAGGCGATGACGCTCGCGGACCGGATTGTCGTGCTTCAGGGTGGGCAGATCGAGCAGGTCGGGCCGCCTCGGACACTGTATGACGCACCCAGCAACCTCTTCGTCGCCCAGTTCATCGGCAGCCCGAAAATGAACATTATTCCCTGCGGCCTGACAGACGGACAGGTGGCGTTTGAGGGAGGGCGACCCGCGATCTACCACGGATCCGGCAAGCCGGCGCATTTGGGAATTCGATCGGAAGCGATCAAGGTTGGTGAGCCGGGAACAGGAGATTGTGACGGATCGGTTGATGTCGCCGAGTATCTCGGTGCAGACACCTACCTGATTGTCACCTGCGGTGGTCTGGAGCAGATTACCGTGCGGACCGGCGGGAACAGTTCCCTCAAGCCCGGCGATCGCATTGGCTTGGCGTTTCCGGAGGACCAGCGGCATTTCTTTGACGCCGACGGCAACGCGCTACCCGCGGCGGCAGCATTGAATTGATATTCGGTTCGAGCCATGCGCCGAACAGGTATGCGTGTATTCCGGATCGTCCACGCCCCGTGAGCGTGTGAATTTTCTCTAGCTTCCTCTAGAATGGCGCTCTGCGACCCGCAGCGGGTCGCATGGTTCGGCAGGTTCTGGTTCTTTCTCCGGTGGCGGCGAAGTTCTGGCCGCTGTCGGATGCCCGCCAGGATCGGGAGCCTGTGCCGCGCTGATGGATTGAAGGTTGGCTGGCAGTGTGCGAACGATTTGTCACGCTTGTCCGATCGACAATCTTGCGGGTAGCGAGTGTAGTGGGCTCTCGTAGAGAAGCGTGCCGGTTTGCGGGAAATGTGCTGGCTCCCGGAGGCGAACCGCGAACGATACGGTTCCGTACGGTTCAGCAGGTGGGCACCCCGGGATCCGGATGGACAGTGGGATCGATTGGAACCGGGCCATGTCGTACAACCGGGAATCAAATGCGGCGGAACTGCTCCGCCCGGACCCGGACGGGATTTCGGCCGCCGTGGCAATTCTGCGCGCCGGAGGTCTGGTGGCATTCCCGACGGAGACCGTTTACGGGCTTGGTGCTGATGCACGCAGAGGCGATGCTGTTCTCTCGGTCTACGCGGCCAAGGATCGGCCCCGACACAATCCCCTGATCATTCATGTCGTGGACTTGCAGGCCGCGATGGCGATTGGTGAATTCAATTCTCAGGCAGAGCAGCTGGCGAGGGCGTTCTGGCCCGGGCCACTGACGCTGGTGCTACCGCACAGGCCGGATTCCGGTGTGACACGTGAAGCGGTGGCTGGCCTGCCTACGGTCGCAATCCGGGTCCCTGCCCACAGGGCTGCCCGGATGCTTCTCACCGTGCTTCAGGGTCCGTTGGCCGGACCGAGCGCCAATCCATCCGGGAGAGTTAGTCCAACGGAGGCAATCCACGTCCTTGCGGATCTTGGCGGCAGGATCGAGGCCGTGGTGGATGGTGGGGCCTGCGCAGTAGGCCTCGAGTCCACGATCGTGGGATTTTGTGCCGAGGGACCGATGCTACTCCGAGAAGGTGGAGTTGTTCGCAGTGAAATCGAAGAGATCCTGCAGGTTTCGCTCCTGGAACTTCCGCCCTCGCGACGGCCCGTTGCACCGGGTTCATTCGACCGCCACTATGCGCCTTCGTCTCATCTGCGCATCAATGCAGAATCGCCTGAACCGGGCGAATGCTGGCTCGGATTCGGGCCGGAACCTGATGGAATTCGGCATGCGGTGGCAGCTCGCAATCTCTCGCTTTCGGGGGATACTGCAGAAGCAGCCCAAAATCTCTACGCACGCATTCGCGAATTGGACATGGTGCTCGGGGGCAGGGGTCGTATCTCGGTCAGGACCATTCCTGACCATGGGTTTGGCGCGGCGGTCAATGACCGTTTGCGGCGTGCTGCCGCTCCGCGATGATGAATTGACCACAGATGGTTGAACTGATCCTGCGGCAGGAATGCAGGGGTGATTCCGGTGTCGTGGAGGCACTCTTCGACCGTGTTTTTGGCCCGGCCCGTCAAAGCCTGTCCTCGTACCGGTTGCGGGAAGGGGTAGCCCCGGTCCCGGAACTTTGCCTTGTTGTTTGCACCACTGAAGACATGATTCTGGGAGCGGTTCGGTGCTCGCCGGTGCGCATCGGATCCCCGGCAACACCCTGCCTGCTGGCCGGTCCGGTTGGTGTTGATCCAACTCGGCAAGGTGAAGGACTCGGTGGGGCGTTACTTCGCGCCGCGCTTGCCCGGGCGGAACGCCTTGCCATGCCGCCAGAGGCTGGCGAGGAGGGGCCTTGGAAACGAGTCGTGCTGGTTGGAGACGAACCGTATTACGCTCGATTCGGTTTCCGGCGTGCATTGGCCAAGGGCTTGGCATTCCCGCCGCCCACGGACCCGGACCGCGTTTTGGCACTGGAACTCGAACCGGGTTCCATGGCGGAGGTAAACGGGCCGGTGGTCTCCTGGAATCGCCACGACATGGTCGATTCCTGATGCGCAGCAGGATCGTTCAGAGAACCGGATGGCAATCGTTGACGTGAGACATGCGGGCGACTAACCTGCATGCGCTGCAGAGGCGGATTGTTCCGGCGTAGCTCAGTTGGCAGAGCAAGCGGCTGTTAACCGCTGGGTCGTAGGTTCGAGCCCTACCGCCGGAGCCATTCTTTGATATCAACGCCCGTGCAGAGTTGAACTCCACCACAGGACAAGCCGCGAATGTCCGCCATTTGCGGTCGTTTGTGTACTCTCCTGCCATGACTTTGCTGCATACGCGGGGGCACGGCTTCATGGTACGGACGCACGCCGCCAGCGCTGCTCAACTGAAGCAATGATTGTCCGTTTGGTTCCGGTACGAGTTCGTGTGCAAAGCTGACAACGAGTGCTCGGAAACGCATGTTCGGCAATCTGTCGTTCACCGTCAAGACCAGTGTCATATGTGACGCTCCATGTTGGCCTCGTGCGGTATCGCTTGGGACTCTGTAATGAGGTCCGCAGATGCCGAACACATGCAATTGAGACGGGATAGCCCGGGAAAAGCAGGTGTTCGCCATGCGGCAGGATTTGTGCTTGTGAAACGGCACCACCGGTGAACTTTGTAGGGAACGCTACCAATGGGAACTATGGCAGATCAACGGATCTTCCTGTCGGGAGGCTCGCGCGGAATTGGCTTGGAAATTGCCATCCGATGCGCCGCGGACGGGGCGAGCATCGCCCTCGCTGCGAAGACGGACGACCCTCATCCACGTCTTCCGGGAACAATTCACACCGCAGCGGCTGCGGTGGAACGGGCAGGGGGACGGGCGCTCCCCCTGATTTGCGACATCCGGGACGCTGATGCGGTCGCTGCGGCTGTTGAGCGCTGTGTGGAAGTATTCGGCGGCATCGACGTAGTCATCAACAACGCCAGCGCCATCCAGTTGACTGGAACCGCGGACACGGCGATCAAGCGATTCGACCTGATGATGAGCGTCAATACCCGGGGCGCCTTCGCAGTCACGCGCGCCGCTGTGCCGCACCTGATGCAGTCGCCGACGCCGCGCCTCCTGACCATTTCGCCCCCTCTCGACTTCTCCGCGAAGTGGTGGAGAGGTCATCCGCCCTATACGCTGGCAAAATACGGCATGAGCCTCCTCGCCTGGGGTTGGGCTTCAGAGTTCGAAGGCAAGATCGCCTCCAACTGTCTGTGGCCGAGAACCATCATCGACACGGCGGCGGTGCGCAACCTGCTTGGTGGGGAGACGATGGCCCGCAGGGCACGCCGGCCAGCCATCATGGCAGAAGCGGCGCACTGCATCCTGACCCGGCCACCGTCATTCTCGGGGTGGTACTGCATCGACGATCTCGTGCTCGCCGCGGCGGGAGAGGACGAATTCGACAAGTTTGCGGTCGACCCTTCGACCGCACTGGAACAGGACTTCTTCCTTCCGACCGGAACGCCGGAGCCGGACGTGGCGAATGGCGTGGTAGGATGGCGGGTTCCGGAACTGCCAATGATCTCGGCGCCGTCGTCGGGACCTTGCCAGTAGTCATTCAGCGGTCTGGACGGGAATTCCGTGCCCGCTTGGACGACCATGTGGACCGGTCAGTCTCTGGTAAAGGGGTGCATTCCGATGTGCGAAACCAGTACATCCGGATGTCGTCTTCTGCCAATTTGCAATCAGACCAGCGGCGAGCATCGGTGTTCCGGCCACGAAGATACGCGGATTGGAAGATTCGGCTACGGTTGCACTTCTCGCTCTGCCCATACAAGCTGACGTGTTGCGGGCACGGAGGCTCGGACTGTACCGGGTCTGGCCACGTCGACCGATACGGGCGCCAGGTGCTTGCCGGCACGGGGTCGAGTTCTGGGCCCTTTCGATCATTCTCCCGCTGCCTCGCTTGGAGCAGGAATGCAGTTCGGATTCGCTTGAATCTGGCTCCTGATTTCGGTATGAGTTTGAGCCTGCTGTATCCTCCTGCCGCGGCGCATGAAGAGAGGTTGGAAACATGGCTGAGTACAGGCATGGCGAAATGGAAATAGGGTACCAGCGGCAGTTGTTCGCCGGGTTTCTACGATTCACGACCTGGGTCTGCGTGCTGATTATATTGGTGCTGCTGCTGATGGCGGTGTTTCTTACCTGAGTCCGGGCTTTCCGTCCGAATGGGCGTCGCCTCCCTGATGGCGGCAGAGAATCCCGGAGGCATTCCTGATGCGGTTCGCGATTCCGGCGGAAACACGCGACGATGAGACACGCGTAGCGGTCGTTCCAGAGATTGCACGACGGTTCCGGGAGGGGGGAGCAACGGTTGCTGTGCAGAGCGGCGCCGGGATCGCCGCTGGGTTTCCGGATTCCATGTATGTGGATGCCGGTGCCGAGGTCCGTCCGTCCTTCGAATCCTGCGTTCTTGATGCCGACGCGGTACTGAAGGTGCAGCGGCCTACGCCCGACGAGGTTGTTCTTGTTCCAGAGGGCGCGAGCCTGTTCTGCCTGATGGCGCCCTATTTCGATTCGGCCGCGCTGCATGCGTGTGCGATGCGGGGTGTGACTGCCTTCGCACTCGAGCTCATGCCCCGGATCACACGTGCGCAATCCATGGACGTCTTGAGTTCCCAGTCCAACCTGAGCGGTTACCGGGCGGTGATCGAGGCAGTGGCAGTGTACGGGCGGATGATGCCCATGATGATGACCGCTGCTGGCACGATCGCGCCGGCGCGCGTGTTTGTCATGGGGGCCGGGGTGGCAGGACTGCAGGCCATCGCCACGGCGAGGCGGCTAGGCGCAGTCGTGACCGCAACGGATGTGCGCCCTGCAGCCAAGGAGCAGGTCGCCTCGCTCGGGGCCGAGTTCATTGCGGTCGAGGATGACGAATTCCGGCAGGCGGAGACAGCGGCAGGTTATGCAAAGCCAATGTCCCAAGCCTATATGGAAAAGCAGGCCAAACTCGTTGCGGAACACTTGGTGCGGCAGGACATCGTGATCACTACGGCGCTCATTCCAGGTCGAGCGGCGCCGAAGCTGCTCAGCGAGAAGCATGTTCGCTCCATGCGCCCAGGATCCGTCATCGTCGATATCGCCGTCGAGCAGGGAGGCAATTGCGCCCTATCGCGATCCGGCGAGATCGTCGATGTAGACGGTGTGAAGTTGATCGGCTATCCGAATCTTCCCGGACGGGTGGCTGCCGATGCTTCGATGCTCTTCTCACGCAACATCTGGAATTTTGTTTCACCCATGATGGGGGAGGGTGGCAGTATCAGTATCGACTGGGACGACGAACTGGTCCGGGGGACCTGCCTTACAAATGCCGGCAAGGTCATCCATCCGGATTTCAGGGATTCCGGCAAGGAAACGGAGGAATAGTGAAATGGAAGCGAAATCGGAGCCGGTTGCATATCTGGCCGGGGCACTCGCCACGTCAGGAAGTGCCGATCCGTTCGTGTTCCAACTCGCGGTCTTCGTTCTGGCGATCTTCGTCGGATACTACGTTGTCTGGTCGGTAACGCCGGCGCTCCATACGCCGCTCATGTCCGTAACCAACGCGATTTCATCGGTCATTCTTGTGGGCGCACTCGTGGCGGCAGGGATTGAACTCGCACCGGAGGTGGGTTCGGAAAGCCGGTGGCTCGGCGCGGTGGCCGTAGCGCTGGCGGCCGTGAACATCTTTGGCGGATTCCTGGTCACACAGCGCATGTTGTCCATGTATCGGTCGAAGAAGAAATAGGGCAGGCGGTTCCCGTGGAAAATTTTGCTTCGCTGGCCTATCTGGTTTCGGGAGTCCTGTTCATTCTCGCCTTGCGCGGGCTGAGCCATCCGGAGAGTTCCCGCAGGGGAAACCTGTGCGGTATGGCCGGCATGGCCATTGCCGCCGCGGTGACCCTGGTTGCGTTTCCTCCAACAACTGAAGGCATCGGCCTGATCGCTGCTGCTGTTGTACTGGGCGGCGGGGTCGGGACCGTGATCGCGCGCCGCATTCCGATGACAGCGATGCCGCAGTTGGTTGCGGCCTTTCACAGTCTGGTCGGCCTTGCAGCGGTGCTTGTGGCGGCGGCGGCGTTCTACTCGCCGCAGGCTTTTGGAATTGGCGTAACGAATGATATCCACGACGCCTCGCTGATCGAGATGTCGCTGGGTACTGCAATCGGGGCGATCACCTTCACCGGGTCGGTCATTGCGTTCCTGAAACTCGATGGCCGCATGTCTGGCGCGCCGATACTCCTGCCGGCGAGGCATTTGATCAATGCGATGCTCGGGATACTCCTTGTGGTGCTGATTGCAGCATTCGTGTGGTGGCAGTCTCCAGAACTCTTCTGGGCAATTG
>CAZPXZ010000008.1:39276-50031 GCA_964590405.1 uncultured Rhodobacterales bacterium | reverse complement strand
TCATTCCGATCGGCGGAGCGGACATGCCGGTTGTGATTTCGATGCTGAACTCGTACTCCGGTTGGGCCGCTGCGGGGATTGGCTTCACACTGGGTAATATTGCACTGATCATCACGGGTGCCCTGGTTGGCGCGTCCGGTGCGATCCTCAGCTACATCATGTGTCGCGGCATGAACCGCCACTTTCTCAGCGTGATCATGGGTGGTTTTGGTGGTGAAACCGTGGCGGCCGGTGTCGCGGCGGTAGATCGGCCGGTGAAACAGGGATCCGCGGAAGATGCCGCCTTCATTCTGAAGAATGCTGGCTCAGTGATTGTCGTGCCAGGCTATGGCCTCGCGGTTGCGCAGGCCCAGCATGCGCTTCGCGAAATGGCCGATCTTCTGAAAGACGCGGGAGTCAAGGTTCGATACGCGATTCACCCCGTTGCCGGCCGTATGCCGGGACACATGAATGTACTTCTCGCAGAGGCAAACGTGCCGTATGACGAGGTTGCCGAACTTGAGGACATCAACAATGATTTCGGAACCACGGACGTGGCGTTCGTCGTGGGTGCGAACGATGTCACCAACCCGGCGGCGAAGAGCGATTCCTCTTCGCCGATCTTCGGTATGCCCGTGCTCGATGTCGAGAATGCCCGTACTGTCTTGTTCGTGAAGCGCTCGCTTGGTTCTGGCTATGCCGGAATCGACAATGAACTGTTCTTCCGGGAGAACACGATGATGCTCCTCGGTGACGCCAAGAAAATGTGCGAGAACGTCGTCAAGCAACTCAATTAGCCTGTTTCCGCCAAAGCGTCTGTTTCCCGCATTCGCAGATCATTTGCGAGGTCGTCGTCAAGGTACACCTGCACGATCTGGTCGAAGTTCTCCTCTGCCCTGAACCCGAGGGTTCTGGCTCGGACCGGGTCAAAATTCCGCGGCCAACCCGCGACGATCTTGAGTATATCGGGATCCTCCACCCGCCGGATATGACGGATCGCATCGTTCCCCGCTGCCCGGCGAAGTGCTTCGATTTGCTCGCCCACCGTGCAACTCACCCCGGGCATGTTCAGGGTCCGCCGTCCTTCGAGTAGTGAAGTATCCAGCGCTGCCGCGTGCAGGAGAAAGCCTGCGGCGGAGCGGGGCGATGCATGCCAATGGCGGACACTGTCCGGCACAGGAAGCAACGCTTCGACACCACATAGCGGCTCCCGAATGATACCGGAGAAAAACCCGGAAACCGCAAGATTGGGCTTGCCGGGCCGCACACAAATCGTGGGCAACCTGACAGTAATGCCGTCCACGAATTCCTTTCGGCTTGCATCCGCGAGCATCAATTCGGCGCATGCCTTCTGAGCGCCGTACGAAGTTTGCGGTGCACAGAGAAACTCGTCTTCGATCGAATCCGGAAAGGGAGGCCCGAAGACCGCAATGCTTGACGTGAATACGACACGAGGCCGGTATGATCCTCCGGACGCCTGATGTTGGTGCCGCAGGGCCTCCAGGAATTGCCAGTGCGTCTGAAGATTTACCGACCATCCCTTGCCGTAGTTCTGCTCCGCATCTCCAGAAACTATGGCTGCCAGGAGGTAGATCACGTCCGGACGCGAGGATGCGAGGCGCGAAGCCAGGTCGGCATCGGCGAAGTCGCCCCGAACTCGTTCGTTCGCCGCGGCGCCATCCGCCGGGAAATCAAAATCCACCAGGGTCACAACGGTGTCACGGCTATCCGGAAGACCATTCGCAGCAAGTTGATGGGCAAGCTTTTGGCCCACCATCCCACCGCCACCCACAATCAGAATGCGTTTCATGAGAGTTCCTCCAGTCCGTTCCGGCGACGCAATTCGAGGTAGAGCCCCGAATGATCCTTCTCCGAACCGCTCATTTCGTCGCAGAAAAAGGCGTATCGATTCCGAATCTCTTCCGAGAGCGGCAACTGTAGACCAAGGCTGCGCGCTTCCAGCAGGACGTTTTCCAGATCTTTCAATTGATTGCTGGAGTGGCCGCCGGGATGAAAGTCGCGTTCCGTCATCCGTTGGCCGTGTTGCTGCAGGATGGTACTGTCCGCGAAGCCCCCGCGTAGGGCCATCCGAACGGCCGCCGGATCTGCACCTCCCGCCTCAAGTAGCAGCATTGCCTCCGCTACAGCACCGATGGAAATACCCACGATGGCCTGGTTTGCCAGTTTCGCCAACTGGCCGGAGCCGGCGGGTCCTACATGCACGGGTCGACCCATCGCTTCGAACACCGGCTTGGCACGGGAAAATGCAACTGCTTCACCACCGACCATGATCGCGAGACTGCCCGCTTCTGCACCGCGGGTTCCTCCAGAAACCGGGGCATCAAGGTGGGGATGACCAAGGCGGTCAAGCGCCTCAGCCTGTGATCGCGCTTCTCCCGGCCTGGTGGAACTCATGTCCAACCATGAGGACCCAGGCGCAAGCACGGAACCGATACGAGCGACCATTGCACCGGTTGCGGTGCCATTGCTGAGCATCGTAATCACGAATTCCGCCCCCTTGGCGGCCTCTTCGGGAGAACTGACTATCTGCGCCCCTTCGCCTTCAAGCGCTTGTGCCTTGGCTGGTGTTCGATTCCACGCCCGGACTGTGAAACGGTGCTTCAGCAGGTTTCGCGCCATGGGAGCGCCCATCAATCCGGTTCCGATGAATGCCACGACTGCCTGTGTCATCTGCCTCCTCCAGCTCTTGGTGTTGTTGTTCATTGCACTCGAATCGCGTTCGGCACCGCATTGTAGTGAAGTCTGCCCTGCGTGCAGATTTCATGGAACGTGTACGGAATTGAATTGGGCTGAGCTGCGTAACCGAGCAGCCGTAGTGTATCGACGATTTGTGCCTTGTCGCACTTCACGACTGCATGGTACTGGCACAGGAGCGTGCATGTGGCGTTAAGCGAGCACGGAAGTTGGCAGTGGTCGGGTTGGGATGGGGAAGTTGTTTCGCGAGTATCTGGCCAATGCACCGGCGGTCACTCCGCAACGCGCGGATCGCGGTCGCATTCACGGGTTGATGGCGATGTTACGGCTGCTGTCTGGTCGTGGAGCGAGTCGCACGTTCGAATGGAAATCGGAAACCCTATTCTCTGGACACGAAGTTCCGGACTTCATCGAAGACCAGGCGGCGTACCTGGTGCCGCTCCAGCAGTGGGCAATGAAGACAGTCGGTCAGCGTTCGAATGGAGACGCCTGGTTCGTTCGCCAGGAGTGAAATCGCCCGGCGGTTGTCAACCACCCGATCCCGGTCCGCGAGCAGGAGAAGGATGGGCACTCCGGGTCGAGGTTGTTTGCGCAGTCGGCGTGTGGCTCGCAGCGCTTCGCGCAGCCAGCGCCAGGTTGGACCACCGACCGGAAGTTCCGTTGCAGTTAGATATAGCTTCTGGACCAAGTCGAATTTCTCTCTGTCGGACGTGAGTGGATTGCCGGTGAACTCCCGTTCCATGAGGGTGCGAGCATCGGTACCCGGAACATAAGATTCTCCGAAACCCAGTCGCACTGCGCCTTCTGCGACCACTTCTGCGATGCGGTTGTTCGCTCCTCCGAGTGCCAGGCCGAGCATTGGTGCAAGAAGAATGAGCCCGTCAGGCCGGCGCGTGCTCTGGAGGACATGGCGATAGGCGATAGCCGCACCCATGGAATGTGCAAGGACAAACCATGGACGGGGCAACCCTTCCTCTTCCGCAGATTGTACGAAGGCCTCGGCGTCTTTGTCATAGTCGGCGAAACGGTGGACATGTCCCTTTCTCGGATCGGGCAACATGCGTTTGTTCAAGCCTTGGTGCCTCCAGTCGATGACGCCTGCAGCGAGCCCAATCGCAAGGGCCTCTCGAACAGTTTCAAGATAGATTTCGACAAACTCTGTTCGACCTGGAAACACGAGGAGGGAGCCTCGCTCTGTCCCCCTGTTCCAGAACGCTGCCCGGAGGAGAGCACCATGCGACGCAACAATTCGGCGCATTCGCACGCCTGGTGGTGGAACGTTACCTTCCAGTTCCACGAGTTGCGGCGCCAACTTGTCGCTTGGCACGGCATGCGCTCTAATTGCCTGCGGATTGCGGTCGTGTGTCATCGAAGGAATCCATGCGTACGCGTGTGCCCCTCATAGCCCTGTCCCTGGTTCTTGCCTCGGCGATTCATGTCGGCGCACAAGAGGATTCCGGGAATGGCCTGGATGCCCTGTTTGAAGCTCTTCGCGTCTCGAGCGAGGATGAGGCGCCTGCAATCCAGACTCGTATCTATGAAATGTGGCATGACCCCGGCTCCGACAGCATGCGATTGATATTTCACCGAGCGCAAACCGCGATGTCGGAAGGTCGGATGGGTATCGCGATCGACCACCTGAACGACCTGGTACTGCTGGCGCCCGAGTTTGCCGAGGGCTGGAACGCCCGTGCCACGGCGCACTATCTCGTGGGTGCATATCGAAGTTCACTGGACGATATCCGTGAAACACTGAAGCGGGAGCCGAGACACTTTGGAGCCCTGTCCGGACGAGGACTGGTCTACCTTGCGATGGGGAGGTATCGGCTTGCGCTGGAGTCTTTCCGTCAGGCGCTTCGGGTCCACCCGCATCTGTCGACTCCGAAGCGAATGGTGCATGAACTCGAGCAGCGTTTCGGAAGAACCATCTGAGCCTTCACGCAATGCCGACGTCCCTCAGGCCTTGCTCTACCGTTTCCACATCTCTCGGATGGTTCACTTCCCAGAACGTGCGCCCGCGCGAACTCACCTTGACGCAGAGAATCGGGCAGCCGTTCTCGAGGAATCTCAACTGTTCGAGACCTTCGGCAGCCTCAAGCTCCCCGATCGGCCATTTGACATAGCGGTGGAGGGCATCCAGTCGATAGGCATAGGCGCCCACATGGTGCAGGACGCCGGAACCGCGTCCGCCGTAGGGAAGCACTTCCTTCGAGAAATATAATGCTCGTCCCTGTCGGTCCGCTATCGCTGTTGTGGCCCCCACGCGCCCGGCACGGCGGTCAGCGCGTAGTCGCCCTTCCGAAACGACGTCGCAAGCGAGAACCGGTGTCGCAACTCCGCAGTCTGGAGCTTCCCTGAGCGCTGAGGCGATCTCTCGGATAAACCAGGGGGGTGTCAGGGGCGCATCACCTTGCAGGTTGACCACGACATCAAAGCTGCTCGTCCCTTCAAGCTTCGCGGCAGCCTCCGCGCAGCGCTCGGTACCGTTACGGCAGTCGGATGAGGTGAGGATGCACTCGGCTCCGCCGGCTTCGGCAACACGCTTGATCCGCAGGTCGTCGGTGGCGATGGCGACCCGGTCTCCTGGATCTGACGCAGCGGTCGCAGCTTCCCAACTCCGCAGGACAAGAGGTTTCGGGGTACCGCTTGCGCCCCGAAGTTCGACCAGCGGCTTGCCAGGGAATCTGGAAGACTCGTACCGGGCGGGGATCAGGATCAGCGATGGCATGATCGATGTTCTCTTCTTGCGTGCAGGCCCGGACCGATCATGCGAAATTCTGCTTTCAACGATTCCTGTGTCTGTCCGAACTAATGGCCCGGGGCGAAGGCGATGAATGCGGGGACGGTCAGGTCTTCCGAACCATAGCGAATCGGGGACCCTCCATCCGGCTGGGTTACCCGACCGCCCGCTGCCACAAGAATGGCATGCCCGGCTGCGATGTCCCAGGTATTGGTGGGCGCCAGTCTGGGATACACCGCCGCGGCGCCGTCTGCGAGGAGGCAGAATTTCCACGAGGAGCCGCAACGCATTCGTTTGTCATAGGGATGCTTCTCCAGCCATGTACGAGTGGCAGCGTCGAGATGGGAGCGGGAGACAGCAGCTGTACGGACGGCATCCGCATGGGGCGGGAACCGTAGTGGACGGGTGCTGCAGGAGTCGATTACGTCGCCAAACGCGAGCACTTCGGTCGAACCGGTTCCGGTCGCCATGAAACCCAGCCGTTTTGCCGGCGCAAGCACGATGCCGGCGACTGGCACCTGATCCCGAATGAGGGCGACGTTAACCGTGAACTCGGATCCCCCGGCAATATACTCCCTCGTTCCGTCTATGGGATCAACCAGGAAGTATGGTTCCTCCGGATCCATCCGGGGAAACGTGGATTCTTCGCTGACGATCGGAGTACTGGGAAAGACATCGGCCAGAACATCACAGATTTCCCGGTTGGCGGCCAGGTCGCCGGCGGAAACGGGTGAGTTGTCGAGTTTCCGACGTGTGTCCAGATGACCTTGATCGCGAATTGTCAGTGCCACCTTGGCGGCGCGGATGGCCGACAGTTTCAGTGCGTGTGCGAGCTTTTTCGGATCATTCATGTAAGGAACTCGAGACGATGGTAAAACGGGACTTCATTGGCGAAGCGGGCATGTCGCATGGTGCTGGCGTGACTCTGAAGGCAGAGTCGCGGTTCGACAGTGGGAAGTTCAGAACGACCTTGGGTCAAGTGGGTTCTCGTGGCGTTGGCGGACGGTCCAGTACGGCTTCGCGAATACGGAGCAGGTCCCGGATCAACGCGGGCATCTCCCCGATGGGGATCATCACCGGGCCGTCGCTCGGTGCGTTGTCCGGGTCATCATGAGTCTCAATGAACACTGCATCGGCTCCGGCTGCAACCGCCGCCCTGGCGAGGACAGGAGCGAATCGTCGGTCTCCTCCCGATGCTTCCCCAATTCCACCGGGTGCCTGAACCGAATGGGTTGCGTCAAACACGATCGGACATCCGGTTTCCGCCATGATGGGAAGGCTTCGGAAGTCTGCAACCAGACTGTGATATCCAAAGCTGGAACCACGCTCGCAAAGGAGGACTTGATGGTTGCCCGTGCTCGCAACCTTGTCCACCGCGTGCTTCATGTCGTCCGGAGCGAGAAACTGGCCCTTCTTGATCATCACCGGCTTTCCCTGGCGCCCCGCTGCCAGCAGCAAGTCCGTCTGCCGGCAGAGAAATGCGGGTATCTGCAAAGCGTCGAGGACCTGTGCCGCCGGGCCACAATGCTCGGGCAAATGAACGTCTGAAATCACCGGCAGTTTGAAAGCATGTCGGATATCCGCAAGGATTTGCAGTCCTTCCGTCATGCCGACCCCACGGGCGCCATGAAGACTCGTTCGGTTGGCCTTGTCAAAGGACGATTTGTACACGACCGAGATTCCGGTGTTCTTCGCAAGGTCGCTGAGTCGGTGTGCCATCTCACGCGCATGTGCGGAGGATTCGATTTGACACGGACCTGAGATCAGGGCCAGGGGTCTGCCGGAGCCGATCTCTGCGTGGCCGATGCGAACTGGTTTCGTGGCGTGGGTGTTCACACGCTCCTCCCGGAATGGTCGCTGCAAGCATGCCGCACAGTATCATTCCCGCGCTTTGCCAACATTACCCGGTGCAAATCTTACCGTTCCATCGTCGTTCACCTCAATGCGGATTTGGTTCCGGCGTTCAAGATCGATCAGGTGCGCCAGAAGCATGCGGCGTGCTGCATATGCCTGCATGCCGTTCAGTCCCTGGTACTCACGGCGCAAGAGATCTTCGATGTCGTGTGGGCGCTCTCCCACCGCAGCAAGGATCTGCGCATCCCGCTGGGATCGACGACGCAAGAGATACTGCAGGAGATCAAGGGGGTTCTCGACCGGGTGCCCGTGGCCGGGAAAGTACACGCGGTCCAGTCTGGATCTGGCACGTTGCAGGAGCCGACGGAGGCTCTCGACGTATACACCCTTGTCACCTTCCGGCGGAGATACCATTGTGCTCGACCAGCCCATAACGTGGTCGCCGGTAAAGAGAGCTGCATGCCGTTCCGAGGCAAAGCAGGCATGGTCATCCAGGTGGCCTGGGGTGAGTATGGCGCGAATGGACCAGGCTGGCTGGCCATTCGACTGGAATTCCGATTCGACATGGTCGCCATCTTCAAGCGTGCGATCAGGCGAGAATCCGTGGTCAATTCCCTCTCCGCCTCCGGGATGTGCCGCGAGAAGTTGTGGCGGTGGTGCACCCTGGGAGGTCGCTCGCCGTGGCCGGGCCGCGTAGACGGGGGCGCTGATGCGAGCACGCAACAGATCAGCTCCGGGTGAATGGTCCAGATGACGATGGGTTACAAACACCGCTTCGATACGTTCCCCTTTCCGGAGCGTGCCCAGTACCCGGTCGATATGCGCCGGTTGCCTCGGTCCCGGATCAATCACCGCAACGGAGCCGGATCCGAGTAAATAGGTGGCTGTGCCGGTGAATGTCATCGCGGAGGGATTGCGGGCGACGATACGACGGATGCCCGGAACCAGTCTCACGGGGACGCCGGCATCACATCCCGGTCGCAGATCGAATTGGTAATCTCTTGTCATGCTGGTACGATCTGTCTCTTGCATTCTTCATTGCGGAGCGCGTTCTCATGCGACTCGGCAAACCGAAGGGCCTGCTTGGCCGATCGGTCCTCATCGTCGTGCTGCCTATTCTCCTGCTGCAGTCGGTGGCAGCGTACACCATTCTTCAGCGGCATTACGATCGGGTTTCCCGCCAATTGACGGGTCAACTCGTCCGTGAACTGGAAATTGTTGTTCGGGATGTCGACTTCGCGGAGAACCGGGAAAGTGCGGAAATCCTGCTTCCTGGACTCGCCCGCTTCTTCGGTGCCCGGTTGACACTTCAATCCGAGACGATTCCTTCTGCAGTCGACTCGAGGTCCTTCTGGGATATTTCGGGCGCAATCGCTGCGCGCTACCTGTACGAGATGCTGGGCCCGGATATTGGAGTGGAAATCCCGCCAAATGGCCGTTACGCGCGAATTGTCCTGCAAACGCGTCATGGGATGTTGGAGGCAATCGTACCCCGCAACCGTCTCGCTGCGGTGAACCCCTACCTCCTCCTCACCTGGACCACGGGTGCGGGTGTCCTGCTGATTGCCGTCGCTCTCTTGTATCTGCGCAACCAGATTCGGCCAATCCGTTCGCTTTCCGCAGCCATGCGGGCCTTTGGACAGGGTATGGATCTTGCGCCTCGCCCCGGGGGGGCAAGGGAAGTGCGCGAGGCCAGGTCGGCATTCCTTGCAATGCGTAGCCGAATCGAGCGGCATATCGAGCAACGGACCATTCTTCCACTTGCGTTGAGCCACGATCTTCGGACTCCGCTGACAAGAATGCGGCTGGCACTGGAGATGGGAGCTGGCAAGGAGGAGATTCTCGCGTCGTTGAACGAAATGGACGGGGTTGTGGAGGATTTTCTGGAGTTCGCGAGAGATGAATGGCGGGAAGCCGGAGAATGGGTGGATGTCGAGATGCTCATTCGGGAAGCCGCGGCAGCTGTTTCGGAAGCAACCGTAGAAGTTGTCTCCGGCGTCTCTGGAGACAATGCGAAGGCGCGGCTCAGGGTCGCCGCGATGCGGCGTTGCCTGATCAATCTTCTCCAAAACGCCATTCGCCATGGTGACCGGGTGCGACTGAGCGTTTCCCGATCGAAACGCTGGCTCGTGTTTGCCGTGGAGGACGACGGCCCAGGCATTCCCGCAGGCATGCGAAGGGAAGTCGTGCGGCCATTTCGCAAGTTGGGGGAGGGCGGTCATGGCAGCCTGCGAACTGGCATGGGTCTCGGCCTGACCATTGTGCGTGAAGTGGCACGGCTTCATGGCGGGGATTTGCATTTCAGCAAGAGTCCACGACTCGGCGGCCTCAGGGCATCGGTAACCATCCCGGTTCGGGGAGACGGTGCAATCGAAGAGGTGTCGGGAACATAGATGCCGGATTTGTTTCGATGATTCCTGGCACAGCCTGTCGAACCATGAAGAGGTTCAGTCTTCCGGTGAAGGATCTCCCGGAGGCGAGCACGCCCGGTACCAGCATGGTTCTTTCAACTCTTCTCCCCGGTGTGGTCTCTGGCGCAGCGCAACTGGTGTGCGGAAGGCCTCTTTCGGCGGAATCAGCGCGCATTTGCAAGGTGCGGGCAATTCGCCGCCACGCGGTGAAGTCCGTCGGCCGCCCGCAACTCGTCGGGTCAAGGGCGGTTGATGGCATCGCTAGAGCTAGTTGGTCGAACCGGTGTTCGTCAATACACTCGTACGCCCGGATCAACTCGGTCGTCCGGCTGCACCAGCACGACCTCGCCTTCCGGTCCTGGCACGCCAAGGGTCAAAACCTCTGAAACGAACGGACCGATTCGTCGGGGAGGAAAGTTCACTACGGCCTAGACAAGCCGGCCGGGAAGTTCCTCCACGGTGTAGCGTCCCGTCAGTTGTGCCGAACTGCTTCGCACTCCGATCTCCGGTCCGAAGTCTATCTGCAGTTGGTATGCAGGCTTTCTCGCCTCAGGAAAGGGGCGCGCCTCAGCAATTCGACCGACACGGATGTCCAACTTCTCGAAGTCTTCCATCTGTGCACACCCGGGCGACCGGGTACCAGATTTCCTTTTCGTCACCGTTTCGCGGTGTCGGCGAGTGCAACAGCGTTGGCCGCGATCTGTCTGCCAATCCCTTCTAGCGCTCCCGCGTTTGCCTTTGCGGCCGATTGGGCGAGTTCGGAGAGATGCCTGGCGGTCTCCTCCAGCGCCTCTGTCATCAGTTCAGCCTGTTTTTGTGGCGACATCGCGGATTCGGGGTCGGAACGCAGTTCCTCAAACTGATTCTGGATGCGTTCTGCAGCCGCGCGCAGTGTATCGATCTGCTTGCGATAGAGGTCTTCGTAAGCCTCTGCCGCTTTCCGGTTTGCGTCGACCAGCGCCTCCATATTGCTGCGCTGGACCTCGTAAATCCGGGCTGGATCCACGGCCTTTGGATCCAGGGTGGCGAATTCCTTGAATGCCTTGTTGAACTCTT
>CAZPXZ010000008.1:0-39266 GCA_964590405.1 uncultured Rhodobacterales bacterium | reverse complement strand
TGGTCGGGATCAAACCCAGGAAAGGTCGGTTTCATCGTCATTGTTCCTTCTGCTCCCATGTTGCAGTGCAATATGGGATGCGTGGATCCGAATGCAAGGGGCATTCCACATGCGGTGGGGGAGCAACTTTCCGGCTCTCGGAGCAACATAGGGGTTGATTCCGGACTTCGGGAATGCGATAAGGGGTCCGCGCAGCCTGCGAGTTCTGCGCATCCCAACAGGATTCGGCATACGGGCATCGGCGGTCGGCTTGGGCGAGCGGGCCGCAACGCGAGTGCGCGACCGGTGCAGTTGGCTGGGGAGAAGTACGCAATGACGAAACGGACTGCGGCGAAGCACAAGATCGATCGCCGCATGGGCGAAAACATATGGGGTCGGCCGAAATCGCCCTTGAACGGGCGACGCGCTGGTCCCCCGGGAGCAGCGCGTGAACAATCACGCGGCGGACGGCGCAGCAAGCTATCCGACTTTGGTATCCACCTTAGGGCGAAGCAGAAACTCAAGGGATTTTACGGGGATATCACGGAGAAGCAGTTCCGGCGAACGTTCACAGAGGCGCAGCGACGAAAGGGTGACACAGGTGCAAATCTGGTGGAGTTGCTGGAGCGCCGACTGGATGCCGTGGTCTACCGTGCCAAATTCGTACCCACGATCTTCGCAGCGCGCCAGTTTGTGAATCATGGCCATGTGACTGTCAATGGCAAGAGGGTGAACATTCCGTCCTACCGGGTTGGCGATGGCGACGTCATCGCTGTCAAGGAGGCGAGCCGCGAGATGCCACTGGTACAGGAATCCATCTATTCCGACGAGCGCGAATTACCCAATTACCTCGACGTGGACATGGATAACCTGACCGCCGTCTTCGTGCGCGCTCCGGATGGCGAGACCGAGCCTTTTTATCCGGCACGCATGGAGCCCAATCTGGTCGTCGAATACTACGCAAAGAACTGACAATGGCCGGATAGTACGGCGGGGATTCGGCCATGGACGATGGAACCGGAATACGCCTGATTTCGGGTAATTCCAACCGGGGCTTTGCCGAGGCGGTTGCCCGGCGAATCTCCATCGCTTTGGGGAGTGATGCGCCCTTGGCGCGTGCCCGAATCGAGCGTTTCAGCGATGGCGAGGTGTTCGTCGAGATCTATGACAACATCCGTGGTGCGGATGTGTTTGTGATGCAGCCAACTTCCGATCCGGCGAATCACAACGTGATGGAGTTGCTCATCATTATCGATGCTCTCAAGCGCGCGTCTGCGCGTCGCATTACCGCCACAATGCCCTACTACGGATATGCGCGCCAGGACCGCAAGACTGCAGCCAGGACGCCGATCTCCGCCAAGCTCGTAGCCAACCTGCTGACCGAGGCAGGTGCGGATCGAATTCTGACCATGGACCTGCATTCGGGACAGATACAGGGATTCTTCGACATCCCGGCGGACAATCTGAGTGCCGTGCCGGTGTTTGCCCTGGATATCCGGAGCCGCTACCCGGAGATTTCCGATGTCGTCATCGTCTCTCCAGATGTCGGCGGCGTCATACGGGCAAGAGACTTGGCAAGTCGCCTGGGTGCGGGCCTCGCCATTGTCGACAAACGGCGTTCGGCCCCTGGAAGGGCAGAGGCGGTTAACGTGATCGGTGAGGTTGCGGACATGGATTGCGTTCTCGTGGATGACATTTGCGATTCCGGCGGGACGTTGGCCGAGGGGGCGACACAGTTGATGGAGCGTGGTGCACGTTCTGTCTCCGCCTATGTATCCCACGGTGTGCTTTCAGGCAGCGCGATTGAGCGGATATCGGATTCGTGCCTCAAGGAATTGGTGGTGACGGACTCCATCGCAGCATCGCCGGATGCTTCGCGTAGCGACTATGTTCGCGTACTCAGTGTGGCACCGATGTTTGCGCAGGCGATACTCAATGTTGCACGCAATACGTCGGTGTCATCCCTGTTTAGTGAGGCTACGCTCGCACCGATGTACAGCTTCGAGCCGATTCGGTGATGTTCGGATACGGTCTCGCGCACTTGGCTTGGCAGGGAGAACGGGTATGAAGAAAGATATACACCCCGACTATCATCCCATCCGCGTACGGATGACGAATGGCGAGGAAATCGAGATGCGCTCTACTTGGGGAGCAGAGGGCGACACGCTGGTCCTGGATGTCGACACCACGACTCATCCAGCCTGGACAGGGGGACGACAGCAGCTGGTCGACACCGGTGGGCGGGTATCGAAGTTCCGCAAGCGGTTCGGAGGGAGTCTCTTCTAGGAATCGTGGCGTACTGGTTTGCAGGTTGGAACCATGGCGCAGACGATTGTTTTGGGGAACGAGAAGGGCGGTTGCGGCAAGTCGACCATCGCCATCCATATCGTTGCCCTCCTGTTGCGGAATGGCGGCGGTGTTGGCGTGGTCGACCTGGACGCGCGCCAGCAGTCCTTGGTGCGGTTCTTCGAGAATCGCGAGCGATTCGCGGAACGGCGGGGCACCCCGTTGGTCATGCCGATATTTCAGACGGTCAGTCCCAGCGATGAGCGGGACAGGGTCCGTGCGGACGAAGAGGATCGGGCCGCACTGACCACGGCCATTTCAGAATTAGGGCAGACCTGCAAATATATTGTGATCGATACGCCGGGAGCTTCCACCGTACTCACGGAGTATGCGCACCGTTTGGCAGATGTACTGCTGACGCCCATCAACGACAGCTTCGTGGACTTCGACATGCTGGCGCGAGTAAACGCTGCCAACGGCGAGATCGAGGGTCCCTCCGTGTATTCAAGGGCGGTCTGGGATTCGCGGCAGTGGCGGGTAGAGAAGAACCTGCAGCCCACCGACTGGATTGTTATGCGCAATCGGATCGCAAGCCTTGAGGCACGAAACCAGAGGCGGGTGCGAAAGTCGCTCGACCGGCTTGCCGCCCGCATGGGATTCCGGATTGCAATGGGCTTCAGCGAGCGTGTGATCTTCCGGGAACTCTTCCTCAACGGACTCACCCTTCTCGACCTTTCTCCAGTGAGCAAGATGGTGCGGTTCAGCCTTTCGCATGTTGCGGCCCGCCAGGAATTGCGGGACCTTGCGAAGGAACTCGGAATCGGATTCGATACCGTGTAGCGTTTTCAGATTACGGTGCAATCGACGAGGATTGATAGTCAATTCCGGGAGGGGGCAAGCGGCAAGCAATCTACACCGTCGGAACGAAGCACGTTGCATGCCGCGTTTGCGCTGTGCTGGCTCAAGTTGCGGAGGCGTGCGAGGTAGAGCCGGCCCTGTTGCGGAACCCAGTGTCGCGCTCCTTCCAGTTCACTCAGCGACTTTCCCATTACGCGATTCAACTGGGCCCGGGCTTGCGTGGCCTTGGGAAACGCCCCGACCTGGATGGCCCAGTCGGATCGGCTGGAGCGGCGCTCACCCCGGCGGGGGCCCTTTGCAAGACAGTCGATACCCCGATTCAGTAGGGCATCGCAGGTAGTGCTGGCATCGGCCGCCGTGAACGGCTTGAATTGAACGAGATAATAGCGTCCGCGCTGCTGGATCGCGCCTTCGCGTCCCTCCAATATGTCAAGGTTGGAACGGCTGATTCGGTCGAGGTGCCGACTGGCATCCCGGTTACGGCGGAAGGCGCCAACCTGCACAGTCCAGTCGGATTCTGCGTGCAACGAATCTCGGGTACTCCGCGATGCTCCGGTTCGGACAGCCAGGCAATCAGTCTGAAGCATTGCCAGCGACCGACATGCTCCTTTCGCTGATGATTCGTCGAAACCAGTGAACCAGGCCAGGAAGAACTTCCCGGAACGGGCGACTTGAAACTCCCGACCTGAGAGTGGATCGAGGCCCTCCTGCCGCAGCCTCTCGATCTGGGCACGCGCGCTGTCTGCCCGGCGATACGCGCCAACCTGGACAACCCACTGCGAGGAAGCTGGCGGTCGCGCGGGTTCCGTGGACGCTGGCGTTATCGGGACTTCCTTTGTCGTCGATGGGGCAAGCGGCAGGCAATCCACACCACGCTTCTGCAGTGTACCGCATGCGGATAGAGCGGAATCTTCATCGAAACCCGAAAACTGGGCCAGATAGTACCTACTCCTCTTCCGGGTCAATTGCGTGGCTCCCCCGGCAACGTCATTGTGCGCTGCTGACACGTTGCGCAGGTGCGCCTCCGCCTGCTCACGGCGGGAGAATGCCCCGACCTGGATCGACCAGTGTCCGGTGGGCGGCCGGAGTGCCGTTTGCGCCGCGGCAGCGATGGATGCGGGCTCACCGGTGCCGGACGGAGCAACAGGCAGGCAGTCAACTCCTCGCTTCCGCAATGTCCTGCATGCCAAGGCGGCTCCATCCTCATCGAATCCCGCGAATTGGGCAAGGAAGTAACGTCGGCGCTTCATCGTTATGGGAGAGGCACTCCCCGTGATGTCGGAATGCTGTCGACTGACATCATTCAAAAAGGCTTCGGCCGGTTCCTTGCGGGAGTAGGCTCCAACCTGTATTGCCCATTGCTGATCGGACTGCGGCAACACTGCCTCCGCAACCGCGGCTGCGGCCGCTGGCTCGTACCGCTCGGGGCCGACGATCGGCAGGCAGTCCACTCCACGCTGCTGCAATACTCCACAAGCTGACTTGGCCCCGTCCTCATTGAAGCCGGCAAACTGGGCGAGGTAGTAGCGGTTGCGTCGAGGCGTGATCGGCGTCGCCTGACCGGTGATGTCCGTGTGTGCCGCGTTTACGTCCTGCAGATGCGCTTCTGCTCGCGACTTGCGGGAATAGGCCCCCACCTGAATCGACCAACCGCCTGTCGCAGTCGCGGACGGAAGGCTTCCCGGAGGTTCCGGAATGGCTGCCACCTCGTTGGCGGTTGCTGTCTTGTCGGGGCGCACCGGTAGGCAGTCGACACCACGGTGGCGCAGTGAACGGCATGCCGCCCTTGCTTCGTCTTCTGCAAATCCCGCGAATTGGGCGAGGTAGTAGCGGCTACGCCGGGGAGTTACGGGACTGGCACGGCCCGTGATGTCAGAATGAGCCGTACGGACGTTACGGAGATGCCGCACCGCCTGTCCCTCGCGGGCGTATGCGCCCACCTGAATCGACCAATCCCCCTGTGCTGGACCTGCCGCCGGTTCCTGGTAGAGATCCGGACCGCCTGTGGGGGAAGCCAGCGGAATACCTGACGTGCGCGAAGCGGGACGGGAGATTGCCTTCTCCGGTTCTACGGCTGCGGACGTAGTCTCCAGGCGGGGGAGGGGGGCCACGATCTCCTGTGTAGAAGCGGTCACCAGAGTCGGAACAGGTTCGGCTGTCGGCTTGGTTGCCGGACGCGGTTCCGGCGGCTCCGCTGGCCGTGCGATCAGTGTGCCAGGTTGCTCCAGACGTTCGAATCCCTGACTCATCAGTTCTGCGACGCGCCTGGCCCGACGACCGCTGGAACTGGCGCCGAAGTAGCTTGTAATCACTCTCCTGCCATTGCGTTTCGCCGTCGCAACGATTGTGTATCCCGCTGCACGGGTGTAGCCGGTCTTTATCCCGTCTGCGCCCTTGAATGCTTGCAGGAAGCGGGAATTTGTAGCGCGAAGTGCACGTCCACCCCAACGGATGCTGAGCCGACCGTATGTGCTGGCGTATTGCGGGTAGTCGCGCAGAAGCCGTCTCCCGAGTACAACCATGTCGCGTGCCGTGGAGAGGTGCCCTTCGGCCGTAAATCCGGTTGCATTCTTGAACGTCGTTCTGTTCATCCCGAAGGAGCGCGCCTTGCGCGTCATCATTTCTGCAAACTTCCACTCGGTACCGCCGACCGTTTCGGCGAGCACGACAGCAGCATCGTTGGCAGAACGGACCGCGGCTGCAGCAAGCAGATGCCGAAGCCGGACGCGCTGGCCAGCCCGGAGGCCGAGCCGGGATGGCGGCATCGATGCGGCGCGTTTGGAGACCCGCACGCGCTGGTCCAACGAGAAGCGTCCGTCCTGTATCGCCTCGTAGACAAGGTACACCGTCATCATTTTCGTGAGAGAAGCCGGATGCAACCTCTTGTCTTCGTTGACCGCTGAGAGAATCACGCCGGACTCATAGTCCATGACTGCATAGGAGCGCGTGCGGGCTGACGCATCGCTGGAGGCGAATGCCACCAAGGACAGAAGTACGGCAAACAGCAGTGCAAACCGCAGGGTTGAAGGCAACCTCTGACGGCGCACGCGATCCGATCTTGAAGCGTTCCTGCTCATCCCGCCTCTATGTAGGGAACCGCATTCAGCGCGGTTTTTCCCAAAAGGTAATCCACTGCCGGCCTGCTCGCAAGGCCCCGATACCGGCAAACGGAATCTGACTGTGCGATGTGGCGATTCGGACCTCACGACTGGAGCGTGATTGCTGATGTCAGGCAGGCGCCTGTAGCGCGGCCGGGGCGAATCCCGAACCGTGGTGGCAGCATCCAAGGGTACGCCTCGAAAGCGTTTGTCGACACAGGATGATACCGCAGGATTTTCCAGTTGAACGCTCGCCGCGAGAACCTCACAACACCCGGCCATTTGAGGCGATTGGACGGCGTGGAGGCAGTTGCAACCGGTTTGCCGTGATCGAAGTTCGTCCACCGTGCACGCAGTGCGTGTGTCACCGGGACCGGTCCAGCGAGAGTCGAGTATCCGCCGGCTGGGGCGGTGCGTCCTGCTCATGCATCTGTGGTGCTCGTGCTTGGGTTGGATTTTCTCCGTGGCAGCCCCCCGCGGTTCGTTTGCCAGCGTGGCGCTGCCATACAGACTCTTGCTGGCGTGCGTGTCGCGTAACGCTTGTTATGTTCCTGTCACCGTTCCCGTTCTGATGACTCAGCAATTTGAGATAACGCCAATTGTGCTTGGCCGGGGACAGTTGTGGCTAAGCGAGTGACAGGAAGCGATGACATTGCTGGCAGTGGTTCGCCGCAAACGGATGTCAACGCCGTTGGCTGCACGGTCGGAATTCCGTTTGTCGAGTTCCTGGCAGCCGGTACATCGCGGGAACTCTCACGCTGCGGAACCCCGGCAAGGATAGGGATCCGGAACGGGCCTACCCGCAGGATGGCGCTTGATCAAGGTTCATTTCCCTGGTTGTGGAACGTATGCGTGCAGGCTTTCACGGGTAGCAGCCTGTTCCTTGCTGTGGGGATTCTTGCCAATGAGAATTCCTGCTTGCTGTTGGTATTGGTTGCCTCTGCAGCCTTCGTACCTGGCGACAGGCGATCTCCAGGCAAGTGAGGCGGGGAGCCGTCGATAGGGTACCGGCGAACGTATCGTGTAGGAGGCCCGTAAAGGAGTCGTTGGCCTGGTAACCATGGTGCAATGCAACAGATCGAGAGTGCGGCAACGTCTCCGTGCGGGCCGAATCAGTGTGAACTCCGTGCTCGACGTTCGGTCGGATTCGCTGGCATTTGGCCGGGCAACCGTTTGAAAACGGTTTGTCTTCGGAGGTCCTGGTGGCTAACACCCCGAATCAAAGATGCATATGGGCTTCATTTGGCAATACATGAGCAAGCTCCGATCCTGACGCCGGGAGTCTTTGCCAACACGGGAGGGCAGGCTGGGGGCAGGATCCAGTCTTGAGGCATGTATGTTGCAGTGCACATACCATCTTGTTGCAGTGCACAATAGCACCTATATAGAGCTGTAGCGGTCTGCACAGGCCGGCAGGGTTTGGTTCTCCTTCGGGGAGGCCGACATGAGAATGAGGAGAATGGAGATGAGTGCCAAGAAGGCTGAGGCAAATGCAACGGCATTTGCTGACCAGATGAAGTCCGCTACGGAAGCGAACGCCCAGCGGTTTGCAAAGGGCGTCGAGGACTATGCCGTGTTTGCGCGGGAAACCGCGTCCGAACTTGCGAAGTCGGCTGGCGTTGCGAACAAGGCCGCGGAGAAGATTGGCGCAGAGACGGTCGCGGTGGCGATGCAGTCCGTCAAGGACGGGATGACCTTCTTCCAGGATGCGGCGGGCGTCAAGTCTGTGGCTGAACTCGTTGAGTTGCAGACAAATTACATGTCCAAGACCTGCGGCGAAGCCATTACCAAGTCGAGCGCGGTAAGCGATGTTGCACGGGGTGCGATGGAAAGTACGGTGGAAGTCGCAGCCGGCCGGATGGTTGCGTTTGCTGGCCTGACGAGGGCTTGCTAGGCGGGATCTTCCGAAGAATGGCGGAAGGAGTTGACCTCCTTCCGCATAACGCCCCGCAACGGTTTCCCTTTGCGCCGTTGCCCCCAAGGCCCGCATGCAGAGACTACATTCCGTATGTTCCGGTCGAACGCTTACCTTGGCGACATTGAGCCAATACTTGGCTACTTTTGTCCCGGGCGTCAACCAAACCATCAATTCATAGGAGTGTTCTAAAGTGAAACTGACCTGGCTGGGGCACGGCGGTTACCGGATAGAGGCGGCCGATGCCGTGCTGCTGATCGACCCATGGTTGCGAGGGAACCCCGCCTTTGACGAGGCACGGTTCGACGAGGCGGTGACGGGGGCCTCCCACATCCTGGTAACTCATGCACATGCCGATCACGTCGCCGACGTTCCCGAGATCGCTGCATCAACCGGGGCGCCGGTCGTCGGCATAATCGAGTATGTCGACTGGGTTACGACAAAGCACGGTCTGAACGGCGTGCCATTCAACATGGGCGGTACCGTTGATTGTGGCGGAATTGCCGCAACGATGGTGCGCGCGGTTCATTCGTCTTCCAATGCGGTCGATGGTGTGCCGGTCTACTTTGGTACAGAAGCGGGCTATGTTCTTTCCGTGGATGGAACCACGATCTACATCGCGGGCGATACGGACGTACATGCCGACATGGCGCTGATCGCGGAACTGCACAATCCCGACTACGCTGTGGTTCCGATTGGAGGGCACTTCACGATGGATGCGCGGCGGGCCGCGTTTGCCTGCCGCAAATTCTTCAATTTGAAGGCTGCGATACCGTATCACTACCGGACATTCCCTCTTCTCGTACAGGAGGCTGACGAATTTGTTTCCCTAATGGAGGGAACGAAGGTGATCGTGCCCGAGGTAATGGTACCATTTGAACTCTGAGTTTCGCTGCTTTCGCCGGTGACCGGCGTGGTCGTCGGTTCAGGGATCGCCGGCATGATGAAGTATGCGATACGGGTCCTGATTTCGTTTGAGTGGCGGTCAACCCGTACATGATGATCGGACTCCGCTTCGAACGAACGTGTTAGCATCCGAGAGATGACGACCGGTGTTCGCGAGCGCGCGGATCTGCATTCTGGCAGGACGCTCAAGGCAAGGACCCTCTCTGGCTGGGCAGTGGAGCGGTCTTGCCGGGGCATCGAGGTTCGGGCCGGATTGTCGCTGATATCTCCATTCGGATGACATCTCCGAAGTTTCAACGGCGACCGGACTGCAGTCGTTGCTTCGAGGTACCTCCTCGCAGTTTGCACCGAATGCAGTTGATGTACAGATAACGTCCTTGCGAGCCGCTGTACCTGCGTCTTGTGCCGACCGTCTTGCCCGTCCCTCGTTCCGCGGTGTAAGTCTGGAAGCTAATGTCGTTGCGTTGACGCTTGGTGAGACCGAGCGACACCGGCAGACTCCGTGCTATGTGACGCGGACACGGATTCGGTGCCGGGCAGGTATTGTTGCACTACAGGGATTGGGCAACGTGGGCGATGATACTTCATATCGGAACCTGACATCTCGTCCCTTTCCGGGTTAGGAAGACACCGCAAACGGGTTCTTGCGCATTTGGGACCGTAGCAGCTTCGCGGGGAATGAGGTCATGGAGGCATAAGGGCGAGTTCGGTTGTCGTAGAAGCGCTGAAGACCAGGGTCATTGCGGCTCGTGCGAATGGAACGGTGGACCATCCTGGAAGGAAAGTGAAGACGAAGGCGGATTTGAACCGCGGGATACCGGCGAACGGACGGGGGGCCTTGTGCTCCGTGCTGGAGAACAAGCGAAGGTACCGTTTGCGGTGGCGCAGCATGTTCTTCACGGACTTGCAGCGCATTCGTGGTAGCGGATACCGGTTATCGCTGCTCGCAGGTGGATTGTCGGTGCTTGGCCTGTGTCCATGCGCGGAACGCAGCGACAACGCTGCCCGCGATATGCTGGAGTCGGGAGTTGGCGCATCTGCACGGCGGGGGGCGCCAGTCTGGCGACCCCGTTGACCCGTGGAATGGATATGAGATTGGCCGCTGGGTAGTTACGTATATGAGTCTCTATATTGGACCCTTGTATTGCATCATGCGATTTCCGGCCCCTGTGCAAACACAATCTTGCGGCGTGGGGTCGTTGCCCTGAGGACAGGGATGATTGTGATGGCCGTCCGCTTCCTGGTTGCTGCCGTATTCGTGTTCGGTGCGCTGGTTACAACAGCGGGAGCTCGGACCATTACGGATTCCGCCGGCAGGACAATTGAGATCCCCGAGGACGTGAATCGCGTCTTTGCCGCGGGTCCGCCAGCGTCAATTCTGATTTATGCCCTGAAACCGGATGCACTCCTCGGCTGGCCGCGAGCGCTTCGTGATTACGAACGCCCCTATGTCGCCGAGCCTTACCGCGAACTACGGGAAACCGGCCGGGTAACCGGACGGGGTGGCGAAGCCAATCTGGAACGGGTGTTGCTGCTGAATCCCGATCTGATCGTTGACTTCGGGTCGGTGCGAGACACCTATATCGACCTCGCGGACCGGGTCCAGGAGCAGACCGGCATCCCTTACATTCTGGTCAATGGTCGATTTGACCTGACCGCAGACTCGTTGCGCCTGGTTGGCGATGCGCTGGGTGTACCCGACCGAGCCGAAGCGCTGGCAACCGATGTCGAGACCACACTGGATGAACTGGAATCGGTACTCGATGCGGTGCCCGAGGAGGAACGGCCTCGGGTCTACATGGCTCGGGGACCGGATGGACTGGAGACCGGTCTCAAGGGTTCGATCAACACCGAAATCATCGAGCGCGCTGGCGGTCGGAATGTGGCAGAAGTACGTGGACAGTTCGGTTTGGTTCAGGTCTCACCGGAACAGGTCATCATCGCCGATCCCGATACCATCATCACCTGGGACCAGACGTTCTTTGACCATGTCTGGAATGAGGCGCTGTGGCAGGGGATTTCGGCTGTGCGCGATGGACGGGTCTATCTCTCGCCCCGGGCGCCGTTCGGCTGGATCGACCGTCCTCCCTCGATCAACCGGATGATGGGCCTCAAATGGCTGGCCGGGCTGTTCTTCCCGGACCGATGGACGGGCGACTTGCGTGCCGATACGAGAGAATTTTACAAGCTTTGGTACCATGTCGACCTTAGTGAGGAGGAACTGGACCGGCTCCTGGCATGGGCGAAAGGGCGTGCGCCCTGACGACACGGATTGCGGCGAACGCGTCGGTCGGGGTCACCGTCTGGCTGGCATGTGCGGTAGCGATGGGGGCATTTGCCGCGCTCCTGATTGGCCCGTACCCTCTCACTCCTTTGGAAACGCTTTCGATTCTGGCTGGGCGGCAAGGTGGAGGCGGGACTCCTGAACAGTCCGAGATCGTGCTGCTTTCGATTCGGGTGCCTCGCATTGCTGCTTCTCTGCTCGTTGGCGGAGCGTTGGCCGCTGCCGGGGCAAGTTACCAGACACTATTCCGCAATCCTCTCGTATCTCCGGATATTCTGGGTGTTTCGTCGGGGGCTGGCCTAGGCGCGGTTCTGGGAATTTTCCTGTCGCTGCCGGTCGCCGCGATCCAGTTGATGGGATTTGCCGGCGGGATCGCTGCGGTGGCACTGGTCGGCTTTGTTGCGTCCGCAGTTCGAACAGGAGATCGAACTCTGGTTCTGGTGCTCGCAGGCATCGTAGTCGGCGCACTGACCGGGGCCGCAACCTCGCTACTGAAGGTCCTGGCGGATCCCTATGATCAGCTGCCGGCAATCACCTTCTGGCTACTTGGCAGCCTGGCCGGCGTGCAGCCCGTGGATGTCCTTCCGGCTGTACCGGTCGTTGCGATCGGTCTCGTGCCAATCGTGCTCTTGCGCTGGCGGATCAACGTACTGTCGCTGGGCGACGAGGAAGCACGGGCGCTCGGGGTCGAAGCAGGTCGCCTGCGGATTGTTGTCATTGTCTGTGCAACACTTGTTACGGCGAGCGTGGTCGCAGTTGCCGGTGTCGTCGGGTGGGTCGGACTCGTCATTCCTCACGCGGCGCGCATGATTGTTGGCCCCGGATTTGGCAGGCTACTTCCGGTTGCCGTCCTGCTCGGTGCAGGCTACATGCTCGTGGTCGACACCTTGGCGCGCACGATTTCCTCAGTAGAAGTACCCCTCGGCATTCTGACCGCCGTGGTGGGAGCGCCCTTTTTTCTGTGGCTGCTCAGTCGAGGTCGCAGGACATGGGCGTAACGATTGAGACACGCGATCTGGAGATCGGGTATCCCGGGCTTTCTGTCGGAAGCGGGATCTCGATCATGGCTGGCCCCGGCACAGTGTATTGCCTGCTGGGTCCCAACGGATCGGGCAAGACCACTCTGTTCAAGACTCTGCTCGGCCTGATTCCAGCGCGTCTGGGACAGGTGCTACTCTCGGGTCAGCCAATCGAGAGCCTGTCCCGGGTCGAGGTAGCGCGCCGGGTGGCATATGTTCCGCAAGGCCATGCGGCGTCCTTTGCCTATCCGGTGCAGGAAATCGTGCTGATGGGCCGAACGGCGCGGCTCGGCATGTTCGCTCAGCCTGGGCAATCCGACCGCGACGTTGTTCGCGCTGTACTGGAACGGTTGCGCATTGCAGAACTCGCCGCGGCCGACTACACCCGTTTGTCGGGTGGACAGCGCCAATTGGTTCTTGTGGCACGTGCGCTTGCGCAGGAAACACCGGTTCTGATTCTCGATGAGCCGACCGCGAATCTTGACTTTGGGAATCAGGCCCTGGTACTTCGGGAGATTGCCGGTCTTGCCGCGAGCGGGCTGACAGTCATCCTCTCCACCCATGATCCTGATCACGCATTTGCCGTTGGAACCGAAGTCGCCCTGCTGCACGAAGGCCACATTCGCGCAACGGGCTCGCCAACCTCGGCCCTGCACCCGAAAGCGCTGTCCGACGTATACGGGGTTGACGTCCGTGTAGATGCGCTACCGGATGGCCGAATGGTCTGCGTGCCAACACTTGCGCGTCCGGGTGGCGCGTCAGAAACGACATTGGCGTGAAGGTGGCGGCATTGTTCGGCTCCGCCCGGGCCAGGTTCCGTGCCGAGCGGCATCACGAATCCAATACCCTTCAGAGACTTCGGCGCTGCCCGAAGAAAGTGCGCAGCAGGGTCGCGCATTCCTGCTCCCTGATGCCTCCGAAAACTACCGGCCGGTGATGGCAGGTCGGATGTGCAAACACCCGAGCTCCATGATCCACGCCACCACTCTTTGGGTCTTCTGCACCGTAGAAGAGTGTGCGGATGCGTGCCGCTGAAATCGCACCGGCACACATCGCACAGGGCTCCAGCGTAACATAGAGGTCCAGTCCGGCCAGGCGTTCGCCACGCAGGGCCGCAGCTGCGCGGATGACCAGGATCTCGGCATGCGCAGTCGGATCCCGCTCGCGCCGTGTTGCATTCCCCGCCTTCGCGACGACGGATCCATCGACGGGATCGATGATGACTGCACCGACTGGCACTTCGCCGGCGTCTGCCGCTGCCTGTGCGGCCTCGAGTGCAGCATCCATGGGTGAAATTCGCTCGGGCATAGTTGAGCCTGGCGGAGGGGGACTGCGAACCGGCATGATCGGAATATAGTGCCAGTAGCCGGAGATGGCCGGCGCAGCACCGGCCTGCGGCCGGAACCAGCACGAGGCTCGCAACAAATGGTCCGATGCGAATACAGCAACAGGCGGAGACCGGCCCGTCCATCCCGTTCCGGAGTACGTCGCCAGGGCCCGCGGACCGTGGATGCAACAGGGGCGGAGCCTGCGGATTCAGAGGGTATCCGGATCGCGCGATGGCTTTCCCGCGCAGGGGCGGCCTCTCGTCGTCAGGCGGAGATCCTGATCAAGGAAGGGCGCGTCCGCGTGAACGGACGGATATGCGACTCTCCGGCAACACGCATCCGTGCGGCAGACCGGGTTGAACTGGATGGCCGTTCGGTGCGTCGCGCTCAGCCAACGCGCCTGTGGCGATTTTGCAAGCCGGTTGGCGTCATCGTATCCCGCTCGGACCCGCAGGGACGTCGCAGCCTGGCGGATGTGCTTCCGGTCCATCTCGCAGGGGTGATGCCCGTCGGTCGACTGGACGCGACATCAGAAGGGCTGCTCCTATTGACCAACGACGGGGCACTCAAGCGACATCTTGAACTGCCTGCGAGTCAGTTCGTGCGAGTGTATCGTGCCCGCGTTCGCGGCATTCCTGACGGAAAGGCCATTCAGGCGCTTCGAGCGGGCGTTGTGATCGACGGAGAACGATTCCGTCCCATGGGGGTTGCGCTTGAGCGCAGCGGCGGATCCAACACATGGCTACGGCTGGAGTTGTCAGAGGGGCGCTACAGGGAAGTCCGCAGGGCGCTTGAGCGAGTGGGGCACCCGGTTGGTCGTCTTCGGCGGCTCGCGTATGGGCCACTGCGGCTCGGCAGCTTGAAGCCAGGCGAGATCGAGGAGGTCTCGCCGAAGATTGTCCAAACTCTTCTGGCATCAATGTCGCGACAAGGCCGTACGAGAGAATAGGAGCGACAATGTCCAGTCCCGCGCAGGGTAAGCACGAGGGATCACTTTCTCCGAACCGGAGCAGTCGCTGTGGCCGGCGTGTTGCACTTGTGATCCTGCACTACACGGGGATGAAGTCCGCCCCGGCGGCGCTTCAGCGTCTCTGCGACCCGTCTGCCAAGGTCGGTGCACATTATCTGATTTATGAAACGGGCGAAGTACTGGGTCTCGTTCCGGAGGCTGAGCGCGCCTGGCATGCCGGCCGATCCTTCTGGGCAGGGGATCGGGGGATCAACGCTGCCTCGATCGGTATCGAACTCGCCCATCGTGGCCATGTCGTCGGAGTGCCGGGCTACCCGGAAGCGCAGGTCGTCGCTCTTGAGGCGCTTCTCGCCGACATCCTCCTGCGAAGGCGCATCGGGCCCGCTGCGGTTCTGGGTCATTCCGACGTGGCGCCAACGCGGAAGCGCGATCCGGGCGAGTGGTTTCCGTGGAATCGGCTCGCCGCGAACGGGCTTGCGGTGTGGACGCCCGGACCCAGTGCGGTGGGGGCCAAGTCTCCCGGAATCGATGATACGGGTCGAATGATCGAAGCCTTGGAGCGAATTGGCTACGACACTGGACGTTGTGGGTTCAGGACTCCAGTGTCGCAGGCCTCCTTCCGGGCTTTCCAGAGACGGTTTCGTCCCTGGGAACTCGGTCAGCCGCTGAACAGTGGAGCGATCCTGCATGCAGAGGAAATCGCGGAGAAGTGGCCGGGAGCGGCCGTCATGGCCCGATCACACGATTTCTGAGGATTCACTGGACGACAATCAGGATCTTCTACGCGATGGCGTTGTCTGAGCGACGCCTTGGTGCTCTGGATGGAAGCGGTTCTCCGGAGGTGGTTTTCCATTCAGGATGCGTAGCCAAGAAAGCCGTCGCACAGCATCGGATTGGGCTCCGAACGTTGACCTTACTCGGATGTCCAAACCAGGTGCAGGTTTAGGGCTCCGCAAGTGCGCACCTCCGGAAACAATCGCTGTTCTGCGGTTGATCGGGTAGGGCGCGATTTCGTGAAGTTGGCGTTTCCGGTCGGGTGAGAGTGCCACGAAATTCAATTGCCGTCCGCCAACCCGTTCTTGGCTGGTACGAACGCGATCTCACGGCAGATGATCGCCATGACCGTCCCCATGGTATGGGGTGGCTTGTGCAGCGAGTTGCCGATGCTCGCCGATGGCGAACCGGGAGATCGGGAGGGCGGGAAGCCAGTTGCTTTGGTGTCCCCTGGACTGCCGGGCCGGTTCCTCGTCAAACTCGCATCGAACTACCCCGCGTTGCCTGAAGACAACCTCTTCAGATCATTCCGGAATGCCTGGCCGGCAACGATGCACCGGGAGAAGAGCTACAGCATCGCATCGCGAGGGCGGAGGCAGGTTCAGACGGCATGAATGCCGAAGACTTGTAACTCGACACGCGGCTGCTCGAATGTTGCTAGACACTAAGTATACTGGTGTGCAGTCAGGTGGCCGGATGGCCGCGCGCAAATTGCGTGAGGAAAGTCCGGGCTCCTCGAAGGCACGGTGCCGGGTAACACCCGGCGAGGGACGGTCTGTCAGGACCGGAACCTTAGGGAAAGCGCCACAGAGAACAGACCGCCCGCGATGCTGGCAAGGGTGAAACGGTGGGGTAAGAGCCCACCGCGCTGCCGGAGACGGGAGCGGCACGGCAAGCCCCACCGGGAGCAAGGTCGTATAGGGACGTAGTCCGCGAGGACAGGACAGCCTTCGGTCCGGCGTCCGGGTTGACCGCAAGAGGCGCCGGGCAACCGGCGTCCTAGATGAATGGCCATCGCCGACGCGGCAATGTCGCCTCGAGCACAGAACCCGGCTTACAGGCCGCCTGACTTTCCGCCGTCGTCAGCTTCATGAACGTAGGGCGACCGGCACAGCGAGAATTTGAAAGGGGGCTCTCCCGAATACTTCCGGCGACCCCCGGTTCCGCTCAGAGTGTCATCCGGTTTGTCGCTCGGGTGCCACAGTTTGATCGTAGTGCGGCTCGGGAGCGGGGTACAACGTCCCGAAGACCAGCCCACCCGTCGCAGGCCATCGTCTGGTAGCATTGAATGATGGAATCAGATGTTGATTCCGCACGAGACGAGACAACGCTGGTTACGAAACCTTCTCTCCCATGCGCGAACCGAAATGGCAGGCACTGTACCCGCTTCAGAATGGCCTTCGCAGTCAAACAGCGAATCGACTTCAAGTTTCTTCCGGCGGGGGGAGAGTGGGGCGCCGGGGCGGCATATGTCCTGCAATGAGAGAAGCTGACTTGAGGCAAATTACTCTTTGCCGCGTGGTCGGGACAGAGGATTCATTCGTGCCCGTGTCTGGGCAGTTCTGGTAGCCTTGTTTTTATAAAGTTCGCCACAAGTATGATAAATGTACCCTACTTGTTTCTAAATTGTTCTAATTTATTGAATTGTCGCTCGGTTTCTCTCTCATTGGCGGGAAGTTGCAAATTTGCCACAACTCAGAGGGTGCGCCTGTTGCATAGATGTGGCACCGAATTGGCATCCATGTAGTAGTAAATGGGAATCCTCCCACTTCATCTAGTCGGGTCTTATCTTTATATCGTGCTTCTGATGTGGAACCGAGGTCCCGCAAGGCACGAATTCCCGGAAATTGCCTGAATTCTGACAATTTGCCCTTGACTGGACTTCCAGAGGTAACTTAGCATGGTGGGGCCAAATGATGGTAAGTGAGGCAGAAGAACGATAAAGTGGGAGTAATTGGGGAAAACGAGAGACTTCGGCGCCACCATTGCACCCTGGGCAAGAGCCCTCGAGCAGTTAATAAAGGGGCAATCCATTCGGCGCAGTGGTTGAGGCATCCACGAGCAGGGCGGTGGAGCAGTTCATGCTCCGCCGCCACGGTGCCGCCGCAGCAAATTCTCCTTTTCCCTCTTCCCCGGAGAAAAGCGTTCGCTGGAAATGAACAATGCGTGTTCCCTTCGTAGGCCGTCCCGTTTATCGGCTTGATGCCAAGGGCCGGGTAGCGGTACCAGCCAACATACGCAAAGCGGTGGCGCAAGATCCAGATCCGGGCGTAGTACTGTTTCCTGACACGGATCCAGATGCGGAATTCATGCACGGTTCCGGTGTCGAGGGATTTCGCGCGATTGTCGCAGCGTTCGGGCTTCCACTGCCGGGGAAGCCTGGTTCGCAGAGAGACGCTGGCCCGGGAGCGCAGACACAGGGTACGGCTCGCGCAAACCCGTTCGCCAAGCGCAACAAGATTCTTGGTCGTGGCCAATGGTCGATTGCAGAGTTCCTCCCCTTTGACAAGGAGGGCCGGGTGCTGTTGCCTGGTACCGTGATTCATCGTTGCGGATTGGACGGGTCAGTCTGCTTTGTGGGCTGCGATGAGACATTCCAGATCTGGAACCCGCAAAGGCTTGAAGCGGCGGACAAGGCCGACGAGGTGGCTCTGGGACAGTACCGGACCATGATCGAGGCGTTTGATCCCTGGCAGGTAGATGCCGACATGCCTGATGCGGCCGAGGTCGGGAAGTAGAGGTGGGCGCGGTTATGCACACCGGGCCGGGCACAGCTATGCAGTGCGCATCAATGGGTCGTAGCGGGCACTCTAAAGGCACTTTGCCGGCCCCGTTCCACCATGAACCGGTAATGGCTTCGGAAGTCGTGGCAGCCCTTCGTCCGGCGCGTGGCGGCGTGTTTGTAGACGCAACATTCGGGGGTGGCGGCTACTCGCGTGCCATGCTGGATGCGGGAGCCGGCACAGTCATCGCCCTCGACTGTGATGCCACTGCGATCGAGCACGGTCGGAAGCAGTTCAGGAGTGATTCTCCTCGCATTGTCCTGGTTCATGCAAATTTCTGTTGTCTTGAGGCGGTCGTTGCGAAACATACTGGTCACGTCCAGGGCATCGTCTTCGATCTGGGCGTTTCATCCATGCAACTCGACAGCGCGAAACGCGGTTTCTCCTTTCGGCGGTCGGGCCCACTTGACATGCGAATGGGGGACGAAGGGCCGACAGCGGCGGATTTGCTGAACGAACTCGGGGAAGATGCGCTGGCGCGAATCCTGCGGGAGTACGGAGAGGAGCCGGCAGCTACTCGAATCGCCCGGGCCGTGGTTCGTGAGCGGCAGCACAGTCCGATCCGGACCACGGCCCAGTTTGCAGATCTCGTGCGAGTTGCGACCGGGCGGAGCGCGGGTCGGACAAGAATCGACCCAGCAACTCGCAGTTTTCAAGCTGTTCGTATCGCGGTGAACAACGAGTTGGTGCGGTTGGCCCGAGTTCTCCCAGTGGCGGAGCGCCTGCTCGCGGCAGGTGCTGTGCTGTGTGTGGTCACGTTTCATTCACTTGAGGATCGGGTGGTGAAGGGTTTCTTTGCGCGCAGAAGTGGACAGGGAAGTGGAAACCGTCATCTTCCGCCCAGTCTTGCCCGACCGTCGTCCTTTCGCTTGTCCCGTCCCCATTGTCTGCGCCCCGGCGCGGAGGAGGTCGAGCGCAACCCGCGTTCACGCTCGGCGCGCCTTCGGGCAGGCGAGCGCACAGTTGCGGCTCCCCATCCGTCGGATGTGGATGGACCTGCCCCATGGCGCCGCAAGGAGAGGAGTCGCCACAGATGAGTATTGTTCGCCACTCGTTGCTCGTGCTCGCGTTTCTCGCTTCGGTTTCAGCAGCATATTTCATCAGCAACCAGGCCAAGGAGGCGGCGGACCGGATCGCCGAATTGAATCAGGCGATTCACGAAGAAGAGAAAAAGATTGCGGCTTTGAGAGCCGACTGGGCCTACCTGAACCGGGGCGACCGGCTGGCAGACCTGGTCGCAGCGCACCAGGATGTGCTGCCACTGGCGCCCATCGCGCCGAAGCAGTTGGCTTCGCCGGACAGACATCCGTAGGAGACCGCGAATGACCCGAGACATGGCCGTGCGCAAGGTGACTGCGATAAGTAGTCTGATTTCCAGGCCGGAACCTCTTGTTCCGTCCCGAGTCTGGGCGGTGATGGGAGTGTTTCTTCTGGCGTTTGTCGTACTGGGCGTACGGATGGGCCTGCTGGCAGTGGCGGCCCAACCGTCTTTCGCAGACGGTGTCGCTGCTCCGGCAGATCCGGTTCCGTTCCCCGAGCGGGCAGAAATCCTGGATCGCAAGGGACAGGTGCTTGCAACGAATGTTTCCGGCTGGTCGCTTCACGCGCGTCCGAATGAAATCGCCGATCACGCTGCAACCGCTAGGGCCCTGTCGAAATTGCTCGATCTGGACGCCGCGGATCTGGAGGCAACCCTTCAGTCCGGTAAGCAATTTGTCTGGATCAAGCAGCGTGTTTTCTCTCACGAGAAACAAGCTGTTCAGGACCTTGGCTTGACCGGTTTGGTCTTCGCAGAGCGATCGGTGCGTGTATATCCACTCGGATCTCTCGCCGCACATGTTGTCGGCGGTGTACGCACGCACCGCGTGGAAAACTGGGGCGCCGAGATCGTCGGTGTCGGAGGAGTGGAGTTGTTTCATGAGAAGCAACTCAGGGAAGGTGGCGCGCCGGTCAGGCTCTCGCTTGATCGTCGAGCGCAGGCCATCCTCCATGATGCGCTGAAGCGGGGCATTGAGGCGAGCAAAGCGAAAGGTGGCTCCGCGGTTCTAATGGAAGTATCGACCGGAGAGATCTTTGCGCTGGTCTCCTTTCCCGACTTTGATCCAAACAACCGACCGCGACCACTGGAGAAAATTCTTCCGGACGATGATCCTTTGCTCAACCGCGCTGCACAAGGCGTATACGAACTTGGTTCGGTTATGAAGCCCATTACCGCAGCGCTTGCGATCGATCGGGGTGGTGTCAACCTCGAGACAGAATACGAGGTGGGTACACCATTGTATATCGGAGGTCGGATCATTCGGGAGCCCTACATTCGGGATGCGAAGATAACCTTGCTGGACGTGGTGCGGCGTTCCTCCAACGTGGGAGTCGCCTTGGCCGCCCTGGCCGTCGGGGCGTCCGTCCAGAAGGCGTTCTTGCAGGAACTGGGCCTTCTTGATGCGCTTCCCATCGAGGTTTCGGAGGCAAAGGGAAGCCGCCCGATTTACCCCGCAAATTGGAAGACTACATCGACAGTTACGATCGCATTCGGACACGGATTGGCGATCACGCCCGTACATCTCGCAAGCGCCGTCTCGACATTGGTCGGAGACGGGCGAAAGGTGCAGCCAACCCTTGTTCTCGGCGCAAATGCGGAACGAAACCAGCCTGAGGTTGTGTCGGAATTTACCGTGCAGTCGATGCGTACCGCTCTACGAAGCGTAGTGTTGAACGGGACCGGTCGGCGAGCCGGTGTCGAGGGATATGATGTCGGGGGCAAGACGGGTACGGCGGACAAGCCGAAGCGAAACGGTGTGGGTTACGACAAGGACAAGGTGATTTCGACATTCGTATCGGCATTTCCGATGCGGGATCCAAGGTTCTCCCTTGTTGTATCGCTGGATGAGCCCGAGGGTATCGGCGAGGGCCGCGGAAGACGGCACGCGGGCCGGACCGCCGCACCCATTGCAAAGGAGATAATTGGGCGGATCGGTGCAGTCTACGGGATCGTGCCGGATCGTGAAGATGAGCAAGAGCAGGATTCCGGAATTCGAACCGCGATGTATTGATGCGGGACGATGAACTCAATTTCTTCGTTCGATCGCGCAGCGTACCGTCCGGGACGCTTCGGCCGGAAGCGATTGGTTTGCCGGTGCGACGGGCAGCCCATGGGCAGTTAGGCGGCCGGCCAGAATGACGTCCTCGGCAACGATGGAGGCACTCGGTCTACAGGAGAGTGACTGCGTTCTCGGCCCGCCACTCGAAGGGCAGCCAGTGATTCGCCACATCACCGCAGATAGCCGAGAAGTAGTCCCTGGTTCGTTATTTGCGGCTCTACGTGGCACACGGGCGCATGGCGTGGACCATCTGGCTACCGCCGCAGCACGTGGTGCGACAATTGCGCTTGCCTCGCCCGCAGAAGTGTTTCGAGCGATGGAATCCCTTGATCCGCTCCCGCTGCCGATCCTGGTCGATCCGAATCCCCGGAGACGCTATGCCGAACTGGCCGGCATGTTCTGGCCCGATGCGCCTCGGGTACGCGTCGCGGTTACCGGGACCAACGGCAAGACCTCGACGGTCGAGTTCCTCCGGCAGATCTGGTGCAGTACCGGTCTGCGAGGCGCAGGAATCGGGACATTGGGCGCAACTGGTCCTGCGGGAAGAGTTCCTTCGTTCCTGACGACGCCGGAACCCGCGGCGCTTCACAAGTTGCTACAGGGCTTCGGTGCCCAGGGAGTCACCCATGCCGCAATGGAAGCCTCGTCACATGCGCTTGCCCAATACCGTCTCGACGGAGTGGTCCCGTCTGTCGGCGCCTTGGCAAGCTTTTCTCGCGATCACCTCGACTACCATGGCAGTGTGGCGGAATATGCGGAGGCCAAGCTCAGGCTGTTTGCCGAATTGCTACCGGCAAGCGGTACAGCTGTCGTCAATGTCGACGGTTCGCTTGGCCGTACTGCATTGGCACTGGCTTCGGCCCGCGGATTGGCGGCAATCCCGGTAGGAGTCAGCGATTGTGCAAGGGAGGGGATTCATATTGTCTCGATAGGTCACGCCGCCGCCTGCGGACTTGCGGTCGAATTCGCGTACAGGGGAGAGCCACATTCCGCTGTACTTCCCATTGCGGGGGACTTCCAGGTACGAAACGCTTTGCTTGCCGCGGCTTGCGCAATCGGGTCCGGTTTGGCGGCGGACGCTGCATTCGCTGCCTTGAAGCGTTTGCAGCCGGTCCGAGGTCGAATGGAACTTGCTGCCGTGTTGCCAACCGGTGCTCGGGCATTTGTGGATTATGCCCACACACCGGACGCGCTGGACACGGTTCTCAGGTCCGCGCGTCGGGCCGCTTCGCCTGCGGGGAGGGTACATGTCGTGTTTGGCGCGGGCGGCGACAGGGATGCCGGGAAGCGGAAGAAGATGGGCGAAATCGCGGCGCGCCGCGCGGATCGGGTTGTGATTACCGACGACAATCCCAGAAGCGAGGATCCGGGTCGGATACGTGAAGAGGTTCGAGCCGGGGCACCGGGAGCTGCCGTGGTTGGCGACCGCAGGGAGGCCATTCGCTTTGCCATCAGGGCTCTCCGGGCCGGTGACGTGCTCGTCGTGGCAGGCAAGGGGCACGAGGCCTACCAGGAAACGGCCGACGGAACGATTCCGTTCGACGACGCGGACACCATTCGCAAGTTCATTTGCGAGCGGAATGGAGACGGATGAAACCGCTCTGGTCATCGAAGGCTGCGGCGGATGCGGTGGGCGGCGTCGTACGGGGCACGTGGGAGGCGACGGGTATCTCGATCGATACCCGTACCCTGGTGAAAGGGGACCTGTTCGTCGCCCTGCGCGGGCCGAATCACGACGGCCACGACTTTGTGGAGGATGCCCTGGCGAAGGGAGCCGCCGCGGTCATGTTGGAGCGATGCGGCTCGGGGGTTTCCCGCGCTCTCCCCGTGCTGGAAGTGGAATCCACGCTTCGCGCGCTCGAACAACTCGGTCAAGCAGCCCGCTGGCGTGCGGACACCGTTATCGCGGTTACCGGATCGGTGGGAAAGACCGGTACGCGCAGCATGCTGGAAGTGGCGCTGCGCCCCTCGGGGCCGACTGCCGCGTCGGAGCGCTCGCTGAACAATCATTTCGGAGTGCCGCTCACTCTGGCCCGAATTCCGCCTGGATCCCGCTTTGCCGTGGTGGAAATGGGAATGAGCGGCTTCGGTGAACTTCGGACCCTGTCCCGGCTGGCATGCCCCGATATTGCCATCGTAACCTCGATTGCTCCTGCGCATCTTGAGGCATTTGGATCCCTGGAGCGTATCGCGGAGGCCAAGGCCGAGATATTCGAGTCGTTGGCGGCCGGCGGGACGGCGATCATCCCGGATTCCTGTGCTGGCCAGGAAGTGCTGGCCGAAAGGGCTTCGCAGTCAGCCGGTTCACGGACATGGACTTTCGGGGAGTCCGCTGCGGCACATGCGTGCCTCTTGCAGACCTCGGTGCGGAACGGTTCGACTGCGGTCAGCGCTCGCGTCCTGGGGGAGGAATGCGCATACCGGCTGGGAGCGCCGGGGCGCCACTGGGCCTCCAATTCGCTGGCGGTCCAATTGGCTCTTCGGGCAGTCGGAGCAGATTGTGGTCGTGCCATGTGCGCGCTTGCGGCGTGGAGTGTACCTGCGGGGCGGGGCGGGGCGGAGCAAATCGGTGCTGTCGACGGCCAGCGCCAAGGCTTCCTCCTGATCGATGACAGCTACAACGCAAATCCGACATCAATGCGTGCTGCGCTGGAACGTCTATCGGAAGAGAATCCGGCGACCGGTGCAAGTGGAACGGGCAGACGGATCGCGTTCCTCGGAGACATGCTGGAACTTGGGCCCGAAGAGATGTCTCTTCATGCTGGACTATCGTCACTTGCGGCGTTCCGGATGCTGGATGCCGTATATCTTTGTGGCCCCCGGATGCGCGCCCTTCACAGGAGTCTTCCTCACGGCATTCAGGGAGGATGGGAAGCGAACGCAGCCCTTCTGGCGAAACGGGCGCCACTTCTGGTTCGGCCAGGTGATGTAGTCTTGGTAAAGGGCTCGAACGGTGCCCGAACCAGCGTCATCGCCTCGGCTTTGCGCAACATGTACAACGAGGCAGCGTAACTCCCATGCTATACGCAATCCTGGCTCCGCTGAGCGAAGGCGGCGATGTCTACAATCTCTTCCGGTATATCACCTTCCGGTCTGGGGCTGCGATGATGACGGCCCTTCTTCTCAGCCTGTTCCTCGGAAGCAGCATGATCAGATTGCTTCATCGGCGGCAGGGTGCAGGGCAGCCCATTCGTTCGGATGGACCAGCCTGGCACGTCGAGGCAAAGTCCGGAACACCAACCATGGGCGGCTTGATGATTCTCGCGTCCGTGGCGGTGGCCATGGCCTTGTGGGCGCGTTGGGACAGCAACTACGTATGGTTGGCGATGCTTGGTCTGTTCGGGTTCGGGGCGATCGGTTTCGCCGACGACTTCCAGAAGATCCGTTCCGGGTCAAGAGGGTTGAGTGCGCGGTTTCGTCTCATCGCCGGAGCCCTGGTTGCTCTGGCTGTGGCGTGGATTGCCTATTGGTCCGCCCCGGCGGCACTGTCCGGCAGACTTGCATTTCCGTTCTTCAAGGACCTGTTAATCGACCTCGGCCCATTCTACTTCCTGTTTGCCGTGCTGGTGATTGTCGGCAGTGCCAATGCGGTGAACCTCACCGACGGGCTTGATGGGCTTGCCATAGTACCTGCAACGATCGCGGCAAGCACATTCGGGCTCATTTCCTACCTGGTTGGTCACGCGCATTTTGCCCAGTATCTCCAGCTCCACAATGTGCCGGGTACGGGAGAGCTTGCCGTATTCGCGGGTTCGCTCCTCGGGGCAGGTCTTGGTTTCCTCTGGTACAACGCGCCACCTGCGCAGGTGTTCATGGGCGATACAGGTTCTCTCGCCCTTGGAGGCGGACTTGGCGCAATGGCGATCGCAACGATGCATGAATTGGTACTGGCCATCGTTGGCGGACTTTTCGTGTTTGAAGCGCTGTCGGTGATGATTCAGGTTGCGAGCTTTCGACTCACAGGTCGTCGCGTGTTCCGCATGGCTCCCATACACCATCACTTCGAACAGAAGGGGTGGAAGGAGCCAACAATCGTGATTCGTTTCTCCGTTGTTGCGGTGATCCTGGCCATGGCTGGTCTGGCGACACTGAAACTTCGGTAGCGCATCCGGTTGGATGATCCCGCTAGACAGTTATCGCGGCTTGCCCGCTGTCGTGCTCGGATACGGGCGCACGGGTGCCGCGACTGCGCGAGCGCTGTCGGAGGGTGGAGCGTCGGTGTCCGTATGGGATGACTCGCCAGCGTCGAGGTTTCGCGCGGCAGCCGACGGATTTTCCATTGCTGACGAGTATGGGCGGGAGGCCGCTGGAGCCGCCATTGTCGCGGTTTCTCCAGGTGTTCCCGCGTACGGCCCCGGGGTCCATTCGTTCGTGTCGGAGGCCCGCGCCGCCGGCGTGTCCATCGACAATGATGTCGGACTTTTCTTTGAATGGCTCGCCGGACGGAGTGATGGGCGTGTGCCGCGGATTGTCGGAGTCACGGGCACGAATGGGAAATCAACCTCAACCGCTTTGATAGCCCATGTCCTTCGGGAAAACGGAATGTCGGCGGTGGCCGCGGGAAATATCGGGCTCCCGGTGCTCGCCCTGGACAGAGAATTGCCGTTGGACGCGGTAGTACTGGAACTCTCATCGTTCCAGTTAGAGGTTGCACGCCGCCTGGAACCCCATATCGGGGTGCTCCTGAATCTGGAGGCGGACCACCTTGATCGTCATGGCACCTTCGAGCGATATGTCGCTGCGAAGGAGCGCCTGTTTGCGGCGAAAGCCGGAGAGCGGCACTTCGTCATTGGCGTGGAGGAGGACGCAGGCCAGCGGTTGGCCGAGCGGCTGTCGCTTCCTGGCCCCCCTGCTGGCCAGCATTCGGGCAGGACGCTGGACGTGTTTGGCCCGCCGGACCAGGTCTCAAAATTTGCTTCGGGGTGCAGGATACAGGAGGAAGGCTATGTTCACTTTCTCCACGGTACGCCGGTCGGAACATATCGGGCGACGGATACCCCAGCCCTTCGGGGAGCGCACAACCTGCGCAACGAGGCGGCTGCATTTCTGGTTGCGTCCCGCTTCGTATCGGATGTTTCAGCAGTCCGCCGCGCGATTCGTTCTTTTCCCGGCCTGCCGCACCGGCTGGAAAGGCTGGGCAACCTGGCAGGTGTCGAATATGTCAACGATTCAAAGGCGACGAACCCTGCTTCAGCGTCCCGCGCTCTCGCTACGTTGCACCGAATCCGCTGGATCGCCGGCGGCAGGCCGAAGCCCGGGGGCTTTCAGTCACTCCGGCCATACTTTGACCGTGTTGCGAGCGCCTATCTGATCGGTGAGGGCGCAGCGGACATCGCCTCGGCGCTGGGAGAAGTCGTTCCATTCAAGCAGTGTGGCGACCTGGAAACCGCCTTCAAAAGCGCTGCGTCCGAAGCTGAACCGGGAGATACCGTGCTTCTCAGTCCGGCGTGTGCGAGCTTTGATCAGTTCGGGAATTTTGAATTGCGCGGTGAAGCGTTCCGGCACTTGTACTTTCAGCGGGCAGGACGAGTGCCGGACGATGGCGGATCGAGCCAGCAATCGACGGGCCGCATGGGATCAACGGACAGTGAAACCTGAGGATGATGCGGGGGGTCGTGTTCGGAGAATCCAGCTGAAACCCGAGCCATGCCGGTTGTGCGGTTCGTCCATGGTTCCGGCCGTTCAGAACAATTCTCTCTGGGTCCGATCGAGTTGAGTCCGTCAATGCCGGTCAGGGAATGTGGCCTGAACTCCGCGAACGCTCAACAATTGCAGCACGAGGGGCTTCACAGCGGCGTTCGGATATGGCAATATGGGACTCAAAGAACAGGCCTCGAGCAGGCAATCGAAAAATGAGAGACGCGAGAGCATTGCCGGGCAACCGTGCCAGCGCCGGAGAGGCGTGGGGCGGGACCGCTGAAGCCATTCGCCCGCCGGTTGTACCGCGCGGCCTCGATCCTGTATTGGTCGGTGCGACCGTGCTACTCGTTGTGGTCGGACTGGTGCTGTCGCTCGGCACGACAACCGAGCTCGCAGACCGCAATGGAAAGGATCTGTATTTCTACACCGTGCGGCAATGCGCATATGCGGTCGCAGCACTGACCGTCATGTACGGTGTATCGCAACTCAGTGAACGCTTGATCCGGCGTGGAGGCGTAATTCTATTTGTTGTCGGACTGGTCATGCTGGCGCTTTTGCCTATGCTTGGCACCGATTTCGGCAAGGGTTCGAGTCGCTGGTTTTCCCTTGGGTTCTTTTCCCTCCAGCCCTCCGAGTTCATCAAGACCTCGCTGGCCATCACCGTCGCCTGGTTCCTCGCCGGGAGCACGGATCGAGATGGTCCTCCAGGGGCCGCAATCGCCGCCGGGAGTACAATTCTGGTCGCGTGCATCCTGATTCTGCAGCCGGACTTCGGTCAGGCGTTTCTTGTTCTCGGGATCTGGGCCGTGATGTACTTCCTGGCCGGAGCACCTCTCCTTGTTGTCGGTGTGATCGGTGCCGGTGGCGCCTCTGTTGCCGTGCTCGCCTTCTTTCTTTCCGGTCATGCAGAGAAGCGGATCAGAGAATTCCTGAAGGGAACTACGGAACAGTTCACACAGGGGCAGTTCGTGGACAAGGCGATCAACGGGGCGGGCTGGTTTGGAAACGGGGTAAATGACGGGAGGGTGGTGTCGCGTTTGCCGGAGGCACACAGCGACTACATCATTGCTGCTGCCGCGGACGAGTTCGGCCTCCTTGCCTGCGGCGTGATCTTCTCCCTCTACGCGCTGGTAGGCATGCGGGTCGCCTGGCGGCTTCGTTCGCCTCGGTCCCTGTTTGCGCGGCTTGCATGCGCGGGTATTGCCGTGCAACTGGTACTGCAGGCTCTGGTCCATTATGGGGTAAACCTCCGTGTACTTCCGGCCAAGGGCATAGCGCTGCCATTCATATCCTATGGCGGATCGTCGATGTTGGCTGCAGGTCTCGCAATGGGTGTGCTTCTTGCTCTGACGCGTGGGCATCCGGAAACGGCAAGCGTTAAGGGCACAACCCCGTCTCCCCGCAGGGCGCAACGATGAGTCATCGGGCTCGTCGCATGGTGATCGCCGCCGGTGGAACGGGCGGGCACATGTTCCCGGCCGTGTCTACGGCAGAGGAACTTCTCCAACGCGGATGGGATGTTGATGTCCTTACCGACATGCGGGGGGCCCGCTACCTGGCGGACCACGGCATGAGGGCACGGGTTTCGGCGGTGCCTCTCGGCAGTCCGTACCGCGGCGGTCCGGTTGCCCGCGCTGCCGCTCCCATTCTGCTTGGCTGGGCAGCGCTTCGGCTGGCCGCGATCTTTCTTCTTGCCCGGCCGGCATGCGTGATTGCGTTTGGCGGTTATGCGACGGCGCCAGCATTGGCCGCCGCCTCGTTGCTGGGCATACCACGCCTGGTTCACGAACAGAACGCAATTCTTGGCCGGGTGAATCGCTTCTTCTTGCGTTTCGGGGCGAGGCTGGCCTGTGGTGTGGCGCAGCCGCCGGAGGCTCCACGTGGCTCCGAAGTAGTCGGAATCCCTGTTCGGGCCGAAGTCTCGGCGCTGGCGGGCCGGCCATATTTGCCTCCCGGAGATGTCGGGTACGTTCATGTACTCGTTGTCGGTGGGAGTCAGGGATCACGCGCTGTTGCCCGTCTGGCCGCAGAGGCACTCGCTCGTGCCCCTGCCTCCCTGCGCCACCGCCTGCGTGCCGTATGCCAGGTTCGGGACGCTGACCGGGAAGCTGTCGAGGACATTCTCTGCTCAGCTGGGGTGGAAGTCGAAACAGCACCGTTCTTCCGGGACCTGCCCGCCCGCCTGGCGGCAAGCCAGTTGGTAGTGGCGAGGTCTGGTGCCTCCACACTTGCGGAACTCTCTGCAATCGGCCGTCCGGCGGTATTGATTCCTCTTCCGACGGCTGCGGCCGACCACCAGTCCTGGAACGCGCGGGCTTACGCCGAGACCGGGGCGGCTCGGGTCTTTAGCGAGAATGGCGGAACTGCGGAGACGCTAGGAAGACTCATCGCTTCGCTGCTTCACGATTCGGTCGGGCTTGGCAGCATGGCGTCCGCCGCACGAGGGGCGTTGCGCGCGGGCGCGGCTGGAAGGCTGGCCTCCTTGGCCGAACGCCAGACAGGTTTGACCCAGGAGGTCGCGGCGTGATTCCCAAGCCGGAAGAAATTGGTCCCGTGCACTTTATTGGAATCGGTGGCATTGGCATGTCAGGAATCGCGGAAGTGCTGCACAATCTTGGTTACTCCGTGCAGGGTTCCGACTTGCACGCTGGTCCCAGGGTTGGTGATCTCCGATCACTCGGTGTGCCAGTTGCGATCGGCCACGATCCGGCGAATCTGGGTGATGCGCGAGCCGTCGTGGTGTCGTCTGCCGTATCCGAATGCAATGTCGAGGTTGCCAGGGCTCGATCCGAGGGAATTCCCGTAGTAAAGCGCGCCGAAATGCTGGCGGAACTCATGCGCCTCAAGCGCAACATCGCTGTCGCCGGAACCCATGGCAAGACAACCACGACGTCCCTGGCGGGCGCGGTGCTCGATGCGGCCGGTTTTTCCCCCACGGTGATCAATGGCGGAGTCATCCATGGATATGGTTCCAACGCTCGTCTCGGGGATGGCGAATGGATGGTGGTGGAGGCGGACGAGTCGGATGGTTCATTCGTGCGGTTGCCGGCTACGGTAGCCGTGGTAACCAATATCGACAGCGAGCATCTCGACCATTACTCGGGCTTGGACGAGATCGAGGCGGCATTCGAGAGTTTTGTCGCCAATGTGCCCTTTTACGGCTGCGTAATCTGCTGCACCGAGGATCCTGGCGCATGCAGGATGTCCGGGCGCCTTCGGGGAAGGCGGGTTGTGACCTACGGATTCGATGAAAGGGCCCAGGTTCGTGGGGTGGACCTGTTTCCCGACGTTGATGGAACCCGGTTTACGGTGGAATTTCGTACTCCGGACTGCGGTATTCGGCGCATGAACGAGGTTCGTGTTCCCCTGCCGGGGCACCACAATGTACTGAATGCGCTTGCCGCAATTGCGGTTGGCAAGGAAGTCGGCGCTTCCGATCAGGATATCCGGGAGGCGATATCGGGTTTCGAAGGTGTGGGTCGCCGTTTCACCCGTGTGGGTTGCGGACGCGGGATCGAAATTGTGGACGACTACGGGCATCACCCGGCCGAGATCGAGGCGACCCTGCGCGCTGCCCGTCAAGTGACCCGCGGGCGTGTGATTGCAGTGCATCAACCCCATCGATTTACACGGCTTTCCCATCTGATGGATCGATTCGAGCGCTGTTTCGATGACGCCGATGCCGTGATCATTGCAGACGTGTATGCGGCGGGGGAGCCTCCGGTAGCAGGGGCAAGCCGTGAGGCTCTCGCTGCCGGGATCCGCAGGCATGGCCATCCCAGGGTGCTGGAACTTTCGCAGGAGGAAAATCTCGCTGAACTCGTCTTGCAGGTCGCAACTGCGGGGGACATGGTCGTCTGCCTGGGAGCTGGCAGCATTTCCGGATGGGCGAACGCCCTTCCAGGTGCACTGGACCGGCGTGAAGCGAGAACGCCATGATTTCGGCACATCTTCCCGAGGTTCGCGGGAACATCATCCGTGGGGCACCGCTGGCGCCATTGACCTGGTTCAGGGTTGGAGGTCCTGCTGAGGCGCTCTTTCTCCCTGCCGATGAGGAGGACCTTGCGACATTCCTCCGGGAACTGGATTCCGAAGTCCCGGTGACTCCGGTCGGTGTCGGCTCGAACCTTCTTGTGCGCGACGGTGGCGTTCGGGGTGTCACCATTCGTATGGGTAGCCGTCTTGGCCGGATCGAGATCCTCGGTGACGCCATGATTCGGGCCGGTGCTGCCGCTCTGGCTTCACGGGTAGCGGAGTCGGCCGCGAATGCCGGAATCGCAGGTCTCGAGTTCTTGCGCGGCATACCTGGAACGATTGGCGGAGTACTCGCCATGAATGCCGGTTGCTACGGAAGCGCGGTCAGCGAGGTCCTCTCATCGGCGGTCGCTCTGGATCGAAGCGGCGGCAGGATCCGGCTTCTGCCCGCGGAGATGGGTTTCTCCTACCGGTATTGCCGTGCCTCGGAAGGGAGGATTTTCCTCGGTGCCGAATTCCAGGGACGGCCGGAATTACCGGATGCGATTCGCAACCGCATGCGATCGCTGCTCGGTCGCCGTGAGACAAGTCAGCCGGTTCGGAGTCGTACGGGGGGATCAACCTTTCGCAATCCGGGTGGAAGACCTGGCGCGGGGTCAGATGGCGGAGACATTCGGGATTCGGCTTGGCGCCTCATCGATGCGGCGGGGTGCCGGGGTATGCAGCGGGGCGGTGCTTCGGTCAGCAAGAAACATGCGAATTTCCTGATAAACCGGGGAGACGCTACTGCCGCGGATCTGGAGTCCCTGGGCGAGGACATTCAACAGAGGGTGTTCGCTCGCACCGGCATTCGGCTGACATGGGAGATCCGCAGAATCGGGGAGTCCGTCAACAATGGTTGAGATCTTTCCCGGCAAGACCCGAATTGCCGTGCTGAAGGGAGGTTGGTCCCGTGAGCGCGAGGTGTCACTCGTATCCGGGTCGTCTTGCGCGGAGGCCCTGCGTAGTCGCGGCCACCTTGTAGAAGAGGTCGATGTCGGCCGCGACATCGGCAGGGTGCTGGATGAACTGCGGCCGGACGCCTGCCTCAACATGTTGCACGGCAAAGGGGGCGAAGACGGTTGCATACAAGGCATCCTGGAGACTCTGGAAATACCGTATACGCATTCCGGAATCGGTGCTTCCGCTCTTGGAATGGACAAGGCACGTTCGAAAGCCGTTTTGCGCCAAGCCGGGATTCCCGTCGCGGAAGGCCGGCTGGCTACCGCGCGGGAACTCGGAGCGGGGCACCTGCTACCGCCACCCTACGTGGCCAAGCCCAACGACGAGGGATCATCCATCGGTGTTCGGTTCGTACATGCCGGCGACCCTCCGCCGCAGGCAGGCGCCAATAATTCTCCGGTTCTCGTGGAACGTTACATTGATGGGCTGGAACTCACAGTGTCAGTGCTCGGGAACCGGGCGCTGGAGGTAACCGAAATTGTTGCCGCGGAGGGGTGGTACAATTACGCGGCTAAGTATCAGCCGGGTGGTTCTCGGCATGTCATTCCGGCCCGCATTTCGGATGAACTACGCACTTCGCTGCTTGACTTTGCGCTCATCGCGCACAAGGCACTTGGTTGCCGCGGCGTGTCACGGGCCGATTTCCGGTTCGACCCCGAGCGGCAAGAATTGGCGCTTCTCGAAGTCAATACGCAACCTGGCATGACTCCGACATCGCTTGTCCCGGAGCAAGCGGATCGGATCGGAATCCCGTTCCCGGAATTGGTTGAGTGGCTGGTGGAGGACGCCTCATGCCCGCGATAGGTGCGGACCTTCTGAAGCTGGAGCAGGGATGGCTGGAAAGTGCATCCTACATGGCGCGTCGCTGGTTCCGGACGCCCGCGATCCGGGCGACGCTCGGAAGCCTGGCCGTTCTTGCCTGTGTCTGGGCCTTTGTCGGGTGGCTCTCTCTTGGTCAGGTTTCCGAGGGCATCCGTGAATCAGCCGGGCAATTGCATCAGTTTGCCATCGAGAATACGCAGGTAGAACTTGGACTAGGTGGAGTAGCGGGTCTGGATCAGGTTTCGCGCGCCGAAGTGGAGCGCGCACTTGGCCTGCCTCGGCCGGGATCGGTACTGGAGCTCTCGACTCTTGAGATCCAGCGCGCGGTCGAGGCACTTCCCTGGGTTGCGGGAACAGAAGTGAGAATCGGACTTCCTGACCGAATCCACCTTCGCATTGTCGAGGAAGTTCCCGTCGCACTCTGGTGGGCCAGGCAGCGCTGGTGGTTTGTCAATAAGTCGGGAGACGGTTTCGCGTGGGCGGAGCAGGGTGCGCCTTCGTTTGGGCTGCCGCGTGTTGTCGGTGAGGGTGCGGGCAACGCGGTCGCCGAGGTACGGGCCATGCTTTCACAGCATTCTCAGTTGTTCGATGGGCAGTCCATTTTCGAAAGGGTCGGCAAGCGCCGCTGGAACGTTCGACTTCCATCCGGCATATTGCTGATGCTTCCTGAACGAGAGCCACTGCTGGCGCTGGACTGGCTGCACGGCTCACGATTCCTGGAGAGGTTCTCGGGACAGGACATAGCCTCCCTGGATCTGCGAAACCGAGGGCGAGTTCCGGTGCGATTCCATGCGGTGGTTGAAGGAGGGGCGGGAGTACCAACCCGGCCTGCAGGTAATGAGTCGCTATGAATTCGGCGACATCGGAGGCCGGGACCTTGAGATGCTGGAGCGTCTGGAACGGGCTCGGCGGCGCGGAAAGTTGATGCTTTTCGATCCGGGTTCGTCGACGTTTTGCGGTGCGATGGCATGCTGGGATGCGGAGGAGGACCGCCGGAGCAGCCTCGGAAGGCGGACCATTCTTGCTGGCGCCACGGTGGTGCCGTCGAGAGGTATGGGTGTGCACGGAGTGCAGAGCGTCCGCGAGTTCCAGCGGGGCTTGCGGGAACTGGTGGACCGGGTCGAGCGGCGTGCCAAGCGCGGCACGGTGGACGAAGTGATGATCGCTGTACAAAGTCGAAACCTGATATGCCATCATGCGCGCGGTGATGCGAAGATTTCGGGCGGTGAGATTACGGATCGTGATGTATTGCGAGCTCTCAGCCGTTGTGCTCGTCCACCGGGCGGGCAGCAGCGTGTTGTCCTTCACGCGTTGCCAGTTCAGTTCTCCCTTGACGACCGGGACGGAATCCTGGAACCGCAGGGACTCACGGGCAAGAGCATCATCGCTGATATTTTCTGGGTCTCTGTCGATCGTCCGGTGGTGGACGAACTTTTCCGTTGTGCGGAGGCTTGTGGCCTGAAGCCAGCGGGATTCGTGGCCGCTCCGTATATTGCCGGCTACGCCTGCATGGATCGTCTGCGCAGGGGAGACGGTTATGCATGTCTGGATCTCGGGGCGTCAGGGACTGGAGTCAGCATCTTCCTGAAAGACAAGTGCATTCACTGTTCTGTGCTGCCTATAGGTGGTTTCGGCATTGCGGCGGGAATTGGGCAAAAGTTCAGCCTCGATCTTGTCGATGCCGAGCGGGTTCGACGGGGTGCTGGGCCGGCCGGGAAACAATTGGAAGCCAGGAGGATTGTCGAGGACGCCACGATTCGCCTGTTTCAGCGTGTCCGGGTCGTTCTGAAGCAGGAGGACTTCTACAACATTCCGGGAGGGCACGTGCTGCTGACTGGCGGTGGAGCCCGTGATCCGCGTTTCCTGAGCATTGCTTCCCGGATTCTGTCCTGCCCGGTTCTTCCAGGTCGGGCAAGGAACATCTGGTGGCCCTCCGAGAAAGCAACCGATCCGGATGTTGTCATATTGCAGGGTCTTGCCCGGTTCGCCCGCGAGGCTCCGATTGATCTACACAGCCTCGAGCATGCATTGACAGGTTCTGTCGCCGGGCTCATGAGGCGCACGGTTCACTGGATGGCGAGCAACTGGTGATCAAAATTGCATGTTGTTTGACAAGTAATTGAAAATTGTGCATTATTGGAACGAGATAAGAAGAGTGGCACGGGAGTGCCCGGATTGAGAGTAGGCGTTCCCAGCGAGCGTCACGAGCAGCAACGAGGAACCAAACGATGAGCATCAAGATTGGCCTGTCTCCGACAGGACGGCCGATGCCCACGATTGCCGTGATGGGTGTCGGTGGCGGGGGCGGAAACGCTGTCCGCTCGATGATCGAGGGGGATGTGCAGGGTGTTCAGTTCATGGCCGCGAACACGGATATTCAGGCACTCGAAGAATGCAAGGCCGAACTGAAAATCCATCTGGGAAGTGAAACGACACACGGATATGGCGCAGGCACTGATCCAAAGATCGGTCGTCGCGCTGCGGAAGAGTCGCTGGAGGATATCCGCGACGCAATGGATGGAGTGGACATGCTGTTCCTCACCGCCGGCATGGGCGGTGGCACGGGCACGGGAGCCTCTCCGGTGATCGCGCGTGTCGCGCGGGAGCTTGGCATTCTCACCGTGGGTGTGATGACCACGCCTTTCGCATTTGAGGGGCCGACACGCATGGAGGTGGCCCAGCTGGGCATCAAGGACGCTCAGGAGCAGGCAGATACGCTGCTCCTCATTTCCAATCAAAACCTATTTCGACTCGAGAACGGCGTTCCCCACCTATTGACAGCATTCGAATCCGTAAACGGGATTCTCCGCGATGCCATTCGGGGTGTCGTTGACCTGGTAACCCGGCCGGGCATGATCAACACGGATTTCGCTGATCTTGTCATGGCATTGCGCGACGGCGGCCTCGGCGTGATCGGGGAGGGTACGGCCTCGGGTGCCGACCGTGCCCGGAAGGCTGCAATCCAGGCGGCCACGAACCCCCTGCTGGACGGCGTGACCCTAGAAGGTGCCTCCCGTCTTCTGATCAACGTTACCGGTGGGCGTGACCTCAGTCCCGATGACTTTGATGAAGCGGTGAACCACCTGCGGAATTTGGCCAGAGACGATGCACAGATGAAGGTGGGTGCCTCCTTCGATCCCGAAATGGAAGGATCAATTCGGGTCTATATCGCAGCGTCCGGCGTCGAGCGGGGTTCGTGTTCCGAGGCTCCAGCCAGCGCAAGTCGAACGGAGAAGGTGGTTGAGAACCGGGAGGTTCGCGAGATTCGGGTGCCCGAGGCTGCGGAGCAACCGAAGGAGACTGAGCTCATACTGGAGGCGAAGGTTGCGGACGTCGCCGACGAGCCATCCGTTCCGTCGGTCGATGAGTTGTCCGCCGGTTTGAAGCGGCCGGAATCCGTTCCCGCGGCGAGCGCAACCCAGGCCAGGCACTCATCGCGGGCGGCACAACGGTCCTACGGTGACGATGACTGGGATGACGGAATCGAGATCGATATTCGGTCGCAGAGCAGTTCCAGAACCGTAGCGGCTTCGCCCACCTTCGCGGGTGGAGTGCAGGAGCCGACCGTACGGCCGGAGAAGGATCTGCAGCCCCGCTTTCGGCCCGGCTACAAGCGCCAGGCGGTCGGTTCAGGAGCGGGTGGACAAGGCGGACAGGATACGAGTCGAAATCGTCAGCGAAGCGTTCCGACTCCGTCGGGCACGACGGGGCAAAAGATCCCCGCCAGAGGGCTGAACACACGCCCGGGTGGAGTTGGTGTTACCTTCAGCGGAAACACAGGTCCGCGGTCTGGTGCGATGGGGAGGAGCCCTGGACAACCCGCGACCAGGAAGTCGGAAGTCGCTTCCAGGGCACCTGCTGCTGGCAGCACCCGAGAACCTGGTTCACCGCCTCGCCGCGATCTCGGCATCCGGGCCGTTGAAATGGACCTTCCAAAGCCGGATCCGCAGGTTGAGGTGCGCAAGACCCGGGTTGAAACAGAGACGCCATCGCGCGGCGTTTCACGCCGCAGTCCCGGACTACTGGCGCGGCTCTTGTCTCGCAAGGAGTAGTGGCGGGGATTCGCGACACAGCAAATGCTTCGGTTTTGCGCGAAGAGGGCGAAACCAGAAGAGATAATCGCCAGATTCCAAGTGCGCATTCCGCATGCACCCCACGGTACAAGCGGAATGCGCATCATCATCAGGCCTGTTATGGAAAGTTGGTTCCTCCCCGCCGACCGATGTCAGCGCACGCTCCGGGTAGATGCTCTGCGGCCGTTTCCTGTGGCCAACCGGCACGAGAGAACAGCCCAGAAATTGGAAATAGTCTGAAACAAGCAATGAATTGGACCTCAGGGGTGGTTGTTGTAACCTGAAAGTTACAAACTAAGCAGCAGTCCACAGGAGTTCCGATGCAAACCACCGTAGCAGGCTGTGTGCGACTCCAAGGTATTGGCCTCCATTCGGGCCGTGCATGCCGGTTGAACATTCGTCCCGCAGAGGCCGGAAGGGGCATCATCTTCAGGCTTGTCGGGGAACCGGGCGGGATTGCGGAAATTCCGGCGCGGCACGAATTCATCGCATCGACGGCCTACCGGACCGAGTTAGCCAGTCCCGACGGGGTGCACCTTTCTACAGTGGAGCACCTTATGGCTGCTTTCGCCGTGTTGGGAGTCGATAACGCCGTCGTTGAGGTGGATGGTCCGGAGGTTCCGGCCATGGATGGAAGTGCGCTTCCGTTTGCGGAGGCCATCCTCGACACGGGCATCAGGCCGGTTTGCGGTCGACGTCTTGCCATTCGCGTGTTGCGCCAGGTCGGGGTCGATCGTGATGGATCAAGCGTAAGACTGTTTCCGGCCCGGGAGTTCCGGCTCGCTTGCGCCATTGAGTTTCCATCGCCAGCAATTGGTCGCCAGGAATGCGTGGTAGAGAATCTTGGGCAACCTGCTGTCTGGAATCTACTTCCGGCCCGCACATTCGTGGAACTTGAATCCATCGACAGGCTTCGCAAGATGGGCCTGGCGCGAGGTGGCAGTCTGGAGAATGCGGTCGTGGTCTCAGGCAACAAGGTGCTGAATGAGAACGGGCTGAGATTCACGGACGAGTTCGTGCGACACAAGGCGCTGGATGTGGTTGGCGACCTGTATCTTGCGGGCGCGCCGATTCTGGCCCACTGCGTTGCGGTGCGGCCGGGCCACGGAATTACCAGCCAACTCCTTTCCGCCCTGTTTTCCACGCCTGGCGCGTGGACCTGGGAGGAGATGCCGGTAACGCAGTCGCGGGATGAGGCGGTCGCCGTTCGGGAAGCGGAATCACGGCCCGAAATGATCTGAACCGAAGCCACCAAGCTGCGCCAGTGCACAAGAGAGCAGCAAGATGTGCTAGTGACGGGTGCAGTGCGCAGGATATTGCGAAGTGGAGGTTCCATGCGTCGCGGACGGATACCGGCAGCAGTGGTGGCGCTATTCGCGATAGCGCTCACCGCTTGCTCCGATGAAGAGGAGGCCAATCCGGAGGACATCAGTCCTGCGGAACTCTATGCGAAGGCCGAAGGGCTGATGGGCTCAAGTCCGACAGAGGCTGCCGGGGCGTTTGAGGAAATTGAGCAGTATCATCCCTATGCGCCTGAGGCCAAGTTGTCCATTCTTCGTGCGGGCGAAGCGTACTTTCAGGCCGGGAATTTCGACGAGGCCGCGGCTGCGGCAGATCGGTTTCTCAACTACTATCCGGGAGATGAGGATGCACCGCGCGCTCAATTCGTGCGTGCTCTCAGCCAGTATGATCGCATCGCGGACCCCACTCGATCGCAAAGTCATGCGCGCGCCGCAGAGCTGGAATTGGTCAGCCTCGTTCAGCGCTTTCCGGGGTCAGAGTACGCTACGGATGCCCGGTTGCGGTTGGATGTCGTGCGCGGTCAACTCGCTGCGCATGAGCTCGTAGTTGGGCGATTCTATCTCAGGCAGGGCAGGTATGCCGCTGCGATCAACCGTTTTCGGGTAGTGGTTGAACGTTATCCCACAACGGAGCAGGTTGCTGAAGCTCTTTACCGCCTGGTCGAAGCCAATTTGTCTCTCGGATTGCGGCGTGAGGCGCTACGGGCAGCGGTTATCTTGGGGCACAATTTTCCAGGCAGCGACTGGTACAGCGATGCGTACGCCCTCGTGTCGGGACTGCAACGCTAGGAAGTGGGCAAGGCCCTCGCGGGACAGCGTCGGAAATTCAGGCTCAGATTGCTTTTCGGAGAGGAGGGATTCCCTGGCAAGTGGACTGTGTTTCTCCGCAGAGGCCAGGTCAGACTACCGGATTCCTGTCGACTTGAGTTGAGTCGCTTTCTCGGGGTTTATCCGATTCCCGTGCAGCATGCATCAGGCATCCCAATTGTTCTGTACGCGGAGGATCTTGCGGAGGAGTTTACGGTTTGCAGCACCGGCACATCAGGGTTGCAGTCACATTCCGCCTGTACTCAATTCGCCAAGGAATGAACGTCTACCGGAGTACAGCACTCATCCGGGTTGGATGCGTCGAGATTCTGGTCGTGCGCATCCACT
>CAZPXZ010000007.1:40048-69170 GCA_964590405.1 uncultured Rhodobacterales bacterium | reverse complement strand
TGAGCGCTGCAATGTCACATCAAATATCGCAGTTGGACTTCGAGGCTAGGTTCCGAGATCGACTCGATGCTCGGCTAGTCCGACCGCGTCGACGTCGATCGAGTATGTCTTGCCGTCATCAGCACCCTTTCGCCAGCTCCAGGCAGATGTTACAAAGACGGTTGACAAACCCGCCCCGCCAAACGCCGGACAGGTGGTGTTCTTGACCGGCAAGTCATACGAGTCTTCCAACCTTCCTTCGAGCGAATAGCAGGCCAGACGTCCGATATCCCATTGCGCATTCCACATTCGGCTGGCAACATCGAAGACAGCTCCATCGGGAAGGATCCCGTCCTTGCCAAGATCCAGAAACACATCAGGCGTCCCGGATGGCCAGCCTTCGCTGTCAAGCTTCTGCCGCATGATGCGGCCCACATCGGTATCCGAATAAAAGGCGTAGTCGCCCGACGGCGGAAAGCAGATTGTGTTCGGTGTTGTCATGGGTTCGACAAGCTTTCGCAACTCACCACGATAGTATCGCCAAAGCGCACCCGCTCCGGTCTCGCCCTGTTTCCCCATGGTCCCGACCCAGAAACCGCCCTGGGGATCGGCACGGCCATCATTGGATCGGTTTTCCGGCCTGTCCGCCTCGATAGAGACGACAAGTTCCTTGCGCTTTGTCTCAAGGTCGTATCGATATAGCCCCGTTTCGGTGGCAACCAGCAAGGCATCACGATCGATCCAGCCTGCCGCAGTCGCCTGCTCGTCAAAGACCCACTCAAGCGGGCCGGATGATGTCTGGCTGAATAGCCTGGATGCGTGAATGTCGAACCAGAACAACTGCTCGCGCAGGGGGTGCCACAGCGGTCCTTCGCCCAGTCCGCAATTACGCCCGTCGAAAACACACACCCCGCTCATGCTGCCTTACCCGGAAGATAATCCCTGGGGTCGGTGACCGGATAGGTGCGAAGGCTGCGGAAGGCCTCGGCATGGGGGGCTCCGATGGCCAGACCACGGAAAGCCGTCATGCGCTTCATGATGGTGGCAATGCCTTCGCCATAGAGTTCCTGTATCCAGATCTCCTGGCTCTCGTGGGACTCGAGCATTGCCACCTTGGTGTCGATGACCGACGAGATGTCAACGTAGTGTTCCGGATCGAATCCGAGGCCGGACACGTTGTCCATGAAGAAGACATGAGGGATGCGAGCCGTACGGGGTAGACTCGTCTCCACGAGGCGAATGGAAGCCGGAATGCGGCAGTCGACAGCAATCTGCCCGGCGTTACGGTGATCCGAGAGATAGTCGTTCGGGGAGTGAACGAAGATCACATCCGGATCAGCTTGCCGGATGGCATCGAGGAACCGGATACGCGTCGGGCGGTCGTCGAACAGCCACTCGTCTTCGAAACCCATCCAGATCATCTCAGCGCCAAGGATGGCGCAGGACCTCTCCTGCTCACGCTTTCGGATCCGGGCGATTTCTTCCTTTGGCTTGGTCGGGCTCCCGACCGACCCGTCGGTCGCGACGGCCATGAAGATATTGTGACCCTGCTGTTTGTAGAGGGCAAGCGTTCCTGCACACAGGATTTCGATATCATCCGGATGTGCCCCGATTGCGAGAACATTCATATATCCACACCTCCTCGGCGTTGTAACTGTGTGATTTCTTGACCCTTGGCGTCGAACGCACGCACATGCTGGGTGTCGAATGTCAGGCCAAAGGTCCTGTCGAGCTCAAATTGTGCACGGCCCGGAAGGCGCATGGCCACGAGTTCTTCGAAGCCGCAATCGAAGAAGGCAACGGTGTCGGATCCAAAGTACTCGATGCTGTCCAACCGACCGACCGCGTGGATTTCCCTATTGCCGATACCGTTCCCCGGATGCTCGACCGCAGACACATGCTCGGGGCGAATCCCGATCTTCTGCACAGGCACCAACAGGGGAGTTTGTATGGAGGATGCCCCTTCGGTCAACGGCGCAATCCGATTGTTCTCCGTTTGGCAGGGAATGAGATTGATCCGGGGAATTCCGATGAATCTCGCGACGAATTCATTTTCCGGCATCTCGTACAGTTCGTGCGGCGCCCCGATCTGTTCAACGTGGCCTCCATTGAGCACGACGATCCGGTCAGCGAGCGTCATGGCTTCTGTCTGGTCGTGCGTAACATAGATCATTGTGGCATCGAGTCGTCGGTGAAGCTGGGCAATTTGCAGACGCATGTCGCCACGGAGTGCCGCATCCAGGTTGGATAGCGGTTCGTCGAACAGGAAGGCCTTGGGTTCGCGCACGATCGCACGTCCGATCGCCACCCGCTGGCGCTGACCGCCGGACAGTTCGCGCGGATACCGGTCAAGTAGCGGAGACAATTGCAGGATTCCAGCAGCCCGCTCGACACGCTGCACAATTTCTTCTTTCGGCCGGCGTGCGACTTTCAGCGAAAAGGCGATGTTGTCACGCACGGTCATGTGCGGATAGAGCGCATAACTCTGGAAAACCATCGCGAGGCCGCGTTTCGACGGATCCACCGAGGTCACGTCCTCGCCGTCGATCAGGACCGAGCCGGCATTGATCGGTTCCAATCCGCAGATCATCCGCAGCAGTGTGGACTTGCCGCAACCGGATGGTCCTACGAAGACAATGATCTCCCGGTCTTCGATGGTCAGATCAATGTTCTCGAACACCCGGATCAATCCGTAGGACTTTGAGACAGAGCGCAGTTCAATTCGGGCCATTACCGGTACTTATCTCTTTGCTTAACCTTACTTGACACTGCCACCGGTCACTCCCTTGATCAAGAATCGCTGACCGACGACCACCAGGATGATGCCAGGCACCATGCTGATGAAACTGATGGCTGCCGCCGCCCCGAATTCGGTGCCGGTTGGAGATTGCAGGAGACTTGCGATCAGCTTGGTTACCGTTCTCCGCTCCTGACCGGTAAAGGTCACCGACATCATCAATTCGTTCCAGGAAGCGAGGAAGGCGAAGAACGCAACGACCATCAGCGCGGGTCTGATCATCGGCAACACGATGTAGATCACGCTCTTGAGTTCGCTGAGGCCGTCAAGTCGCGCCGCTTCCTGTACCTCCTTGGGAAAGTCTTCGAAGAATCCCTTCAGCAACCAGATTGTGAACGGCACATTGAAGGTTGAAAAAGCAAGGACGAGGCCGAGATAGGTGTCAAGCAATCCAACCTCGAGGAACACGAGAAAGAGTGGGATCAGGAGAATTACCGGCGGCAGGGCCCGTAACGCAAGGACCACTACAGGTGCAGACCGCAACGGACCCCGCCGCGCATTGGCGATCGCGTACGCGGCCGGAATACTGATGAGAAGCGTGAGCACCGTGGTAGCAGTTGCAACGATCAGGCTGTTGCCGATGGCACCAAGCCCGCCGAGATCCGTGAACAGTCTCTGGTAGTGGCCCAAGGTCGCGGCGTCGGGGATCCAGATGAACGTATCCGAGAAATAATCTCGTGGCAGTTTTATCGATGTGATCACGATCCAGAAGATCGGAAACAGGGAGAAGATCGAGGCGACGGCCAGCGACACCACCTGGATCGACGTCAGCAGGCGATTCTGACCGGGAATTCGACTCCCTTTCATGCCGGTCTCCGTTCCCGCAGCATGCCGATAAGCGAACGGCTCAACAACACCATGACGAACGCGAGCGCCAATCCCATTACAGCCGCATAGCCGACATCGAAGAACAGAATCCCCGTCCGGTAGATGTAGTAGCTGATTGTCTCCGTGGCCGAAGCCGGCCCGCCGCTGGTCATTACGTAAATCACGTCGAAGATCCGGAACAGGTCGATCAGCCTGAAGATCAGTGCAACGAGCAAGAACTTTCGAATCAGTGGAAAGTCGATCCGGATGAAGCGCTCAATCGGTCCAGCGCCATCCATGCGCGCCGCCTCGTGGATCTCCTTCGGAATGGCGGACAGTGCCGCCAAGGATATCAGAATCACGAAAGGCGTATTCTGCCAGACGTCTGCCGTGATGATCGAAACGCGCGCGAGAACAGGATCCCCTAACCAGTCGATTGAGGATCCAACGAAAATCATCTTGGCGAACTGGTCAACCGGACCCCATTCGGGCGTGAACAGCATACGGAAGGCCATGCCGACAGCGGCGCCCGAGATCATGATGGGCAAGGTAAGAATGGTGGTCAAGACGACCGCGCCGCGGCCGTGCAAGGCATTCAACGCGAGCGCCCAGCCGAGTCCGAGTGTCATTTCCAGGATGATCGCCGGAATGACGATGGTTACTGTCGCCCAAAGCGATCGCGCCAATACGCCGTCGGAGAACAATCTCTGATAATTCTCCAACCCGATGTAAACGATTGAGTCCGTAGTGAATGAGAACGAATAGAAAGAGGCCCACACGGCGTAGACGAGCGGCGCACCGATCAGCAGGAACAATGCGATCAGCGCCGGTCCGGAATAACCAAACAGGTACTTCCACTGGTGAGCGCCGGGACGAGCGGTCTCGCTGGCGGTCATGTCGCGACCTCGGCTATTTCGGAATCGTGGATGCGACCTCCACGGCCTGTGCAGTATCAAGTGCCTGCTGCAACGCCGCAAGAACCATGGTTGTGCGCAGGCCGCTATAGGCGTCCGGCGACGGCTTCACCCCGTTGACGAGACAACGCGTAAAGTAATGGCACGACCGATTCCACCAGTCATCGGGGCTCTCATCGGCCGTGGTATCCCATTGAATGGTCCCATTGCGGGCACTGTCGGACAGCATGAGACCCTGATCTCCCATGTCGAGATCTATCGCGCCTTTTGATCCCTGCAGTGCCAAGCGAAGGTCTATATCGCGCGGATAATGATCGGGCATGTTCCAGGTGCTCTCCAGAGTCGCGGTCGCTCCGTTGGAGAACGTCAGCATTGCGGCTGTCGTTACCATGTCAGGTGCCGTATCCAGGAGCCCATTCGAGGCATAAACACGCACTACATCATGGCCGATAATCCAAGTCAGGAAATCTGTAACGTGAGAAAGGAGAAACCAGAGCGGACTGGTCTTGTCTGCCCAGGGAAGCGTTGCCGTCTTGACGGATTTCTCATTGAGACACATATAGGCGTACCGGATGTCTCCAATCACACCAGCGCGGACGGCCCGTTCCATTCGCAGGACAGAAAGCCGGTGCCGATTGCCGAAATTCACCATGAACTTCCGGCCGGTCTTCTCGACAGTCCGTACAATGTCGGCGGCCTCATCGACCCGGACTGCCAATGGTTTTTCACACAGAATGTCCAGTCCGGCTTCCAGACACTGACACACCGGACCATGGTGAGAAAAATCGGGTGTAGCAACGATGACCGCATCGAGATCGGATCCAGCCAGCATACCATCAACGCTTGCAAACGCAGCAGGCACGCCTGTTGAAGCCGCGGTCTTCCTTGCAACTTCAACATTAATGTCACACAGCGCGTTCATTTGCGCATTGGGGTCGGTATGGGCCGCCTTGATGTAACGCTGGCCCATGACGCCGACCCCGATCAGACCAAGTTTAAGAATTTTGCTCAACTCCTAGCTTCGCTGACAAGAGAACGAATATGTTTGCCGGCGACATTTGCCGCCGGCAAACGAACTTGATGAACTTACATCGCCCACGCCGGCTCGTACATGATACCGACCTTGTCTTCGAGGGCACCCTTCTGATAAAGCCACGCAGCCTTCTGCTCCTCCCGGCCGAGACGATCCGTGATCTCTTCCCAGCGGGCTGCCGCCGCATCCATTGCTTCCTGTGCGGTTTTCTCGCCGGCAATCGCTGCAGAGATCTGCTCGTCGAGCGCATTCAGGTACTGGTTGGAACCCGGTATCTGAAGATCAGCCATCCCGGTCTCGACAGACCTGCGCTGAACATCGATGAATGCCTCGCCGAAATCGGCGTCTGCGGGAAACGCTTCACGCCAGCGTTCGGTCTGCGCAAACGAACTCGCACGCCAGGGATCGACGGCGGTTCCTGGATCAAGCGCGATTTCCAGAGCACGCTCCGGCTGCGATATGAAGGCAATGAGGGAGACCGCCGCGGCCGCGCGATCCGAAGACTCGGGGACGCCTGCCGCCCAACCCGTCGGCAATGCCGGACGGGAAGTTATGGTTCCATCCGAAAGTTCGACGCCAGGAACCATCGCAACACCTACATTGCCGACAATTTCCGAAACTTCCTCATTTTGAGCGGATTTGCCGGTCGACGACCATTGTATGACCATCGGAACCTGTCCATTCAGCAGGGCAGCCTCCAATTCCGGGTAACCGAAATTGCTCGTCCCTGGTGGCGTAAATTCGGCGATATCCAGGGTATTCTGCATCGCCTTTACGCCAGCCGGCGAATTGATCAGTGGCTTCATCTCGCCGTCAAACCAGATACCACCCATGGAGGCAAATTTGTTCGTCCACCACCAGACGGCATATCCGCCTCTCTGCCACGCCTCAGCGACCCCGTGCTCGGGTTCGCCGTCACCGTCCCAATCACGACCGGACATGAACTCCGCAACGTCGCGATATTGGTCCCAGGTCTTCGGCGGCGCCAGCGCGTATCCGTACTGTGCCTCGAATTCCTGCTTGTTGTTCTCGTTCTCGAACGCGGCAACGTTATAGAACAGGTTGTGCTGGTCACCGTCCCAGGGGACAGAGTATCTCACGCCGTTCCAGGTCGTATAAATCTCCCTGTAGATTGGCTCGATGTCGTCAGAACCAAAGGAAAGACCGAGCTCGCTGGCGACATCTTCGATGGGCAAGAGGAAGCGATGGTAATCGGCCAGATTGGCCGGCATGAACAACTTGATGTCGTGGGTACTGTTCTGTGAACGGAACTCCAGCATGTCTCGCGCATAGGCATCTTGCGGCGGGACAGTGTCGAACTCCATCGTAATGCCCAATTCGTCGCGTATCTGGTCTTCGAACTTCTTGAATCCATATGCATAGACGCCAGCAATGGCGCTGATGCGAACGGTAACGTTGTCAAACTTGCCGTCGACGGGCATCGGACCAAGATCGGCTGCATGCAATCCCGGGGAGGACATCAAGAGGGCGGCAAGGGCGAGCGCCGGCAGTCGCGGCAAGCGCTTCCCATGAAGTTCTCTAGATTGTTTCATCATGTTTCCTTCCTTGTTGTACAGCAATGTCATACTGTATACAGTAGACAATAGCGATCGTTCATGTCAAGTGTTCGCACATGTTTGTGACGGCCAAATTCGTTTCGCCGGCAGCGCGCCTCGACGGTTGTGTTCAGTGTCTAACTGTTTGCCATGAAAGCCGAATGCACGGTTTCTCCCCTGCGCTCCTGGGTCGGTTGGAAGAAGTTCGGAGCATGAGGCAAGGCTGCAGTGGGGCTTTCTCGAGAAGTGGACACTCGACGGGCGTCAGCCACAGGCGGCGACCCGGCCGGGCCACCTGGCCTCAGGCGTGGATCTCCGCTGTTGGTGCTGCAGATTGCGATTGAGCGCACCGACTGGACAGTTCGAGCCCCTCCAGAGAATGGCTGATGACTCGAGATGTCCAAGGTGTTGCGCGCCGCCTTCCGCCCCGCAGGGTTCCGAAGTCGGCAATCGCTTCCTGAGTAGGTGCCCGCAAGGGCCAGGGATTCACTCCCCTGAGTGGCCGTCTAGCCTTGCTCCAATCGCAGTAATTCGGTCTCGGTCGTTACATCCTTCAGTCTCGATGCGTCAAGTTCAATACCCAATCCCGGCCGTTCCGGGATATCCAGTTCGCCATCCACGTTCAGTTTGAAGGCCTCCGAGAGAATTCCATCGACATAACGACTTCCGACAATGTACTCGACATAGTCGACATTCGGCAGGCCAGCGGCCATCTGAAGATCTGCAGCGAGCCCGAGCGCGGTATTCCAGCCGTGGCCGACATACCCTATGCCATGCTGCTCTGCCATCTCGGCGATGCGACGCTGTTCCGTGATGCCGCCGACCTTGGTCACATCGGGCTGGATGATATCGAATGCCCCCGCCTGAATGAACGGAACAAAACTCTGGCGCCTCGTCAACACTTCGGCGCCAGCGATGGGCAAGCGGCTCTGCCGGCGCAATTCAACGAAACCGTCCAGGTCGTCTGGACGTAGCGCCTCTTCAAACCAGCCTACGTCGTAAGCCGCAAGCATATCGGCTGTCCGAAGCGCCCACTTCAGTCCATTGGGCCAGAAGGCATCGCTGCCGCCGGCATCGACCATGAGTTCGTCCCCCTCCTGGAGCGCGACTCGCGATGCCCTGACGATCGCTTCGTCGTGAGCAAATGACTCACGCCGACCAAAGGGTCCCCACCCGATCTTGAACGCACGATATCCCTTAGCACGGTATTCCGAGAGAATGTCCCCCATCTTCTCGGGCTCATCCATCAACAAGGATGCGTAGGGCTTGACCGTGTTCTTGTAACGCCCCCCGAGGAGAACAGAGACGGGCAGTCCTGTCGCTTTGCCAAGGACGTCCCACAAGGCGATATTGATACCGCTGATTGCGTGGGTCAGCGTTCCCCCACGACCCATCCAGAAGGTGTTCTGATGCAGTTCCTCCGTCAGACGGCCAACTTCGATTGCACTCTTGCCAATGAGCAGTGGTTTCAGAATTCGAACCGCCTCTCGCGCAAGCCGGCCGTCCGTGAAACAGGACCCGTAACCACTGGGGCCGTCACGAGTATGCACACCAATGATGGCGTGCACCGAGTCTTCCGGCCGAATTTCGTTGGACCAGCCACCTTTCGGGCTCTCACCTACGAGAGGCACACAAACGACATCATCGATTTCATGCGTATGCGGAATTGCCATCGACACGGTTCTCCGGCCACTTCAAGTCAAACAGGTGCGTTGGGGCATGGGTTCAAAGGACAGTAGCCAGACAAGCACCATCAACGAATGGAACATGGCCATTGATGCCCGGTACAACTTCGGAACGCGGCCACGCCAGACAATGTTTTCCGGGTGCTCCCGAACCTGCGAGCAGAACCCTCCGAAGCGCTCATCGGCGTCTCGAAATTCCGTGGCCACTTCCGCATGGGACCCGTCCAGCTGCTTCACCAACCGGGCAGCAGCGATACGGGTGCGACCGGATACGAACCAGCGTCGTCCTGCAATGTGAATGACCACGTTATCAGTCCTGTTGTCAGGCGGTGAAAATGCCATTCGCCGGTGGACGGGGAACCACCAAGCGTATTCCGAGCGAGCCACGTTTCAGGTACAAATGGATGGCCGACCACCGCTTTGAAATGTGGAACCGCGGCAGCGCTTTGCGAATGCCGGCCAGCGCACCGTCAAACCAGTAGGAGAGACTTTCCTGGATTTGTTCGGTGTGCATGGCAACGACCGCCGCGGCATTGTTGTCCATCGTCCTGATAGCAAAGTCGCAATCCTGCCCCTTTCGTGAGTCGACCGAACAAGTTGAACCGAATACTTTTTCCGTGTGACGGATCTCCACCCTGTTCGGCATGACCCCGCTGCCGGTCGTGCCGGGCATCGACGCCATCCCCATGAACGTGATCGGTGTTGCAGGCATGGGTGTGAGAAATTTCCTTGATGAGTCGCCACATCACGGCCTGACACATGCTGGGCGCCGTGCTGTCCACAATGCTGGCTCAAGCACCAAATCGCGTGCTCATTGATTTCCCTTCACGGTTGCGAAAGGATCGCTCGAGACAAGCGAGTATGCCCCGGATTACCGTAGGGTGTTCCGATAATATACAGTATACCGTATGGCGAACATGCGCAACTGTCGGCATCTTGACCGTGACGCGAACCGGCAGGTAGCTCTCGCTGCGAAGATGCGCCAGGCCGAAGGGTGACACCATTCGAGGACGAAACCGACAAGCGTATTGCCCACGGCCATCTGTCAGTGGTTGCGATGCTTCAATGGGCGGAGGCGACAGGCGAATTGCAATCCGATACCGAAACCGTAACTTCACCCATCTGGAGTCGCTGCTCGGCAATCAGGACGCTCTTCACTGCGGTGCGCCGGGAAATCCGGGCACTTCGTTCACGAGCAACATCTTCGTGATGACATCCAAACAGCGGCATCGCCCGTTGCCGGCTATGAAACCATCGTGCGGTGCTTCGCTCGAGGAGTCGATGACGCTTGTCCAGCTCTGCACCATGCCGTCAGGTCTGCGTGATGCGCCTGGACCGGTACGGTGTGTGATGTGACATCGAATTGCAGATTTCACTACATGGCCGATCATCCGGTCGGCAAGGGACACTGCTCAGATCATGCATTTCGCGCTCGGACACCGGGGAGCCGATGGTTGCTGCGCGGTCGTCCCGACTCGTCTGCACGGGTCTTGGGCGGCTGGACATGAAGTGCCAAGGACAACGCCAGCACCGGGGAACAGAAGAGTCTGGTTAGTGGTGCCGCTTCTCCAGATGAACGATCTGCAAGTCGCAGACGATCAGCGAACCTTCCGGATGACTCCCTTTCCAGGTGCATACGAAACTGGAAGGGATGGCCGCTCAGTCTGCGACACCGGCATGCAGGAGGGCCTGCCGGAGGGCCTCCGATTCCGCTTCGAATAGCGGCCACGCAGCGAGTCGGGTGGCGACACCGGACTGGCGACCGAGATGCTTGAGACAGGTCTTGAGGCGAAGCGTCGCAAGGTGACCGGGTGGCGCATAGATCAGTCGAGCAAGGTGGTAGAGCCGGTTGTGCAGGTCTTGCGCGGTGCCGATGTTGCCCTCGGCAACTGCACGCTCCAGCGCGACGATCAGTTCCGGAACAACAGCGGCCAGGCTTACGAGGCTGCCTTCGCTACCGAGAAGGAAACACGCGAAGAGATGCTCGTCACCGGATGCCATCACGCCGACCTCCGGCCTGCGTTCCTTCGTCAGGCGCCGGGTGGACTCGTAGGCCGCCACCTCCCAACTGCCTTCCTTGATGCCGGTTACCGTGTCGATTTCCAGGAGGCCACCGAGCGTATCCGGCCCATAGCGGGTCTTGCCGGCACCGACAGATCCCTGGAAGAGAAAGAGCGGTAGATCGGTAGCGGCGGCAACCGTGCGGTGATGGGCCTGGATCAATCGGTCGTCGGCCCCGAGTGCCCAGGAAAAGGGAGGAAAGACCATCACGGCATCCGCTCCAGCCGCAGCCGCATCTTCGGCGAGTATGGCTGCCTTCCTCGGCGCCTCGGCGTTGATCCCGGCGACCACACGGAGTCCGTCCGAGATGCTCCGCGCGATGCGGATGACTTCCACCAGTTCGTCGCGCTCCAGCGCGGCATTCTCTCCCGCGTGGCCATTTACGAGAAAACCCGCGAGTCCTTCGGTTGCACCGACATCGCGGAGATGACGAAGAAGACCATCCGGGTCCAGTGCACCGTCCTCGTGCATGGGGCAGATGGTCGCGGCGAAAACGCCTCCGAACGGGTGTGTTGAAGTCGTTCGCGACATCGTCAATTCACCTTTGCAATTTGTGGAGTTGGGACAAGGGCTCGGACTGCGGCCTCGATCCCTTCCGAGATGTGCGGGCTGACCGGTACCAGTGGCGGTCTCGGCGCCGGATTCTCGATGATTCCGATTTGCTGCAGGCCGACCTTGATCCGACTGTGCATGTCAATGATCGGTGCGGGACCGTAGATCGCCCGCACGACGGGGTACAGCCGGTCGCTCGCCGCACGCATCCCGGCGAGATCTTCGTTCTCCGCAGCCTGCCAGAGGTCGGCAAGCCATGCGGGTGTGAGGCTCCCCAGTCCGGAAAGCAGGCCGTCGGCGCCCACGGCGAGCTGTGGCAGAAACCAGTGAAAGTTGGAAGGCAACACGGCAACATCGGGTGCCTTGGCACGAAGCGCCCGATAGTTTTCTTCATAGGCGAGCATGGTACCGCTGCCGTCCTTGACCGCAATCACCTTCTGGAGCTGCCCGAGCGCGACGAGCGTTTCCGTCGAATAGCCGAGGCCGGATGCGAGCGGGTACTGGAACACCGAGGCCGGAATCGAGACTGCCTGCGAAATCGCCTCGAACCAGGCGAGCGGACCGTCCGGTGTCTGCGCGGCGCCACCGCCGATCGCTTCGGGCGGAAACAGCACGTAGCAGTCCGCACCAGCCTCCTCCGACGCGCGGGCCTGGCGGATGCCCTCCGAGATGCTGGTTGCGATCACGCCGGAGAGGAGCGGTTTCGTTGTCCCGATCGCCGTCCGTGCGTGCCGGATCACAGCGCTGCGTTCGTCCGGAGAAAGGGCAGCACCCTCGCCCGCATGTCCGTTGACGAAGACAGCCGAGGTAGTATCGGGTATCGCGCAATATTCAAGGAGCCGATCAAAGCTCCTCCAGTCGATGGCGCCCCGATTGTCGAACGGCAGCACCGTGGCAACCGTGAGACCCCGAAGATCCGAATGCTTCATCGAGCCCTCCGGGACTTGTCGTCCCGACCCGCCTTCGGTCGTGGATACTTCAGCGTCGCACGCGCACGGAGAACCTCTGTTCCGGCCTCGTTGACAGCCGAGGCCTCCCAGACGAGCACACGCTTCTCCTCGTCGCGCTCTGCGATCCATACATCGATCGTGATCGTGTCACCATAGTAGACCGGGCCCGTGAACCAGAAACGGTCCTCAATCGAGACCCCGAGAACACCGGCCAGTTCCGCGGTCAGAACGCTGGTACAAAGCCCGGCAACCATGATTCCGGGTGCAAGACGTTGGCCGAACCGTGTTCTGGCGGCGTAGTCCTCATCGGTATGGATCGGTCCGAAATCCCCTGTTGCCGCGATGTAGAGGGCACCGTCGGCCTCCGTCACGGTCTTGGAAACCGATACGCGGTCGCCAACGGCAAGATCGCTGAAGGGGATGATGTCATACATCGTCTAGCCCGCCGCCGCGGGAACCAGGACTGCCCGGCCCACGCAAAGGGTCCCCTCGCCGGCCCTGCAAATGAGTTCAAAGGTGAGCTTGTCCCGATCGATGTTCTCCAGCCGCGCCTCGGCTTCTACGGTCGTTCCCACCGGAATTGCCCGGTGATACCGGGTTTCGAATTCGGTGATCCGGTGTTCCGGACCGGCGAGACGCGAGAGGCAGGTAGTCAGGAGAGATGCCACGGCGAGTTCGAATACCGCCATGTTCTCCAGGCCAGCCCGCCTCGCCTGGTTGCGATCGACATAGAGAGGACCAAGGTTGCCGCTGATTCCCGTGTACATGGCCTGTTCGGCAACCGTCATGGTCTTTCGAAGGGTGACACGTTCGCCCACTGTCGGCGGGACGAACCGGTTCTTGACTTGCATATCGCTCTTCCCCATCCAGATCACGTGGCGTTCAGAGTGAGAGACCGCCTTTCAGGACACTCCGTGCAACGAGCATCCGGTGCACCTCGGAAGTGCCGTCATAGATTCGGGTGACCCGTGCATCACGATAGATGCGCTCCAGCGGAAGATCCTTCGAATAGCCGGCACCACCGAAGACCTGAATGCCCATGTCGGCGACGCGGCAGAGCATTTCGGACGCGTAGACCTTGATCATCGATACCTTCTGCCGCGTGTCACGCCCCGCATCGACATCGCGCGCGCAGTCGAGAACCATACAGCGCGTCGCGTAGGTCTCCATCGCGGCATCGGCAATCATCTTCTGCACCATCTGGAAATCTCCGATCGGCTGACCGAACTGTTTCCTTGTCGATGCGTGATCGCGCATCATGTCGAGCACACGCTGGGCCATGCCCATGCACCGGGCGCCGATATGGCAGAGACGAACATCGTCGACGCTCCGCATGATGAGCCGAAACCCGTTGCCGACTTCGCCAAGCACGGCATCCTCCGGGATCCGGCAGTCGTCGAACACCAGTTCGGAGTGACCATAGCCGCGGTGCCCCATCATTGGCTGGTGGCGCGCAACCGAGAACCCCGGCGTGTCCCCGTCGACCAGAAAGAGCGTGATCCCGCCGCGGGCGCGCTTTGTCGCGTCGGTGAGCGCCATCACGATGGAAAAGTCGGCAATATCGCCGTCACTGATGAAGTGCTTGGAACCGTTCAGCACCCATCCGTCTTGCGTTCGCTGCGCAGTGGTGGAGATCGCCGCGGCGTCGGATCCGGCACCGGGCTCGGTGATGGCCATGGAACAGATCTTCGCTCCCCGGACGGTCGGGATCAGGTAGGTTTCGCGCTGTGCCGGAGTGCAGGCCATCAGCATCGGGTACACCTGTCCGAATATCCGCCGGATCAGGGCATCAGATGTCTGGCCGAACTGCTCTTCGACAAGACACATGTCATGTGTGCTGAGGCCTCCGCCGCCGACCTCAGTGGGCATGTTCATTGCGTAGAGTTTCAGCGACAGCGCCTCGGCCTTCAGCGCAGCCAGCCTGTCCGGGGGTACGACGCCGGTCTCTTCCGTCTCGGTTTCGAGAGGTTGGACCTTCTCCCGGACAAAGCGGCGGACAGTATCCACGATCATCCGGCACTCGTCGGTCATCTGCGGCGGAGCAATCTCTGAAACATCCATTGTCGTGGCCTCTCTACGCTGCGGTCGGTTCGGATCCGACTTCATCGTGCACGCCGATGACTCCCTCGGCGGCAAGACGATCGATCTCTCCATCACTGAAGCCGCGCTCCGCCAGGATCGTGCGACTGTCACAGCCCGGCTCGAGAGGGATGGTGCGGATACCGGGCCGGAATCCGTCGTACTTGAGCGGATGCGCAACAAGTGTCACGGGCTGGCCGCGAATCTCGACCGCTGCCAGCGCCCCGAGATGCCTGGATTGCGGGTCAACCCGAAGATCGTCGTAATCCTGCACGCGCTCATACCAGATACCGGCAGCGTCAAATCTCTCGGCCGCAGTCTCGAAGTCGTATTCCGCCAGTTCGACTGCAACCGCCTCGGCATAGCGCTCGCGTTCGTCATACCGGTCGATGTGGACGAGGGCACGCAACCGATCGCTGTTGAGTGCCTCGGCCAGCCGGGATGCGTCGTTCATCGACAGCACGATATGGCAGTCCGTGAGCTTGTAGGCACCGTAGGGTGCATCGTGATACCAGCTTCCGACATTGCGCCCCCGTTTCATGACATCCTCCCCGACCGTGCGTGCGTAGTATTTCGTCAATGCCTCGGTCTGCAGGTCGATCCCCGCCTGGAAGAGGTTCGCCTCCACCCGTGTGCCCTCTCCCGTCTGCAGACGACGCGCAAACGCGGCGAGGATACCCATGGCAAGAAGCGATGCGCCATGCTGGTCCACGACAGCGGCGCCCACGATTGTCGGTCCGGCCTCACGGCTGCCGGACGCCGCCACAAGACCCGACCGCGCCTGCATGAGCAGATCCTGGCCCGGACGCTGCGACGCCGGCCCGTCCGCGCCAAGTCCTGTTGCGGACGCATAGATGATCTCGGGCTTGAGTTCCTTCAACGCGTCGTAGCCAAGCCCGAGCCGATCCATGACGCCCGGGCGGAAATTCTCGACAACCACGTCCGCCGAATCGATGATCTTCAGCATCACCTCCCGTGCACCCGGTTTCTTCAGATTGACCGCGATACTGCGCTTGTTCCGGTTTGCACTCAGGTGAAAGGCACTTACGCCCTGCACAAATGACTTGCCGCCAGACCAGTGACGTTCGAAGGCCCCACCGATCGGTTCTACCTTGATGACGTCTGCACCCAGATCGGCCAGATACTGGGTTGCTGCAGGTCCCTGTAAATAGTGGCAGAAACTCACCACCCGCATCGAAATCTTCATCGGGAGGTGTTCTCGGCGTCTGCACAGGCAAGTACGTTCTCTCTGACCAGTCGGTCGATTTCCTCGTCAGAAACGCCCAATTCTACAAACACTTCCCGAGTCTGCGCACCCAGCGCCTGTGGAACCAGGTGAATCGGCAGCGCCGAACCGTCGTATCGCACCGGGTGTCCGACAAAGGTCACATCGGCACCGGTGGCACCTTGCATCGTCGGAAACGCATCCAGATGCTGCAACTGCGGGTTCTCGGGAAGTGCGTCATAGTCCTCGACATCCGCGTTCCAGATTCCGGCGGTATCGAGACGCGAAACGGCCTCGGCAGTCGTCAACGCTGCCACGGCTCTGCCGACATGCCGCGTAATGTCGCCCTGGCACTCGAAGCTCGCGGCGTCCGGGAGGTCTTCGAGTTCCGGGATGTCGAGCGCGGCCGCAAGCCTGGCAGGCGTACTCATGGATATGGCGACATATCCGTCGGTCGTGGCGTGAATGCCGTATCCCCCCGGGCTGAACCAGGCGGCAGTCCCCCCGGCCCCGCGGCTCGCAGCATGCGGCGCGCCATTCAGCCAGGCACCGATCGACTCGCCCTGCAGGTCGATGGCTGCCTGCAGGAGACTTACGTCCACGCGCCGCCCCTTGCCGGTGGTGGTGCGCTCGAACAATGCCGCAAGTATTCCGGTAACACAGAGCACGGCCGCATGGTGGTCGATGACAACCGAGCCCACGGGAACCGGTGGACCGTCAGCCCGTCCGGTGTGGGCGGCAAGACCCGACATGGACTGGAGGAGCAAATCCTGCCCGGGTCGATTGGCGAATGGCCCGTCGGTCCCGTAGCCGGTGATCGTGGCGTAGATCAGCCCCGGATGCCTCGAAAGCAATTCATCCGGATCGAATCCGAGACGCGACATGGTCCCGGGCCGGAAGTTCTCCATCACCACGTCTGCCGACGAAATGAGGCGGCGGATCAGATCCTTGCCGGCCTCGTTCTTCATGTCCACGGCAATGTTGCGCTTGCTGCGACCGGTCGTGAGATGGTTCACGCTCTGCCCGTCCACGAAGTGACCGGCAACAGCCCACTTGCGCTGAAACGCGCCGCCGATGGGTTCGACCGCCACGACGTCCGCACCGAGATCACCAAGAAACTGGGCGGCAACGGGACCGGCGAGAAAATGATTGAAGCTGACGACCCGGACATTCCTGAACGCGTCCATCGGCACTGTCCCCTGTTGTCCCTGGCGCAACCGAATGTCGCAGAATAGCGGGACTTCATCAATCCGCACCGGAATCTCTGTCGTGCACATGCGCACACAGGGACATCGCCGTCCGCCTTCGCAGGTTTATCCCTGGCGCGCCCCATACATTTCATCGTCCCCGAAGACCATGTCCGATCGTCCGCCACTCATGCACGCGTCTCGTCGGCAACCGCGACCCGGAAGAGGCGGCCGGGCGTATCGCGCACCATGCAGCAGATTGCGTCGACGCCAATGCCGCAGCCGATCAACATCATGACGAACTCCCGCAGCGCCTCGACCGGAGGTGGCAGCACGACCGCTCCGCTGTCGCTGGAGATCACGACGTGTTTCGGGCCCACACGCTGAATGATCGACACGGCTCGCGCGAAGTCGGCACGCGGAAAACAGTGTCGTTCCGTGTCGATCATGGTCTGCGGGATCGAAGTCGCGTGGCTGAAGACAAAGAAGGAATACTCCAGTGTCGCACCGGCGGCGACGATTGCCTCCGCCTCATCTTCGTCCAGATACCCGGCCGGTACCAGCATTGACGTGCATCCCCGCCCGGCTGCGGCCTCGGCAAGCCGTACGGCCTCAGGGCCGGAAAGATGTCCGAGATTGAAAACCGCGCCAGCTGCCGTGCATCGGTCGATGATTTCCGGCAAGGGGTCCGGCAACGCGCCGGTCTCCGGGATGGCGAGACAGGTCTCGATATAGGTGGGGCTTCGATTCTCCGATCGTGCCACGAATGCCGTGTGATGGCAGGGAAGCGATATGAAACGGGCCCCCCCTCCGCCATATCCCATGCCGAGCGCGGTTTCGACCGCCCGGACCGAGAGTCCGCCGACATAGGGCTCCAGGATGATCCCGCCGAACACATCCACGCCGAGCTGTCCGAGTTCCCGGTTGGCAAGTGCAGCGAGCCCGGATGTGTTTGCGAAAACGTCCATGAGACCGAGACCACGGAGGCCTGCGCGGGACGCCGCCCGAACGGCTTCGAACAACGTGATGCTGCGTAGATTGATGTGCGGGCAGCAATGCACGTGGCTGTCGATGGCCCCACGCAGAAATTCCATGCCGGGTGTCTCCTGGCCGGCGGAACCGGCGGACACGGTATCGGGTGCGGAGACCACGGCGCGCGGGAGCCTGGCCTCGGCCGGAGAATGCACTTCCCCGGCCGAAACTCGATTCCGGCCTACTCGACCTGGCCGAGCGCGTCGAACAACGCCTGTTGGCTCTCGGTCTCGATAAAGCCTTCCCAGAGCGGAACCGCAGCCGCCTTGAACCCGGAAACATCCGGTTCGACGATGGTCACGCCCTTTTCCCGCAGACGTGCGAGGACCGGCTGCTCCTGTTCGATCACGTATTGCCGCTGCCAGATTGCCGACTCCGTGCCCGCTTCCAGAAGTGCGGACTGCACATCCGCCGGAAGGCTCGCGAAGCCGCTCTGGCTCATCGTGACCTGTGTGAGAAGATTGAGCCAGCCCACGAGCGAGAAGTGGTCGGCAACCTCGTAGAATTTCTTGGCGTCGTAATCGGAAGTGGCTCCTTCCGCTCCGTCAACCACGCCGCTCTGAAGCGCACCGTAGAGTTCTGCATAGGCCAGGGGCGTGGGGTTGGCGCCAAACGCCCGGAAGGCCGCCACATGCATCGGCTGCTGCATCGTTCGGATCTTCATGTCTGCCAGATCTTCGATGGATGCGATGGGCCGGCTGGTCATCATGTGCCGGATTCCGGATGAGTAGGTTCCGATAAGCTGGAAACCCGCCTTCTCCGCGGCCTCGTAGGTCAACGGCTTCGCAGGGCCTTCCAGCTTGCGGCTCAGAACTGCGATGTTCTCGAACATGAACGGCATGTCAAGAACACGAAAGTCGTTCACGAAATTGCTGGTAACCGCGTTTGAGACCATTGCCATTTCGAGGGTTCCAAGGAGAACGCCCTCAACGAGCTGAGCCTCGTCGCCCAGGAGACCATTGGGGAATATCTCGAGCGTCGCCTTGCCGCCCGTCTTTTCTTCGAGCAGTTCCCGAAGCTTCTGCAGGCCCACATCCTGGATCGAATCCGTGGCATTCGTATGCCCGACACGAATCGTGATTTCCTGCGCCGTCGCCGTGACGGTCAGCGCCGTGGCCAGCACTGCCGCAAGGCTCAGATTAAGAAACGTCTTCATGGTTCTTGTTTCCTCCCGTTGAATGGATGAAGTGGGTGGTGAGCAACCGCCTGGCAGGGTCGCCATGGCAGAAAGGTTCATCGTTGTGCGTACCCCGTGGATGATAGCATGCAGACATCTCCCTCACCGTCCTATTGACCATAGCAGATGATGACCCCAGGACGAATGCGTCAGGGAAAGAACATGTTGGGGAGAGTCAGGACGATGGTCGGAACATAGGCCACAAGTTCAAGAACGATGAGCATCGGGATGAGGGGCATCCAGATCTTTCTGGACACCAGGTCCACGCGGCGTTCGAAAACCACGGAAGCAACGTAGAGGCAGATCCCGTAGGGCGGCGTGATCAGACCAATCGACAGGTTCAGTCCCGCCATGACGCCGAATTGCACGGGATCGATGCCGTAGCCCTTGGCGATCGGCAGGAGGACCGGCAACACGATCAGGATGGCAGAGATACTTTCCATGAACATGCCAACGAACAGGAGCAGCAGGTTCACGATGAGCAGAAATACGATGGGCGAATCGGTGATGCTGCGCAACCAGGAGTCCAACGCTTCCGTTGCGCCCAGGCTTGCGATGATCCAGGAAAAGATGCTGGCCGTGGAGACAATGATGAGGACGGCCGCCGACAGGCTGATCGCGCGAAGAAACAGCCGTGGGAGATCACGGAAGGTGATTTCCCGATAGATGAAGAGGGAAATCACCATTGTGGTGATGAGCGCGATGCAGGCTGCTTCGGTCGCCGTGAAGACGCCACCGACAATCCCGCCCACGATAATGATCGGCAGTGTCAGTCCCGGCACGGCGCTGATGAAGGTGCGTCCGAGACGCGGCAAGGAGAACGGTTCAGCGTCTACATAGGCGGCTCCACCCTGTTGCGCGTAGATCCAGCAGAGAATGGCCATGATGAAGGCGATGAGAAACCCTGGAACGATGCCACCGAGAAACATTGCGCCGATCGACAGATTCGATGTGATTGCGATGATCACCATGATGATGCTGGGCGGGATGATCGGTGCGAGGGCCCCCGTTGCGGCGATGATTGCCGCCGAGACGTCCATGTTGTAGCCGCGGCGGCGCATCTCCGGGGAGAGAATCGATCCGATGGCGGCGGTGTCGGCCGAACCGGAACCGGAAATCGCGGCAAGTCCGGTGCCCGTGACAATGCCGACCATGAACACGCTGCCGGTAACCCAGCCGACGAGCGCCGTGGACAGATCGACGAACCGACGCGCGATCCCGCCGGCCGCCATGATGACTCCGGAAGCGACGAAGAACGGGATCGCCATGAGCGGAAACGAGTTGACACCCCCATACACCCGCTGGGCGACTATGGTGAGCGGCACATCCGTCAGCGCCACGATGGTGATCAGTGCGGCAACGCCCATCGCGAAGACAATTGGCATTCCCGAAAAGATCAGGAGCAGGAAGCCACCGAAAGCAAAACTCATCCCGGCTCCTCCTTCACCGGGTCTATCGGTGCACCACGGATCTCCGGCCATGTCGCCAATCCGAATTCGAGAAGGAAATACGACAGGCCTACCGGCATGGCAACATACGGAATCGCGAGCGGGATCTGCATCGCCGCCGACTTCACGATCAGGCCAATCGCGATCAGGCTGAAACTGCCGATAATGATGACAATCAGCAGCCAGACCCCGAGAAGGAACGATGCTGCCTTTGCGATCCGCTGTATCGCGCGCGGGCAGAGTGTGATCAAAACATCGACGCCAACATGATTGCGATTGCGCATGGCGATACCGGATCCGAGCATCACAAGCCAGATCTGCGAAAAAATGGCCGCCTCTTCGGACCACGAGATCGAGTAGTTGAACACATACCGACCGAGAATCTGGAACAGGATCAGCCCGGTCATCGCCAGTAGCAACAGGATGGACACGACATCGACGCTGCGGCGCAACAGACGAAGCAGGGCCGCGAGCAGGACCCCGATCGACACGACTGGCCCTGAGTGAGGTTCTGGCATACTGACTACGATCAATACGAGGTGGGGCTGGCAACTACTAGCAGAGCAGGAACCTGACGGCAAACGTACTGATGTGTCGCATCCCGAAGAACTGAATCCCACCACCGTACCGCGATGGACGCGGTCCCGTTACATCGAACCGGAACGACTCGTAATCCGGATGTGTAGGCAGTACCGGGTTCGCGCCCAGTCAGGCATGATCGTGCAGAGCAGGGACAGTCGTCGCGCATCGCCCTCGTCTGCTGTTATCGATTCGAACCACCCGCACTCACATTGGTCCGCTCGGTCTACTGACGCAACCGAAGCGAACACTGTCCGGAGCCCTTTCGCACGCTGGCATGGCGATCAGGCCTCCGAATGCGCCAGCGCACTGTCCATCCTGGTCGATCGTGAGCATGGGATCGACCCCCTCGTTCACGATCGATGACGAATGCTGTTGCGGCTTCGAGCGTTACAGCGGGTCGCAGCGTGCGAGCGAACAGGATTGCTGGACCCGCTCGGTCGTGCTCGTCCGGTGGATGCCCCAAGAATATGCGCACGTTTGACAGTGAAGGAAACGAGTATATTTTTGGCTCTACCCCCATGCGCGGGAAGAATAATGGTTTCAGTACTGCTTGTGGCATTTTGAGAAATTCTCGTCGTGAATGAAGAAATTGGCGTCACGCTGGGCTGAGACTACAGTTTAGTGGAGGAAATCATGCAGATTGCGAAGAGGATGCTACCGATCGCAGCGGCGACGGCACTGGTGCTCACTGCGGGTAATGGTGCGGTCAAGGCTGAAGAAGCAAATGCTTGCATCGGCAATTCGGGCCCCGTCACCGGTCCGGCGGCGTTCGGTGGCAAGGCCATTCGAATGGGCGCTGAGCTTGCTGTCGAGGATATCAATGCGGCCGGAGGTGTTCTGGGACAGGAATTGGAATTTATCCAGTACGACGATGCTGGCGCTCCGCCTCGGGGTGTAGACAATGTGCGCCGTATCGGTTTGTCGGACAACTGCGTGGCCATGATCGGCGGTTACCACTCGACCGTCGCTCTCGCGCAACGCGATCCAATTCATGAAATCGGAATGCCCTATGTTGGCACCATCGCAGCAAACACGAAAGTGATCGAAAACGGCCGGGACCCGAATTTCATGTTCCGTGTTTCGGCAAAGGATCGCTGGGTCACGAAATTCCTGGTCGCCGAGGGAATGAAGCGCTCTGCAAATAACAGTATCGGCATCATGTACGAGAATACAGGATGGGGAAAGGGAGCCTATCCGGACCTCCAGGCCGCACTTGCCGAACATGGCCTGGAAGAAGTCGGTGCAGAGACCTTCAACTGGAAGGACACCGACATGACGCCGCAACTCATCCGGTTGCGCGATGCCGGAGCAGAGGTTCTCATCATGTGGGGACTGGACCGGGAAGGCAACCAGATTCTGCGTAGCCTCCAGAAGATCGACTGGTCGCCGGTGGTAATCGGCGCTTGGGGGTTTGCCGGCAACCTGGGTGAACTCGCTGGAGAGCTTGCCAATTGCGCCCTGATCATGCAGACGTACTCGTGGATGGGTGACCTGGAGCCAAAGGCACAGGAACTCTACTCGCGAATGCAGGATCGTTTCGACATTGGATCGCAGGAAGAGATTCGGATGGGTTCGGGAGTTGCGAATGCCTATGACGCGGTTCACATCATCGCCAAGGCAATCGAGGTCGCAGGAAGCTTCGATCGTGCAAAGGTCTATGACGCTCTCTTTGAAGTGCAGCACGAGGGTCTTGTCACGAATTACAGCCCGGCGTTCGAACGGACAGAAGAACGGCACGATGCGATTCTTCCCGAAGCCTACAAGTTGACGGCTTGGTACGACGGCAAGTTGCTGCCTCTCGCCCAGACACCGTGCAACTGACGCGCAAGCGCTGAACCAACGCAATTCTGCCGGCGAAACGGCGTAACTCTCGAAGTTACTGCCCGTTCGCCGGCAGAGTCCGGAATATGAGCGCTGTTGTTCAGTACCTGCTCGCCGGTCTCGGGATCGGCGGCATCTACGCTTTGGTGGCCATCGGCTTCCACGTCATGTGGTCTTCAGCCAAGGCAGTGAATTTCGCGCATGGCGACACGCTGATGCTTGGTGCGGTACTTACGATTGTATTTCTGGACTTCGCCGTGCCGATGTCGGCAGCAATTCTGCTGGCGATCACCGTCAGCATCCTGTTCGGTGTCGTGCTGGAGCGGATCGCGATCCGCCCGTTCGCCACCCAGGCGCAATCCATCGGATGGATGCTTACCACAATCGCCATCGGCATCATGCTGGAGAGCTATGCCACGATCAGCTTCGGAGCATTTGCACGACCACTGCCATCTCCGCTCGTGGAGAATCCTGTTACTATCCTTGGGGCGGGAGTGTTTCCGCAGGAGCTGCTCATTCCCTGTGCAGCAGTTCTCATTGTCATACTCTTGCATGTCTTTCAGCGGCGTACACAACTTGGCCGTGCCATGCGAGCGGTTGCGTTCAATCGTACGGCAGCGGCAATTGTGGGCATAAATGTCAATCAGATCGCCATGTTCTCGTTTGGTCTCGCGAGCGCGCTCGGTGGTTTGTCGGGCATTCTGGTCGCTCCCGTCATTCAGGCTTCGGCGACCATGGGCCTGTTGCTCGGGATCAAGGGCTTTGCCGTCGCAATCATCGGGGGCATTACCAGCGCCCCCGGAGTTGTTATTGCAGGGCTGGTGTATGGTGTGATCGAGAAATTTGTTGACGGCTATATCAGCACGGCAGCCCGTGAAGCCGTAGGCTTCAGCATTGTCATCCTTGTACTCATGATCTGGCCCCAGGGATTGTTCGGGCGCAAGGAAGTCGTCAAAGTATGATTTGGTTGTTGCGCAACCGGAACTGGGTCTTTGCTTCGGTGGGGGCAGTCCTGCTCCTTGCGATGCCCGAGATCGCGGGCAACGAGTATGCATTGCGTTTCTACACGTTGATGCTGATCTACATGATACTCGCACTCGGCCTCAACGTGCTGGTTGGATTTACCGGCCTGGTTTCCCTCGGTCAGGCTGGTCTCTACGCGATTGGAGCGTATACGGCCGCCATTCTCGCAACAAGGATTGATATTGGTTTCGTACCCTGTCTCTTGTTGGGAATGCTGTTCGCCGGCGCCTTTGGTGTGTTGCTCGCCTATCCAACGGTAAGGGTGCGCGGCGTTTACCTGGCGGTCGTCACCATTGCGTTCGGCATCATTGTCGAGAACATCGCCATCGAGTGGGATTCTCTTACCGGAAGCTGGGTCGGCATATCCGATGTGCCGCAACCCAGCATTCTCGGAATGCCTATCGGTCACCGAATTTACTTCTACATGGTCGGCGGATGTGCACTAATCGCTTTCGCGGTCAACGTGAACATCATGAATTCACGTTTCGGTCGCGCCATGCTAGCCACAAGTCAGAGCGAGATCGCGGCCAGTTCACTTGGCATCAACGTCACCGCGATCCGTACGCTTGCCTTCGTGATCTCGGCCGTGACAGCGGGCGCCGCCGGAGTCTTCTACGTATTCCTGAACAAGTACATTAGCCCTGACATTTTTTCGTTTGGCGATTCCATCCGCTTCTTGCTGATGGTAATCCTTGGAGGAGCGGGAACCACCCTAGGTCCGGTCGTCGGGGCCGGCGTTCTGAGCTACTTACCCGAGTTTCTCCAGCAATTCGGGGAATGGCAAGCATTCGCCTATGGAGCCCTTCTCGCCATTGTCATGTTTATTCTGCCTCGCGGAATTGTTGGTAGCCTGGCAGATATCCTGCAGAGGTTTCTGCCTGTATCTCCGGCCCAGACCTCAGTGGAAACGAGCGCTCCGTTGAAGGAAATCCTGGAAGATGCCGCAGGCAAGGGCGGCATATGTCTTGAGGTCGAGGACGTAAGTTTGCGTTTCGGTGGCCTAAGCGCCCTGGACAACGTTCAGACACAGGTTGCCACCGGGTCGATACACGGTCTCATCGGTCCCAATGGTGCCGGCAAGTCCACGCTTCTCAACGCGGCATCAGGCATCTACCAGGTGAGTTCCGGGCGAATACTCTTTGAAGGGGAAGACATTACGGCAATGCGAAGCCATCAGCTCGCTCGCCGCGGTTTGGCGCGCACATTTCAGAATACCGAGTTGTTCAAGGAAATGACCGCGCTCGAAAATGTCTGGAACGGCTTCTATTCTCATTACCGCTCCGGCATAGTCTCGGCCATCCTGCGTCTTCCAAGTTACCGGACCGACGAGGAGCGCTATCGCAAGGCTGCACTCGCTCTGCTGGACTATGTCGGCCTGTCTGCATTTGCCGAAACCAAGGCCAAGGACCTGCCGTTCGGCTTCCAACGCAAATTGGAAATCGCCCGGGCCCTTGCTGTAAGTCCTCGGCTGCTTTTACTGGACGAGCCGGCTGCCGGGCTGACGCAATCCGAAGTTGACGACCTGCGCGACCTGATACTGCAGCTCGCTGAGCACGGCATCACGATCGTTGTCGTGGAGCATCACATGGATCTCGTGATGGCAATCTCTTCGCAAATGACGGTTCTTGACTATGGTGAAGTGATAGCAAGAGGCACCGCCGCCGAGGTTCAGGAAGACGCACGGGTTATCGAGGCGTATTTTGGAAGTCCGGATATGCTTGACCAAACTGTTTCAGTAGCTGCGGACAAGCAAGTAGCGGACAGCGCATCATGACCGATCAGCAGCAACCGCTGCTGGATGTCGAACGCCTGAGCGTGACGTACGGCCAGGTGCAGGCCGTCCGCGAAATTTCGCTTCGGGTTCTGCCGGGTGAATTCGTCTCCATTATCGGCAACAACGGTGCAGGCAAGTCTTCAACTCTCAAGGCAATCGCCGGAGTTGTAAGGCCGTCCGGCGGCACCATACGAATACAGGGAACCGAGGTACAGGGTCTGCCGGCCCACCGGATTGTACGCATGGGCGTGAGCCTGGTTCCGGAAGGACGCCAAGTCTTCGCAGATCAGACGGTTGACGACAATCTGAGACTTGGTGCCTATTCCCGAATGCGGGACCCGGAGAGTGCTGTCGACGCCGACATCGAGCGCATGGTCGAGTTGTTCCCGGTCCTGGGTGAGCGACGTGCACAAGTGGCCGGAAGCCTGTCGGGCGGTGAACAGCAGATGCTGGCACTGGCGCGTGGCCTACTGTCCAAACCGCGGCTCCTGATGATCGATGAAATGTCTTTGGGCCTCGCGCCTCGTGTGTTGGAGACCTTGTTTCCGGTACTGGAGCGACTGAACCGCGACGGTCTGGCCATCCTGCTTGTGGAACAACTTGCGACCATGGCGCTCCGAGTCGCGCACCGAGGCTATGTATTCGAGAATGCCGAGATTTCCATAAGCGGTTCCGCGAGTTCGCTCGCTCAAAATCGGCAAGTCATCGAATCCTATCTGGGGCGGAGAGCAGGATGACTGATGCTCGACCTGCTTCCGTTCCGGCAGCAATTCATGCGGAGTCGGGCGCAAGCGATCTTTGAAACAAGCGCGCCTAGCAAAGGAGGAAAGTATGGGACAACGCATTATTGACCTGAGTGTCACCATTGAAGACAACATGCCGGCACACAAGTTGTTTCAGAGTCCGGTCTATTTGACGGCTCTGAACCATGAGAGCACAAAATCGTTTAACCTCGGTGTGCCCGAGGATCCGATGACCTTCCAGACGAACTTTATCGGCATGCTGGACCACGTCGGAACACATGTGGACGGGTTCCGGCACGTGAATCCAGATGGCGCAACCATTGATGAAATGCCGCTTGACCTGTTCATGGGAAAGGCAGTTTGCTTTGATCTGCGACACATACCGGACCTGGGCGATATTGACGCTGCCGAAATGGACAAGGCCGAAGAACAGGCGGGAGTCAAGGTTGACGGGCACATTGTCTTGCTTTGTACCGGCCTGCATAACCGCCACTATCCGGATCGCAAGGTCTGCTGGACCAATCCCGGCCTCACCGTGGATGCGACGCACTGGCTGAATGACCGTGGTTCGAGGATGCATGGGGTAGAGGGCCCATCTACGGACAAGCCCTCGGACAATCTCTTCGCGCAACACCGCGCTTGCCGCGACCTGGGCATTTCCCACTTTGAATGGCTGATAAATCTCGAAGAACTCATCGGAGTCGGTGAGTTCCAGTTCTTCGGAGCGCCGCTCAAGTTCAAGGGCGGTTCCGGGTCACCGGTGCGGGCCTTTGCCATAGTCGAGAATTGATTGACCCGTCCGCGTCGCGGAGCGGAGAGTCGCAAGAGAGGGTTGTCGTATGACCGGAGAACTGCTTTACAAGAGTGCGATCGAATTGCGTGAGCTAGTTGTCAGCAAGGCGGTTTCTCCGGTCGAACTACTGGAGCACAGCCTGGCGCGAAGGGATGAAGTGGACCCCGCGCTGAACTGCTTTGTAACAACGATGGACGACTCCGCGTTTCACTACGCCAGGGCAGCGGAACGAGCCCTTATGGAGGGAGAGGACCCGGGTTTGCTGCACGGACTGCCGATCTCGATCAAGGACTTGATCGCGGTTGGCGGTGTTCCACTCACATTCGGCTCGAAACCGATGAAGGACAATATTGCTGCCGTGGATGCGCCGTCCGTCAAACAGGCGAGGCGGCAGGGAGCAATTGTGATCGGCAAGTCAACAACCAGCGAGTTCGGCTGCAAGCCTGTTGGCGACAGCCTTGTTTCCGGAATTACGAGGAACCCCTGGAACCTGGAAAAGACGCCCGGCGGCTCAAGTTGCGGTGCCGTTGCGAGTGTGGCCACTGGCGTGACGCCCTTCGCACTTGGCACGGATGGTGGAGGATCCGTCCGGATCCCCTGTTCTTTGACAGGTCTTTTCGGCATCAAGGCACATTTCGGTAGGGTTCCGATTTTTCCTGTTTCGGCAACGCCAACACTTGCCCATGTTGGCCCGATCGCGCGAACGGTACGAGATGCGGCCCTGCTTCTGACCGCCGTTTCCGAATACGATCGGCGCGATCCTTTTGCCGTTGCCGGAGAGGTCCCGGACTTTCTTGGGGCCTGCGACCTGCCCGTGCAGGGAATGCGAGTCGCGTGGAGTCCGACTCTCGGCTATGCCGAGCCCCTTCCCGAAATTGTGGAAATCTGCGAGCGAGCAGTCCGAGTGTTCGAAGAGCTGGGATGTGTTGTCGAGGAAGTCGAGACCGTCATGGACGGTGATCCGAGCGACATGTGGATGGCGGAATTCTATGCCGGTGTTGGCACGCGGTTGAAGGATGTACTAACGAATTCGCCACACGAACTTGATCCGGCTGTTGCCGATGTTCTGGATGGTGCACTTGACCAAACGCTTGAGGAGTACTACACGCAGGTCTTCCGGCGCTATGAATTTCGGGAACGACTTCGTCAGTTCCTGGAGGGTTTCGACCTGCTCGTCACACCAACCCTGCCAGTTGCGGCCTTCGATGTCGGGTTAAATACTCCACCGGAACTTCCAGGAGCCAACATCATCTCGTGGGTTGCCTACACCTACCCGTTCAATTTGACCGGCAATCCAGGAGCGTCTTTGCCGGTTGGTTTCACGGAAAGCGGCCTACCCGTCGGACTGCAGGTTATTTCCAGGGCTATCAGCGAGGTAGATATCTTCCGCGCGGCGGCAGCCTTTGAAGCAGTTCGACCATGGGCTGATCGAAAACCGCCCATCGCATGAGGAATTCGGGTTTCGCTGATCTGGTTCCTCTCCTGGCCGCTGGTATGTGATCGCCTCTTCAGACGAATTGCCGTGTATGTTGGACGGTCGAATCTCGAGAATTTCCGGTCAGGCTGTGAATGACCGACCGGGAAAGGAGACTTGACGCGACCAACAATTCGTGAGCAATCGCCAGCGTCATTCGGCGGGAGAGAAATTTCGCGTTGAGGAGATTTGCAGGAAGGCCGTGATTTCCCGGTGGCCGATCTGAGCCGAAACAATGAGGTGCTTCGGGAAATCGTACTACGAGTGCTTCGAGGCCTACGCAATGGTGGAAGTTGGTCAACGATCTGCGGAGGAACTGGCAAGAAAGCGCAGCACACTCCCTTGAATTCTGCGTAAGCGTGTTCCGGTGATCTCTACGATGCCACCGGGGTCCACCCGTACCGGTCCAGCTTCGCCCACACACGTCCTG
>CAZPXZ010000007.1:0-40038 GCA_964590405.1 uncultured Rhodobacterales bacterium | reverse complement strand
TTCCGCAGGACGTTCGCCACCTCAACTCCCGGCCGTGCAGGCATTCTCACCGCAACGCGGGGTAATCTCGCCCGGCCTTTCCGATATCCAGTGGACCTCCGGGCGGAGTGGCCTGGCCGTGCCCATATGTGGGTGCGGTCCGTGCGAGGCGCTCTCGTTTAGCGGCAGATCAGGGCCAGGGACCGCTGAGCAAGTGTGGAACGCGTTGTGCGCGACTGGTGCCAACGGCATGGACACACTCCCTTGCCCGCACAGCACGCGTATCTCGCACGTTTGATCCGAGACCACTGCGCCCGTTGCGGCCGGACCGGGAATGACAATTGGCAATCCAGTTTCCGCTACAAGGCAATCCAGGTCTGGCGAAAGTGGTTCTCCAGCCGCAGCCGCTCGATTCGGATCCATTGGGACGAGACGCTGCCCTTTCTCGGTCAATGCCCACCGCCTTCTGACAAAGCCGTGCACACAAACCTCGCTGCTCGAGCGAGGCTGACCAGCGAGGGACCAGATTTCCTGATGCGGGTGCATCCGGATCCATGAGGGACCGACCGAAGCAACCCCTCCAACTACTCGACGCTTCGTGCCACCGCCTTTCCCAGACTTTGCGGGCAGTCGGCCTGCGCAACAGGCTGCTGCCATCCACGGAGGGTTTTCTCCAAGCGAATCATATGCCGAGGGGGAATTCCAGTGACGATTGCCGAAAATGCGAGAGTTGCTCGCGGTCGACTTCCGCGAGCTGTGAATCTTGCCCACTACCAGTGGCCCATGATCCATTCAGCGTTAGCCCGCCTGTTCGCCGGGACATGGAACCGGTCCGGGTACTAGACCGCTCGCAGGTACGCCAGCTGCCGGCCGGGCGACATCGCCTCAACAGCGCGGATGATGGCATTGGCGTCGATTCCGTAGTGTGTGTAGAGATCTGCGATGGTGCCGGTCTGACCGAAATGTTCGACTCCGAGCGCGCGGACGCGGTGCCCCAGAACCGAACCGAGCCATCCCAGAGCCGCGGGATGGGAATCCGTAACGGTCACGATCGCGCAATACGTTGGCACCGCGGCCAGGAGACGCTCGATATGGCTTCGCGCCAACGCGAGGCCGCGCTCGCGGGCTCGCTGCGACGCTGTCCAGCCGGCATTGAGCCGGTCGGCGGACGTCACCGCCAACAGTCCCACATCGCGTCGATATTCGCCGATCGTTCCGACCGCCTTGATTGCCTCAGGAGCGATTGCCCCTGCAAAGGCGACCACGACTTCCGCGTTGGGCCCCGGCTCCCGCATCCAGTAGGCGCCATCGATAATGTCCCGCTCCAGACCGTCGTCCATCCTGCGCACCGGCTGCACAAGTGGTCGCGTCGACAGCCGCAGATACACGGAACCGCCTGTTTCGTCGCGCAGCCAGTTCCGTTCGTCCGGATCGCCTTCACCGGCGCGCTGCATGTAGTCGAAGCCGAAGCGCATGATGACGGCGAGCTCATCGACAAACGCAGGCTCGAAGGCTGCCAGGCCATCCTGCGCCATGCCCAGGAGCGGTGTGCCGATCGACTGATGGGCGCCGCCTTCCGGGGCCAGTGTGACACCTGACGGGGTGGCGACCAACATGAACCGGGCGTCCTGATAGCAGGCATAGTTCAACTGGTCGGCACCGCGATAGATGAACGGGTCATAGACGGTCCCCACGGGCAGAAGTCGTTCATCATTGATGGCATGCGACAGCCCGAGAGCGGAGAGGATCAGGAACAGATTGGCCTCGGCGATGCCGAGTTCGATGTGCTGCCCTTCCGGCGAAAACGACCACGTAAAGGTGGACGGGATCCGCTCCGCCTGAAAGGTGTCGGCAAGACTCTCACGGGCGAACAGGCCGACGCGATTGACCCAGGCTCCAAGGTTTGTGGAAACCGCGACATCCGGTGCTGTCGTGACAATGCGCCGCGAGAACCCGGAGTCCATACGCGCGATCTCGTTCAGAATCTGACCGAAGCCGGTTTGGGTTGACACCGTTCTGTCCCTTGGGTCGGGGAACGACAGCCTGTCGGGTACGGCAATACGTTCGCCGGTGAAACAGCGGGAACCGCTCCTGAAGAACGGGGCCTCCGCAACCAGACGGTCGAGCCGCTCCACCGGAAGCCCGGATCCCTCCCAGGGGTCCCATTCGAGCCCGGGGCGCACGCCCATGGCCTCGCGCAAGTCTTCCATCTGGGCCGGCGTCAGCAGGCCGGCGTGGTTGTCCTTGTGTCCCGCGAGCGGCAATCCCTGGCCCTTGACCGTGTAACACACAAACAGGGTCGGCCCGTCGTGGGTTTCCGCTTCCGTAAAGGCCTCCAGAAGCACGTCAATGTCATGGCCGCCGAGGTTGCCCATCAGCGACGCCAACTCCTCGTCGCTCCGCCGATCCAGGAGCTCGGTCACGACTCCCTGATCGCCGATCTCGTTCATGAGACGCTGGCGCCACGCCGCACCTCCCTGGAACGTCAGGGCGGAATAGAGTTGGTTGGGGCAGGCATCGATCCAGGCCTTGAGTCGCTCGCCGCCGGGTTCGGCGAACGCCGCCTCTTGCAACCGCCCGTGTTTCACGATCACCACATTCCAGCCGAATTCGCGGAAGACCTGTTCGAATTTGCGCCAAAGTCCTTCGCGCACGACTGCGTCCAGCGACTGACGGTTGTAATCGACGATCCACCAGCAGTTCCGGAGACCCTGCTTCCAACCTTCCACAAGGGCCTCGTAAATGTTGCCCTCGTCCATTTCGGCATCGCCGATCAAAGCTACCATGCGCCCCTCCGCCCGGTCGCGCATCCAGCCATGGGCGGTCACGTAGTCCTGCACCAGGGATGAGAACAGTGTTTGGGCCACACCAAGCCCAACGGATCCGGTCGAGAAGTCCACGCCATCGGTATCCTTCGTACGCGACGGATAGCTCTGTGCACCTCGGAAACCGCGGAATTTCTGCAGCTTTTCGACTGTCTGATTGCCGGCCAGATACTGGATGGCGTGAAAGACCGGCGACGCATGGGGCTTTACGGCAACCCTGTCCTCCGGCTTCAGGATCGCGAAGTAGAGTGCCGTCATGATCGAAACGAGAGAGGCGGAGGAGGCCTGGTGCCCGCCGACCTTGATCTCGTCCGCTTCGCGGATGTGGTTGGCGTGGTGAATGGTCCACGTGGCGAGCCACAAGACCCGTCGCTCCAGTTCCTTCAGACCTTCGATATCTCGTTTCGTCATCGTCGACAATCTCAGAAGTAGCCCATCAACTTCTATGAACCTCAAGCCACCAGCCCAAGTTGCAACGTACAGAGATTCAAACAAGGCCGCCAACAGGACAACAACACCGCCCATGGACTGCCGCCACCCAAGAGTACCGACTATGAAACAAATGACGAAGAGATACTTTGCTGACGACCGAAAGAGCGAACCATAATCGGCGTCGCACCCTGCCAGCAGTGGCCGCGGCAGAAGCCGTGACGGTGCACAAGACCGTTCTCGCCCGTCCGAAACGAGGCGGGAACGACCCGCGGCTTGCGTTCACACGCCGCCATCGCAATGAACGCAGCTATCCTTCCGAACCCGCTCCACCTCCCCGCTATCAACCGGAGACAGGAAGCGGCAAATGCCGAACCAATCGCCACGACCTATGGGGAATGTTCTCCAAGGAGGCCGTTTGCCTGCATGAATTTCCTGAGCCGTGCGCGCTGATCGGTCGTCAGCGGCCATGCCGCGGGTGGCCGCGCAGCGCCGAAATCCTGACCCATGAGCCGCAAGGCCTCCTTCACACCCGAGACGTTGGCGCCACCCTGTTCCTCAGCGCGGATATCCTCGAAGACCTGCATGCCCGCGATCAACTCCCGGGCTTCATCCCAGCATCCCGACTCAAGAGCGGAAGAGATGGCAACCGAACGGGCTGGCCACACATTGATCAGGCCCGACGTGAAGCCGCGGGCGCCGACCGCGTAGAAGACCGGTGCCCAGGTCTCGACAAGCCCGCCCACCCAGACGATGTGATCCGGAGCAGCAGCCATCGCGGCTTTCAGGTTCATTGGATTCGGGGTCGCCCATTTCACGCCGATGACACCCGGCAGGGAACAGAGTTCGACGATGGCTTCCGTCCCAATCGCATCGTTGCGCAGGTACAGGATCAGCGGGAGGCAGTCCCCTGCCTCGGCCACCGCGCGTACGTAGTCGAGGACCCCGCGCGGCGCCACGAACGGATCCGGAGGCTGGTGGACCATGAGCGCTGCGGCCCCGGCCTTGGCGGAGACGCTCGCCAGGCGGCATGCGTCGTGTATTCCGCGACCTACTCCGGCTACAAGCGGCACCCGGCCAGCGACGGTCGCACCGGCAGCCGCCACCATCCTCTCGGCTTCCTCCACGGACAGAGAGCAGAACTCGCCGGTATTGCCGTTGGCCGTCAGGATATGCACACCCGCCGCCACGGCGCGATCAACCATGGTGTGTGGACGGCCCGGGGCGACATCGCCGTCCGCATCGTATGGCGTGGCGAGGATTCCGGAGACGCCGGTAAGCGATTCCACAAGATTGGTCATTAGGGCAACTCCGTCTTCACAGAATGTGCGTTACTGCGGGCAGACGGTTCGGACCGTGGTCCATGGCAACAGGAACCGAAACCCCGGACGATTGTCGACGACAATTGAACCAGCGGTTGGCACGATCACGTTAGGCCTGGTGCGAAATCCACATGCACCCGACCAATAACTGGTTCACCCCAACGGGGAGACACCGCTGCAGCCGGTCCGGGACGATACACGAACCCGGCTCCACCGGCGCCTGGGGCGGTCGTCGTCCGGTTCGTTCCCGGATGTCGACCACCTGTCGGCACCATTCGGAACTTTGGCCTCTTGAAGTACCAAACCGGCCGGTTGCTGCGCAATTCGCCGGCATCGTCATGCACTTCATGGTCATGCTCCCTCCAGGCCTTGTGAAGGCGTCGCAGCGCGGATCGGTCGAGGTAAATGCCAAGTCCCGGGTCCGTCCGGAATCGCAAGAGATCTTTCCCGAAGGCGGAAGTTGCCGCCTTCGATCACCTCCTCTTCCTGCCAGGAATAATGGGTATCACAGTCGTAGGAGAGATTCGGAGTAGACGCGGCAAGATGCGTCATGGCAGCCAGGCTGTTCCCCAGATTCGAGTTCGAGTGCATCGAGAGTCCGATCCCCTAGATCGCGCAGATCCGGGCCAGTTCCCGGCTCAGCCGGAGCCCCCGCCCCCTATCGTGGTGGTCCGCCAGATCACGCGCATGGCACACCGAGCAACCGCGGGCGGCAGATGGTTGCTCCGCACGACGCACATGTTGGTCGCCAACGGAATGCCCGGTATGGGATCCTCGAGATATTCAAGCAAACCCTCAAGCCGGGGGAGTAGTTCAAGGATCGTGTAGACATGCTTTGCACCGTTCGGGTCGATGCGGAGTGGCGCGTCAGGAAACGCTCGACGCAACGCATCTAGGTCGGCAATCTCCAACTCCGGTTCCAGGATGCCTGCCTTGCGCTTCAACGCACGAAGCCAGTGCTCGTCGACCATGCGCCGCTCCTGTTCGACCAGCAACTCCGGCCCCAGCGCTTGACCCCAGGCATCCGCGTCGCCGCCATCCGCATGGCGAATTGGCTTGTAGAAAATATGGGCGAAGAACGGAACTATCTCGCGCACCTGCCCGCCGAGCAGATCGCACACCGCGTGGCCGGTGAGTTTGCCGAACGCATCCCAACCAGCGACTTCGACCGCGCTGACAACGCGGAGGAAGATACGACTTGGCGTGTTTGCCAGGGTTTCCCGGGCCCGGGGCCAGAGCCCGTTGATGCCGTTGACCGGCAGACCGGTTGGCGCCGGGGCAAACTGGCCCAGGCCGTCCGGCGCCGGGCGAGTCCCGTAGTTCTCGCCGAGGCCAGCGGTGCCGTCCCCGGCCTCCATCCCGAAAATTGAACGCAGCGCATAGGGCTGGTGACGGCCGCAGAAATTCAGAAGCGGCGGGTCGCGAAACGTGATCGGCGTAACGTGGATTTCGGCGATGCGGCAATCAAAAAGGGTTTCCTCGATGTAGTTCAGATTGAGTTCCTGGCAGAGTTCCGGAATTTCCCGACAATGGACAAGTCCCTTGTCGTCCATCTCGTCGTCGATCAGATTCACGTACTCCTTCGGCGGTTCATCGTCGAGGAACGGGTGAATTAGGCCCCGCTCGTAGAAGTTCGTGCTTGGAATCGCCGCCGCGACGGCCAGATTCCCCTGTCCCGTGCCGTGGAGATCACACGACATGTGGAAGCTCTCGGCGCGGCGGGCTGTCTACATCGCAGGCCTGATTCCACCGACATCCCGAACTCCGATCAAGAGCATGTCACAGGCACCAGATGCGGCTCACTCCGCGCGGATCCAGTGCTTCCCGCTCAAGAACTCCGATTTCAGAATGCCGAAGGACGGTGCCGCCTCGCTCAGCCTGGGGCCGGAAGAGAAGAACGAGCGCCTGAGTCAGGATTGACATGTCAAGGGCGCTGGTCGGTTCGTCGGCAATCACCAGCCGTGGCTCAAGCGCAATGGTCCGAGCAATCACGATTTCCCAGGGCTGCCCCCCGGAGAAAGCGTGCGGATTGCGTTCCATCATTCCCGCATCGAGACCTTCTACTTCGAAAAGGTCGGCCAAACGGTCCTGTAGTTCCTTGCCCTCAGCGACGCCATTAACCGTGAGCTGTTCTCCGACGACCTGCTTCACCGTCATGCACGGGTTGAGAGAAGCGAAGGGGTATTGGGAAGATCATGCGGATCCAGCGCCCTAGAAGCGAATTCCGCAAGACTTGGCGCTCCCTTGCATGACGGCATGGTTTGACCGGACGGATGCAGCAGCCAAACCAATGAGGCACTTGTGGCGATTTGGACGAAAACACCTATGTCCTCCACAGCGGCAACGGCCGCATGCCGGAGTTCATGGTCGGCGCGCCATCCGATATATCGATGTACGCTTCGCGGCAGACAAACCGACCGTGCGGAGCGTATCGGCTCCTGGTACAGGCCGCCCGCAAGCGAGTCTCGTGACTCGTGCCGGTGCGGCGGCACCGTAACTGCGCCCGAGCGGCGACAAGGGAAGGAGTTACGACGTCGTTGGCGTATCGCCGCACAGAGTCATCCTGCTCCACGGAGACATGGCGATCTGAAAGTCGGTTATGTATCGAAAGCCGTCAAAGGACGTGCAACCGCCGCGCGCTGACCCGACGGTTGCGGCCACCCGGATGGCGGCTTGTTCGACATGCCGGCAAGCTACGTTCCGAAGGAGACGCTGATGAATCCCGAAATTGAATGTGTGGTACCCAGTCGCTCGGAGGTTGGCGAATCTCCTTTCTGGGATGTCCAGGATCGCGTGCTCTGGTGGGTGGACATCCCGGCGGGACTGATTCACCGATACGATCCGGCAACCGCAGAAAATCGGACGGTTGTTTTCGGCGAACCCGTAGGCTGCATCGCGCCGCGCCGTTCCGGCGGGCTTGTGGTCGCGGCAAAATCGGGGTTCCATCTGCTGGATCCTGACAGCGGCATCCGGGAAGCCATTACCGACCCCGAGGCAGATCTTGCCGACAACCGGTTCAACGACGGAGTCACGGATCCAAACGGGCGCCTCTGGGCAGGTACCATGAAGGACGGTTTTCCCAGGGAGCGGACGGGACGGTTCTATCGCCTTGATCCGAACCGGTGCTGCGTTTCCTTCTTCAACCCGGCCTTCACCACCAATGGGCTCGCGTTCTCACCGGACGGACGGGTGATGTATTTTTCAGACTCGGGACCTTCCGTCCGGACGGTCTTCTCAGCGGATTACGACCCAGGCACGGGCGTACCTGGCGTGCCACGGGTATTCTTCGACACGCGGGCGGTGAAGGGCCGTCCGGATGGCGGTACGGTGGATGCCGATGGCTGCTACTGGATGGCAGGAGTCGAAGGCGGGGAACTGGTCCGGGTGACGCCCGCGGGCAGGGTTGACCGGATCGTCGAGATGCCGGTGCGGAAGCCGTCCAAGCCGATGTTCGGCGGACCCAGACTCGAGACGATGTTCGTGACCTCGATCGGGAGCGGCGAATCCGGATCCATGGCGGGCAACCTCTTTGCCGTAAGCGGACTTGGGGTGACGGGCATCCCGCAGACACGATTTGGGGGCTAAACCATGAAGATCACCGGACTGCGTGCCTTCATGACCTGCGACCGGGACCGGCCGCGTGTCATCGTCGCCTTTGATACAGACGAGGGAATCACCGGCTGGGGCGAATGCTACAACCACGGCCCGATCGTGCGCTGCCGCCGCTGTTGGAGTACCTGTACCTGCAGATCTAGGGAGAGGATCCACGGCGGATCAAGCGGCTGATCCTGAAGCTATTGCAGCAATGCCGGTTCCCACCGGGAGCGCTTGGCCTTGCCGCCATCTCCGCCATTGACCACGCGCTGTGGGACATCTCCGCGAAGGCCCTCGGCGTACCGGTCTATCTCCTTCTCGGCGGCCATGTACGGGACCGGGTGCGCGTGTATCTCGGTGTCTACCGCGCACCGGAGCCAGAGGCCATTTACGACCATTGCCTGGCGATGGAAGCGGAATACGGGCTTACCGCGTTTAAGCTCTCGCCATACAGAATCGACGTGAATGCCAACCGGTGGGGCGCGGTGATCAGAACGACAACAGACTGGGTCGCAGCACTGGCGGATACATGCGAGGACCGGTTCGAGTTCGCCTTCGACGCGCATGCGAAGCTGTTCGAACCCTGGCAGGCGGTCCAACTCGGCAACGCCCTGGCGCCGTTTCATCCACTGTTCTACGAGGAACCGATGCGGCCCGAGAACATCGAGAGCTGGGGCCGGTTGAATGCAGCGCTGCAGGTGCCGACATCATCCGGCCCGACATCTGTGCCGTGGGCGGACTCCTGGAAATGCGCAAGATCGCGGCCGTTGCCGAGGCTCATTACGTAACTGTCGCGCCTAACAATCCCATGGGCCCGCTCGCGACGGCGGTCAACGTCCACTTCTCTGCCGCACAAGCGAACTTCAAGATCCTCGAATATCGCCTGCCCACCGGTGCCGCGTATAACAGCGACGGTATCGTGGCGAGCAGCGAGCACGCAGCCTATGTGCTGGACCCCTACCTGCCCGTCGACGGGCACCTCGAACTCCGTCCCGATCGTCCGAGTTGGGGGGTCGAGATCGACGAAAACTACCTGCAGACCGACCGCTACGTGCACTGGGAGCGAAAGCCGCCGGTACGGCCCGACGGGTCCACGGGATATTTCTGAGCAGAGACACCGGGCGCTGCAGGAGCGCCCCAGGCTGCCACTTCCCGCAACCGAAGGGAGACGCCGCAAGGCGCCCGCGTATCACCGCGGCCGCCAACAAAATCGACTCGATGTGCCAAAAGCGCTTGGCCCCTCTTGCCAAGATTCTGAGCTTGTCGGACATTAACGTGGTCGGCTCACCGGCGCCGAATGAAGAATTCGTTCCCTGTGATCCGCCTGAGCGGGCAGCAGCGGAGAAGCTGGCCGAGGGGTACGACGCGATCGGCCATCTCGGCAGCCGCTCCCTCTCACGTAGATACCTGGAGAATCACTCTCGCCGCCATTATCAACGGCAAAGTGTATCGCTACGAAGCGACCCGAAGACACTGCGTTTGCCGGATCCTCTTTGTAGCGAGCCCTAACGCGCCACACAGGATGGAAGAGAATGAGCCGGATGTTTGACCCGATCCTTCTGGACAGCCACGACCTCTATCATGCCCGCTACGGTCGCGGAGCGATTATCCTCGCAGTTCGACGAAATGCAGATGGTACGGCCGAGTCAAAGCAGCATTCGCTGGACCGGTATGTTGCGAAATTGTTCAATGCCCGTGATTCGCGTGACCATGACTCCGCGCCGAAGTTCGACCCGGTTCTGTCGCTAAAGGAGGAAGAGAGGATTGTCAGGGTCACCGTGCAGTTCGAGCACAGGAACAGCCGTGACCCATCCTACAATCTCCTGACCGCAACGATTGAGCGCGTAATTCCCAAAGAACAACTCACCCTAGAAATTATCCGGGAAAGCAAGCACATTTAGGAGCGTCGTCCTCGGTTCCGATGGCAATGCCACGTCGTCCATAGAGACAACACTTGGCTGCTGCGGGCGGCGGGAGCTGAAATCACTTGGCCCGGCATTTGTGCCATAGGCGTTCACCTTATATGTGCGCGAGATGACGGCCATCGCCAATGCCCGCTACGTGACCGTGGCGTCCCGCAATCCATTGAGCCCGCTCACAGCGGCGGTCAGTGCCTACCTCTCCGCTGCGCAGACGAATTTCAGGGTTCTTGAGATTTGCCAGTCCACGCGTGCTGCGCATATCAGGAACGGTATCGTGGCGAGTGACGAGCACGCGGCGTACAGGCTACACCACGGCCCTCCCCGTCGACTGGCACCGGAAATTCCGGCCCAATTGTCCGGGTTGGGGGGCCGAGATCGACGAGCCCAACCTGCAGACCAGCCGCCATGTGCTCTGGGAGCGAAGGCTTCCGGTACGGCCTGATGGCCTCACGGAGCATTTCTGAACAGAGGCGCCAGGTGATTTCGGATGAGCCCTCTTCGTTGCCTCTTGCCGCAACAGCAGGGGGATGCCATGTATCGCTCGCTCTTTGCCGGAAGTTCGGGCAAAAACCGGCTTGATGTGCCGAAAGCATCTGACCCATCTTGCCGGATCATGTATCTCTTGGACCTTGACGTGCTCGGTACACCGGCGCCAATTGAAGAGTTCAGCCCTTGCGACCTGGCGGAGCGCATGACAGTAGAAAGACTGGTCGAGAATTGCGGCCCAATTGTACATCTCGGCAGCGGCTCCCACGAAGATGCCTGGAGAGTCAACCGCATAGCCAATATCGACGGCATGGTGTTCGCTCCACTCTGCCTGGCAGCGCCTTGCCAATCCGGCTGGCCAACGGGGTAGACTTCACAGGACCGCCGAGGGGCGGCCGACGAATCATTCGTGGAGGTAGCCGTGTCCCAGACTCTCCCGCAACATCACATGATCGAAGGAGCGCCGCGTCCAGTCGCCCCCTTCTCTCACGCCGTCGAGGCGGATGGCTGGGTCTTCATCACCGGGCAAATGCCAACCGACCCGGAAGATCCGGATGCACCACTTCCGGCAGGCGTTGCCGATCAGACCCGGCGCGTGATGGGCAACCTGCTCCTTGTTCTTTCGGGACTCGACCTGACGCTTGCCCATGTCACCATGGTGCGCATCTACCTAGCTGAATTCAAGCGTGATTACCACGCGATGAACGCGGTGTACAAGACGTATTTTGAGCCCGATGCCCTCCCGGCCAGAACCTGCGTCGGTGTGTCCGGACTCGCAGTCGATGCCCTGGTCGAAATCGACCTGGTGGCCCGTCGGCCGACGGCCTGCTGCCAGACTCCATCCTGACGCAGATCTCCAAAGGCAATCTCCGGGAGCGGGATGCACTTATATTCTGACCCGATAGCTTCGCGGGTGAGATACGCGACAGGCCTTCTGCGTACGCAGTGATTACAGCCCCGGGGACCGCTGGGCAGACTTCCTGCATGTCAACCTGAGTTCTGCGCATATCGGGTGATACCCGAGTTTGCCGGTGACGAGACTGTGCTTTTTGGCACGAGCGGAAGTGCACAACTCACGAAGGGGGAAACAAGCATTCGTCGTGCGTGGCGAAATTCTCTGGACGGCCCTACGTCGTGGATTGCGGTCTGGGTGGAACGCGGAATTCTTGGAGGCCGGTTACTCGCTCGTCGACCCGTACACTATCTTGCTGAGCCATAGTCTCCAGGTTCTTGGACGTCATGAAGCAGACGGTGGGTTCCAGACGTCGGAGGAGGAGAGGGCGGACCGAACGGAGATGCTCTGGACCGTCGAATTCACGGACGAGCGCATATGCGATCTGCTGATGAGCATTTAGCCGGACCTCATTGCGCATATGCTGGTTTCATGGTGTGCTGCTACGACAAGGTTCGACGGATTGCCACCCAGGCCCATACCAACTGGCTACCGGTTCAGAACTTTAGTCGTAGCGAGGAGCCCGAAATTGGACCGGGAACTTCGAGGCCAAGATCCGCCAAGAGCGAACTGGTCTATTGATAATTGGTTCAGAGCTGGTGGAAACTGAAATTTGAATGAACAGCCACTGTTGCTTGTTCGCAATTCACAAGAGATGTGTTTCTCGCCTCGAACATGTGCTTCTTACCCCAGGCGTGTTCAGGTACGCACGCAAACCGGTTCTTCCGAGGGTGCACTAGCGGTCAAGCAGTTCTCGCAGACAGCGTGCGCGTTTCGATTTGGATCGCGCCGGTCGTTTGCGAATATGAATCAGCGGATCAGGAATCGAGTCAAGTTAGTTCCACTTCAGTTTGCAGAAGCTGATTGGCTGCTCAACACGGCAGCCTTTCTTTGCTCGCCATCATCATGCCTACGACGGAAGCCACAGAGAAGTCGGGTTCGCACGGCGAGCACCAAGAATCAGCATTCTGTTACTTTGGCTCGAACGATTACGAATGCCCAAAGTTGCCGAGCGGGTGGTCTGCGGCAAGTAGAAGGTGACGCGGGCCAAGCATCGTTTCGTCGAAGGCAACCTGGAGTTGGCCCTCTCCGAGCCGCCACGATCCGGCGCGACGCACAAGCTAACCGACAAGGAGGAGGCGCTGCTCCTGGCGACAACCGGCTCGAAGACCCCCGGCCGGACGCGCCTGCTGGTCCCTGGCATTGCTGTGCGATGGAATGGGGTCCAGCTTACTGAACATCAAAACCTTTTGCGCGATCAAGTGCGCCAACGCCTTGGCGGAAGCGAACTCAAGCCATGGTGAAGGAACATGGGGGTTTTCCCACGGTCGACGCTGACTTCGTCGCCGCCTTGGAGGTTTGCCGAGAAAGTGCCGCCATTTTCATGTCTTGGGGTGCGGAGCCACAAGGCTCGGCATGAGAGTCTTTCTCGACCTCGACAATGAGATTACGGCCTACGGCCAGAACTCCGACGAGAATTCTCTCGATAGAGGCTGGAGAGACATTCGTTATGCGGATACAGCCGCAGCTTCAAGCGTAGCGATGTCAATCTTCTTCATCTGCATGAGTGCCGGCCAGACTTTAGCGGCCTTCGGTCCCCTCAACAATTCGACGGATCGCCTCGGCACGATTTGCCAGGACAACCCAAACCGGTCCTTCAGCCAACCGCATTGGCTCTCGGCGCCACCGTCGGCGATTAGCGATTCCCACAACCGGTCCGTCTCAGTCTGATCCTCGGTGGAAACAGAGATCGAAACGGCCTCGTCAAGCGTGAAGTATGGTCCACCGTTCAGCGCCAAGTAGGGTGTGCCGGCGAGAGTAAACTCTACCGTAAGAACCGATCCGGGCTCGGCCATGTCCTGTCCTTCGGGGTAGTCCTCGACATGATCGATCCGACTGTCAGGCAGAAGCGAACAGTAGAACTCGGCCGCCGGCAAAGCGCTATCGACAAACCAAAGGCAGGTTCGGACCTTCGGGTGATCGGTCATCTGGGAAATCCTTCTAACAGAATGCGTTCAATCCAATTCACCCAAGGGTTCGTTCAACCGATAAATGAATCAGCAGAATGTTATCTGTTCGAGCTTCGAAATAGAACCCGAAACTCGAGCGCATCCGGCGTTCGGTCACGTCCAAGCAGCAACTCTGACTTCGGCTTGTTCGCGATCCGGAAAACCTTCCGGGGTTTGCTGTCTTCCAGTTTCGAGAACTATCTCGTCGCTCATGAGAAGCATGCGTACCGGTTCTCAATATTTCGTGCGGATGAACTCTGACCCTCGAACCCCATCGTGGGCCTGCAAAGCCCCGCTGTGTCGGGCGTTTGAATTGTTCTTGACCGGTGCACCTCGCTCCCGTGCCCGGAATCATCCTCGCCGAACACGGCTCGCCAACCGTCATGATCCAAGCTAACTCTGGACCGTGCGTTTCAAGTGTTGGAAGGGAACTCGCCAATTCCGGTCCGGCAGTCCAACCAACGGCAACAGATTTCCGGTCGTCTTGCCGTTCGGCGGCTGGCTGACCTTTGACTGGCGTCCGGACCGGTGCGAACTGAGAATCCACGCGCGCCAGAGTGGGGCGCCGCTTCAACGCTCGGAGGATTGGGGCCTTTCACATCGGATTCCGAGTCAGTTATTCTCCCGGCGAGGAAGCTGTCGAACATCGATCCACCGGCCGAGGGTACGCCAATCCTCGCTGGCATGGGCAGGAATGCTCGCAGCTGCCTGGCCTGTCAGGTTGAACAGTGGATTGAGAAACACCTTGACCGGTGCGTCATCCTACTCGGGCGGATAAAGGAAACTGACCTAATTCCCACGCATCTCTGGCAAGGTGGACATCAACTGCGCATCGAACGACACGAAGGAACAATGGAGCCACTTACAATGCTCCAGCCCGTTCCCGCCGGACCACCGCGAAGTGCCGGATGGGCAGACCGAGAAATCCCTCAACGGCCCGTTCGACCACGGGATCAACGCCTTTGATGGCTCGCACGCATTTACAGGAAGAGCGAATTGCGTGCAAAACTCCAATTCGAACTCGGTTCGGGACTTGCCCCACTCCGAGCAGGCCATTCACTGTCGCCCGATTCCGTTCTCGCCACGGTAGGCCAGCCTGACACAACCGGTGCGTGCGGCAATTTTGGCGAATGCCTCGGCTGCACTATGCATCGATCCGGATGCACATGGCGCCCACCGTCTGTCGCCGAACAGCGACAATCGCAACAGTCAACGATCGACGACAGTTGGAGGCAGGGTGCCAAGCGGACCGGCTTCGCCAACTGTGGCTCGAACCACGTGACACCGGTGCTCGATCAAACTGCGAAAGCGTGCTCCGCCCGGCCTCAGCATTTTGGGCGGCAGAAACCTCGGGTCACCCGGATCTCCGCTGTCCCCCTTCAGGCATCACAATCGACCCAGACATCATCCGAAAGTGGCACGGCCTGGCATAGGAGGATATATCCTCTTTCCTTGTCACGCTTCGACAGCACGGTACTCTTGTGCATCGCGACATCGCCGTCCTTGCGGATCACCATGCAGGATCCGCAATGAGCATCCTTGCAGGAATGCACCGGATCGAGTCCCTGATTGAGCATGCATTCGAGCAGCGTTTCTCCGGCACGATAGGGCACCTCATGCTCTTCACCATCGAGCGTCGCTCGGAAGGTCGCGACACGACTGTCGGCCGCCGCGGAAACCGTCTCGTCACCCGCGATATCGGGGTCATCTGTCACCGTGAACCGCTCGATGAACACATGCCTTGCGTCAACTCCCAACCCGTCCAGCACCTCTTCGGTGAGGTCCATGAACGGCGCCGGGCCGCAAATGAAGTAATCGCATTCGATGTCGGGGCCGACGAATGACGCAAGGGTGCCTGCGCCAGCCAGGCCGGATTGCGAGTCAAGATGATGCCTGCATTCGAGCCGCCCGGGGAACTGGCGACGGAGTTCCTCCAGTTCGTCTCGAAAGATGATCTGGTCCCAGTCCGTATTGGCGTAGAAGAGGCGGGACGAAAGTGTAGTTTCGTACAATACCTGCTTGATCAGCGAGATGACCGGTGTAATTCCGCTGCCGCCGGCAAACAGGACGGGCGTCCGGTCTGGGTTGCGCAGCACGAAGCGGCCGCTGGGCGGTGCGACCTCGATCACATCACCCGGCTTCGGGATGTCGTTGAACCAGTTGGAGCCGTCTCCCCCCTCTACCCGCTTCACCGTGACCTTCAGTTCGGCATCGCTGGCAGGCGAACTCGACAGCGAGTAGCAACGCTCGATCCTGCGATCCTGCAAGGGGATGCGAAACGTCAGGAACTGCCCGGGCCGGTAGGCGAACAGCGGCGCATGTTCACGGGACGGCCGAAGCTGAAACGACCGTGCGCTGGCGGTCTCATCGACGATCTGGCTGATCGTGAGCGGGTAAAACTTCACCGGAAGATCAGTTCGGCAAGCGTTTGTTCATGTGCCGACGGCCGTTCAGGACGATCGCCGGTGGCGGTCGGCTAAAACGAAGCCCCGGCGGCCCTGCCTTCCTCGATCATCCGCGCACGCGTTGCCGTGACCTCGTCCGAAGCTGAGAGCATCGGTTCGATCACCAGGGAACGGACATCCTCGAAGCCGACGAAGCCGAGCAAAAAGTCGATGTATCGCTTCTGAAAGTCGATATCGAAGAAATCCGACCCCGGCGGATACGCGGCGCCGCGCGCAACGATCAACATCGCAGGCTTACCCTTGATCAGCCCCTCGTAGCCGCCCTCGACAACGGCGAACGCCAAATCCGGCTGTATCACGATATCGATCAAGTGCTTCAACTTGTAGGGAACATTGAAATTCCACATTGGTGTGCTGATCACGATCTTGTCTGCGGAGCTCACTCGGTTGAAGGTTGCCCTCACTGTGGTCCAGGCGTTGGCTTCCCGCTCATCGAGTTCTTCACCGGCCAGAAGCCGGTACTTGGCGTCGATCATGGCCATGTTGAGTTCGGGCAACTCGGTATCCCACAAGTCCATCTTGTCGATTTCGTGATCGGGATTGGCCGTCGTGTAGGCGTCCAGAAACGCTTCAGCCACAGCGATCGAGTGCGACCGCTCCTTGCGGGGAGAAACTTCGACATATAGTACTTTGGTCATTTTCGGTCTCGTTTCCTTGTTGTTTTCGAGCAAGTTAGCTGAGACCGTCAATCCACGAGCGTGATTGCGTCTCCCTTCCTGACGGGTCCCTCCTTGATTACTGCGGCATAGACACCGGCAAACCCCTCATGCGCCCTTGTCACATGCCGTAGCAGGGCCGGGTCCGTTTCAGCAGTTTCTGGATGAATAGTGATGAACTTGCATCGTGGATCACGCTCGACCACCATGACCTCGACCGTGTCGCCAATCCTGACCGTCTTGCCGACCAGGTCGTCTTCGTAGAAGCCGCTCTCATCATTCCAGTCCACGTAGAAATTGGCCCGGAACTGGAGCTTGTGAATGTCAGTGCCGGTTTCCTCTCGTAGCTGGTCAACCGTCTGCAGCGAAAACAGTGTAACGGGTCGGCAGTCAACGATACTGCGTTGCGTATGGTGCAGCGCCAACTCGCCTTCGGACTTGTCCTTGAGGCCTTCCAGGAACGCTGGGTCCTCAATGTTCACAACCGTGCCGTCAGGAGTTTCGACCTCCACTGCGAAGGCTTCTGCACTTGTCGGGAAGGGGGCGTGGACATTGGCCGGATGGTTCATCGCCTCTTCCATATTCTCGGGCTTCAAGGTCCCGCCGTGGTTCTTGAAACGGGCCTGATAGAGCACGTAGTCCTCCTGCTCCCGGGCCGTGTGCCATGGAAACGATGTCGGTGCCGCGGTCGAAGAAACCGCGTAGACCCGGTCACCCATCAGGCCGGTAAACGCGACGAAGATTTCGTCGACTTCCTCCCCGCGCATGCTCTTGACGGGATAGCGCCAAATGCTCTCCAGATTCCCTAACATGGATTCACCCTCGCTTCTGTTGGTTGAGTTCTTGCATCCATTGCCGGGGCCAGCCCCGCGCTCCTAGTGGAACCGACGGCGACCCACAAGCAACATTCCGCCTTGCCCTTACCAAATGTGACCGGAGTTCGAGTGCCTGGTGGCTATAGAATGACCGGTTCTTCGTCCTGGCAGGTAGCAACTGCTGCGCGTCCATCAATAAACCCCGATAGTCCCGACGAACAGCGGGCATTAGTTCTTGCGACCCGACGATATTGCTACGCATCAGCGAGTTATCGGTTGCGATATGGACTGCGTCTAGCGAAGTATAGCATTGGAATTGTCAAAAATCTAACATTTGCCTATTCAATATGAAATCCGACTCCATGTCTGGATCGGTTCTGAGTCCAACATGGGCTAAATCCCATGCGCAGTAGCTGCGCCGCAGACATTCAACCGGGCTTTTCTACGGACCGCGTTGCCTTTCTCGTCATTGGCCAATGCACGCATCTCTCGAGATCTTGCCGGACCTGTGGTCGGTTAGACGATCCTGTCAGAGTCTACATTCCAGAAGCTACAGCTTCCGGAAGAACGCCCGCACGCTGGGGAGGATGTTGCCCTTCGGGCGCGAACGACTGGGAACTCTCCGTTGAACACACGATTTGCGACCCCGGTCCATACTACTCGGCCGAACCCGGGCAGCAGCTCGTGGTTGTTGTCCGGCTTGCCGGCGAAATGAACCGAGTAGGTTCTGGGAAGCCGTCGATCGCACGCACAAGAGCGGGTCGGAACAAGAGCAAGCGCCTGGCGACAAACCGCAATCGAATGTCGGAAGAGGAGACCCTGCTTCACGAAGAGAAGTCACCGTTTCCGGTTTGGGGCAGAAAGGTCAACCCGAAGGAGGTCGCTAAGACTTGGGAGGCGGCAAGCACGGTCGAGTCCCCCAGACGTGTTCGATAAAGCGAATGGAAGGGTTTGCCGCTGCCGTCGAGACGGAGTTTGAATGCCCCGGGGGCCCACGCGAGGCTCTGGACGAGCGATGGGTGCAGTATACATTCGGGGGAGAGTCGGGCGTCCAACTGGCTTGTCGACATCGAAACCCAGCCTGACCGACCCGAATGACCTTAACAAGAGGTCAATCTCGATATCGACAATTCGCAGATCGATGCGGGTCACTGACCTGCACTGGCAAAAGGGACAGGAGGCTGCACCGAAACACGTTGCGTCGCAAGATCTCGGAAAACCCATGAGTGTCCAAAGAAGAGGAGAACCCTCGCAAGGGAATCTCGCAGCGTATCCAATGTCGGCGGCGATCCGAAATCGCCTGTTTTGCCTGGATAACCGGGACATGCGCTGGCTGTAGCGAAACCCAACGGAGGACCGAGCAGACCTGATGCATGCGAAGGAAAAAGGACAATTTTTCTGAACTCTTCGTTGATGGGCACCACAACGGGCAGGACACGCGCTATGGCTCGGTCGCCAGCATTCACAGCCGAAATGCGGAATTGTCTATTGCCGGAGGAAGCGAAGCGAACAATCTACGAACCGCGATACATGAAGTACTCTTGCTCGCGCCACCGAGCACCTGATTCAGAGTACAAACGACATCCTTGGAGCATCAATTCCTCAACGCGCCATGCTCGGCAAGCTCCAGCGGGAATGGGATTCTGCGTTCGGCGGGTGTCGTTCCCTTGAAAGGACTGTGCCCATCGACTGGAGAGGCAGAAAATGTTGATTTACGAGTCCTCTTCAGCGCCAGACTGGATCCGCTTCGTGCTTTCGACATCGGAGTATGAGCTGATTGACGATTTGAACAACAAAACGACAGGAAGACGGTTGAGGCACGGCGTACTGTCCAAAATCACTTGCGGGCATTTTCGGGCCGCCGTCGCTGGAAGTCTGCGGCGTATTCGGCTGACAAGGCGAGGCAGCGCGACTGCATTTCTGCTTTCTGTCGGAGCGAGCGATTAACGGGATCTGAACGGACGAACGGCCCAGCCGCACGCACGGCGAACACGGCCCGCCAAACGGACGCCCCGACGGAATTGTATGGAAAATTCGTGTCATTGCCCCGTTACTGACGGCGCAGAGCAGCACCGCATGCTCAAGAAGTGTTGTTGGAGTGGTTAGCCTTACCTATAATCGTTGCCGCGAAGATTACTGCTTGGGTGGTTGCCTTCGCGCGGGATCCTTTGTCGGTACAGTTCTCGGTGTACCGCTGCTTTTTTGCGCGGTTTCGACAACCGCCCAGTACGGGAGAAGAGAGATGAAAAAATTCCTGCTAACAACTGCCGCACTTTCTATGTTCGTAGTTTGTTCGAGTGCGCAGGCAAAAACGGAAATTCAATGGTGGCACGCGTTCACAGGGCGCCTTGGTGACCTGCTTGCTGAACAGGTCGACAAGTTCAACGCGTCGCAGGATGCGTACATGGTGACCGCGAGCCACAAGGGCAACTACTCAGAGACCCTGAATGCCGGGATCGCCGCGTTCCGCGCCGGTGAGCAACCCCACATATTGATGGTATTCGAGGTTGGTACTGCGACCATGATGGCCGCTCGTGGAGCCATTCGGCCGGTTTACGAAGTCATGGCCGAAGGGGACGCAGAATTCAATCCCGACGGTTATCTGGGTGCGGTGAAGGGCTATTACACGACAACCGAAGGCGAAATGCTTTCGCTTCCTTACAACTCGTCGACGCCGGTTCTCTATGTAAATCGCGACCTGTTCGCCCAGGCCGGGCTGGATCCGGACACGGATCTATCGACCTGGCAGCAAGAGGGCGAGGCACTCGATGCTCTGAAGGCCGGCGGGATTGACTGTCCTCTGACGACAGCCTGGCAGAGCTGGGTGCATCTCGAGAACTTCTCGGCCTACCACAATGTTCCGTTTGCCACCAAGGAGAACGGGTTTGCGGGACTCGATACCGAATTGACCTTCAACGGTCCGGTCCAGGTGAAACACATCGACACCATGGGAACCTGGGCGCAAGAAGGCAAGTTCTTCTACGCGGGACGCCGAAACGAAGGTGGCGCCAATTTCCGAGCCGGAGAATGTGCACTCTTCACGGAGAGTTCTGCCGGCTATGCGGGTGTCAAGGCGCAAGCCGAGTTCGACTTCCAAATTCGGTCACTTCCGTACTGGGAGGGCGTCGAGGGTGCACCACAGAACACGATCATCGGTGGCTCATCTCTCTGGGTCCTGGCCGGGCACGAAAGCGAGGATTACATGGCCGTCGCGGAGTTCCTGAGTTTCCTCTCCACCTCGGACATCCAGGCAAAATGGCACCAGGATACGGGATACCTTCCGATCACCATGGCCGCAGCAGAGCAGACCGAGGCGGAAGGCTTCTATGAAGCCAATCCCGGTACTGAAATTGCCGGTATTCAGATGACCGCCAAAACCCCGACGCCGAATTCCAAGGGACTTCGGTTGGGCAGCTTTGATCAGATTAGAGGCATCATCGACGAAGAACTGGAGGCTGTTTGGACGGGCGACAAGACCGCCCAAGCCGCGCTCGACAGCGCTGTCGAACGTGGCAACGCCCTGCTGCACAGATTCGAGCAGGCAAACCGCTGACAACTGGCTTGTCCCGGACCGGAGCCCTGGAGCCCCACAAGGGATTTTCGGGGCCCCGGTCTCGGGACTGTCGACCGGTCTTCTGCGGTCCCGCTCCACGCCAGTTCGAGCGATCCATGGCTGTTCGCCCATCGACCACGAGCCGGCTTGAACGCACCGCCAAACGAAGCGACGTTTCCCGATCGTGGTTCTCGTCAAGGGAGGTTGCCCTAAAGTGCTGCCCTGAGAATGACGAGAGTGCAGATGAAGGTTCGATATCCGCTTCTGTTGCCGTAAGCTGCAAAATGCGGTCTCGACGCCGATCCGGCCCTGCCAGACCCACCCCGGAAACCCGCGCAAGGAGCTGCCATCAATATCGTAACCAATCGAAACACGCTCCGCGGGGATATCCGCACGTAGACTTTGCTCCCGAGCCCAAGAGGACCCGACTAAGAGCCATGTGTCGCCCCCAAGGAATCCGGTTCCACGACCCGGTTCCAGGTCCGGCTTGAGATACATGTACTCCTGAAACCATGGAAAAGCGGGTCATCTTTCGCGGCTGGCTCTTGCCACTCCTGCTTGTCCTGCCGCAACTCGCGATCACGGCGGTGTTCTTCTTCTATCCGGCCGGACAGGCGGTCTGGCAGTCGATGTACATTCCCGACCCGTTCGGGCTCAAGTCTCAATTCGTCGGTCTGGGCAACTTCCTGTTCCTACTTCAGGATCCCTACTACCGGGCGAGTTTTGCAACTACCGCGATTTTCTCGACCCTGGTAACCCTTGTCTCCATGGGTGTGGCGCTCTGGCTTGCGGTGCTGGCGGACCGCCTGATCAAGGGCTCTGGAACGTATCGCACATTGCTGATCTGGCCCTACGCGGTCGCGCCAGCGGTTGCCGGTGTACTGTGGCTCTTCATGTTCAACACACGAGTGGGCCTCGTGTCCTGGTATCTGGGCCTCCTTGGATACGAATGGAATCACGTCCTGAACGCGAACGAAGCCATGGCGCTTGTGGTAATTGCCTCGAGTTGGGGGCGGATCAGTTACAACTTCCTGTTCTTCCTCGCCGGACTTCAGGCCATTCCGAGATCCGTGATCGAGGCCGCAGCCATTGACGGCGCCAGATTCTGGAAACGCTTCTGGACCATCGTCTTTCCGCTGCTTTCTCCCACGACCTTCTTTCTTCTCGTCGTAAACGTTGTCTACGCGTTCTTTGAAACCTTCGGTGTCATTCACACGATCACGAGCGGTGGGCCGCAGCAGGCGACAACGATTCTGGTCTACAAGGTATTTTCCGACGGGTTTGTCGGACAGGATCTGGGGTCCTCTGCCGCCCAATCAGTCATCCTGCTGATCGTCGTCGGCCTGCTGACCATCGTACAGTTCAAGTACATCGAACGAAGGGTGCACTACTGATGAGCGGCATGGTCGAACGGAGGGGAACATCCTACTGGATGATCCATGCCGGACTGATCCTCGGCGTGCTCCTGATTTTCTTTCCCATCTGGCTGGCTTTCGTGGCTTCGACGGTAACCCAGTCCGACATCATACGGCCACCCATTCCTTTGGTGCCGGGAGAACACTTCTGGGAAAACTACCGGCAGGCGCTGGTTTCCGGCGTCAACGCGCCGGTCGCACGGATGCTACTGAATTCCGCTGTCATGGCGCTGGGTATCGCGTTCGGGAAGATCGTCATCTCCCTCTTGTCGGCTTTCGCAATCGTGTACTTCCGGTTCCCCGGAAGAAGGACAGTATTCTGGTTGATTTTCCTCACGCTGATGCTGCCCGTCGAGGTTCGAATTGTGCCGACATTCGAGGTCGTGGCACGATTCCAGATGCTGAACAGCTACTCGGGACTGATTTTCCCCTTGATCGCTTCCGCTACAGCGACATTCCTGTTTCGACAGTTCTTCATGACTGTGCCAGACGAACTGGCAGAAGCGGCAAGGGTTGATGGTTCCCGCCCGATGCGTTTCTTTTGGGACATCCTTGTTCCCATGAGCCGGACCAACATTGCCGCCCTCTTCGTCATCCTGTTCATCTACGGGTGGAACCAGTATCTCTGGCCACTTCTCATCACGACCGATCCGCAAATGAATACGATCGTCATGGGGATCAAGCAGATGTTCCCTTCCGGCGACGACTACGCTGATTGGCCGGTGATCATGGCAACTTCGATCCTGGCGATGGTTCCGCCAGTCCTGGTCGTGATCTTCATGCAGAAGTTGTTCATTCGCGGCCTCATTGAAAGCGAGAAATAGCCGATGGCAACGATTCGTCTGGACAGTGTCCGGAAGAGCTTTGGAAAGACGGAGGTAATTCACGGAGTATCCGTGGACGTTTCCGACGGCGAATTCATCGTTATCGTCGGCCCTTCCGGCTGTGGAAAGTCCACTCTCCTGCGAATGGTGGCAGGGCTTGAGACGGTTTCGGCGGGTGAGGTGCAGATTGACGGCGCCCGCGTCAATGATGTGGAACCCATGGATCGTGATATTGCCATGGTGTTCCAGAACTATGCGTTGTATCCGCACATGTCGGTGTTCGACAACATGGCATACGGACTCAAGATCCGCGGCGTTCAACGAAGCGAGATCAAGTCGCGCGTCGAGAGCGCGGCAAACATGCTTCAACTTGAGGACTTGCTGGATCGGAGACCCCGACAATTGTCGGGAGGTCAACGGCAGCGGGTTGCCATGGGCCGTGCAATCGTGCGCAAACCGAAAGCATTTCTCTTTGATGAACCCCTCAGCAACCTAGACGCCAAACTTCGCGTTCAAATGCGACTCGAGATCAAGGACCTGCAACGGGAGCTAGGTGTAACCTCGCTTTACGTTACCCACGACCAGGTCGAAGCGATGACGCTTGCGGATCGCATGATCGTGATGAATGCCGGGATCGCGGACCAGATCGGGGCTCCGTTAGACGTATACGCCAACCCGAGCACCACGTTCGTGGCCGGCTTCATTGGTTCCCCAGCTACGAATTTCCTGCCCGCGCATATGGCAGGCTCCGATGACACTCGCGCCAAGCAATTGGGTATTCGACCCGAACACTCACGACTTTGCCCATCTGGAGAGGCACGAATTCACGGGCACATGACGTATGCCGAAGCGCTCGGCGCGGAAACCCTGCTGCATGTGCGCCTCAACGACGGAACACTATTCACAGTGCGGCAGGATGGTACCGATCTGATCCCGTCCGAAGGCGAGAATTGTGGCATTGCGTGGGAAAGGGATCACCAGTTTCTATTTGACGGCGACGGTCGACGCCTTTGACGCTTGACGCAATGCGTGAGCAGCGTCTGACGATCACCACGCCGTTCCCGAAAACGTTTCTTCGGTTCAAGGGATTACGTCGCCTGCCCTGTGCCATCTTGCCGATTCGTCTCTTATCCAATGTTGCACAAACGGAAGTCGCTCTGCAAGACTCGTGATGAGGTTTCGCAAGGGAATTGGAGAGGGTTCCAGCAGGAGTTCCGGGGGCGGACATGACGAATTTGCGTCTTCACTTCCCGGGAGCGGCGGAATGCACTGTCGCCCGAAACTGCCGCTGGAATGATCAAACCCACGAAAGCGTCACGAATCCGTCAGTTTCGAATAGTGCCATCCCGTTCATCCGCGAACACCGTCAACTTGCTCATCACCATCGCGCCGTTTTGTCGCGGCCATCTCAGCGCTCCCTACTCGGCTTCGTTGCCCATACATGTTCCGGGATGGAAGGGCCGATATTCGACCAACGCGGCACGTCCGATGATGTCAAGGATGGTTGCCGATATCTCGGCTCCATGCGCGTCCGTAAGCCTCATTGCCTTGCCCAGCCTGAAAGGCACTGGCTGCGGCCGTCCAGCTTCAATGGCGATATTGTCCGCATACAGATACGTTCGATCGGATGTGTCACGTATGGGATTCAGCCGCCCGCGTATGCCGGGGAGATGACCGGTAGCGAGGGGAAATATGGCCGAACCTCCACTCGGAAGCGGCCCTAGTTCCAGCAGCAGGCCACCCTGGTTCGGCAACCACTCCCGCTCAAGTCCGGCACGATACCCCGGGGCTGCAGCGTAAACAGTCATCGGAAGATGCGTCGTGTACAGGCTCAAAGCCGCTTCACCGGCTTCGTCAGTTGTTGCCCGTTTCCACGTCTTGTTCGGAAAGAGCGCAAGAATCTCGATTCCCGGCAAAGGCTCTCCTTCCGAGTGCACCGTAACCGTGGAATCAGCGGGAGTAAGTTCGAGTCTAGCGGCGGGAATGCTCAGCATCAGACTGGCTCCGTCGACAATCCTGTGTTGAGGCAGGATGCCGGTGGCTTCCCTTGTCTTCCTGAGAATGATCGACACGCCATCACCTCGGCGCTCCATCAGGAATCGTCGATGATTCCCTCCCGGGACGTCCTGAACGGGAATTCGACCAAAAACGGAAGCGATCACTTCGTTGCGCGTTGCCTGACTTGTGTCCATGCCTTCGATGGTCATGCCATTCGGAAGTTGTCCGGGCGAATCGATCTCAAGACGGCCCTTGAACATCGATAGCCTGATCCGCCGCGATGACATTGAATAGTCGCGGTGTGCGACAGCATTGACCACTGCTTCGAATACCGCAGCGGTGCTGTACTGCGGTATGTCTTCCCGTTCGGGAACCTTACGGGCTGCAACGCGCATGTTCCGAGCGATGAATTTCACTGCATCAGCGATCTGGATAGGGAGCGGACCCCCAATTTCCTGTGCATCCAATTGGCCCGACGATCGATCTCGTCCGCGATAGTGAGTTGCCACAATCGTGGCCTGCGGCAACCAGTCCTGGGGCGACGTAGAACAAAGCAACAGGCCAGCGACAGTAGCTCTGTCCACACCGTTCTCATCCTGCGCCAGAAGCCACAGATTCGTCAGACCCCGGCGAGGATCAGTTGCTCCGGCCACACTGAGCAGCGGCTCCCACAGTCTCTCGCTGAGAGTTTCGAAACCCGTTTGGGGCACAATTTGCTTGTCAAACCACAGGTAGCGGTTCTACGTGCGGTTCTGCGCCAGCCGAAGGCGTTCGGCACCATCCAGACGACGCTTGGTCGAACCGACACGGATGAACGCACTTCCGGCCCGCTCGTGAACGGCTTCGCCCCGCGGGACTTCGACGAACAGAAACGCCTTTCCCTCCAGCTCTCGATGGTGAACATTGATACGCAGAAGGGGGCTCCACGGAATCCGTGCCTACTTCAACCAGCAGGCGGTCGACGGCAGCCATCTGCGACTGCGACATTCCCTGAATTCGTCCATCGTCGGTAACTCCGCACAATAGAACGCCACCGTTGGCGTTCGCGAACGCAGCCATTTCATCGGCGAGATCATCCCGCCGGGGACTTGTCGGTCGGTTCCTATGGAACTCGAACCGTTTGAACTCCCAGGCACTATCCTCGCCCAAGCGCAATCGCTGTCGGATTTCGGAATCACTTGTATTCACCCGGTTTCTCCGAGACTTGCCACAGATGATAATCGTACAGAAAGAGCCGGCGCATTCGCAACGCAGACCGTCTGCCCGCTTGGATCATGACCATCGCAGCGATTCCGGGTCGTGCAGTTACTGCGGCAGCGCCCATGTACACCAGGGCCGTTGGGACCCATGAGTAGACCGCTAGAGGCCAAGGTAAAGCGCCACCAAAGAAAGTTGGACAAAAAGAAGAAGGGTTCCCGCAGACGTGAGAAACAACGTATGAGGCTGTCTAGGGCGCACCACAGGCTTAGGAAAGCAAGACGTAACTGGCAGCACCAGGTAACACGCCTATTGGCTAACAAGGCTCAGGTGATTGTTATAGAAGACTTGAACACCAAGGGCATGACCAAGTCTGCCAAAGGTACTAAAAGGAATCCTGGAAGGAATGTTAGAGCCAAGACTGGTCTGAACCGTGAGAAACAGAAAACCAGTTGGGGTGTTATCAAGCAGATGCTGGAGTACAAGGCATGTGAGGTTATCTTGGTCAACCCTGCATTTACTTCACAGACTTGCAGTGAGTGTGGAGTGGAGGATAAGCGCTCTCGTACTTCACAGAGCAAGTTCAAGTGTGTGGCTTGCTGTCATGCACAGAACGCGGACCTGAATGCGGCCCGCAACATACTGGTGTCGGGAACTGGCACTGCTGCACGGGGAGGAGCGTTAGGGTTACCTACTCCTGTGAACCGTGAAATTGATACAGATTGTGTCGTTCGGCACTAATGTAAATAAGTTCCTATCGATATCTGGCAGAGTTTTGACAGAGCGCACACTGGATGTGGGACTCCCGGATCGTGAACCCGTGGCGCGAGATTTTCCCGCATACAGTCGCCGATCCAAGAATTGACAATGACTAACCGATGTCTCGACCGAGCGGGTCCCGGTCCAACGGCCAGATCGGACGGGGAAGGCGCTCGAAATGCAGGGACTTCCAGTCCGGATTGCTGGAACCGGGCGTGGCAACGAACAACTGGCCGCGCGTCAGCGGCTGGAAGACATCCTTGTGCTTGTAGAGATTCTTGATCGAAACCACCTGCTTGTCGGCGAACCTGATGCCATGCCACTCGAAAATGCTGGGCGAGAAGACATTCACACGCCTTGTGGTCAGCATGATCTCAATGCCCTCGACCCGGACGACAGCGATGTCGCCAAGCGACACGTACTCGGTTTCCAGCTGCTGCTGAACGGCGTCGCGCTTGAGGAACAGGACTTCTGCCTCGGCATCCAGCGGCGGACCGGAATGCGGCTCCAGCTTGCCGCCAATGCGCAGCATCAGTTTTGTGCCCACCCCGACCTGGAAACAGATGTCCACAGCCAGCGGATCCCAGATCGGCACAACGGCTGCGTTTCGGATACCGCCCTCGATCAGGGCCCGGAGGACATGGGTTGTATCGCCGGGAGCGCCGCTGCCGACCTGGTCCGACGTGTCAGCGAGAAGCAGGGGCTTGTCTCCCACCGTTCCGGCTTCCTCGATCGCTGCATCAAATGGGGTGAATTGCAGATCCGCCTCCGCCCGGATGTCATAGAAGCGCCGTCCGAAGTCTTCGGCCGCTCGCTGTGCCACTTCCATCGAGTGGTCGGCGACACACAGCATTTTTGCCCCGGCAAGGGGAACGTCCGCCCACGGAAACCCGTGATTCAGCGATAGCGAGAGAATTCCGCCGGTCCCCTCGGCTGAAACCATCTCGTCGACAAACGCCGCCATGGCACCGGTGTGTGTCGTGGGAAACAGTCCCATCGCGCGACAGTCGAACAGGGCCATGACAGGTTCGATCTCGCCATCGAGGGTGCGTCGCACAAGTCGGAACAGGTCCTCCGCACGTTCGGCGTAGTCGACATGGGGATAGGTCTTGTAGATGACGATGATGTCGCTGACATCGAGGATCCTGTTGTCGATATGGGCATGAAGGTCCAGTTCCACACCGATCCGCACATCCTGACCCACCAGGTCCCGAACACGTGAAACTAGATCGCCCTCGCAGTCGTCGTATCCTTCGGCAATCATCGCGCCATGCAGCGACAACAGTACGGCATCAACGCGGCCCGCCGCCCGCAGATCGTCAAGGATGCGGTCCCGCATGAACTCATAGGCCGGACGGGTCGTGATTCCAGCAGGCTGGGCCCAGGCGTGAAGTCCTTCGACGACTTCCCAGCCAGCCTTCCGCCCCAGTTCGACCCATCTCCGTGGGGCCGCACTTCCGGGCGACGGCGGCAGATCCTCAATTCCCCGTTCCGCCCACAAGTGCCGCTTGAAATTCTCGACACTGGTCGGAAACAGGGCGAACGTGCTGGTTTCCGTTCCAAGAGATGCAATGAAGATCCGCATCGATCGTCGCCCCCCGCGCCACTGAAGTCGGGTATCACTCCCGCTTCAACTCTTTCAGCGTTCGGTTATCCTGTGCAGGCGGTCACAGGGGATGGAACGCTGGATCATGACTGCTGCGTGAACTATAGGCTGTCCCGGCACGGCTGCAATTGAACGAGGCCGGCGCTTCTGGGAGGAGAGGACGTGAAGTACAGGACATTGGGGAACACCGGGATCGACGTCTCGGAAATTGCCCTCGGTTGTTGGCCGTTCGCCGGCGGATCGTATTGGGGTCAGCAGGACGACCGGGCCTCGATTGCCACGGTGCACGCGGCCCTGGATGCAGGCATCAACCTGTTCGACAGTGCGGAGGGATACGAGGAGGGGGAGTCCGAGCGAGTCCTCGGGCGGGCCCTGAAGGAGCGCCGCCAGGAGGCGATCATCGCCACCAAGGCATCGACCGAGAACCTGAGTTCGGCAGATGTGGTCACGGCTTGCGAGCGCAGCCTCTCCAATCTCGGTACGGACTACATCGATTTGTACCAGATTCACTGGCCGAACCACGACATACCGATCGAAGACACTGCGGGTGCACTGCAGAAGCTGAAGGAGCAGGGCAAGATCCGGGCCATCGGCGTCAGCAACTTTGCCGTGCGCGACCTGAACGACCTGCTCGGTACGGGCGAATGCGTCACCGACCAGTTGCCCTACAGCCTACTGTGGCGCGTTATCGAGCACGAAATCCAGCCGCTGTGCATCGAACGAGGCGTGGGCATCATCTGTTACAGCCCGCTGGCACAGGGATTGCTCACCGGGCGTTATCGAAACGCTGACGAGGTTCCGGTAGGTCTCGCCCAATCGCGCTGGTATTCATGCCAGCGGCCCGCCGCACTCCACGATGAAGCCGGTGTCGAAACGGAGGTCTTTGATGCCATCGGCACGCTGCGCCAACTGGCCGAGGAAACCGGATTGTCGATGGCGCTCATGGCACTGGCCTGGGTCAAGGCGCAACCCGGTGTAACATCGTTCCTCGTCGGAGCCCGCTCTCCGGACGAACTCGGCTGGAACCTTCCCGTACTTGAGGTCGAGTTGCCGCCGGAAACGCTGGAACGACTTTCTGCAGCCACGGAATTGGTCAAGGGCAAACTGGGACGGAATCCGGATATGTGGCTCACGCCAGGGCGAATGCGTTAGCCGCGGTCTGCCGCCGGGCCAGGGAGCCTGTATGGATCCCCGGTGTCAGGAAAGCCATTCGGAAGGAACGATTTCCTTGATGGCACCGCCTGCCAGCCAGCACATGCGGCAGTGCAGGTACAGTCGACAACGCGGTTCAGGCACCCCGTTCGTCCAGCCGGTCCCGGGAATGCAACGCCCTCGCCGACCCGGGAACCACCGCTCTCTACGACCAGCCGCGACTCCGTGAACGGCTCTGCAGGTATTCGAGCCAGGGAGTCCGATCCAGGACCCCCGAAACGACCGCTGCCGAGTTCAGCAGTTCCTGCGTTACCCGCTCTTGAGCAATCACGGTCCTTCGCCGAATCCTTGCCGTGAGGCTCATCGCGGCAACAGGATACCCTGGCCCGCAGAGGATTGGTACGCCGACGCACATCGCCTCGTCTTCGTTCTCCTGGGTGTCGACGGCATAACCGCGCCTGAGAACCAGTGCCAGTTCCCGTTCGAGTTCGGTTCGGCTCGTGATCGTGCGTATCGTCTTTTCCGTCAGCGGCCTGCCGAGCCAGTAGCTGCGCTCATTCACCGGAAGATGTGCGAGGATCGCCTTCCCCAGCGCGGTCGCATGCAATGCATCATGACCTCCGACGCGGGCCTTGATCTCGGGATAACGCCGCGACTCGACCATGTCGAGATATACGATGCCGTCATCCGCAAGGACTCCGAGATTCACGGTCTGTCCGAAGAGCGCCGCCACGCGCTCAATCTCGGGCCGGGATGCTCTTCTCAGTCGACGGAGAAACTCCGACTCGCGAGCGATGGTCAGGAATCTGGGTCCGACCCCGTAGGTGTCGGTGCCTCCGTTCCGACTGAGATAGCCGGACGCAACGAGTGTCTGCAGGTACCGGAAGGCTGTCGCCTTCGGCAGGCCAACCTCCTTCACGACCTCGGCAAGTGTGATGTCATACCCCTTCTCGACAACGCTCCCGAGCACGGATAGCGCCCTGGAGAGCGAATTCACCCTGTATGAAGCACGGTTCTCTTTGTCGGCCGTCGCCATCGGTCCACAAAATTCTCAATGCCTGATTCAAATCCGTTGCCGTGCAGGGACGGCGCACCATCCGGTCGTCAGGCGACACCGACGAATGCAGATGCTGTCACGCCATACTCAATCGGACTCCATCGCGTCAAGGGCGTTGCCGGCGGCGGCGACGGTTTCTTCTATGTCATCGTCCGAATGCGCCGTGGAGATAAACCAGGTGCCGCGGCTTGTCGGCCGGACGCCGGCAACGACCAGGTGCTCGAGAAATCTGGCTTGCCTGTTCAGATCGGTACGGCGATAGCTCTGGTAGTCAGAAACTTCGTTGAGGTCCGAGAAGAAGGTGCTGAAACAGGGGCCGAATCCCTGAACCCTCAAAATCGACTTCCGGTCCGCTGCACACCGGCGCAGACCTTCCATCAGCCGTTCGCCCCTGCGGTCGAGTTCCCGGATCGCTTCGCCATTCCCGGCGGCCAACAGATCCAGCGTCGCGATGGCCGCAGCCACGCTCGGGACATTTGCGTTGTAGGTTCCCGAGTGATTTACGGCACCGGTACCGAACAGGTCCATGATTTCTGCCCGTCCGGTCAGTGCGGACACCGGAAAGCCGCCTGCCATTGCCTTTGCAAATGTCGCCAGGTCGGAACTCACTCCGAACTTCTCCTGACCACCACCCAAGGCCAGCCGAAATCCGGTGATGACCTCGTCGAAAATAAGGACCACACCATGCAAGGAAGCGAGATCCCGAAGTGCATCCAGGTAGCCGGGCACAGGCGCGATGGCTCCCGTGTTGCACATGGCAGGTTCGGTAACAATGGCGGCGACATCCTGGCCCTGGGCGCCAAGCACCGACTTCACCGCCTCCACGTCATTCCAGGGAAGGACAATGACATCGTCGGCTACGGATTCCGCCTGGCCCCGTGTCTCGAGATGCGGCTCCAGGCAGGTCGCGGAAGCCCTGGACCCGGTCTTGACCGGTGGTGCATTGCTGAGCAGGACGTTGTCAAACCAGCCATGGTACTGGCCTTCGAACTTGATGTACTTCCGCTTGCCCGTGAAAGCGCGGGAAACACGAATTGCCGCCTGCACGACCTCGGATCCGGACATCCCGACCCGGACCCGTTCGGCATTCGGAATCATGCGCTTGATGCGGTCGGCCAAGGCAAGTTCATGCCGATGCTGCCCGCCCAGCATTTGGCCCAGCGACAGCGAGTTTGCGACGGCATCGCATACCTCGGTCGGGGCGTGGCCGAGCACGGCGGGCCCCATCCCCAACGCGTAGTCGATATAGCGGTTGTCGTCGAGATCGAACAGATAGGCACCTTGGCCACGCTCGAAGCACAGCGGTACGGGAAAGCTGGCCAACCTGATGTTCGAATTTACCGAACCCGGTATTGAAGCCGATGCCCTCTCGACGTAGTCCCTCGATGCAGCAAACCGGTCGTCGACTTTCGGCGCATTCTTCAATGCGACGCCTCCTCCCGTGGGCTTCGCCGGTCGATACAGATTCCGTTCTATTTCAATGGAACCGCGATACCAACGTGCCTACGGGTCCGATGATAGTAGTTTCGCCGGAGATCTTACAAGGTTTGTTCGTTTCAATAAGTGAAACGCCGAGGCGTCCGAGGCGTGCATTGCGACCCCGAACCGCCAACAGCTTGGTCGTGAATCTGTCCCGCTCTGGCAGACGCTCGAGCACTCCGCACTCCAGATCTTCCGGAGTCCGTTCTAGTAGGGCGACGGTTCGTGATCCAAAGTCCAGCCCGTGAACCCGGAACGGTTCGGCAGATGCCTGCTTTCCGTCCCAGTTTCCCGGCTTTACTGCCGCAGCCGGACAGCGCGCGCTCGATGATGGTTGCGACTGACCGAATTGTCGTCTCAATCGCAGGGCAACGGAACCCACGAGACACGATATCCTCGGTCTTCCGCTATCGTCGGGCGGGTGCCCAAGTCCGAACTGCAGCAACGATCACGTTGTCACGGGCGGGATCGGGGCTCCGCCCGGAGGCTACAAGGATCCGGGGAACGCGCAGCGACAACCGGATCGTTTGCCATTCAACCGCGCAACAGCGTCGTGCGACAGCAAAGGGAAGTCAGGAACAGAGATGCCACATTCCACGTACATGCCGCTCCTGCTGGGCAAGGCGGACGTGACACCAAAGGGCGCATTCGAAGCCGGTTCGTTCGGCTCCTTCACGCTCACCTACACCGCCGGGAAATTCGGGATCGACGACACCGGGAGTATTCGGATCGTGCACCGTTTCGCCACCGACATGTCGCCCCCGCAGTTCGAAGATCCGGCCGCGCCCAATTTCGTGTCCGTGGAAGCGACAAACGGAGCCGTCCTCGATGTCCGCTACGATCAGAAGATGAACATCCGCCCCTGGGACAAGACCCTCATGATCAAGGTCGTGCGGGGCTATCTGAAAGAAGGGGACCAACTCATTGTCCGCTACGGGGATACCCGCCACGGGAGCCCCGGAATCCGACTGCAGACATTTTGTGAGGACAACTTCGAATTCCGGGTACTGGTGGATGCGATCGCGACGTTCGACTATGTCGAGCTTCCGGAACAGCCCTTCATTTCCATCGTCCCGGGCAAACCGGAAAAGTGGGTCGCAGTTCTTCCGACGCTGCAGCAGGCCGGCAGGAACTTCTCGTTGCGCCTGAAAGGTGAAGACCGCTGGGGGAATCCGAGCGACAAGTGTGATCGGACCTTCCGGCTGTCCGCTTCCGGGCCGGTCAAGGGCTTGCCGGAAACGGTGACATTCGTGCCGGGCAGGCATGCGTGCACCATTTCAGGACTGTCCGCGGAGGCGACGGACGCACTCGTCATCGAACTCCGGGACGATGCCGAAAACACCGTCTCTCGAAGCAACCCGATGCGCGTCCGGTCCTCGCCACAGGCGGTCGCGCTCTGGGGCGACCTGCACGGACAGTCCGAGGAGACGATCGGGACGAACTCCGTGCGCGACTATTTCTCGTTCGGTCGGGATCGGGCGTTTCTTGACGTGCTCGGGCACCAAGGCAATGATTTTCAGATAACCCGTGAATTCTGGCGTGACCTGAACTCCGTTACCGCCGAGTACGATCAGCCCGGTTCGTTTGTCGCGATCCCGGGATACGAGTGGTCCGGCAATACCGGTCTCGGCGGCGACCGGAACGTGTTCTACCTTGAGGACAACCGTCCCATCTTCCGTTCATCGCACGCGCTGGTCGAAGACATGTCGGATGCCGAGACGGACGCAATCGACGTCAATACCCTGTTCGAGCGCCTGAAAGACGAGGACTGTATCGTCCATGCCCATGTAGGCGGACGATATTCGGATGTTGATGTCGGTCACGACATCCGGATCGAGCGGGCGTTCGAAGTGCACTCGGCATGGGGAACATTCGAATGGCTGCTCGAGGACGCGTTTCGAAACGGTTTCCGCATCGGAATCGTCGGCAACAGCGACGGCCACAAGGGACGGCCAGGCGCCAGCTATCCCGGCGCGTCCATGTTCGGTTCCTATGGCGGGCTGACCTGCTTTCTGGCTCCGGAGTTCAGCCGGGTCGGAGTGTTCGATGCCCTGCGCCGGCGGCATCACTACGCAACCTCCGGCAACCGCATGATCCTGGATACGCGAGTGGAGTTCCCGACACCGGCGACCCTGTTTGACCAGGACCCCAACATGGGTCCGATCGGAACAAGCGAGGTCACCTGCGCCATGATGGGTGACATTCTGAGGTCGGACGCCGACCAGGTGGAGTTCTTCGTCGACCTGGTTGCCTCCGCCCCGGTCGAGCGGGTGATCATCCGCAATGCCGGGAACGATGTGCATGTGGTACGTCCCTACACCCGGGAGAACCTCGGGAACCGGGTCCGGATCCTGTTCGAAGGAGCGCGATACCGCGGCCGCGGCCGAGAGACCTCCTCCCTTTCCCTGTCAGGAAACTCCGTCGAGCGGCTCTGCCCGGTCAACTTCTACAATCTCGAGAAGGGTGTACGCCTGCTGTCGCCGAACGAGGTCACATGGCAGGCGAGCACGACAGGCAGCTTCTGCGGCATGGACCTCTGGCTGGAGTCGGCAGACCGGGGCAGCATCTCGATCGATACAGAACTGGTCAAAACGACGTTGGACGTGGCCGACATCGGCATGGAAGACTTGCCATTCGAAGCCGGGGGTCTCAGGCGGAGAATGCGCGTGTACCGCCTGCCGGACGAGCTGACCGAAACGTCCATGCAATTATCCCGAGCAATTCCCCTCCAACGGGACAGGGACAATGCGATCTATGTGACCATCATCCAGGAGGACGGTTTTCAGGCCTGGTCGAGCCCGACCTACATTTTCCATTCGGGATGACAAGCTGTCCGAAGTCCAGATGCCGCAAGGCTGCCCGATCCTCGGAAAACCGAACCCTTGTCGGGAGGTGCATGTGGCTTCGTTCCGGTTTCATACCGCGAGATCGCGACTCCAGAACAGCACAGTTGCCAACCCTGTTTCAGGGCTCGAGACGATTCGATTTTGCAATGCGCGGGACAACCGCGTAAGGATTGCGTACGACATGAGGTCAAGCTGGCCCTCCTGCGGCAAACGCGAGGCGGGTTGGCGCGGGCAGCGCAATGCTCGCGACCGCAGGGTGAGGTTCAAGGTTGAAGATCCGGTCCGTCGACATCTTCGTCTACAAGGATGACCAGCATTACAGGTTGTCCGGCACCGAGGCCACACCGGGCCTGATTTCGGGGACAGACTACTTCCGACCCCCAACCTGGAGGCAGTCCTACAGCCGCATGGTTGAATCCTGCCTGATCAAGATCACGACGGACAGCGGAATCACGGGCTGGGGCGAGGCCCAGTCGCCACTGCTGCCGGAGACACCGGCCTCCATCATCCGCCATCTCCTCGGACCGTATCTCATCGGCCAGAACCCGCTGGAACGGGTCCGAATCGTGGACGACGCGTACCACCTGAACATTGTCCGCGGCCACGGGACGGGATTCATGGTAGACGCGATTTCCGGAATAGATCTTGCCCTCTGGGACATCGCGGGAAAGCACCACGGGACATCGGTCTGCAGGTTGCTCGGCGGGCCAGTCCGACGCAGACTGCCGGCCTACGTGTCGGGTTTGCGGCAGCCAACCCTGGATGAGCAATGCACTGCGGCAAGACGATTCATCGATGAGGGCTTTGCTGGGATCAAGCTCTTCCTCGGGTATGGCGTTGCCGAAGACTCCGTGGTCATTCGCTCGGTACGGAAGGCCGTTCCCGGAGCACGACTCTTCTGCGACCTTCTTTGGCGCTACGACGTCGGGGACGCCATTCGTGTTGCACGCGTTCTTGAGAGCGAAGGATACGAGTGGCTGGAAGCTCCAGTCTCCCACGACAGCGTGGACGGACACCGGAGAATGGTGGACAAGGTGGACATTCCCATCGCCGCAGGCGAAGCCTTGCGGACTCCGCACGAGTTCCAGACGTGGTTCGAGAACGGTGCCATCGAAGTCGTGCAGCCCGATATCGGTCGCACCGGAATCACCTCGGGAATGAAAATTGCAGGCCTTGCCGAGGCAAGGAGCATCGCGGTTGCGCCGCATGTCGGCGTGTGTTCGGGCATCGCCATGGCGGCAACCTGGCAGTTTGCCGCAGCAATTCCGAACTTCTCCATCCAGGAGAACCAGTTGGAACTCCTTCGGCGGACCAACCGGTTTCTGGACCCGCCCCTTGCAGTCGAGGGCGGCGAACTGCTGGTTCCTGACCTGCCCGGCCTCGGGGTTACCATCGACGAAGATATGGTCCGCAGGACGAGTTCCGATCACTTCGAGGTGTAGTGGTTGAAGACCCCGCAGCCCAGAACTACAACACCGGAAACGGCGTGGAGCCACCCGTTCCGCAGGGAGGGATGATGACCCAATTGAAGATCAGACCCCTAACGCCCCTGATCGGGGCGGAAGTCTCTGGCGTCGATCTGGCACAACCGAGCGACGCTGAAGTCTCGGCAATCCGGACCGCGCTACTGGATCACCTGGTCCTGTTCTCGGAGAACTGCATGTGCATCCGGCAGGCCGTGACATCATGCCGCACGAAGAGGGTCTGCCGCCCGAGATCTTCTGCGTCTATGCGGATGAGAACACCACCCGGGCCGCCGGTGACAAGTGGCACACCGACATCTCGTGCGACCTGACGCCTCCCGCCATCAGCATATTGAAGATGGATATTCTTCCCGAGATCGGGGGAGACACCCTGTTCTCGAACATGTACGCGGCATACGAGACGCTGTCCGACCCGATGAAGAATCTGATCGACGGCCTTAGGGCAACGCATGATGGCGGCCCGAATTACCGGGATCGTGCCAGGAGAAAGGGACTGGATCCGTCGGATCGGGAGTATCCCTGCAACTCCCATCCCGTCGTCCGCACCCATCCGGAGACGCGCCGCAAGGCACTCTTCGTCAATGCATCGTTCACAACCCGTATCGATGACATACCGGAAGACGAGAGTCGTGCCTTGCTGGACTTCCTGTTCCAGCACACCGCGAAGCCGATCTTCCAATGCCGGTTTCGCTGGCAGCCGGATTCCATCGCGATGTGGGACAATCGCTGCGCGATGCACTATGCGATGTGGGATTACTACCCTGCGTTGCGCTCGGGCCGACGGGTTACCGTCAAGGGGGATCGCCCGTTCTGAGCGCTGGGTTCCGCAATTTCGAATGGATGCCGGTACGACCGGATCGAAGTGCGACCGCCCTCCTGCCTCCCTGTTTGCCGTCTTCGGTACTCCGACCCTTGGTTTCCTTCGTCTCGTCCGGGAATTCCGACTCATGATCCCCGCGTCCGGCTGTCGGTCTCCCCAGAATCGCAATGCCGCAGTCCATCGGCCCGGAGCACTCAGGACCGATTCCAGACGGTATGGAGAGAAGTTGTTTCGAGCAGTGAAACGCTCGGCTGTTGTTTGCCCCAGACCTTACAATTAGTCTGATTATACGATGATGAATGAAGCCGAGGTCGCTTCAGTTCATGTCATGCTGATCTCGGCGCACTGTCCGACAGGGAGGATGACATGAAACCAGTCTGCACTTTACTCGCATCGCTAGCTATCGGCACACTACTGGCAGCGGTTCCCGCAACAGCCCAAGACGAACCGAAAACAGGCGGTTCAATTGTCGTGTCTCTGAATGCAGAGCCGACACATCTGGACAACCAGTTGCAAACCGAAAAGAACATCGACTGGGCGTCAAAGCCCTTGAATGCGTATCTGGTCAGATTCAACAAGGATGCCGTGCTGGAAGGCTCGATCGCCGAATCTTGGGAGGTCATCGATCCGCAGACGATCCGGATGACCATTCGTGAGAATGTGAAGTTCCATAACGGCCGCGTGATGACGGCGGAGGACGTCAAGGCGAGCATCGACCGGGTGCTGACCGACCCGCAGGCCGCGAGCGTGAAGAACAATGTCAAGTCCATCGAGATGGTCGAGGTCAATGACGATCGCACCTTCACCATGCATCTCAGCGTGCCCGACTCCACCGTGCTCGGCGGGTTGACCGCCGTGGCCATGGTCCCGATCGAGGTGGTTGAGGCGCAGGGCGATCTGAAAACCAATCCGGTCGGTGCAGGTCCCTTCATGTTCAAGGAATGGGAGCGTGGATCGCACCACACACTCGTCCGCTTCGACGATTATTTCGAAGAGGGCATGCCGCTTCTTGACGAACTCACCTTCGTCTACCAGCCGGAATATGGCGCCGAAATTGCGTCGCTTCGCTCCGGAGACGTGGACATCATCCTGTGGCTGAATGCCCGCGACGTCGTGGCGTGGCGCGACAATCCGCCCAACGGCATCAAGCTCGATGACGGCGGTCGGAGTGTCATGGCGCTTCACTATTTCGCCTTCAACCTCGAGCGGGAGCCATGGAAGAGCAACGAGAAGCTCCGCCTTGCAATCAAGTACGCCATTGATCGTCACGAGGCAGCCGCCATCGCACTGCAGGGTACGGGGCCGGCAAAGGTGAGCGGTATTGCCAAGGAAAGCCCGTATTATGATCCCAATTGGGAGTACGAGGCCGACCTCGACAAGGCGAAGCAGCTCATGATCGAAGCGGGGTATCCCGACGGGCTCACGGTCGACCACCTGGTACCGAAGACACCGCTGGAGGTTCCGCTTGCACAGGCCTACCAGCAGCAACTGGCGCGCATCGGCATCAAGCTCGAACTGCGGGTACTCGAGGTACCAACCTTCATCGATGTCTGGGTCCGTCAGCGGGACTTCTCGACCACCACCGTGGGCCGCGAGTCCTGGAACGACCCGGCCAACATTGTCGAGTTCTTCATGCATACGGATGCGCCCGGCAACCGCTGGGGCTTCAGCAACCCGGAAGTCGACGCCTGGCTGGAAGAGGCACGGGCGACCTTCGACTTCGAACGGCGCAAGGAGCTCTACAGTAAGGTCGAGCAGTATCGCATCGACCACGCGGCTCCGTTCATCGTGGCCACCAACGGCTCACGATATGCAGGGCTTCGGGAACGGATCCAGGGTTGGATCTCGCAGCGAGACATCCGCTACGACTTCCGTAACGTGTGGGTGACCGACTGAATTGTGATCGGTCCTGCCATCGAGTGATGGCAGGACCTCCACCGGCCCAGTCCGCGGTTTCACACGCGGGCTGAGCCGGTGTACAGTCCACTGACGGATTCGTCGCCGAGCAGGCCCGAGCGCAGCTGCACTTCATGATCAGATACATCATCGTCAGGCTTGCCCTCGTCGTCCCCACGGTGTTCCTGCTTTCCATCATCGTATTTGCCACCATTCACATGGTTCCCGGCGACCCGATCACCGTCATGTTCGGGATCGAGGGCTACTATCCCGAGGAAGTTGAACGCATCAAGAAGTTCTACAATCTCGATAAGCCTGTTACGGTTCAGTACTTTCTCTGGCTGAATCAACTGCTCAACCTTGATTTCGGCAATTCCATCGTGCGTGGCGAGCCAATCCTCCCGTTGATTGCGACCCGGTTCCCAAGAACGATCATGTTGACGCTGGGCTCGATGCTGGTCGCCAGCCGTCATTTCAAGAACAACCCCAGTTATATGA